>JBEIIG010000160.1:0-1631 GCA_040380855.1 Acidimicrobiaceae bacterium | reverse complement strand
GGCCACACCGGCGGGATACGACCCGTCCTCGACGACGTCCACCCTGGTGGAACCCTCGGCAGCCGCAGCAACGACGTCGTTGAGCCCGGCAGGATCGGCCGGCACCGGCCGCAGCGACACCGACTCGTCGGAGCGCAGGAGGCCGAGGAGCGAGCGCAGTTCGTCGAGGGAGCGTCGGCCGACATCGTTGATCTGCTCCAGCGCGGAGCGGGCGGCCGCAGGATCCCGCTCGAAGACGTGGGCCGCGATACCCGCTTGCACGGTGATCGCCGACAGCGAGTGGGCGACGATGTCGTGCAGATCGTGGGCGATCCGAAGGCGCTCGGCCTGCAGCCGTTCGGCGACCTGGCGCTCGATGGCGTCGGCTCGGCGTCGCAGATTGGCGCGGCGGGCGTCGGCGGCGGCGATCGGCAGGAGCAGCACCGCCGTATCGGTGATCCACTCGAACCAGAAGTGCTCATCGCCGTATCGCGCCCCCAGTCCGGCAACCGTGACGGCCACGCCCGCCCCGAACCAGATGACCGACCGTTGGTCGCTGCTGCGCACCAGCCGGTACAGCGCCACCACGAGCAACGGTCGCAGCGCGAGGTAGCTCGACGTGGTCGCCAGCGTCACCACATCGAGCACCCCGATCACGACCACTGCGAGCCGACCGAACCGATCGAGCCGACCGACGACGCCGAGCAGCGTCGCCGCCACGACCGCGAGCACGATCCCGCCCGCTCGCCACCCCGATTCCACATCCGGGTCGAAGGCCAGCACCCCGATCGACACTGCTGCGGCCACGACGAGGGCAGCCAGATCGGCCCGGCTCGGGTGGAGCGACGGGCGCATCACCGCTCCCGGCTCACGAGTTCGAGCACCGGAACCCGCGACACCCGGAATGCCGGCCAGGCGGCGGCGACGACACCTGCGGCCACTGCGACGACGAGCGTGACCGCGAGGCGGGTCCACGGCACGATGACGGAGGGGAGGTCGGTTCCCCCGGTCACGTCGATGAGCGTGGATCCGAAGGCGATCGCCATGACGATGCCGATCGACGCTGCCACGAACGACAACAGCGCAGCTTCGAGGTGCACGATCCCGCGGAGTTCGCGCCGGGTCGCCCCGACTGCTCGCAGCAACCCGATCTCACCGGCGCGTTCGCTGATCGCGAGCGCCGTGGTGTTGGCGACACCGAGCAGGGCGATGAAGCTCGCCAGGTAGAGCATGCCGTCGATGAAGTTGCGGAAGGCGTCGACCTCACTGCCTCTGTTCGCGACGTGCGTGGCGCGAGAGGCGAGGAACGATCCGGGCGTGGCGCGGACCAGGGTGCGTACGGCCTGCTCGGCCTGCGCCGGCTCACCGTCGCCGATACCGACGAAGACCAGCGAGTCGAGGAGGCCACCGACGTAGGTGTTCAGCAGGCTGCGATCGACGAAGTACGCCGGGGCATCGAACCCGCCGGTGCTCCTGGCAACGACTGCGACGACCGGCGCCTCGAGCGTTGAGCGTTCGAACTCGACCACCAGCGTGCTGCCGAGGACCGATGGGTCGTTGCCGACGACGGCGATACCGCCTGACCGCAGGCCGTCGAGATCGCCGGCGACCAGGTCGAGGTCGAACAGCGACGGAAGCACCGTGCTGTCGAT
>JBEIIG010000159.1:0-1632 GCA_040380855.1 Acidimicrobiaceae bacterium | reverse complement strand
GTGAAGTACTACCTGCTCGGCGTGTTCGCCAGCGCGGTGATGCTGTACGGCATGAGCCTGCTCTACGGAGTCACCGGTACCACGCTGCTCACCGGCATCGGCCCGGCAATCACGCTCGACGGCAACATCGGTGGGGTCGAAGTGGTGGCGGTGGCCTTCGTGCTCATCGGCTTCGCCTTCAAGGTCAGCGCCGTTCCGTTCCACCAATGGGCCCCCGACGTCTACGAGGGTGCACCGACCCCGGTCACGGCATTCTTGAGCGTGGCCTCCAAGGCCGCCGGTTTCGTCGCTCTGGTGACGCTCGTCTACATCGCGTTCCCGAACGCCTCCGACGTGTACCAGCCGCTGCTGTGGGTGCTGGCGGTGCTGTCGATGACCGTGGGCAACCTGCTGGCGCTGCGTCAGACCAACATCGTGCGCATGCTCGCCTACTCGAGCATCAGCCAGGGTGGCTTCATCCTCATGCCGCTGGCTGTCGCCGGGGCCGGCTCCACCGCCGAGACCTCGCTGAAGGCCGTCGTCGTGTACCTGGTCATCTACGCCGCCACCAACCTCGGGGCCTTCGCCGTGGTCATTGCCGTGGCCCGCAAGACCCGCAGCGGCGAGATCAGCAGCTACGGCGGTCTGTTCAGCTATGCGCCCGCCCTGGGTGTGCTGATGACGGTGTTCATGGCCTCGCTCGCCGGCATCCCGCCGCTCGGTGGCTGGTACGCCAAGTTCGGTGCCTTCAAGGCAGCGCTCGATGCCGGCAACGGCTGGGGCTACTCCATCGCCATCATCGGTGCTGTCAACGCGGTCATCGCTGCGGCCTACTACATCACCGTGATGCGCGAGATCTGGATGAAGCCGGTGCCCGACGGCGACGTCACGCCCATCCGCACCCCGATGTCGTTGCAGACCGCGCTGGTCATCACCTGCGGTGTCACCGTGGTCCTCGGTGTGCTGCCCGACCTGGTGGCCCGTTACGGCGACCTGGCCGACCTCACCGGTGCCTTCGGCCGCTGACGACATCGCCCCGATCATCGCCGCTGCGGGCGGGATGATCCGGTTCGACGAGTTCATGGAGCTGGCGCTCTACGGCGCCCACGGCTTCTATACCGACGGTGGCCGTGCCGGTGGCCGCGGCGACTTCATCACGTCGCCCGAGGTGGGACCGCTCTTCGGTGCAGTGCTGGCGCGCTGGATCGACGCCGAGTGGCAGCGACTCGGGCGCCCCCACGACTTCACGGTGGTGGAGGTGGGTGCCGGCCCAGGAACACTGGCCCGGGCGATCACCCGGTGCTGGGCGAGCGATCCGGCTGAACACCCGCACCGGTACCTCGCAGTCGAGCGGTCGGCAGCGCAGCGGGCGATGCATCCCGAGGGTGTCGAGTCGGTGGCCGCCCTACCCGACGGGCAGTTCACGGGCGTGGTGCTGGCGAACGAACTGCTCGACAACCTGCCGTTCCGCCTCGCCGTGTTCGACGACGGCTGGCGCGAGGCCTTCGTGGCCACCGCGCCCGACGGCCGGTTCGTCGAGGTGCTCCGGCCGCTCGACACGGCTCCTGCGGTGCTGCCCGCAACGGCCCCGCACGGTGCCAGGGTGCCATGGCAGCAACAGGCCGGGGTCTGGATCGACGACATGCGTTCGCG
>JBEIIG010000158.1:0-1703 GCA_040380855.1 Acidimicrobiaceae bacterium | reverse complement strand
TATTGACCAAGTTGCCAATAACGGTGCGACCCTGGGGAGGCGCCATGACGCAGACCGAAGCTCCGATCACCACCCTCGACGGGCTGGTCGCCCGCGAAGAGGCCGCGTTCATGTCGCGCATGACCCGCTCTCGCGAACTGTACGAGCGGGCCAGCGGCGTGATGCCCGGTGGCGTGTGCAGCAGCTGGGCCAGTTCGCGACCGACACCGGTGTGGGTGAGTCACGGCCTCGGCGGCCACGTGTGGGACGTCGACGGCAACGAGTACGTCGACATGCATGCCGGCTACGGCGTGAACGTGGTGGGCCATGCCAACCCGGCAGTCGTGGAGGCCGTCCAGCGGCGTGTCACCCAGGGCACGCACTTCGCCCAGCCGACGGAGGACTCGATCGTCGTGGCCGAGGCACTGGCCGAGCGGTTCGGCCTGCCGTACTGGCGTTTCGGCAACTCGGGCTCGGAAGCCACGATGGACGCGTTCCACCTGATGCGCGTCATCACCGGGCGGCAGTTGGTCATCAAGATCGAGGGCAGCTACCACGGGCACCACGACGCGGCGGTGGTGTCGATCTTCCGCTCCACCGACCAACTCGGTCCGGTTGACGAGCCGTATCGCGTGCCGGGCGCTGGCGTGCCCCAGCAGATGGCCGACCTGGTGCGCATCGTGCCGTTCAACGACCTCGTCGCGCTCGAGCGCTGCCTGGTGGAGCACGAGGGCAAGGTGGCCGGGATGATCATCGAGCCGATGATGATGAACGCCGGCATCATCCCGCCCGCTCCTGGCTATCTGGAGGGCATCCGCGCCCTCACCCGCAAGCACGGTGTGCTGCTGACGTTCGACGAGGTGAAGACCGGCCTGGTGGTGCACCCCGGTGGCGTGACCGCGATGTACGGCGTGCAGCCCGACATCGTGTGCCTGGCCAAGGCGCTGGGCGGCGGTGTGCCGTGCGGTGCTATCGGTGGCACGGCCGAGGTGATGGGCGCCATCACCGATGGCCGCTACGACCAGGTGGGCACGTTCAACGGCAATCCGCTCACCATGGCCGCGGCCCGGGCGGTGCTCACCGAGGTGCTCACGCCCGATGTGTACGTGAAGGCCGAGGAGATCGGCCGGGCGATGCTGGCCGAGAGCACGGCCGCCCTCACCGCCCACGGGCAGCCCTGCTACGGCTCGGTGTACGGCTTCAAGGGCTCGGTGGTGTTCCACGGCACGCCGGCCACGAACTACCGCGAGTTCCTGGGCATCGATCTGGCGGTGAGCCACTGCCATTTCCTCTACCAGTTCAATGGTGGGGTGTTCCTGCCGCCGTGGGGCAAGAGCGAGTCGTGGACGCTGAGCGTGGCCCACACTCACGACGACGGCCAGCGCTATGCCGCCAACGTCGCCCGCTTGGCTGCCGATCTCGAGTCGGTCACCGAGCGGGCCAGCGCCATCTTCGGTGAGGGCCAGTACAACTGACCCTCACCGAAGCGGCTGTGGTGCTGCTGGTGTCAGCTGGTGGTTGTGGGGAACCAGCCGGTGACGTCGGCAAGCAGGTGGGTGGTGCCGTGTGCGTAGAGGCAGACCTTGCCGTTGGCGTCGACGGGTGTGATGACGGTGTTGGCGATGGTCTGGCCTGCGGTGTAGTTGAGGTTCGAGGCGAGTGGCCTGGTGCCGCACGGGTAGACGGTGATGTACCCGTTGGTGGTCGCTTCGGTGGCGGTGACG
>JBEIIG010000157.1:0-1831 GCA_040380855.1 Acidimicrobiaceae bacterium | reverse complement strand
GGTGAGCCACCCCGGGTTTGGTGCAGTGCCGATTCCTGGGCCTTCGGGTCCGGGGAGAGGAGACTGCTGTCATGGGACGACCGAGCAAGTACAGCGACGAGCTGCGCCGCCGGGCGATCGATGAGGTGATCGAGCGGGGACGCAGGATCCCCGACGTCGCCCGCGACCTCGGGATCGGCTCCCCCGAGACGCTGCGGAACTGGGTGAAGCAAGCCCGCATCGACCGGGGCCTGGAGTCGGGGCCGAGCACCGAGGAGCTGGCCGAGATCAAGAAGCTGCGCAAGGAGGTGGCCGACCAGCAGCGCACGATCGAGATCCTCAAGGCGGCGACCACCTACTTTCGCGAAGGAGGCCGACCCCCGCTCGAGGTGATGATCCGGTTCATCGACGAGCACCGAGACACCTGGCCGGTCTCGGCGATCTGCGCGTCGATCGAGCTGAACGAGCGCACCTACTACGCCGCGAAGAGCCGGCCCGCGTCCGCGCGGTCGGTCAGCGACGAGGCCCACAAGATCAAGATCCGAGTCGTGTGGGTCACCAACTACAGCTGCTACGGGCCGAGGCGGGTTCACAAGGCGCTGCGCCGCGAGGGCTACGAGATCGCCCGCTGCACCGTTGAGCGGCTCATGGCCGAGATGGGCATCGGCGGCGTCGTCCGCGGCAAGAAGCGCCACACGACCATCGCCGACGACACCGCAGCGCGGCCACCGGACCTCGTCGACCGCCAGTTCGAGGCAACGCGACCCAACGAGCTGTGGGTGGCCGACATCACCTACGTGTCGACCTGGCAGAGTTGGCTGTACGTCGCGTTCGTCCTCGACGTGTACTCGCGGGCCATCGTCGGCTGGCAGATCGCCGACCACCTCCGCACCGACCTGGTCCTCGACGCCCTCGAGATGGCCATCGCCCGACGAGACCTCACCAACGGCGAGCTCGTGCACCACAGCGACGCCGGCTGCCAATACACCTTGATCCGCTACGCCGACCGCCTCGGCGACGCCGGCATCGCCGCCTCCATCGGCAGCGTCGGCGACAGCTACGACAACGCCATGGCCGAAGCGCTCAACGGCACCTTCAAAGCCGAGCTGATCCACCGCCACGGCCCCTGGCGCACCCGGACCCGCACCGAACTCGCCATCGTCGAGTGGATCGACTGGTACAACGCCGCCCGACTCCACAGCGCCCTCGGCGACACCCCACCCCTCGAGCACGAAGCCCACTGGTACCTTCGCAACACCACCCCCGCCGACACCGTCGGCACCAACTGAGACGCACTGCACGAAACCCGGGGTGGCTCACCATCGGCTGCTGGCGGACACCGGTCGGGCTCGGTGTCGGAGCCGAGGAGCGGATGTCCGCGACGGTCGCGGTGGTGTGGAGTTCAGCGGCTGCGGTGGCGAACGCGTTGCTGATGCCGTCGAGGCAGGCACGGTTGCAGCCGGCGAGGAAGATGTCGGCTTGGAGTCGCTGGTAGGCGGCGGGGTCGGTGACGGCGAGCCGGTCGACGTGCGCGAGCCAATCGGCTTGCGCGCGGAGCTCGCGTTGGTGGGCGTCGTACTGGCGTTTCGCTGCCGCCCGGGTCTTCGCCTCGTAGTCGCTGACCCAACGATCGAACTCGTCGCTCTTACCGAGCTGCGCCGCGGAGCCGTTGATCGTCGCGAACGCAGCGCATTCCACGCACCGCCCATCAGGGTCCCAGTAGCGGATCGGGTTGTTGTGGGCGTACGTGTACCGGTTCAACGACACCGGGGTGGTGAGGAGGCCGTAGACGGTGTCGCGGGAACGGAACGTGGCGGTGCCCGGCGTGTACCAGCGGGCCCCCATCCACGTG
>JBEIIG010000156.1:0-1874 GCA_040380855.1 Acidimicrobiaceae bacterium | reverse complement strand
TGCCGAGGTAGTCGTCGGGCAGGTCGTACGAGCGCTCGACCAGGTCGGTGCCGGGCACCGGGTGCAGCAGCCGCTCGTCGCGACCGCCCTGCACGAACCCCGACACCATCAGCACCGGGCCCTCGCCGGGCTTGCGCCGATACCGGAACGTCACCGTCGTCATCGACCCATTGGAACCCACCGCCGCAGTCTGCCGTTCGGGCGGCGCCACCGAACCACCAGGCCCGATTGGTAGCGACGACCAACTCCCGCTCCGCGGTGGCGCGGGATGATGGGCCCATGACCGCACCCGCTCAGCGTCGCCACCGCACAGCTGCCGCCAGCCTCACCCTCGCCCTCGTGCTCGCCGCCTGTGGCGCGTCGGGTGGAGAGACCACCGACTCGGCACCCGCCACGGCAGCGCCGACGACCGCAGCACCCGACACCGTCGCCCCCGACACCGCGGCACCCACGACGGCGGCCCCCGATACGGCACCGCCCACCACCGAGGCCGGCCCGCCCGCCGACATCACGCTGGGCTTCGACCTGTCGAGCGGCGACATCAACGCCACCCGCGAGAAGTACGGCGTGAGCGGTCAGAACACCAGCCTGCTGAACGAGGACTACTACGTCGCGCTCATCGATTCCTACAACGAAGCAGGCGGCATCAACGGCCACACGATCGTGCCCGTCACCTACACCGCACCCACGGGCGACGTGCCGAGCGACGTGAAGAACCAGGAGCGCTGCGAGGCCTACTTCGCTGGCGACACCGTTGCCAACGTCGTCGTCGGCACCAACGACCCCATTCTCAACACCTGCGCCACCGACGCCGGCGCCATCTTGTTCGGGCGTGGCTTCACCGGCCTCGATCAGGCAAGCCTCGAGCAGTTCCCCGGCCACGTGAACCCGCAGGCCGCAACGTTCGACCGGGCCGCGCTCGCCACCGTCGACCTGGCCGTGGCCGAGGGCAAGCTGAATGCCGGTGACACGGTGGGTGTGGCCTATCCCGGCTGCGAGGCGCAGAGCGCTGTGTTCGAGAACACGCTGAAGCCGGCGCTCGAAGCGGCTGGCGCAACGGTGTCGGCCTTCGCGGGCACGTGCGTCCGGTCGGCGGCCGACGAGGGCACCGCCCTGTCGGAACTGCCCAACGCCGTGCTGCAGTGGAAGGCCGACGGGGTGACCGCCGTGTTCAACCTGTCGACCGGGTTCATCCCCGTGGTGCTGATGATGGCCGAAGCCGACAAGCAGGGTCTCACGCCCACCTGGGTGCTGAACACCAACAACGAGTTCGGGGCGATGAGCACGATGAACCCGCCCGCCGGACAGATGGCCAACGTCATCGCCGCCGGCTGGGCCGCCTCGCTCGACACGTTCGAACTCGATCCGGCCAAGCTGGGCCCGAAGGCGCAGGAGTGCCTCGACAAGTACGCCGCGGTCGGCTTCCCCGCACCGGGCAACCTCGGTGAACTGGCCTCGCAGCTCGATGTGTGCAGCACGTTCTTCGCCCTCGAGTTGATGTTGGCCGACCTGCCGGGCGCCATCGACCGCGACCAGATGGTGGCAGGGCTCACTGCATCGACAGTCGACACTGCGGCGCTGACCAACTCGGTCGACTGGACGCAGGGTCGTCAGCCCAACGTCACGTACACCAAGGCCGTGTTCGACACGGCGACAGCGCGGTTCGTCTACGTGGGCGATCCCGTGCCCATGCCCGAAGCCTGACCTGCTACGAACAGCGCATGGAGTTGGCCCTGCAGGTGCTGAGCGCTGTGGTGCCCACCGACCCGGTGCTCCGGGCCGACGGCACCGCAGTGGCGTGCACGGTCACACGCGCCGACCTCGCGGGCAACCGCTGGGACCGGCGCGTGCGCGTGGACGATGTCGAGTCGACG
>JBEIIG010000155.1:0-1893 GCA_040380855.1 Acidimicrobiaceae bacterium | reverse complement strand
GTCTCGCCCGCACGGCCCATGCCCTGGGCGTCGCTCGACGTGATGCCGATCACGCCGAGGTCGTGCAGCACACCCTCGGCGCCCATCGTGCCGCCGCGGATGCGGTCGGCCACCATCACATGGTCGGACGGCGACTGATGGTTCAGGCCGTGGCAGGCGAAGATCATCTCGTAGTGCTCGTCGAGCGCGTCGCGCCCGAACGGCAGCGTGGGGTTGGTCGACGAGCCGAGCACGTTCGGCACGCCGGCCAGCTTCATCACGTTGGGCACGTGCCCGCCGCCGCATCCCTCGATGTGGAAGGCGTGGATGGTGCGGCCGCCCAGCACGGCGAGGGTGTCTTCCACGCTGAGGCACTCGTTCAGGCCGTCGGTGTGGAGAGCCACCTGCACGTCGTACTCGTCGGCTACCCGCAGGGCGGTGTCGAGCGCGCGGGTATGCGCCCCGATGTCTTCGTGCACCTTGAACCCGCAGGCGCCACCTTCCACCAGTGCCTCCACCAGCGGCGCGTCGACGCTCGACGAACCGCGGGCCAGGAAGCCGATGTTCACGGGCCACTGGTCGAAGCTGTTGAACGCATGGCGCAGCGCCCACGGCGAGTTCACGCCCACGCCCCACACCGGGCCGAACTCCTGGCCGATGATGGTGGTGACGCCCGAGGCGAGCGACGCCTCCATGATGCGCGGCGACATCAGGTGCACATGGGTGTCGATGGCCCCGGCGGTGGCGATGAGCCCCTCGCCCGAGACGATGGTGGTGCCGGTGCCCACCACCACGTCGACACCGTCCATCGTGTCGGGGTTGCCGGCCCGGCCGATGCCACTGATGCGGCCGTCGCGGATGCCGATCGACACCTTGCCGATGCCGTGCATCGCATCGATGACCACCACGTTCGAGATGACCAGGTCGCAGGTGTCGGCCACGCTGGCGGCCTTCAGCAGCAGGCCGTCGCGGGCGGTCTTGCCGAAGCCGACGAGGAACTCGTTGCCGTGCTGCTGCGCGTCGTACTCGATCTCCACCACCAGGCGGGTGTCGCCGAGGCGCACCCGGTCGCCCACCGTCGGGCCGTGGATGGCGGCGTACGCGGCCGGGGTGATGTCGCCCGGGTCGGTGTGCTCGGGCGGGTGCGAGTGACGGCTCATACCTCGGCCCCCAGGTAGCCCTGCGCCGCGGCCCTGGCAATCGCTGCTTCCTTCGCGCCGGGTGCGTCGAGCGGGCCGTCGACGAGACCGGCGAACCCGATGGCCACGCGTGCGCCGCCGATGGGCACCAGTGGGGCCTCGACGGTGGCGCCGGGATCGAATCGCAGCGAGGCACCGGCCGGGATGGCGAGGTGGCGGCCGTACGCGGCGGCCCGGTCGAACTGCAGCCGCGGGTTCACCTCGAAGAAGTGGAAGTGCGACGTGATGCTCACCGGTACGTCGCCAGTGTTCACCACACTCAGGCGCACCAGGTCGGCCGGCTCGTCACTGATCGGCCGTTCGGCCGGCATCACCGCGCCGGGCGCATCGTCGCCCAGGCCGGCCGCTGCGCCGAACGGGTTGCGCACCACCACCATGCGGGTGCCGTCGTCGAACACCGCCTCCACCTTCACCTCGGTCACCACGTCGATCACACCGGGCAGCACGTCGTCGGGGCCCAGCACGGCAGCACCGGCCGCTGCGGCCTCCATCAGCCGCGCGCCGTCGCGAGCGGCTTCACACACAGTGTCGGCGATGAGCGCCGTGGCCTCGGGGATGTTCAGCCGCAGGCCACGGGCCCGGCGGGTGCGGGCCAGTTCGGCGGCGGTGAAGATGAGCAGGCGGTCTCGGTCGGTGGGCGTGAGACGCATGGCGCCACGCTAACCGGGCGACCGTCGGCTCAGATGCGCTCGATGATGGTGGCAGTGCCCATGCC
>JBEIIG010000154.1:0-1896 GCA_040380855.1 Acidimicrobiaceae bacterium | reverse complement strand
GGGTCGGTGGCGGCCACCTTCGGCACGCCGACCCCGATCCTCGAGTTCGACCTCGACACGCTGGCGGGCGCCGATGCGCTGCCCACCGACTTCGTCGTCGAGCGCACCGCGTCGGCCGACATGATCGTCGACGGCACGTGCATCTGGTTCGAGGCCGTGTTCGACGACGACACCGTGCTGTCCACCTCACCCCTCGGCCCCGTCACCAGCTGGGGCAACCGCCTGTACCGCCTCGACCGCGAGTTCGCCGAGGGCGAGCAACTCCGCATCGACGTGCACATGGGCCGCCTGGTCGACCCCGACACCTGGCTCGTCCTGGCCACCTGAGGGCCGGGCGCCGCTCGGTACGGGTACCCGTTGGCCCGCACAAACGGCGATGGCCACTCAGTGGCCGGGCACCAACCCCATCGATGCTGCCTGGCGCTCGACCATCTCACCCATGAGCCCCACCACATCGTCGATGTGTTCCTCGACGGTGACGCCAGGCGGGAGCCGACAGGCGAGCGGACCGTCGATGAGCAACGTGGCCAAGCCATGGGTACTCGACCACATCAGCGAGGCCCAGGTGAACGACGCAACACCATCGGCGGGCCGACCGGTGACGCGCGCCACCATCTCGAGCAGTGCAGCAAACGCAGCGTCGGCCGCAGCGCCAGTGCCTTCGTGTGTGAGGACGCCACTCAGATCGGCCCGGAACATCACGCGGAAGTGACCGGGATGTTCCATCGCCAGTCGTACATAGGTCGCGAAGCAACTCCGCGACGGGTGCACGCTGTCGGCCATCACCGCCTGGAACTCGTCGGCAAGCGTCCGGAAACCTTCGGCCGCGATCGCGGCAAAGATGCCCGCCCGATCGGAGAAGTGGTGATAGGGCGCCTGATGGCTCACACCGGCGCGCCGAGCCACCTCGCGCATCGACACCGCGTCGGGCCCGTCGACGGCGATGATCTCGAGCGCTGCATCGAGGACTGATCGCTGGACGGACATGGTGACAGCGTAGGTGCTTGACAACGTCAAGTCCACGCGTAGACACTGTCAAGCATGTCGCTTGCCGCCTCCCACACCGCCCATGCATCGGAGCAGCACCAGCGCGCGTACGAACGCCGCTGGTGGGTACTCGCTGTCCTCAGCGCCAGTGTGTTCCTGGTCGTCGTCGACAACCTCATCGTGAACGTCGCGCTCCCCACGCTCCAGAAGGAACTCGATGCATCGGTCACCTCGCTGCAGTGGATCGTCGATGCGTACGCGCTCGTGTTCTCGTGTCTGCTGCTCGCAGGCGGCGGCTTGGGCGACCGGTTGGGTCGAAAGCGGGTACTGCAGATCGGCCTGGTGCTCTTCGCAATCTTCAGTGGCTTCGGCGCGTTCGCGGGCTCTGCGAATGAGTTGATCCTGTGGCGCGGCGCGATGGGCATCGGTGCCGCCCTCGTCTTTCCCGCAACGCTCGCCATCATCACCAACCTGTTCGTCGATCCGGTCGAGCGGGCCAAGGCGATCGGCCTGTGGTCGGCCGTGTCGGGCATGGCAGTCGCATTCGGCCCGGTGGTCGGGGGATTCCTCCTCGAGCACTTCTGGTGGGGCTCGGTGTTCCTCGTGAACATCCCGATCGTGGTGCTGGCGCTGGCGGTGGGCCGCTTCCTCATCCCGGAGTCGCGCGACGAGCATCGCGGCCGGTTCGACGTCGCCGGCCTGATCTTGTCGATTGTCGCGGTCGGCGTACTCGTGTTCACAGTGATCGAGTCGCCGCACTGGGGCTGGGGTAGCGCCAAGAGCACCGCTGGATTCGCCATCGCGATCTCGGCGCTGGTGCTGTTCATCCGGTACGAATCGCGTCGTGACGACCCGTTGCTCGACGTCAGGTTCTTCCGCAACGCCCGCTTCAGCGCAGCGACCGGTTCG
>JBEIIG010000153.1:0-1960 GCA_040380855.1 Acidimicrobiaceae bacterium | reverse complement strand
TCGCCCTCGTCGGTGAGACAGATGCCGTGACCACCGCAGTACCAGAGCATCGCCACCTCGGTGCCGGCTTCGCGCAGCGTGGTGTAGTTGGCCACCGCCTCGTCGAGCGTGAACAGGCCGTCGACGGTGCCCTGGATGATGAGCGTCGGAGCGCTGATGTCGTCGACCACCTCGGCCGGGCCGCGCTCGATGAACCACTGTGCGTCGGCATCGGTGAAGGTGCCCGTGCTGTTGGCGGTTGCGGCGGCACGCGTGATGGTGGGGTCGAGGCTGCCGCCACCGAACTGCGCTGCCAACAGCAAGAAGTTGGCCCAGCCGAGCTTCGGCACATCGCCCTTGAACAGGCTCGTGCCGAGTGAGTTCCAGGCGATGATCGGCACGATGGCGTCGACTCGGCAATCGGTGCCGGCGGCGATGAACTGTGCGCCGCCGCCGTAGGAGGCACCCACCATCCCGAGGCGCGGATCGCCGGCGACATCGAGTTGGGCCTCCGGACGCGACCCGACGAAATCGATCAGCTGCTGGATGTCGCGACCCTCGAACTCGGGGCTGTCGATCTGCGCCTCGCCACCCGACTCGCCGAACCCTCGCGGGTCCCAGGTGAGCACGTTGTACCCGGCGTCGAGCAGGGCGCCGATCGACACGGTGCCCGCCGTTCCCCGGCCGTCCACCTCGACATCGCCGGCACTGGCCCAGCCCGGCCCCATCAGCACCGTGGGCGCGGGGGCATCGGCGCCTGCGTCCGGAGCAGGGAACCAGTGCGCGCGGATGACCGTGCCGTCGAAGCTGACGATGTCCCAGTCGCGGTCGTTGCCCAGGTCGGATGCGTCGAGCGGCACGCGACCACTGGGCGGTGTACAGACGGTGGACCCGCCGGGCGCTGCGCTGTCGGGTGTCGAACCCGACGTCGTGTCGACCGCAACCGTCGACGGCGGCTCGTCGCCACCACATGCTGAGGCGAGCAGGCCGACAGAGACGAGGACAGCGACGACCGCACGACGTGAACGCATGCTCCGAGGCTACGAACCATCCCCACGCCCGAGTCAGTGACATGCAACCGGGTCGCCCGACCCGGGGTCCGACGTGTCTCCCGGTAGCCGCAGACCTAGGCTCACCGGGGTGGACGCCGCATTGCAGCACCTGCGCACCTGGAGTGCACGCCGCTGGCTCATCGCCGGCGCAGCATCCGTGGTGGTGGCACTCCTTGTCGGCCTGCCCACCGATGTGATCCCCAACCCGGTCTTCGGCCGACCCGTACCCGTGACGTGGTGGTCGTACCCGGTCCTGGTCGTCACAGCGCTGCTCGGCGGGCTGCTCGCCGCCACCTACGTGCGCGAATCCGGTGCTTCCACCGACACCGGCGACGACGAGCGCCCGGCCCGGCGTGGTGGCATCGCCGGGCTGCTGTCGTTCTTCGCAGTGGGCTGTCCGGTGTGCAACAAGCTCGTCGTCATCGCCCTCGGCACGGTCGGAGCCCGGCAGTGGTTCGAGCCCATTCAGCCGCTGCTGGCTGCAGTGTCGATCGTCCTGATGGCCATCGCTCTGCGCACGCGCCTGCGTTTCGCCGACGCCTGCCCCATCGGCCCGGTCACGCCCGCCTGACCCGGTCCGGCCCTAGCGTTTCCGTTCCGTGCCGATCTCGTCGCATCTCCGCTCTCTCCGTTCACTGGCGGGCACCCGTGCCGACTGGCGGCTGGTGCGCCCCTCCAGGCCGCACCCTCCCCGGCTCGGCGTCCACTGGGTGGGTCCGGTGCTGGTACTCGCCACGGTGTTCTGCAGTTGGCCCGCCTTCGCCGGCACCTCCGGCAAGCGGGGCGATGTGTCGTTCGGGTTGTACATCGGCTCGGTGTCGATCGTGGCCATGGCATGGACGTTCGTGCTGGCCGTACGGATCCGCCCGTTCGAGCGATGGTTCGGCGGGCTCGACCGCGTGTACCGCGTGCATCGCTGGCTCGGCGCC
>JBEIIG010000152.1:0-2053 GCA_040380855.1 Acidimicrobiaceae bacterium | reverse complement strand
GGCATGGCCTTCGGCCGCATCGAGTACGCGTACTCTCAGATGGCGCTGGCGGCCGGTATCGAGATGACCGAGTGACGCCTGCTCGACGAGGTTTCGCGCCGCCACTTCGTCACCCGCCGCTTCGACCGCGGACCGGCCGGCGAGAAGTACCACGTCATCTCGCTGTGCGGCCTCGCCCACCTCGACTTCAACCTCATCGGCGCCCACGGCTACGACCAGTACCTGCAGACCGTGCGCCTGCTCGGCCTGCCGCCCGACGCAACGGCCGAGGCGTTCCGCCGGATGGTGTTCAACGTGGCCGCGGCCAACAACGACGACCACACCCGCAACCTGTCGTTCCTCCGCCGCCCCGACGCGGGTTGGGAGCTGGCACCCGCCTACGACGTCACGTTCGCCCACGACTCGTCGAACCAGTGGTTGCGTCAGCACCTGATGGACGTGAACGGCAAGACAACCGGTATCACCGCGGCCGACCTGCACGCCGTGGGCGAACGGCACGACGTGCCCGGCTACCGCCGCATCGTCCGCGACGTGGTGGCGGCCGTGCGCCACTGGCCCGAGTTCGCCGCCGCCGCCGGGGTGCCCGACACCGACACCGCGCGCATCGCCGCCGTGCTCGACGAGGTGCGCCCGGGCGGGTGACGTCAGGGGGCGACGTCAGGGGTGTCGGGCAGATCGGTGTAGCGACCCTGCACCACGACGGTCACACCGATTTCGCTCGCCTTCCAGGTGGCCTCGGTCATGTCCTGCAGGCCGAGCCACTCGATGATCTTGTCCTGGTGCTTCGGGAACGTACGGGCGCAGCCCTTGCTGCGCGGCCACGGCGGGATGTACTCCGCACCGTGGATGGCCTGCCCCTCGTTGAAGTAGATGGGCTTGTACATGTTGCCGTTCAGCGGGTTGTCGATCTCCACGGGGAAGCTCGAGCTGTCGTGCCATCCGTCATTGTCGATGGCAGGGTCGAAGCGGAAGGCACGGGCGCGGACGTTGAAGGTCTCGTGGCCCGGCTCGCCCGTCGATGTCGGAAAGACATCCACCACGCGGTCGGCACCCTCGCCGATGAAGATCACCTGGCAGCGCTGGTCGACGAGAATCCATCTGTCGTCGTCGGTGGGCGCACCTTCAGGGATATTCAGTCCGGTGCTGGCGAAGATGGCCGCCTCCTCCTCGCTGCCCGGCACCAGATAGCGGTTGTGTACCGGTAGACCGAGGCCCATGCGCGCCGCGCAGATGGCCTGGCGGGTCAACCTGCCGGGGTCGCCGTCGACCACCAGCGGCAGCATCGAGGTGGTCGAGAACAGCTCGTTCAGCTCGGTCTGCTGGCGCATCACCGCATCGGGCGGCGGTGCCACGAGCGTGAGGTCGGCCGGGTCGACGCTGTCGCCGACGCACACGTCGAACTCGGTACCCGGGAAGAACGTGTCGGCAGGGTCGATCAGGTTCTCCTGCACGAGCTGCTCGAGGGTGATGCCGTTGCGCTCGGCGATGGACGTGAGCGAGTCGCCGTACTTGGCCCGCACGACGCACACCGGTGCCGGCAGGGTGGTCGTGGGCGCCACAGTGGTCGATCCCACCGCAACGGCCGCAGTCGTCACGGCAGCCTCGGCACCGGATGCTCCGGAACTGCACGACGACGAGATCAGCGCCACTGCGGCGGCCATCACGATGAGGAGGCGGGTTCGGGAGTACAGGGCGGGTCTCGGAGGCATCGGGGTCGGCGAATGACCCTGAAATCGTGCCACCAACGGCGCCACGCCGCGATGTCAGGCCGCACTCCACCGGAAAACTGCAACGGTCCGAACCCTGATGCGGGTTCGGACCGTGCAACCTGTGGAGCTGAGGGTGTGTTGTATCACGACATACCGGACAGATGTCGCGCGTCATCGGTAACTGTCGGCGGTGTGTCCAAGGCCCGTCTGGTGATCACTGCTGTCATGTTGGAGGGCCGTCGCCCGGCCGAGGTCGCCAAGGCCTACGGGCTGTCCCGGTCCTGGGTGTACGAGCTCGTCGCCCGCTACCGCGCCGAGGGTGACGCCGCCTTCGAGCCCCAGTC
>JBEIIG010000151.1:0-2083 GCA_040380855.1 Acidimicrobiaceae bacterium | reverse complement strand
GGCGTGAGGCCGCCGAGCGCGCACAGCGAGCCGTGCTCGAGCACGTCGCACAGTTCGAGCAGTTGCTGATGGTTGGCGTCGCGCCGGGTGCCGGCCGAGATGCGGTCGATCAACTCCACCCCGCGGGTTGAGCCGACGCGGCACGGCGTGCACTTGCCGCAACTCTCGGCTGCGCAGAACTCCATGGCGAACCGGGCCTGCACGGCCATGTCGACCGACTCGTCGAACACCACGATGCCGCCGTGGCCCAGCAGGCCACCGGCCGCGCTGATGGCCTCGTAGTCGAGGGCGACGTCGAGACCGGCTCCGTCGAAGTAGGCGCCCAGCGGGCCACCCACCTGCACGGCACGCAGCGCCTTGCCGCTGCGTGTGCCACCACCGAACCGGTCGATGAGGTCGCGCAAGGTGACGCCGAACGGCACCTCCACCAGCGCACCGCGCGCCACGTTGCCGGCCAACTGCACGGCCAGCGTGCCCTTCGACCGGCCCACCCCGTGTGCCGCATACGCGTCGCCACCGTTGGCAGCGATCCACGGCACCGAGGCGAACGTGAGGATGTTGTTGACGACCGTGGGCTTGCCGTACAGGCCTTCGATGGCCGGCAGCGGCGGCTTGAAGCGCACCAGGCCGCGCTTGCCCTCGATGCTCTCGAGCATCGAGGTCTCCTCACCGCAGATGTAGGCGCCAGCGCCCACGCGGATCTCGACGTCGAACGACAACGCCTGCCCGGCGACGGACGAGCCGAGCCAACCCGCTGCCCGGGCTGCATCGATGGCGGCCTGCGTGGTGGCGATGGCGTGCGGGTACTCGGAGCGGATGTAGATGACGCCGTGGGTGGCGCCCACCGCATGAGCGGCGATGGTCATGCCTTCCAGCAGGCAGAACGGGTCGCCTTCGAAGATCATCCGGTCGGCGAAGGTGCCCGAGTCGCCCTCGTCGCCGTTGGCCACCACGTACTTGGGCGTGGCCGGAGCGTTGGCCACGGTGCGCCACTTGATACCGGTGGGGAACGCTGCGCCGCCGCGGCCACGCAGGCCCGAAGCCTCGATCTCGGTGAGCAGCTGATCGGGGGTCATCGCCAGCGCACGGCGCAGGCCGTCGTATCCGCCGTGGGCGAGGTAGTCGTCGAGCGAACGAGGATCCACCACGCCGTGCCGGGCGAACGTGAGCCGGGTCTGTGCAGCCAGTTCGGTGATCGACTCGACCGCACCCAGCGCCAGGCGATGGTCGGCACCGCTGAGGAATCCGGCATCGAACAACGAAGCGACGTCGGCCGCCTCGACCGGGCCGTAGCCGTGGCGCACCCCGTCGATGTCGACCTCGACCAGCGGATCGAGCCAGAACAGGCCGCGTGAACCGTTGCGGACCACACGCACGTCGAGGTTGCGGCGAGCGGCTTCTTCGACGATTTCAGCAGCGACGTCGTCGGCGCCCATCGCCAGGGCGATCGCGTCGCGGGGGACGAACACCGAGACGGTCATGATGCCCTCCGCACGCGTGCGGCCACCTGGGCGACCTTGGCCTCGGTGAGTCGACCCACCGGGTGGTCGTCGACGAGCAGTGCGGGCGAAGCGGCACACAACCCCAGGCAGTACACCACCTCGAGGGTGACCGAACCGTCGGCGGCTGTGGCGCCGGCAGCACAGCCGAGCGCCGCTTCAAGCGACGGCCACAGGTCGCGGCCACCGGCGGCCTGGCACGACTCGGCCTGGCACACCTTCACGTGATGCTGCCCACCGGGCTCGGTGCGGAAGTCGTGGTAGAAGCTGATCACGCCGTGCACCTCGGCCCGCGACAGCCCGAGGGCCTTGGCGATGGGCCGCACCGTTGCCGGTGGGATGTAGCCGAGGCTGTGCTGGAGGTGGTGCAGCACGACGAGCAAGCGGGTGTGGTCGCGGCCACCGGCCTCGAGCGCTGCATCGACGGCAGCGGCCTGATCGGCAGGAAGCGGCGGGACCTCACGTTTGGGTCGTCGAGCGACGGGCGCTTCGCTCACGGGGATCCTCCACACTCCGATGGGCGTGCACCGTTGCACCCCAAGACAAGACGACTGTACCGGTTTGACCCTCACGCGTTCATGTCG
>JBEIIG010000150.1:0-2177 GCA_040380855.1 Acidimicrobiaceae bacterium | reverse complement strand
CGCGCGGCGAGCTCGAGGTCATCGGGTCCTCGAACCACTCTGCCCATCTGCTCGACCTCTTCCAGGTGCAGAACGTTGAGGGGCCATGCCTGCGCTGCTGTCGCACCGGAGAGGCGGTGGTCGATGCCGATCTCGTTGCGGACGGGCCCTGGCCGGCGTTCGCCGCCGCCGCCCGGGCGCAGGGCTACCTCGCGGTGTACGCCGTGCCGCTGGCCGCCCGGGGTGTCGTGGTGGGGGCGCTCAACCTGTTCGCCGAGTTTCCGATGCGCACCGAGGAACTCAACATGGCACAGGCGCTCGCCGACGCCGCCACCATTGCATTGCTGCAGGCCGATCCGCACGACGACGCCGTTGTGGTCACGCGCCGACTCCATCTCGTGGTGGAGGAGCGCAACACCATCGAACAGGCGAAGGGCATGATCGCCCAGCGCTTCAGCATCGACGCCGACGCCGCCTTCACCCAACTCCGACTCGCCGGAGAGCGCACCGACACGCGGCTCATTGATGTGGCCATCTCGGTCGTCACCCGCAACTCGTCGCATCGAGCGGCCCGCCTGCTGATCGAACCCATTGCCTGACGCCGATCCCCTCCCCACCGCTCGAGCACTGGGCACATTAGAATCTGCGCAGAGAGATATACGTGGCTTTATGCCGCCACCATCTGCACGCGTCGGGCGCGGCGAACGACCAATCGGCGAACGGGTCTCGTCAAATCCATCACTGGTGCGATTCGTGATCGCGGTGATCCCGGCGCACAACGAGGAGCACGGCCTCGCCCGCACCCTGCGTTCGCTGGCCAATCAGACCCGACCGGTCGATGCCGTGATCGTTGTGGCCGACAACTGCACGGATGCGACGGTCGCCATCGCGCTCGCCGCGGGTGCTTCCGTCGTGGAGACCGTCGACAACAGTGCCCGGAAGGCTGGCGCCCTCAACTTTGCGCTTGCCGAGGTGTTACAGCTCCTCGATCCCACCGATGCGGTGCTGCTCATGGATGCCGACACCCAGCTGTCGGATGGGTTCGTGGCGGCGGCGACCACGCGCCTGTGGCGGAAACAGCAGGGTCGAGCGGTGGGCGCCGTCGGTGGGATCTTCATCTCCGATGACGAGGTGTCGAGCATGGTCGGTCAGCTGCAGACCAACGAATACGTGCGCTACGCCCGCCACCTCGGTCGACGCCAGGGGCGGGCACTCGTGATCACCGGCACCGGCTCGGTGTTCTCGGTGGGCGCACTGCGCGCTGTCGTGGACGGCCGACGCAACGGCACGCTTCCCGATCTCGGCGGCACCGGCTGCGTCTACGACACCTCGGCGCTCACCGAGGACAACGAACTCACGTTGTGCCTCAAGGCGCTGCACTATCGGACGGTCTCACCGGCGGAGTGTTTGGTCTTCACGGAGATCATGCCGACATGGAAGATGCTGTATCAGCAGCGACGTCGTTGGCAGCGCGGCGCGATGGAGAACCTCCTCGCCCATGGGTTGCACGCCTACACGCTGCCGTACATCACCAAGCAGGCGCTCACCTATCTCGGCGTACTGTTCGTGCCGTTCTACTTCGTGACCCTGTTCGCTGCGCTCACCAGCGCCGTCGGTGGGGGTGTCGATGCGTTCGTGCCGTTCTGGGTGCTCGTAGCCGTCACGTACGTGATCGAGCAGACCTGGTCGGTGCGACGCGGCGGTTGGCGGGCCATGCTGCTGTCGATCGCCATCGTGCCGGAACTGCTCTTCAACCTCTTCCTCAACACCGTGTACGCGTTCGCCATCATCGCCTTGCTGTTCGGCACCTCCGAGCAGTGGGGCCAGAAGAGTGATGAGGGAACCGTTGCGCATCGGGCCGAGGGCGGCGATGATCCGACTGGTGCGATGACGGTCTCGCCCGCTGCGAGATCCACCGGTTCACACGGCTGGCGCGCCGCCTGGTGGGCTCGCATCATCGAATCCTCCGCCGCACTGCTCGTCGGTTTCGGGATGCTCCTGGTGTTCACCATCCCATTCGGGCATCTGCCCACGGCCTGGATGATGATGTCGATCTACGTGGTCTGCGGCTTCCTCGCCACCGTGTTCCGACTCATCCCGCTTCCGATGTCCTGAACGGGATTTCCCGGGAGCTCACTCCTCGGGCACGTGGATGGCGCCCCCGATGGGACGGCTCGTATGCGTGAGCGGGTGACGGG
>JBEIIG010000149.1:0-2338 GCA_040380855.1 Acidimicrobiaceae bacterium | reverse complement strand
TCATGATGACGTTCGCCCACTTCGCGGCTTCGGCGATTCCCATCACCTTCAGGCCGGCGGCCTCGGCCTTGGCGGCCGACTTGCTGCCCTCGCGCAGGCCGACGACGACCTGCACACCCGACTCCTTCAGGTTCAGCGCGTGCGCATGACCCTGCGAGCCGTAGCCGATGATCGCGACCTTGCGGCCACGGATGATCGACAGATCGGCATCCGACTCGTAATACATCTTGGCGGCCATCTCAGGCTCCCTTTCCTTGTTGCTTGCTGGGCACGGCACGGAGCCGGGCCTGACGATCGATCTTCGGTAGCGCCACCCGACCGGTGCGCTGGAGCTCAACGATGCCATACCCGCTCAGCAGGTCTTCGAAATCGTCGAGTTTGTCGGGGTGGCCGTCGAGCGACACGGTAACGGCCTCGGCACCCACCGCGAGGATCTTCCCCTCGAAGATGTTCACCAGCTCGACCACCTGGCCACGCAGGTCGCTGCCACCGTCGACACCACCGGTGCGCACGGTGGCGAGCAGCAGTTCGCGTTCCACCGAACGACGCGGGTCGAGCTCGTTGATCTTCACGACCTCGATCAGCTTGAACAGCTGCTTCACGATCTGCTCGAGCGGGGTCGACTCGACGTCGACGACGACGGTGATGCGGCTGAAACCTTCCTCCTCGGCGGGCGCGACGGCCAGCGAGAAGATGTTGAACCCGCGGCGGGCGAACAGGCCCGACACCCGGGCCAGCACGCCGGGCCGGTTCTGGACGAGCACCGACAGGATGTGGTGGTTGGTCATCGAGCACATCGCAGCGCCTTCCGGTTGATCTCCTGCGACGCGGGCAGCACCACGTCGTCGTTGCTGTAGCCGGCCGGCACCATCGGGAACACCTTCTCGCGGGCATCGACCCGGAAGTCGACCACGACCGGGCGGTCGTCGATGGAGTTGGCCTTGTCGATGGCCGGCTGCACCTCTTCGGGGCTGTCGACGCGGATGCCCACGCAGCCCATCGCCTCGGCCCACTTCACGAAGTCGGGCGTGTCGGGCGACAGGTACACCTCGCTGTAGCGCTCGTCGTAGAACATCTCCTGCCACTGGCGCACCATGCCGAGGTAGCTGTTGTTCAAGATGGCCACCTTCACCGGGATGCGCTCGACGCTGGCGGTGACCAGTTCCTGCGCAGTCATCTGGAAGCAGCCGTCGCCGTCGATGGCCCACACGGTGGCGTCGGGACGGCCCACCTTCGCGCCCACCGCGGCGGGAACGCTGAAGCCCATCGTGCCGAGGCCGCCCGAGTTCACCCAGGTGTAGGGCTGGTCGAAGCGCCAGTACTGGCTCGACCACATCTGGTGCTGGCCCACGCCGCTGACGAGGATGGTGTCCTGCGGTGCGCTGTCGCGCAGCTTCTCGAGGCAGTACTGCGGCTTGAGGGCCTCGCCCGGCTCGCTCTGCTCGTACGACAGCGGGAACTGCTCGCGCCAGCCGCTGATGCGGCTCTTCCACGCACCGGTGTCGGCCTGCACGGTGTCGCCGGCGAGCAGGTCCTTGATGGCCTTGATGATCTCTTCGATCACGTACTTGCAGTCGCCGACGATGGGCACGTCGGGGCGGCGCACCTTGCCCTGCTCGGCGGGGTCGATGTCGACGTGGATGATCTTCGCCTCGGGGGCGAACGCCGCCACCTTGCCGGTGATGCGGTCGTCGAAGCGGGCGCCGAGGGTGATGAGCAGGTCGCTCTTCTGCATCGACGTGATGGCGGTGGCGTTGCCGTGCATGCCGGGCATGCCGAGGCACAGCGGGTGGCTGTCGGGGAATGCGCCGCGGGCCATGAGCGTGGTGACGACGTGGATGTCGACCAGCTCGGCCAGCTCGCGCAGCGCCTCGGCTGCGCGTGCCTTCAAGATGCCGCCGCCGGCGTAGATGATGGGCCGCTCGGCGGCCAGGATCATGCGCGCGGCCTCCTTGATCATCCGCGGATGACCCTTCGTGGTGGGCCGGTAACCGGGCAGGCTGTCGGCCACCTCGTCGTCGGTGGGCCAGTACCACTCCATCGTGTTCTGCAGCACGTCCTTGGGCACGTCGACCAAGGTGGGGCCGGGGCGGCCGGTGGTGGCGACGTGGAACGCCTGGCGGATGGCCAGGGGCAGGTCCTGCGCAGTCATCACGAGTTCGTTGTGCTTGGTGGCGCTGCGGGTGAGGCCCACCGTGTCGCACTCCTGGAAGGCGTCGGTGCCGATGGCGAACGTGGGCACCTGGCCGGTGATGCACACCATCGGGATCGAGTCCATGTAGGCGTCCATCAGCGGGGTGACCATGTTGGTGGCCGCCGGGCCGCTGGTGACCATGGC
>JBEIIG010000148.1:0-2466 GCA_040380855.1 Acidimicrobiaceae bacterium | reverse complement strand
TGGGTTCATGCCGGGTGCCTTACCGGCCACGATCGACTCTCGGCCGATGAAGTACGTCGCTTCCTCGGGGCGGAAGTCGATGCCGCGGACGTTGATCTGCGACAGCGCCGCCGGGACGTCGGGCTCTTCCATGAAGCCGAACGTGAGCAGCACCTGGAACACTCCGGGCTCGACATTGGTGACCTCGTAGCGTTCGTCGGGGTCGACGCGGGGCGCATCGTCGGTGTCGACCGAGACGATGAGGGTGGTCTTGTGCAGCACCTTGTTGTGGCGCAGATTGTTCACCAGTGCGGGCGGCGCCTTGCCGAGGTCTTTGAACATGAACACGGCGGTTCCGGCCACGCGCTTGATGTCGGTGGCACTGTCGAGCACGTCGACGATCGGCCGCTCGCCGCGGTGGATGCGCTCGGCCACCAGTTGGCGACCGCGGCGCCAGGTCTGCATCTGCACCATCAAGATGATGGCCACCGCTAGAGCGAACCAGCCGCCACTGGGGATCTTCACCATGTTGGCGCTGACGAACCCGATCTCGATGACCAGCAGCGGCACGCACACGACGTACGCCTTCCAGCGCGGCCAGTTCCAGCGGTCGACCAGCACCTTGAAGAAGATGAGCGTGGTGATGGCCATGGTCATCGTGACGGCGATGCCGTAGGCCGCGGCGAGGTTCGACGCGGTGCGGAAGCCGAGCACCAGGCCGATGCACGCCACCATCAGCAGCCAGTTCACCAGCGGCACGTAGATCTGCCCCATGTGCTGGTGGCTGGTGTGGCGGATCTCGATACGCGGCAGGTAGTCGAGTTGCACCGCCTGGGCCGTGAGCGAGAACACACCCGAGATGAGCGCCTGCGAGGCGATGACGGTGGCCGCGGTGGCCAGCAGCACGAGCGGAAGCCTGAGCGCATCGGGCGCCATGAGGAAGAAGAACTTCTCCTCCACCAGCTCGGGGTTGGCCAGCAGGAAGGCGCTCTGACCCCAGTAGTTCAGCACCAACGACGGCAGCACCATGCCGTACCAGCCCCACATGATGGGTTTGCGGCCGAAGTGCCCCATGTCGGCATAGAGGGCTTCGCCACCGGTGACGACGAGGAAGATGGAACCGAGCGACAGGAACGCCTTCAGCGGTTCGTGGGTGAAGTAGCGCACCGCATTCACCGGGTTCACGGAGCTGATGATCTCGGGATGGTCGAGCACCTGACGCAGACCCAGCACGGCCAATGTGGCGAACCACACGATCATCACCGGGCCGAACACCTTGCCCACAGCGCCGGTGCCCTTCTTCTGCACCAGGAACAGCGCCACGAGGATGACGATGGCAATCGGGACGAGCCAGTCCGTGAACCCGGTCCAGACATACGTGAGCCCGTCGACGGCCGCCAGCACCGAGATGGCCGGGGTGATGGCCCCGTCGCCGTAGAGCAGCGCCGTGCCGAAGATGCCGAGCGCCACCAGCAGACCTGACTTGGCCACCGTGCGCTGCCGGCGGCGCATCACCAGCGAGGTGAGCGACAAGATGCCGCCCTCACCCTTGTTGTCGGCGCGCATCACGAACGCGAGGTACTTGATGGAGATGACGATGATGAGCGACCAGAACGCCAACGACGCCACGCCGTACACATTCACCCTGTCGACCACCATCGTGTGGTGGTCTTCGGTGAATGCCTCGCGCAGGGCGTACAGCGGGCTGGTGCCGATGTCGCCGTACACCACGCCGAGAGCACCCAGGGCCAGCGCGATGGTGCCCGCCTTGCCGTGCGCATGATGGTCGTGATCGTGCCCGGGTTCGGAGATCGCCGCGATGAAGTCGTCGGCAGACCCCGCCTCGGCGGGACTCTCGGGTTCCTCGGGGGCGGTCTCGGCAGCGTGCTGCTTGGCGAGTTCTACCGACTCGGGTCCGGCGGTCTTGTCGGATGCCACATGTAGGAACGCTACTGGTCGCTCGAGGCGACCCGGAAGGTTAGGGCCAGAAAACCGCCCAGTCCCGCCGGGTCGAGCAATGCCTCGGCTTCGCGGACCCGGCTGCGCATCGCGAGAGCGGCCACCGTGGGCGCCGCTGCAGCAGCGGCCCAGGCGGCACGTCCCTCATCGACCAGTTCGTCGATCCCCCAGCGCTGCAGGAACTGGGCCTGGGTACGCACCTCGTCGGGTTCGGGCAGTTGGTCGATGGCCACATCGGCGGTGACGTCCTGCAGGCCCGGGTCGCGGAGGTAGTGCGTGCCGCGCTCGTGGCCCCGGTAGGTGCGCAGCCACTCGCGCCATGGCCGCGCCGCCAGCTCGGCCGTGCGAGCCACGCCGTAGTCGAACACCAGGATGCTTCCGGTGCTGATGCTCGATCTCATGTAGTCGTTCCAGACCCCGGCCTGTTGCTGCCATGGCACCCTGGCACCGTGCGGGGCCGTTGCGGGCAGCACCGCAGGAGCCGTGTCGAGCGGCCGGAGCACCTCGACGAACCGGCCGTCGGGCGCG
>JBEIIG010000147.1:0-2472 GCA_040380855.1 Acidimicrobiaceae bacterium | reverse complement strand
GTACGCCGGCACGCGGCGGGGCAGGTTCCGCTACGCCCCGGTCGACCACCCGGCCTGGCCGTTGCGCCACGCCGAACTGCTGCACCTCGACGACCGACTCGTCGCCGCAGCCGGTCTACCGCAGCCCGAGGGTGCGCCGCGAGTGCGCTGGTCGCCGGGGGTGGATGTGCGCATCGGCCGCCCCACCCGGGCCTAGGCCGTCGGTCGGTCAGGCGGCAGGCCGCAGGTCGGTGGTGACCGGCAGCGTGATGGTGATGTCGGTGAACTCGACCGAACCACCCAGCCGCGGCTGGGCGTAGGCGACGGTGGTGGCGACGAGCTGCAGCGTCAGCGACGAACCCGGCTTCAGGAGGTGGGCCACGGTCTCGATGGGGATCTGCAGCGTCTGTTCGGACCCGTCGAGTACCAGCGGGATGGGCGTGATCTGGTTGCCCACCACCGAGCCCGTGGTGTCGTCGACCAGTTGGGCGAACACCGCTGTGGGGCGCTCGCCGTCGGGCACCGTGCCCGAGTAGGTGAGCGACAGCATCGGGGCACCCAGCACGAACGACTCGGCGGTCGGTGCCGGGATGGACACGTTCACGGCGTTGTCGGCCCGCCCGGGCGTGATGGCCAGGATCACCCCGGCGGTGATGTCGAACCCTCCATCACCTCCAGCGGTGGCCGGGCCGGAGCCACCGGCCTCGACGAGCTGCAGCGTCCCCGACCCGGAGGCGACGAGCGACGTGGCTGCATCGTCGGGAAACTCGTCGGCGCTGTGGAGCGTGCCGAACTGGTCGAGGGTGGCGAAGCCGGCAACGGGTGCCGCATCGGCATCACCGCGCACATGGCGATCGAGCCAGGCGATGGCTGCGGCGGCGACGAGTTCGGTGTCGCCCTCGTCGGTGAGACAGATGCCGTGACCACCGCAGTACCAGAGCATCGCCACCTCGGTGCCGGCTTCGCGCAGCGCGGTGTAGTTGGCCACCGCCTCGTCGAGCGTGAACAGGCCGTCGACCGTGCCCTGGATGATGAGCGTCGGAGCACTGATGTCGTCGACCACGTCGGCCGGGCCGCGTTCGATGAACCACTGCGCATCGGCAGCGGTGAACGTGCCGCTGCTGTTCGCGGTGGCAGCGGCACGAGTGATGGTGGGGTCGAGGCTGCCATCGCCGAACTGTGCGGCCAACAGCAAGAAGTTGGCCCAGCCGAGCTTTGGCACATCGCCTTTGAACAGGCTCGTGCCGAGTGAGTTCCAGGCGATGATCGGCACAATGGCATCGACTCGGCAATCGGTGCCGGCGGCGATGAACTGTGCGCCGCCGCCGTAGGAGGCGCCCACCATCCCGAGGCGCGGATCGCCGGCGACATCGAGCTGGGCCTCCGGACGCGACCCGACGAAATCGATCAGCTGCTGGATGTCGCGACCCTCGAACTCGGGGCTGTCGATCTGCGCCTCGCCACCCGACTCGCCGAACCCACGCGGGTCCCAGGTGAGCACGTTGTACCCGGCGTCGAGCAGGGCGCCGATCGACACGGTGCCCGCCGTGCCCCGGCCGTCCACCTCCACATCGCCAGCGCTGGCCCAGCCCGGCCCCATCAGCACCGTGGGCGCGGGGGCATCGGCGCCGGCAACCGGGAACCAGTGGGCACGGATGACCGTGCCGTCGAAGCTGACGACGTCCCAGTCGCGGTCGTTGCCCAGGTCGGATGCGTCGAGCGGCACGCGACCGCTAGGCGGTGTGCAGGCGGCGGGTTCGTCGGGGGCCGCAGTGGCAGGTGTCGAACCCGACGTCGTGTCGACCGCAACCGTTGTCGGCGGCTCGTCGCCACCACATGCCGAGACGAGTAGGCCGACAGAGACGAGGGCAGCGACAACCGCACGACGTGAACGCATGCCCCGAGGCTACGAACCATCCCGACGCCCGAGTCAGTGACATGCAACCGGGTCGCGCCGGCCGGGCCCCGACGTGTCGCCGAGTGTTCGGAGTCCTAGGCTCGCCGGGGTGGACGCCGCATTGCAGCACCTGCGCACCTGGAGTGCACGCCGCTGGCTCATCGCCGGGGCAGCAGCGGTGGTGGTGGCACTCCTCGTCGGCCTGCCCACCGATGTGATCCCCAACCCGGTCTTCGGTCGGCCCGTCCCCGTGACGTGGTGGTCGTACCCGGTCCTGGTCGTCACGGCTGTGCTCGGTGGGCTGCTCGCCGCCACCTACGTACGTGAATCCGGTGCTTCCGCCGAGACCGGCGACGATGAGCGTCCGGCCCGGCGTGGTGGCATCGCCGGGCTGCTGTCGTTCTTCGCAGTGGGCTGTCCGGTGTGCAACAAACTCGTCGTTATCGCCCTCGGCACGGTGGGCGCCCGGCAGTGGTTCGAGCCCGTTCAGCCGCTGCTGGCCGCACTGTCGATCGTGCTGATGGCCATCGCTCTGCGCACGCGCCTGCGTTTCGCCGACGCCTGCCCCATCGGCCCGGTCACGCCCGCCTGACCCG
>JBEIIG010000146.1:0-2550 GCA_040380855.1 Acidimicrobiaceae bacterium | reverse complement strand
TGGTGGTGCCGAAGCCCTGCAGCTTGGCCGTGAGGTGGGGCAGGCGCTGGCTCGACATCTAGAACCCCTCGAGGTTCTCGGGCCCGAACGAATAGGGCAGCAACTGGTCGAGCGTGAGCGTGAGCCGGATGCCGTCGGGGCCGCACGTGTGGATGGGTGTGTGAAGCGCGGCGAACTCGCGGATGCGCTGGCGGCAGCCGCCGCAACACGACGCCAACCGGTCGCCGTCGGCCACCACCAGCACCTCGACGATCTCGCGCTCGCCGGCGCCCACCATGGCGGCGATGGCGCTGGCCTCGGCGCAGCAGCCCTGCGGATAGGCGGCGTTCTCGACGTTGCAGCCCGCGTACACGGCACCGCTGGCGGTGCGCACTGCCGCGCCCACCTGGTAGTTCGAGTACGGCGCGTACGCCCGGCGCTGGATGGCACGGGCGGCGTCGAACAGTTCCTGGATCTCCGGCGTCATCACCGCGACCCTATCCGTCACCCGCCCACCCGTCCGCCCCCGCCCGACACCCACCCCGTCCGTGAGCCCAGACCCCCACCCACGTGGTCCACGCTCACGGACCCGATTCATTCGTGAGGCTGGCCACGGTCCCACGTGGTCGAGGCTCACGGACGGGAGGGGGCGAAGGGGAGGTGGTGAGGGGGGGTGGTGGCGTGCAACGATGGGCCCATGACCGAGCCAGCGGACGCCGTGCCCGCCTCACCCGAGCCAGCGGACGCCGTGCCCGCCTCACCCGAGCCAGCCCCGACCGGAGCCACACCCGAGCCAGCCCCGGCCGCAGGCACGACCGAGTCGTTCAGCGGCTCGGCGGCCCGGCGACCCACCTGGCGTCATCGCTTCCTGAACAATCCCGTGGCGCGCACCGTGCTGTCGATCTGGTCGTGGTTCGTGCTCGGTGTCGTCGTGCTGATCTGGACCCCGATGGTGGCAGTCACGCTGCTGGTCACCTACCCGTTCGACAAGGGCCGCTACGCGCCGGGCTACCTGTTCCGCAAGCTCACCGTGGTGCACCAGGTGCTGAACCCGCTCTGGACGTTCCGCACGTCGGGCAACATCATCACCGACCCGCGTCGGCCCTATGTGATGGTGGCCAACCACCAGAGCTTCGTCGACATCCTGCTCATCTCGCACCTGCCCTGGGAGATGAAGTGGCTGTCGAAAGAGAGCATCCTGCGCATCCCGTTCGTCGGCTGGATGATGCGCATGGCCGGCGACATCCGCCTCGTGCGCGGCCAGAAGGACAGCATCGTCGCCGCCATGGCCTCGTGCCGCGACCGCATCGACAAGAAGGTGAGCGTGATGATCTTCCCGGAAGGCACCCGCTCGAAGACCGGTGAGGTGAAGGAGTTCAAAGACGGTGCGTTCCGCCTCGCCATCGAGACCGGCTGCCCCATCCTGCCGATGGTGGTGAACGGTGCCGACACGGCGTTGGTGAAGGGCGACTGGCGGCTGGGCGTGAGCGACGCCGAGGTGCGCGTGCTCGACCCCATCAGCACCGAGGGGATGACGTTGGCCGACGTGCCCGAACTGCGCGAGCGGGTGCGGTCGATCATCATCGCCGAGTTGGCGAAGATGCGCACATGAGCACCGGTCCGGCCCTCGTGATGACACCCGAGGTGGCCGACGCCATCGGTGACGGACATCCCGTGGTGGCGCTCGAGAGCACGATCATCAGTCACGGCATGCCCTACCCCACCAACGTGGAGATGGCCCGCGACGTGGAGGGCATCGTGCGCGCCAACGGCGCCGTGCCGGCAACGATCGCCGTGCTCGACGGCCGCTGCCACGTGGGCCTCGGCGACGACCACCTCGAACAGCTCGCCACCGAGGAGGGCGTGCTGAAGGCCACCACCCGCGACCTGCCGTGGCTACTGGCGGCACGCCGCACCGGTGCCACCACCGTGGCCGCCACGATGCGGCTGGCATCGCTGGCCGGCATCCGCGTGTTCGCCACCGGCGGCATCGGCGGCGTGCACCGCGGCGCCGCCAGCAGCTTCGACATCTCGGCCGATCTCACCGAGTTGAGCACCACCCCGGTGGCCGTGGTGTCGGCCGGGGTGAAGAGCATCCTCGACATCGGCCTCACCCTCGAACGACTCGAGACCCTGGGTGTGCCGGTGATCGTGCACGGCAGCGACGAGTTCCCGTCGTTCTACTCGCGCCACAGCGGCTTCCCGGCACCCCGCCGGCTCGACACCCCGGCGGCCATCGCTGCCCACCTGCACGCCACGTGGGACGTGCTCGGCCTCACCTGCGGGGTGAGCATCGCCAACCCCATTCCAGCGGCCGACGAGATACCCGTGCACGAGATCAGCCATGCCATCGACGAGGCACTTGCCGAGCTCGATGCGATGGGCGTGGTGGGCCAGGACGTCACCCCGTTCCTGCTGGCGAAGGTGGTGGAGCGAACCGAGGGGCGCAGCCTCACCGCCAACCTCGCCCTGGTGCGCCACAACGCCGCCGTCGCGTCGCAGATCGCCGTGGCCTACGGCACCCTGCTCGAGGGCTGATCGTGGGCGTGGGCACGGGCCTGAAGCGTCGCT
>JBEIIG010000145.1:0-3148 GCA_040380855.1 Acidimicrobiaceae bacterium | reverse complement strand
GGATGAAGGCATCGACGATCTCCGCCCGCCGCTCTGTCGCCTTGCTCGGTCGACCGAGCCTGACGGGACCAGCAGCACCCGCCGATTCGCGCTGAGGATCCGAACTGGTCACACGGTCATTGAAGCACGAGGCCGAAGGGGGCTCCGCACCTCAGCATGTACGAAGTTGTTGATCGGTGGTGCGTTCACAGGTCGCTCCCTGGCAACCTTGGCGACGGAGGCAGACGATGACGACGAGCTTTGGCGAGATCGATTCCGGCCGGATTTCCCGGCTGCACGCAGATGAGTTGAGCCGCTTTCGATCTCAGCGGCCTCGCTCGATGGAGCTGATCGAACGAGGTCTCGCCCACATGCCGAACGGTGTGCCGATGGCGTGGATGGTGACCGACAACGACCAGGCGATCTACGTCGACCGTGGCAGCGGGGCCTCGATCGTCGACGTCGATGGCTTTTCGTATCTCGACTTCAACACCTCCGACGTCGCGATGTTCTGTGGGCACGCGGCGCCCGAGATCGTCGACGCCGTGCGACGCCAGGTCGGGCGTTCGACGCAGTTCCTGCTGCCGACCGAGGATTCGATCGTGGTTGCCGAGGAACTCGCCGACCGGTACCCGGTCGGGTTCTGGCAGTTCACGCTGTCCGCCACTCAGGCCAACACCGAAGCGATTCGTCTCGCTCGGGCGGCCACGGGTCGCGACGTCGTGGTCCTGTTCCACGGTCACTACCACGGCCACTTCGAAGAAGCGTTGGTCGATCTCACCGGGGGCGGTCCGCAGCCGGTTGCACGCGGTCTGTCGAAGGCGGTCACCGGCCGAACCCGGATCGTGCCGTTCAACGACACCGAACGACTCCACGAAGCGTTGGCCACCGACGATGTCGCCATCGTCCTCACCGAGCCGGCGATGACCAACCAGGTCCACTTCGTCGAACCGACGACGGAGTGGCACTCGACACTGCGCGACCTCACACGCCACCACGGCACCCTCCTCGCGCTCGACGAAACCCACACCCATGTCGTCGGCCGTGGTGGAGCGACCGAGCTCTGGCACCTCGAGCCGGACATCGTCACCATCGGCAAGTCGATCGCCGGTGGCATTCCCCTCGGCGCCTACGGCGTCACCGCAGCGCTCGCCGAGGAATTGCACGCGACCCGCAATGTCGCCACGGGCGGCACCCTGTTCGGGAATCCGCTGTCTGCAGCCGCAGCACGGGCAACCCTCACCCAGGTGCTCACACCGGCCGCCTACCGTCACGTGACGACGCTCGGCAACGAACTGGCCGACGGCATCCAGCGCGCCATCGATGCGCATGGGCTTCCGTGGACAGCCATCCGCTTCGGACCACGATCGGGCCAGTGGTACGGACCCGCTCCGTCCACGAGCACCGAGGCCCTCGCGCTTGCCGTCGCCAACGTCGACCTCACACGGCTGTTCCGTATCTGGCTCGCCAACCGGGGTATCTGGGAAGCGCTCCCCGGGGCCGGCCCGAACGTGCCGATACCAGCGACCAGCGAGGACATCCGCCAGTACCTCACTGCGTACGACGAGCTCCTCGACGCACTCACGACCTGATCAACGCCGGGGTGCAGGTCGGCGGGTGGTGAGATCCCGCGACATCGCCTGCACCTGAAGCATCTCGGCGTCGGTCACGTCGAAGGTGTGCCCGAGAAGGGTGTCCGTCGCCATCGAGAAGATTCGCAGAAAGTCGGCTCCTGACAACGGCGAAGGCCCTGGCGGACGATGCAGCCTCGAAGGTGTCGATGCCGCCACCGCACAACACCTCGAAGGCCTCCGGCCACTCTCAAGGAGATCGCTCGTCAGATCTCTCTCATGGTGCAGCGGCGACAGTGCCGGGCCCCTGGCTGCGAATGAATGCTCGATTCCTGCTCGGTGAGGGAGCCGTCACGGAAGAACCGAGAATCCTCACCACACTCCTCGAGGTGCGCCCCTGGCGATCGATGAGACGGACACCGCTAGGGTCGGGGCAACGCTGCGAGCCCGAATGGAGGACCGGGTGGTTGTTCCCGCATCCAGATCAGTGCCGTTGCGCGGGGCCACCTGGTCCGTCGCAATGCAGGGACCGCTGCGAACCCAACGAGCACTGCCTCCGCCGTGCCGGAGTGGTGAGCACGATGGACGGTCGCCAACTCCTCGCCGGCCCGGCACGGGTCGACATCACGCCCACCTCGCCGGTGATGCAGGGCGGGTTCGGGCAGCGGACCACGCCGCACGAGCGCATCCTCGACCGGCTCCACACCAAGGCGCTGTACCTCCGGTCGGGCGACGAGGAGCTGTTGCTCGTAACCGCCGACCTGATCGCCATGCCGAGCCAGATCGCCGAGCCGGTCACCGCCGCCCTCGTCGCTCGTACGGGCCTCACCCCTCGCCAGATCTGTCTCTGCACGTCGCACACCCATTCCGGCCCGGTGCCATACGACGGTGGAGTCGGCGTCGGAGTGGCCGACTACACCTCGCGGCTGCTCGAGGCGCTCGTGGAGGTCGGTGTGTCGGCACGAGAACGAGCTACGCCGAGCCACATCGGGTCGGGCGTCGGAGCCGTCGACGTGTTCTTCAACCGGCGAACCCGGGGCCAGCCAAACCATGTCGATCCGCGCGTGGCGGTGCTGACGGTGCACGATGCGACCGACGGTCGGGTCACCGGTGTGCTGTTCGGTGTCGGCTGCCACCCGGTCACGCTCGGGTGGGACAACATGGCGATCAGCGGCGACTTCCCCGGCGTCGCCCAACGCTCGATCGAGGCTGCGCTCGGGGCCGACGCGCTGTTCTTCAACTCGACCGAGGGCAACGTGATCCCGGTGACGAGCCCGAATCGCAACTCGCTCGACCCACGGGGTTATGTGGGCGGCACGTACGCCGACACCGGGCGAATCGGCGAAACGATCGCTGCCGAGGTCGTCCGGGTCGTGTCGACCATCGTCCCGTCCGCAGACGTCCAGCTCGAGTCGCAGCGTCGCGACATCAAGGTGTCGCCTCGCAACGCCGAGTTCGATCCCGTTGCGTCGCAGGCGCGCCTCGACGCGGCGACCGCCGTGCTCGAAGAGATCCTCGGGTCCGACTTCGAAGCACGGGCGCAGGGATTCCTGTGGGCGTTGGCGTCACGTCACGTGATGATCACCGACTGCTCCGAG
>JBEIIG010000144.1:0-3152 GCA_040380855.1 Acidimicrobiaceae bacterium | reverse complement strand
GACCGTGTGACCAGTTCGGATCCTCAGCGCGAATCGGCGGGTGCTGCTGGTCCCGTCAGGCTCGGTCGACCGAGCAAGGCGACAGAGCGGCGGGCGGAGATCGTCGATGCCTTCATCCGTCTGGTGGCCGTGCATGGTCTGGAGGGTGTGACGCTCGATGATGTCGCGTCGGAGGCCGGCGTGAAGCGCGCTGCCGCCCGCCACTTCGTCGGTAACCGACCCGAACTGATCGCTGCTGCTGTCGAGGAATTGACGCGTCGCTATCGAACGACGGTCGAGGAGGCTGTCGGGGAGGCTCCCAGCATCGAGCGTCTGATCGATGCGTTGTTCGGGCGGGTGTGGGTGCACGACCTCAGCGATGTCGGCCACGCGTTCGATGCGCTGATGCAGGAAGCCGCCAGACACGAACCCACCAGGGTGTTGGTGAAGCAGGCGTACGAGGTGTTGCTCGACGAGATCGACAAGGCGCTGGAGCGGTCGCGTCCATCGATGAGCGCTGCTGGGCGTCGAGATGCTGCGTACGCGATTGCCTGCCTCGCCGAGCACAATGCGCTGATGCAGCAGCTCGGGTTCCCGGCGGCTCGATCAGCTGCAGCAAAGCAGTGCGCCAGGGCCCTCGTGCCGCCGGGGTGACCGGCGCTCGTCAGAGGGCGACATCAGAGGTTCGCAGGAGGCGCTTGGCCTCCCGGATGCCGCTCCTCCACGCTCCGTCGACGAGGGCGAGCGCATCGAGGTCGGTCGCTTCACCGGCGAACAGGACGCGGCCGTGCGGCGCGGCGAGGTCGGTGACCGAGGTGATCGTCGAAGCCGCGTCGCCGTCGCGCGAGACGCGTGAGTAGCAGCCCTGTGAGTACGGGTCGGTGAACCAGTTGCTGGCTGCCGAGGCTACGGGTGCCGGTGCGGTGCCGCCGCTCACTTCGTCGACGATGGCGACGACGCTGGCGATTCGCTCGGTCTCGGGCAGGGCGGCCAGTTCGCGGGCCGGTGTGCCGGTGGCGATCGCGACGAGAACAGGTCGCTGGTACCAGTCGCTCATGTCGATCAGCGCCTGCCACTGGCCCGTCTCGCCATCGAGCACGATGATGACGCCGGACTCACTCGGTTGCCAGTACTGCCGGTCGTAGGCGAGCACCACCTTCTCGAAGACGCCGAAACCGAGCGTGTCGATGGCAGCGAGCTTCGCCGGCGGAAGTGGCGGATCGAATTCGATGGCGGCGGCCTTCAGCACCCCGAGGGGTGCGGTCACGATGGCATGTGACGCCCCGAGGACCTCGGTGATTCCGTCGCGCTCGATGACGACCTCGACGCCGTCATCGTCGGATCGCACGGTGCGCACCACGCTCGACAGTCGCACGTCGAGATCTGCGGCCAGTGCATCCACGAGGCCGCGGTAGCCGCCGCGGGGGAACACGTCTTCATCCTTCAAGCCGACTCCGAAGAAGAACTGGCTGAACGCCGCGAGTCCGACGTCGTCGGCGTCGGCACCGTCGTAGGAGGACAGGAACCGCCCGAGCGTCGCACGTACGGCGGCGCGTTCATCAGGCAGGATCTGCTCGATCGCGTCTGCCAGTGACAGGTTCGCGTCGGTGTCGGCCAATGCCTGTGCATCGCCGATGAACGCTCCGATCGCAGCTTCCAGGGTGGATCCGGCCGCGTCGTCGGGATACGAACCGTTCTCCCGGTCGATCACGGCGGCGCCGTCGTACATGTCGGAGATCCGTGCCGGAAGGATCTCGACCCCGATCGCATCGAGATAGGGCAGCGTCGGCGCGCCGACACCGTCATGTATCCACGCTGCGCCCAGATCCACCGGGGTGCCGGCGACGTCGACCGTGTGCGTCCGCCCACCGATCCGATCGCGGGCCTCCACGATCACGACATCGACGCCTGCGAGTCGGAGCGCCCGCGCGGCGACGAGTCCCGAGATGCCGGCTCCGATCACCACGACACGGGTCACCTCGCCGGGCACCGCGTCGGACAGAGCCGTGGTTCCGTCGCTCACTCGCAACACGGCTCGTGGACCGGTGGCGGCGGTCGAGCCATCCGGCAACGCTCGGTCAGTTGCATTGTTTGTCACCATGACAATAAAGTACCTGTGTCGATGCCGACCGTCAAGGCATCGTCGCCGGATCCGGTCACGACGACCGATTCCGAAGGCCGAGAAGGGAACCACCCATGTCCACCCAAGATCTGCTCGCCGAGGTCGTCCGTCTCGACCCCGATGCCGCGCTCGCTCCTGATCCCGACCGGCCCGGCGAACTGGTGTCGCTGCAGTACGTCGGCGACGATGACCGACTGGTCGCGGGCACCTGGAGCGCCGGCGCCGGAAGCGTCCACATCGACGCCTATCCGGTCGACGAGATCTGTGTGGTCATCGAGGGCAGCATCACGGTGGATACAGGGACGAACGGCTCGGAGACGTTCCGCCCAGGCGATGCGTTCGCGATCCGACGGGGCACGCCGCTCACGTGGTCGCAGACCGAGGGCACCAGGAAGATCTACGTCATCTTGAACAACGGCTGACGCTCAGAGCCACTCGACGGGTGGAGCCGTCAGCGGTGTTCGCTGCGATCTCGGTGTTGACCCCCCGCCGGTTCGAACGCCATGCTGGAAAGTGCCGACTGGCATTGCCGTCGGACCGACGAGGGGAGCCCGTACCGGGAGGTGCAAAGACGGGCCGCGAGGAGCTGTCCGATGACTGACCTGCATGAGCTACTGGTCCGTTGCGAGCCGAGCGTCGCGTCGCTCGACGTCGCGACAACCCTGCCTCCCGAGGTGTTCGTCGACCCGGCGTGGTTCGATGCGGAACGAAAGGTTGCGCACGCGGGCTGGGTCGCGGTCGCACGTTCCGTCGAGGTTGCCGAACGCGGAGCGTTCGTGTGTGCCGAGGTGTTCGGCGAGCCGGTGATCGTCGTGCGGGCCCGCGATGGTGTGCTCCGCGCGCTGTCGAACGTGTGCCGACATCGGTCGATGGTGATGCTCGAGGGGTCGGGCGTCGTGTCCGCGCTGCAGTGCCCCTACCACCTCTGGACATATCGGCTCGATGGTCGGCTGGGCGCAGCACCATCGATGGAGGCGGCGTCTGGGTTCGACGTCGGCGAGGTCTGCCTGCCCGAGTTCGGTGTCGTGGAGTGGCACGGATGGGTGCTCGT
>JBEIIG010000143.1:0-4136 GCA_040380855.1 Acidimicrobiaceae bacterium | reverse complement strand
GCCTCCACCTTCACCTCGGTCACCACGTCGACCACACCCGGCAGCACATCGTCGGGCCCCAGCACGGCGGCACCGGCCGCAGCGGCAGTCATCAGGCGCGCGCCGTCGCGAGCGGCCTCGCACACGGTGTCGGCGATGAGCGCCGTCGCCTCGGGGATGTTCAGTCGCAGGCCCCGGGCCCGACGGGTGCGGGCCAATTCCGCTGCTGTGAAGATGAGCAGGCGGTCACGATCGGTAGGCGTGAGACGCATGGCGCCACGCTAACCGGGCGACCGTCGGCTCAGATGCGCTCGATGATGGTGGCAGTGCCCATGCCACCACCGGTGCACATGGTGACCAGGCCGGTCGACAGGTCGCGCCGTTCCATCTCGTCGAGCAGGGTGCCGATGAGCATGCCGCCCGTGGCCCCGATGGGGTGACCGAGCGCCATGGCACCGCCGTTCACATTCACCTTGTCCCACGACACGCCCGTGTCGCGCAGGAACTTCATCAGCACGGCGGCGAACGCCTCGTTCACCTCGAACAGGTCGATGTCGTCGAGGGTCATGCCCGCCTTCCGGGCGCACAACTGGGCCGCCTTGCCCGGTGCGGTGAGCATGATGACCGGCTCGCTGCCGGCGACGGCGGCCATGGTGATGCGGGCCCGCGGGGTCATGCCGTGGGCACGGGCGTAGTCGGGCGATGCCACCAGCACGGCCGCTGCACCGTCGACCACACCGGACGAGTTGCCGCCGTGGTGCACGTGGCGGATGCCGTCGAGCTGCGGGTAGGCCTTCAGCGCGGTCTGGTCGATGGAGATGCCGCGCTCTTTCAGCACATGTGCACCCATGCCCTCGAAGCTGGGAGCCAACTTGGCCAGGTCGGCCAGCGTGGTGCCGGGGCGGGGGTGCTCGTCGCGGTCGAGGGCGAGGCGACCGTCGTCGTGGAAGATGGGCACGAGGCTGCGCTCGAAGCGCCCCTCGGCGATGGCCGCCGCTGCACGGGCCTGGCTGTCGACCGCCAACTGATCGAGCTCTTCGCGGCTGAAGCCCTCGAGGGTGGCGATGAGGTCGGCCGAGATGCCCTGGGGCACCATGTCGTACTGGTCGCGCAGATGGGCGTTGTTGGCCGTGAAGCCGTCGACGTGCATGGGCGACGGGCGCGACATCGACTCGACCCCGCCGGTGACGACGAGATCCTGGAACCCGGCGAGTACGCCCATGGCACCGAAGTTCACGGCCTGCTGGCCCGAGCCGCAGAAGCGGTTCAGCGTGACGCCCGGGGCGTCGATCGACCAACCGGCGTCGAGCGCTGCCATGCGGGCGATGTCCATCGAGTGGTCGCCGCTGCCGGCACCACAGCCCATAACCACGTCGTCGACGTCGGCGGTGTCGAACCCGTTGCGGGCCTGCAGCGCGTTCAGCACCTGGGCGAGGATGCGCTGGGGGTGGATGGGGTGCAGCGCCCCCGATTCCTTGCCCTTACCGCGGGGCGAACGGACGGCGTCGATGATCCAGGCTTCGTTGCTCATGGCCCGACGGTAGCCCGCTCCCCCGGTGCAGCCCACTACGGTGCACCGATGCCTTCCATCACCCGCCTCGCCGTGTTCGTGGTGGCCACCCCGGGCCTCGAGCCGCTCGTCGCCGACGAACTGCGTCGCCTCGGTGTGCGCGACGCCAAACTGCGCCACGGCGGTGTGGGCTGCAGCCTCACCTGGCCGCAGCTGGGCCTGGCCCACCTGCAGCTGCGCACGGCCACACGGGTGCTCGTGCGCATCGGCACGTTCCCGGCACCGGGGTTCCGCGAACTCGAGCGCGGCCTGAAGCGCATCGACTGGGCGGCCTGGCTGCCGCCGGCGGCTCGAGTCGACCTGCGCGTGTCGAGCACCGGTTCGGCGCTGTTCCACACCGGTGCCGTCGAGGAGCGTGCGGCAGTCGTGCTCGAACCGTTCACCGGCGAGGGCGCCGAGCAGACGGTGATGATCCGCCTGCAGCACGACACCGCCACCGTCAGCCTCGACGCCTCGGGCCTCGCACTGCACAAGCGCGGCTGGCGCCAGGCGGTCGACGACGCACCGCTGCGCGAAACCCTCGCCGCGGCGCTGGTGACGGTGAGCGGCTGGAACGGCAAGGCCCCGCTGCACGACCCGTTCTGCGGCTCGGGCACCATCGCCATCGAGGCGATGATGATCGCCCGCCGCATGCCGCCGGGCCGCAACCGGCCCTTCGCCTTCCAGCAGTGGCCCCGCGCCGACGAGGTGCGCTGGGAGCGCCTGGTCACCGCCGCCGACGCCGACGTGGTCGACCGCCGCCCACCGGTGACGGGAAGCGACACCTCGGGCCACGCCATCGACGCCGCCCGCGCCAACGCTGCTCGTGCGGGCGTGGGCGACCTCGTCGCCTTCGAACAGCGTCCCGCCGGCGAGGTGGTGCTGCCCGCCACACCGGGCTGGGTGGTCACCAACCCACCGTACGGCGAGCGGTTGCGTGGCGTCGCCCCGGCCATGCACCAGTTCGTCGACCTGCTCACCCGCTCGCCGCGCTGGAGCGGCGCGGTCATCGCCCCCAGCGGCCTGGTGAGCGCCCACCTCGCGCCGTTGCACCCGGCCGCACCCGACGCCCGGCTGTCGGTGTCGAACGGCGGCATCGCCGTACAACTCACCCCCTTCAGCGGCATCGCATCCACCCCACCTCTTCCCGCGGGAAAGTGATGGGCGCTGGTTGCTCGGTTCGACGTCAGGACGCTGCGAACGGGCTGTCGGCGAAACGATCCCACCGGATCGACTGCTCACGGAAGTTCGGGTACATCGTTGCCACGCCATGTAGTGGCGGCACCGACCACAGTGTCCACGTAGGGTCGTCGACCCGCTCGCGGAAGAAGTCGGGCCACTCGCTCATGTCGCGGCCGAGATACCGCGCGTAGATCTGCTGCACTCGCCAGGCGTCGTGCACCTCGATCCGTCCCGGGCCGCGCACGCGGACCTGCCGAATGCGATCCGGCGGGTCGAACTGGTCGATCAGCACGGCGATCTCGGCCTTCCGCTGCGCGGCAGCGACGAACGGACTGGACGGGTGACTACTGAACCAGAAGCGCTCGTCGTCGAAGACGAACCACACACTCCCGAGAAGTGGAGCACCCGACCTCGCCACCGCAGCCACCTGCGCCATCCGTTCAGCGCGTTTCTCAGCTGAGAAATCGCGAACACAGCTCTGCAGCTCCGCGCTACTCGGCAACTTTGGCGTACTTCCTTTGGGCGGCCTGCTTGGAAACACCCAGCATCGCGCCGATCTCCGACCACGATCTGTCCGATCGACGAGCAGCACGAACGGCTTCGATCAGTGCAGCGTCGAGTTCGCTTCGATGTTCGGCGAGTTCCGCGATGGTGCGGAGCGATTCGGTATCGGCCACGACCAGATCTCGTGGCTCAACCTTGTCGGCCCACGCTTCGATCGCTTTGGCCCGTGCTGCTCGAGTTGCGCTCATTTCGTCCACCATCCCTTCAGGAACTTGGCTCGCGCCGGCATTGCGTGGATGACTGCCACGCCATCGTCGTCTCGGACAACACCAACTTCTAGCGGCTCACCAGCGCGGGAAGGGCCGACGAACATGGTGACTGCTTCATCGTCGGTCTCGAACGCTCGCCAGTGATGTCGAACTGCGTGGATCATGTCGTTGTCGTCGATGCCGTGTCTTCGTGCTGAGGGCTCGACGTCCACGAACCGAGGCTACCCGCCGTTCAACACAGCGTCAACACATGTTGACGCCCTGTTGACCCCGCAGCAGACCTATCGGCCAAGCGCACCGAGATCGCCTTCGTCACACCCTGAACATGACGGAACGTGGTACATCTCACAGCCCTGACGAACCAGTGAATGGTGCCTGGCACGGGAGCCTTGAGCGGCCCGCTCTGATCTCACCGAGGAATCGCTCGTAGGCTCCGCCGCATGCAGCGCCAGCGTCTTCGCGACCTCGGGTTCACGATCGGCACCCTGCCCGCCGGGCCCACCAACACCATCACGGCTGTGGTGGGCGTGTCGGTGGGGCACTGCCCCGTGGTGCACGACGAGCCGCGGGTGGCACGCACCGGGGTGACGGTGGTGCACACCCGCGCCCCACACGAGCGCGACCAGCTCTGCTACGGCGCGATGCACAGCCTG
>JBEIIG010000142.1:0-4846 GCA_040380855.1 Acidimicrobiaceae bacterium | reverse complement strand
CGCCCACTTGGTGGCGCAGAACACGACGTTGTGCTCGTTGGCGAAGGCCCGCACGTTGCCGGCGCCGACCTCGCGGTTGCTGCCGAGTAGGCCGTGGCCGTACTGCACGAGGTGGGCAGGCTCGCTGCCGGCCACCGTGGCGTCGCTGATGTTGCAGCGGAACGACGACTCGACGGTGCCGTTCGTGTAGTTCTGCTGAGGGAGCTCGTCGCCGTACGCGGGGTCCTCACCGTAGAAGAACCGGTTCCCCGGGCCGCCGTCACCGGTGAGGTAGTTGGGCACGGTGTAGGTGCCCTCCACCTGGACGGCGATGCCCTCGTCGGGGGCCGGGGTGACGGCGGTGACCGTGAACGAGGGTGCCGCGGGGCCGAGCGATGCCAGCGCGTCGTCGCGGATGTGCAGCATCCGTTCGCTAATGCTGCGCTGGCTCGCCACGGTGAAGTCCCAGGCGAGCTGCAGCTCGCCACGCTCCACGCCGGCCGCCTCGAGCGTGGCGATGTTCGCCTCCATCGCTTCGGCGCGGTCGGCGAGCACGCTGATGTCGGGGGCCCATCCGTCGCGATAGGCGTCGAACACCGGCGACACGTCGAGCAGTTCACCGTCGGTGCCGACGAGGTTGCGCAGGCCCACCACGTAGGAGCGCCCCTCGGCCAGCGGCACGGCGGGGTGGATTGCCAGCAGACGATCGGCGTCGTCGTCGGCCTTGGCGTCGAGCTCGGCCCACAGCGGCACGCGCTCGCCGGTGTCGGCATCGATCAGCACCACGGGCGTGTCGTCGGCAAGCGAGGTCTCGAGGTCGGTCCACGGCGGAAGGTTCGACGCCTCGGCATCGAGGCCGGGCACGTGGGTGAGGATGGGGGTGTTCGGGCTGAACCCGTCGTTGCGGTTCCATTCGGTGAGATCGACCGAGACGCCGTCGACGTTCGCGGGTGCTGAGCCGAGGGGGAACGCCACCCGCTTACCGGTGTCGGTGGCGGCATCGTCGACCACGAAGTTGTTGCTGGGGAACGGCAGCAGGCAGTGCCGCACGTCGAGCGGATCGCAACCCGGGGCGACGCCGGACAGCAGCGCCTCGAGGGTCGTCATCTGCTCCGGAGTCGGCGCTGCAGGCCCTGGTCGGGCCGTGGTGGAGGGTGCCGGGGCCGCGGTGGTGGCGGGCACGGCTGTGGCCATCGGTGCCGACGCCTTGGTCGAGGCCGCGTCGTCGCCGCTGCATCCCGCCACGGCGACCAGTGCGATCGCCACTCCCAGTGCTGCGCCTCGACGCATGGTTCCCCCTTGTCGCCACCCCTTGCCGTCACCCTGCGGCACCGCCCACTCTGCCACCCCGCCGGGGCTCGTCGAGCACGCGTTGCCAAAGTGGTTACCGATGGGTAACTTATCTCGCATGGCTGACTTCTCACTCAACGAAGACCAACTCCAGATCCAGAAGTGGGTGCACGATTTCGCCGAGGACGTCATCCGTCCCGCGGCCCACGAGTGGGACGAGCGGGAGGAGTTCCCGTTCCCCGTGGTGCAGGAGGCCGCCAAGATCGGCCTGTACGGCTGGGAGTTCTTGATGAACGCCTTCAGCGACCAGACGGCGCTCACGCTCCCGGTGGTGGTGGAGGAGCTGTTCTGGGGCGACGCCGGTATCGGCATGGCCATCATGGGATCGGCGCTCGCCGCAGCCGGCATCAGCGGCAACGGCACGCCCGAGCAGGTGATGGAGTGGGTGCCGCAGTGCTACGGCGATGCGAACAAGGTGCAGCTCGGTGCGTTCTGCGTGAGCGAGCCCGATGCGGGCAGCGATGTGAGCAGCCTGCGCACTCGTGCTGTGTACGACGAGGCCAACGACGAGTGGGTGCTGAACGGCACCAAGGCGTGGATCACCAACGGTGGTATCGCCGATGTGCACGTGGTGGTGGCAGCGGTCGACCCGGCGCTGAAGGGTCGTGGCCAGGCCAGCTTCATCGTGCCGCCCGGCACCAAGGGCCTCAGCCAGGGGCAGAAGTACCTGAAGCACGGCATCCGCGCCAGCCACACCGCCGAGGTGGTGCTCGATGATGTGCGCGTGCCGGGCCGCTGCCTGCTGGGCGGCAAGGAGAAGCTCGACGCCAAGTTGGCCCGTGCCCGCGAGATGGGCCGCAGCGGCGAGAAGCAGCCCGCCATGGCCACGTTCGAGGCCACCCGCCCCACCGTGGGCGCCCAGGCGCTCGGCATCGCCCGCGCTGCCTACGAGTACGCGCTGCAGTACGCGAAGGAGCGGCACACCTTCGGCAAGCCGATCATCCAGCACCAGGCCATCGCCTTCAAGCTGGCCAACATGGCCACCGAGATCGACGCCTCCCGTCTGCTCATCTGGCGCGCTGCGTGGCTGGCCCGCAACGGCGGCTTCAAGAACGGTGAGGGCTCGATGAGCAAGTACAAGGCCAGCGAGGTGGCCGTGCGCGTGACCGAGGACGCCATCCAGATCCTCGGCGGCTACGGCTACACCCGCGAGTACCCGGTCGAGCGCTGGCACCGCGACGCGAAGATCCACACGATCTTCGAAGGGACATCGGAGATCCAGCAGCTGGTGATCGCTCGGGCGATCAGCGGCATGCGCATCGAGTGACCTCGTTGCGCGTCGGACTCGTCGGCGATCGGCTCAGGAGGCGGGAACGTCGGCGATGAAACGGACGATCTCTTCGGCGATCTCCGGGCCGAGGTCTTCCTGAATGAAGTGACTGGCCCGGTACACCTTGTGCTCGACGCCCGGCAACGACGCCCCTGGGATGCGCTGACGGAACTGGTTGCCCATCTCCATGTAGGTGTGTGGGCAGTGGTCGCCCCACAACGTGAGTGCGGGCTTGTTCCACCGCTCGTAGACGGCCCATGCGGCGTCGCCCTTCAGGCGCTCGGGGTCGTCGATGGTGATGGGCACGAGCATGGGGAAGCGCCGTGCGCCTGCCGCGTGTTCCTGTGTGGGGAAGGGTGCGTCGTAGGCGGCCAGCGCGGCGTCCGAGACCGGCTCTAGGCACCACCCCGGAACGATCTTCGACGGCACCAGTTCGATCACTTCCTGGCTGTAGACCCGCCAGGCGAGGAAGTAGAACGCAGGCCCCGCCTCCACCAGCGCCTCGACCTTCGCAGGCACGATGCGATCGTCGTCGTCCACCGTCGCGCGCCAGTCCATGCCGAGGAGGGACTGCAGCATGTCAGGCGTGAACGGGGCCTGCGCGGCGAGGTTCGGCAACCCGGGGCCCGAACACGGCAGCCCGGTGTTGGAGAAGACGACGCGGCTGAAGCGGGTTTCGAGGTCCGCCACCATGCGGGCGCCGATGAGGCCACCCCAGTCCTGGCCGAAGAACGTGGCATCGTGCAAATCGAGCGAAGTGACCAACTCGGTCACCCAGGCCACATGGTTCGAGTACGAATACGCGAGTTGATCGACCGGTTTGTCGGAGCGACCGAAGCCAATGAGGTCGGGAACGATGACGCGGTGCCCGGCCGCCACAAGCGTGGGCACCATCGTGCGGTACAGGTAGCCCCACATCGGCTCGCCATGCAGCAGCAAGATGGTCTCCGTGGCATCGGCCGGCCCGACATCGATGTACGCCATGTGCAATCCGCTCGACAGTTGCAGGTAGCGCGGTTCCCACGGGTAGTCGACGATTCCGTCGAAGCAGTCGTCGGGCGTGCGCAACACGCGGCCGATTCCGGGAACGTCGCGGTCGAGGGCGGGCATCATGCCGGGGTCGGTCATGCCGGCACGGTAATGGCCGCCATGATGTCACTCATGACTCGACCGATGTGATCGGCCACCTCGTCGGCGTTGCCGGGATCTTGTCGTCGGCGGTGTAGGGGTAGCGCGACGAAATCTTGGTTGCGATGATCACGTGTTCGCCGCCCCACAACGACCCGAAGCCGTGACCGGCATCCCGCATCCGACTCCAGGCGTGCAAACGAATCGTTAGAACGTGACCGACATGAGGTCGCGACCTACGAAGACATGACCGGTGTAGCCACCTGCTCTGACATCATCTGAAAACCCTTGTTCGTCGACTTCGTTTTTTGGTGGTGGCCCCAGATGGGTGAGTACTTCTTGGCACACACGTGTATCGCCTGAAATCACGACCGAGCCATCAGGCGTGGTGACTCTGTACGCAACCGCATCTGGTACTGGTTCATGGTGCACGGCCACAGATTCCACCTCGATAAAGCGAGCTCTGCTGATTCGAAAACGTGATCACTGTGGATGTGAGTGATGAACACTGCATCTAGATCAGCAAGTCGAAGACCCACCTCAATGAGCCGATTGCACGTAGCACGACCTGCATCAAAATGCACAACGACATCATGATATTTCACGAACGCGCCGGCTCCGGCGTGACCAGGTGCGACAGGTGGGCCACCAGTGCCGGTGAGAGTCACTGTTGTTGCCATGTGTATGACTTTTCAAGGAATTATTCGATGTCAAAGAAAGCAATCGTCTTCAGGGAGATGAGCGGTCAGAGCGCGAAGTCGCTGGTTCAGATCGGTGCGGTCACGGGGTCGTAGCTGTAGACCCAGTCGAGAATGGACAGTCCGCCGATCCCGAGGGCGAGGAATTCGTCACGCTCGCGCTGCATCTGCCCGTCGGGCATGTGGAACAGGTCGCGGTTCCCGAACGAAGTGGTCTGGATCTGCGCCGTACGTGCCTGACGAGCCGACTCGTAACGACGGAGCGCCGCCGCGCCGCTCGCCGCGTCGACGTCCGCCAGGCTGCGCCCCAGCACCGCAGCGTCCGCGATGGCCTGGCACGACCCCTGCGCCATGAACGGCAGGATCGGATGGCAGGCGTCCCCGAGGAGCGTGGTCGTTCCGACTCCCCACTGCGCGGTGG
>JBEIIG010000141.1:0-4951 GCA_040380855.1 Acidimicrobiaceae bacterium | reverse complement strand
TGACGATGCCGATCGACGCTGCCACGAACGACAACAGCGCAGCTTCGAGGTGCACGATCCCGCGGAGTTCGCGCCGGGTCGCCCCGACTGCTCGCAGCAACCCGATCTCACCGGCGCGCTCGCTGATCGCGAGCGCCGTGGTGTTGGCGACGCCGAGCAGGGCGATGAAGCTCGCCAGGTAGAGCATGCCGTCGATGAAGTTGCGGAAGGCGTCGACCTCGCTCCCGCTGTTCGCGACGTGCGTGGCGCGAGAGGCGAGGAACGATCCGGGCGTGGCCCGGACCAGCGTGCGTACGGCCTGCTCGGCCTGCACCGCATCACCCTGCCCGACGCCGACGAACACCAGCGAGTCGAGGAGGCCGCCGACGTAGGTGTTCAGCAGGCTGCGATCGACGAAGTACGCCGGGGCGTCGAACCCGCCGGTGCTCCGGGCGACGACTGCGACGATCGGCGCCTCGAGCGTGGAGCGTTCGAACTCGACCATCAGCGTGCTACCGAGGAGTGATGGGTCGTCGCCCACGACGGCGATACCGCCTGACCGCAGGCCATCGAGATCGCCGGCGACCAGGTCGAGGTCGAACAGCGACGGAAGCACCGTGCTGTCGATCCCACCGAGCGCAGCGGGCTCGCCGGCCATGATCCCCTCGGCGATGGCCAGCGAGGTGACCGACTCGACCTCTGGCAGTGCAGCGATCCGCCCGGTCAGCGTGGGGTCGATCGTTGCGAAGTCGGGTGTTGCCGAGGTGACCACCAGATCCGCCCGCAGCCCGTCGCGGACATCGGTGCCGATGGCGTTCGTGAGCGAGCTGGCGATGACGGAGAACATCGTCACCATGGCCGCGCCCAGCATCAGTGCCAGCGCAGTCGACGACGCACGACGAGGACTCGACGCCAGGTTGCCCGCCGCGATCACACCCCGCACTCCCGCCACCCGGCGGGTGAGCGGTGCGCTCCAGCGAGCGGCAGCGGTCACGATCGCCGGTCCGCACAGCACGAGCGCAGGAATGATCGCCGAGGTGAGCACGAGCCACGCTGCGCTGGTCCGTGCCACTGCCACCACACCGCCGACGACGGCGATCGACGCCAGCACGAGCCCGATCCGGGTGCGCGTGGTGCTCACCACCCGGGGCTCGGCGGCGCTGTCGCGCAGCGCCTCGATCGGTGGCGTCGCTGCGGCACGGCGAGCGGGGATCCAGGCCGAGAGCAGCGCGGCGCCGATTCCGACGGCCGCGGCGATGACGATCGAGGTCGGCTGCACGATCGACGGGCCGGTGAGCAGGGTCACCCCGGTCAGTCCGACCAGCCAGCGGAGCACACCTACACCGGCCAGGCCGAACAGCAGGCCGAGCCCAGTTGCGACCGTCCCGATGAACAGCGCCTCCATCACCACACCACCGAGCACCTGACGACGTTCTGCGCCGATGGCCCGCAGCAGCCCCGACTCGCGTCGACGACGGGCGACGGTGAGCGCGAACGTGTTGAAGATGATCGTCACACCGATCAGTACGGCGATCACGGCGAACGTCAGCAGGAAGACGGTGAGGAACTGCAACGGCGATGTCGCTGCGTCCTGCATCGTCCGAACGTAATCGGACCCTGCCGTCGCCTCGGCGTCGGGCAGCGTCGAGAGCTGGGCGAGCACCGCCGCGGGGTCGGACCCTTCTTCGATGTCGACCAGCACTTCGGTGGGGGCGGCGGCATTCAGCCAGGCCGCCACGGCAGGGTCGGGCAACAACACCGTGCGCTGCAGTGGCGCAGTGTCGGCCGACGCAAAGGTGACGATGCCGGTGATGGTCGCATCGTGCATCCCTGTCGGGGTGAGGACCTGCACCACATCGCCCGGCACAACCCCAGCCGCGCGTGCGAGTGACCGATCGATCACGACCTCGCCGATGTCGATGGGAGCTCGACCGGCGGCGAGCCGGAACGGATTGAGCGCCGAGTCGGCGATCCAGTTCCGACCGACGTCGCTCGCCGTGCCCGTGCCGACCGACGACCCGTCAACGACGAGTTTGGCGAATCCGGCCCACTGGGGGGCGGCCCCCGCCACGCCGTCGACCGCCACCACACGCTCGACGATGTCGGCATCGAGCGCCCGTCGAACCGAACCGCCCAGCTCGCCCGGGCCTCCGTCGGACTCGCCGAGGACGACTCCCTGCACCACGGCATCGGTACCGGACAGGGCCTCGGCGATGTCGTCGGCCGCACGGCCCTGCATCGAGTCGGACAACACCAGCGTCGCGACGAGGAAGGCGACCGACAGCATGATCGCCACACCGGTGAGCAGGAATCGACCTCGACTGGCGAGCACGCTCCGGGTCGCGCTCCTCATCATCTCGATCATCGCCCCAGACCCTTCATCACGTCGAGCAGCCCATCGGCCGTCGGGTGTTCGACGACATCGTGGACGCGACCGTCCACCACGAAGACGACCTGATCGGCCCAGGCCGCAGCGTTGGGATCGTGCGTGACCATCACGATCGACTGACGGTGCACCTCCACTGCCGACCGGAGGAAGCCCAGGATCTCCTGCCCGGTCCGGGTGTCGAGGTTGCCCGTCGGCTCGTCGGCGAACACCACCTGCGGCCGGGTGACGAGTGCGCGGGCCACGGCAACGCGCTGCTGCTGACCTCCCGACAACTCCGTCGGCCGATGGTGCAGGCGGTCGCCGAGACGCAGCATCGACACCACTTGGTCGAGCATCTCCGCCTCCGGCCGACGACCCGACAGGGTTGCCGGCAGGCAGATGTTCTCCTCGGCCGTGAGCGTCGGCACGAGGTTGAATGCCTGGAAGACGAAGCCGATGCGCTCGCGCCGCAGCAGCGTGAGCGCTCGGTCGTCGAGGGTCGACAGGTCGGTGGCGCCCACGAAGGCGCGACCCGACGAGAGCCGATCCAGCCCTGCGGCGCAGTGCATCATCGTCGACTTCCCGGAACCCGACGGTCCCATCACGGCCGTGAAGCGGCCGGCCGGGAACGCGATGGACACATCGTCGAGGGCGACGACGGCCGCCGGGCCGGTGCCGTATCGCTTGACGGCACCGACCAGCATGGCCGCAGCGTCCTCGGCACGCGAGAGCAGGGCGTCCTCGGACCGCCGATCGTTGAGGGTGGATGGTGAATGGACGGACACGAGACCTCCGATGCGTGGTTGGTGCCGACCACGATGACGAAGGCGGCCGCACGGCGCATCCGCCCACGGGAGGCATCGCGTACTCGCACAGGAGTACCGATGCAGCGTCGATGTGGAGCCGCTATCCATCGGCCTCCACCCGGTGCTCGGCCCGCGCCACGGCCTCGTGCACCGTGCCGCGCAACCAGCGATGGGCGGGATCGTGGTGGTGACGGGCGTGCCACAGGACTTCGACACCCACCCGGGGCAGGATGAACGGCGGTGTGAAGGTGCACATCGTCGACGGCCCACCGAGCACGTCGGCGAGGCGGGCCGGGGCGAGGGTTGTCAGATCGCTGGTGAGGCACATCCCGATGGCGGCGGCGAAGGTGGGCACCACCGCGGCGATCTCGCGCCGCAGGCCCGCTTGGCCGAGAAGATCGTCGACCGGGCCCCGCGCAATACCCCGTCGGGAGGTGACGACGTGGTGGAGCGTGGCGTACCGCTTCGGTGTGATCCGCGCCCCGGCCAGCGGATGACCGGCCCGGAGCACACCGATCAGTTGCTCTTCCACCAACAGTTCATGATGCACGTCGTCGGTGAGGCCGCTGTACGAACCGATGACCATGGAGACATCGCCGCGTCGGAGCATCTCGACGTCGTCGACCGCTTCGCTCTCGAACCGCAACACGATGCCGGGCGCCTGCGCAGCCACGATCTCGAGCCACGGCCCGGCGAGCACGGCCAGGATCGCCTCGTTGGTCCGCACCGCGTACTCACCGCGATGACGGGAAGGATCGAACTCGTCGGGCCGGCGGAGAGCACGCTCGATCGTCGCCAACGCTGCCTCGATCTCCGGCAGCAGTTCGGCACCCCGGGGCGTGATGCGCAGCGCCCGTCCTGCACGCACGAGGAGCGGATCGTCGAAGGTCGACCGGCACCGATCCAGCGCCCGACTCGCCGCCGGCACCGACAGGTGCAGACGGGCAGCAGCTCGGGTGACGCTCCGCTCCGACAACAGCGCATGGGCGACCGGCAGCAGGTTCAGGTCAAATGATTGCACCGTGCGCAACATATCAGTTGTCAAACATGCAGTGGACGAGAAGCAGAGTGACCCGTACCGTGCCCTCCATGACAACTACCGATACCACCACTCAGCCCACCACGACCCACGGCGCCGTCAACCACGTGTTCTTCATGCAGGTGTGCACCACCCCCGCATGGCTGGCGCTCACCCCCGACGAGCGGTTCGCCTTTCTCGGCGAGACGATCGCGCCGATCCTCGGCCGGCACCCCGACGTGACGATGCGGTTCTTCGACAGCGAGGCCTTCAACGCTCGCTACACCGACGTCGTGATGTGGGAGACCGCCTCGATCCTGTCGTACCAGGCGATCGTCGAAGAGTTGCGCGAGACGGCGTTCTGGGGCCACTACTTCGAGGTGGTCGACATCATCGCCTCGATCGAGAACGCCTATGCCCGCCACTACGACGTCGACCCGCTGTGAGCCTCCACCCGAGCCGGCCGTGAACGAACTCGGCCAACGCCTGCGCGCGAAGCTCGTCCCGATCGACACGACCGTGGTCGAGCGACACGCGCACGGTGAACACCTCCTCGAGATCGCGTGCAGGTCGATGTCGCGCTTCGTGGGCGGCGACGTCGTTGCCGTCCGCGTCGGCGGTGCGGCCGTCGGACCGGCGGGAACCTGGCGTCGCTACACCATTGCCGGTGCCGACGACCACACGTTCCGGCTGCTGATCGAGCGCAACCCCATCGGGGCCGCAACATCCTTCTTCGACCAGTTGAAGCGCGGCAGCACGATGGCGGTGCGCAGCCCGGCG
>JBEIIG010000140.1:0-5002 GCA_040380855.1 Acidimicrobiaceae bacterium | reverse complement strand
TCAGGTAGTTCTCGTGGCAGCCTTAGCTGTTGCCCGCCGAGTCGGTGTTGTTCTTTAACATGTACACCATGCCTCGTATGCCCACTACGCGCAGAAGCTGCTCGGCACTCTCGAGCAGGCTCTCGAGGATGCGTTCGCCCGCCTTGTCGTGCACGACGACGTCGTAGATGCTGTCGCACTCGGGGGTTGCGTACTCGGGGTGCGAGCCGACGTCGAGGTAGAGCCGGGCGCCGTTCTGCAGGAACACATTGCTGCTGCGTCCCCAACTCACCACACGGCGGAACAGGTAGCGGGCCACCTCGTCGGGGCTGAGCCGGCGCTGGCCGCGCAGCGTGCAGGTGACGCCGTATTCGTTCTCGAGACCGAAGATGCGCCGCTCCATCGCCGACAACCTAGCCCCCGGGCGGCGACACGGCGCCCCACCGCAGATCAGCGCGCGGCACGGAAGCGGACCGTCGCCCCGGGCGGCGCCTGGGCGATCACCTCGCGGTCGGCGCGTTCGACCACCGCGATCACCGGGTAGCCACCGGTGACGGGGTGATCGGCGAGCATCACGATCGGGCGGCCGTCGGGTGGCACCTGGACGGCTCCCTCGACCAGGCCCTCCGACGCGAGCTCGGCCGTGACCCGTCGCCCGATCGGCGGGCCGTCGAGCCTGGCGCCGCTGCGATCGCTGTCGGCACCGACGGTCCACGTGGCCGAGACCAGCGCGGCCAAGGCCGCGTCGTCGAACCAGTCGAGGCGCGGTCCGGGCCAGAGCCGTACCACCCGATCGAGCGGACGGGGCACAGCTGGTGCGAGCGACGGTTCGCCCACGGCTGTCAGCACGTCGAGAGCGAGCGTGTCGCCGTGATCGGCCACACCCCCGCGCACCGCGAGGTACAACCGAGCCCCACCACGAAGTCGACCGACGCGCACGGTGCATCCGGCGGGCAACGCGGCCGGCACACCCCAACCGAGCGGCGGACCGTCGACCACGTCGAGATCGGCCTGGCTGCCGGTGACCGCCACCAGGACAGCGCATCCGGGCCTGATCACGAGACCCCCCGAGGTCTCGACAGCGGCAGCATCGGGCGGATTGCCCACCAATCGGTTGCCGGTGTGCAGCGCGTCGAGGTCGACGGCACCACCCCTCCCCCGCCCCAGATGCGCCACACCGCGCCGTCCCCCGTCGCGTACCGAGGTGACCACACCGCGGGCGAGCACGTGCACGGCGCGCTCGGCGGGCCGGTCGTCGTTCATCGGGCCTCGAACCGCACGCGCATACCGGGGGCCAACAGGGCCGGTTCGGCCAGCGAGTCGTCCCACATCGGTAGGTCGGTGCGTCCCAGCAGGTGCCAGCCACCGGGCGTGGCTGCCGGATAGACCGCCGAGAACTCGGCGGCGATGGCCACCGACCCGGCCGGAACCCGCGTGCGGGGTGTGCCTCGCCGCGGCAGGTGCAACGCTGCCGGCAGACCCACGAGGTAGGCGAAGCCCGGTACGAACCCGCAGAACGCCACCCGGTATTCGGCCGCCGTGTGGGCGGCGACCACCTCGGCCTCGGTGCGCTGCGTGGCGGCGGCAACCTCGGCCAGATCGGGCCCGTCGTAGCGCACCGGGATCGTCACCAGTGCCCCCGGCTCGGGTACCTCCACCCGCACGTCCGACAGCGCTGCCACGAGTGCGTCGCGGTCGGCGCCGTCGTGCACCACCAGCACGGTGCGGAACGCGGCGACGACATCGACCACACCGGGCAGGCCGAGCGCACGTACTCTCGAGGCCACGCTGAGCACGGTGTCGAGATCGTCGTACTCGGCCAGCAGTGCTCCCGGGCCGTAGGGCAGGATGCGCACACCCGACGTCGTCACCGGTGGCCCATCGCCGTGGGTCATGCGGTGAACGGGGCGACCACCGCGCCGACGCCTTCGAGCGCTGCCCGCGTGGCGGCAGCGAGTCGTGCTGCGCCCGGGGTGTCGCTGTGCACGCAGATCGAGTCGACCCGCCAACTCAACAGTTCGACGGCTTGTTCGGCGACGGCTGCCGGGTCGGTGAGCAGCGCGCCCGGTTCGCCGCGCGGCACGAGCCGCCCGTCGGTGTCGTAGCCGCGGTCGGCGAACCCTTCGGTGACGAAACGCAGCCCAGCAGCCGTGGCGTGGTGTTCGATGGCTGCGTTGGCCATGCCCACCAGCGGTAGCGACGCGTCGACACTGCACAGCGCAGCAACCACGGCGGCCGCCTGGGCCTCGTGGCGGATGACGGCGTGATAGAGGGCGCCGTGCGGCTTCACGTACGCAACACGCCCCCCTTCCGCGCGGGCCAGCGCATCGAGGGCACCGATCTGGTACACCACGGCATCGGCCAGTTCGCCCGGATCGATGTCGATGAAGCGCCGCCCGAACCCCACCAGGTCGGGGTAGCCGACCTGGGCGCCGATCACCACACCGTGGCGCACCGCTGCAGCACAGGTACGTCTGATCGTCGACGGGTCGCCCGCATGGAACCCGCAGGCCACGTTGGCCGACGTGATGACACCCATCAGGGCCTCGTCGTCGCCGAGCGACCACCGACCGAAGCTCTCGCCCACGTCGGCGTTGAGGTCGATCGGCCGCATCGTCAGCCCGCCAGCAGCGCGGCGACCTCGTCGTCGGCGATCCGCCGGAAACACCGCCGACCGTTACTGCGCGCCAGTACCGCCACCTCGAGGTCTTCTGCCTTCAGCGTGCGGTCGGGGCCGCTGAGTGCCGCCGTCGCCGCCTGGATGGCCGCACCGAGCGACAGGTGCTCGGGGTCGAGTTCGCGCAGGCGGCCAGTGATCGACTCGGCATCGCCGCCCAGCACGCTGAACTGCCGTTCATCCATGACGGTGCCGTCGTAGAGGATGTGGTACAGCTGGTCGCCCGACCCGTCGGCACCCACCTCGGCCACGAGGATCTCGACCTCCATCGGCTTCATCTCGTGGGTGAAGATCTGCCCGAGGATCTGCGCGTACTGGTTCGCCAGGCTGCGCGCGTCGACATCGTCGCGCGAGTACTGGAAACCCTTCAGGTCGGCGGCGCGCACCCCGGCCACCCGCAACTGGTCGAACTCGTTGTACTTGCCCACACCGGCGAAGGCGATGCGGTCGTAGATCTCGCTGATCTTGCGCAGCGTGTTCGACGGGTTCTCGGCCACGAGGGCGATGCCGTCGAGGTAGCGCACGGCCACGAGGGCGCGGCCACGGGCGATGCCTTTGCGGGCGTAGTCGGCCCGGTCTTTCATCACCTGCTCGGGTGCGACGTAGAACGGCATGCTCATCGGTTGCGCACCTCCGCGACGATCGCTTCGTACCGGGCCGCCAGATCGGCGTCGTCGAGCCGCTGCCACCCGTCGGCAGTGATGGTGGCCACTACCGGGTAGATGCCGCGCAGCGCATCGGGCCCACCGGTGGCCGAGTCGGCGTCGGCGGCCTCCCAGAGTGCCGTGCAGGCCAGCTTCACCGCCTCGTCGCGGCTCAGGCCGTCGCGGTAGCCCACCTTCACCACCGTGCCGGCGTGCAGGCTGCCCGACCCCGTGGCCGAGTACTCGCCTTCTTCGTAGCGGCCACCCGTCACGTCGTAGCTCCACAACCGGCCCACACCGCGGCGGGTGTCGAACCCGGCGAACAGCGGCACCACGACAAGGCCCTGCATGGCCGCGGGCAGGTTGCCGCGCACCATCATCGACAGCTGGTTCGCTTTGCCCTCGAGGCTCAGCGACGAGCCCTCGACCTTCTCGTAGTGCTCGAGCTGCAGTGTGAACAGCTTGATCATCTCCATCGCCGGCCCTGCCGCACCCGCGATGGCCACACCGCTGTGCTTGTCGGCTTGCACGACCTTCTCCATGCCGCGATGGCTGATGAGGTTGCCACTCGTGGCCCGCCGGTCGCCGGCCATCACCACACCGTCGGCGTAGCGCAGCGCCACGCAGGTGGTGGCGTGCGGGATGGTGAGGCCCGCTGTGCCCGACGCACCGTCGGCCACCACCGGCTGGGCACCCACGCGCCGCAGCAACTCGGGGAAACTCGACCCCGGGTCGTCGCCCGGGCGGAAGAACGGCATCGCCATCGCGGTCACTCGCCGCCTTTTTGGACGTACGACTTCACGAAGTCCTCGGCATTGGTCTCGAGCACGTCGTCGATCTCGTCGAGCAGGTCGTCGAGTTCGGCACGCAGCTTGTCGCCGGTGGCGGTCGATGCCGGCGCCTCGACCACGTCGTCGTCGCTGCGTGACGGTGCGGGCTTCTGCTTGTGGGTGCGCTCTGCCATCGGTTCGGGTCTCCTCGTCGTGACGTGCTCAGGAATCGAGGCGGGCCAACAGGTCGGCCGCCGATGTACTTCCGTCGATCAACCTAGCGACGTGGTGGCGGGTGCCGCGCAGCGGTTCCATCATCGGCACCCTGCGCAGCGGGTCGCGGCCCACGTCGAACACCAGTGAATCCCAGTTGGCGGCCACGATGTCGTCGGGCCACTTCGCCAGGCAGCGACCACGGAAATAGGCGCGGGTGGTGTCGGGCGGTTCGGTCATTGCCTGGTCGACCTCGGCCACGTCGACGATCGTGGCGAGGCCGACGCGGCGGGCCAGGCACCTGTCGGGGCGCATGTCGTGGTACTGCAGGTCGAGGGCCTTCAGGCGAGCGTCGCCCGCGCGCAGCCCATGCCGTTCGGCGAAGCCGTCGACCACCCGCCGCTTGGCCACCCAGTCGACCAGATGAGCCACCTCGTGGGGGTCGCGTTCGAGACCGCTCAGCATCGTCTCCCACAGGCCGAGCACCTGCTCGCCCACTGCGGTGCCCACAGCGTCGAGGCCGTGCGATGCGGCATAGCGACGGGCCTGCTCGTAGAGGCCCCACTGCACCTCGATCGCGGTGGCCCGGCGGCCCGACCGGAGCAGGATGGTGCGCCGCAGGCTCGGGTCGTGGCTCACCTGGCGAATGGCCCCCACCGGATTGGCGAGCAACCACTCGTCGCCCAGCACATCGTCTTCGATCATGGCCAGCACGATGG
>JBEIIG010000139.1:0-5068 GCA_040380855.1 Acidimicrobiaceae bacterium | reverse complement strand
GCCACCATCCAGATGAAGGCCGACGAGATCGGCCTGCCGATGGACGGCCCGGCAGTGAACCAGGTGATCGACGACCTGAAGCGCCTCGAGCACGAGGGCTACCACTTCGAGGCCGCCGACGCGTCGCTCGAGTTGCTCATGCGCCGCGCTGCGGGCTGGGAGCAGCAGTACTTCCGCGTCGAGAGCATGCGCGTGATCACCGACGAGTTGCCGAGCGGGCAGTTCACCACCGAGGCCACGGTGAAGGCGTGGGTGGGCGACACCCGCCATGTGCACGTGGCCGAGGGCAACGGCCCGGTGAACGCCATCGACACCGCGTTGCGTTCGGCGTTGGCCAACGCCTACCCGCAACTCGGCCGCATCCACCTCACCGACTACAAGGTGCGCATCCTCGACGGGGCCACGGCCACCGGGGCGGTCACCCGCGTGCTCATCGACTTCACCAACGGCGAGCGCACCTGGACCACCATCGGCGTCAGCTCGAACATCATCGAGGCGTCGTGGCGGGCCCTGGAAGAGGGCCTCGTCTTCGGTCTGCTGCACGCCCCGGCCTGACCGCTGCGGGCGCGATGCGCTAGAACATCACCGTTATGGCTGCTCCGAAGTTCGCCCCCGTCCCACCGGTCGATACGGCGCGCGGGTATGCCGCGCCCGATCACGTGCCCGACTCGTGGATGCCCGACCGACCCGGCGAGATCGACGGGTTCCAGCCGGCGGGTGAGCGGCTCGGTTACCAGGGTCCCGACCAGGGGTTCGCCATCAAGATCGCCAACACCTTCCGCTCGAAGGTGCACGTGAGCGCCGGCGAGTCGGTCGACGACGCACTGCGCGGCTGCCTGGGCGTGGGCCTGCGCCGCGCCTCGCTGTTCAGCCGTGCGCCGGTCGTGCACGACCTCACCATCGCGTTCACGGTGTGGGGCTACCTCGACCCCAACCCGCCGGCCGATCTGGTGGCGCTGCGCCGCACGATGTTCGAGGGCGTGTCGCACGTGGCCGTGCACTACGCCGAGGCCCGGGCCATCGTCGACATGGTGCCCGAGAGCACCCTGCGGATGAGCCCGCAACAGGTGGCAGCCGCCTACCCGGCCCGCTGGCGCGACCTCGTCGGCGCCTGATGAGCGAGCAGCCGATCACCCTCACCGACACCCAGCGCGAGTTCCGCCAGGTGCTGCGCCGGTTCGCCGAGGACAAGATCGCCCCGCACGCCGCCGAGATGGATCGCACGGGCGAGTACTCGTGGGATGCGTTCGAGGCGCTGAAGAGCATGGAGCTCACGGCGCTGAGTTATCCCGAGCAGTACGGCGGCTCGGGTGCGTCGCTGGTCGACCAGGCCATCGCCGCCGAGGAACTCGCGCGGGTGTGCACGGCGACGAGCCTGATGTTCCTCATCTCCAAGCTCGGCATGCTGCCGGTCATCAACTTCGGCTCGGAAGACCTGAAGCAGACCTACCTGCCGCGCATCTGTCGCGGCGACAGCCAGGCCAGCTACTGCCTCAGCGAGCCCGACGCCGGCAGCGATGTGGCCTCGATGACCACCAGGGCCGAGCGCGACGGCGACCACTGGGTGATCAGCGGCACCAAGTGCTGGATCACCAACGCCGGCATCAGCGACCTGTACACGGTGTTCGCCCGCACCTCACCCGACAGGCACACGGGCATCACCTGCTTCCTGGTCGAGGCCGGCTGGGGTGTGCAGGTGGAGAAACTCGAGCACAAGCTGGGCATCAAGGGCTCGCCCACGGGTGTCATCCGGCTCGACGAGGTGCGGGTGCCCGACACCCGCCGCGTGGGCGAGGTGGGCCAGGGGTTCGCGGTGGCGATGCACACCCTCGACCGCAGCCGCCCCACCATCGGCGCGCAGGCCGTGGGCATCGCCCAGGGCGCGCTCGACTACGCGCTCGGCTACATGAACGAGCGCCGCACCTTCGGCCGCGCCATCGGCAGCAACCAAGGCCTGCAGTGGATGGCCGCCGACGCGGCGATGCGCATCGAGGCCGCTCGCGCGTTGGTGTACCGGGCGTGCGCGATGGTCGACAACGGCGACCCGCACGGCGAACTCACCATGGCCGGAGCGATGGCGAAGTGCTTCGCCAGCGATGTGGCCATGCAGGTCACCACCGACGCCGTGCAGTTCCTGGGCGGCTACGGCTACACCACCGAGTTCCCGGTCGAGCGGATGATGCGCGACGCGAAGATCACCCAGATCTACGAGGGCACCAACCAGATCCAACGCATGGTGATCGCCAAGAAACTGGGGATGTAGCAGCGGCCGTCGGCCCGGTCCGTGGCGCCTTGTCCCATCGGGTGCCGGACCCGGCCCTCGTGACCTTCGGCCTGTCACACCCTGTCCGTAGGGTGCGCCGCCATGGCGATGGGTGCTGTTGAGTTCCGCGACGAAGAGCCGCCTGACGACGCGGTGGTGGTGATCCGTGGCGGTCTGCGCAGCCTGGACGTCGAGAAGGTGATCGAGCTGTGCGAGGACTCCTTCGTCGAGTTCGGCTTCTACGGCCTGTCGGTGTTCGCTGCGTTCGACGGCGATGTCGAGGCATTATGCCTGCGACTGGACCGGCTGCGGAGCCCCGGCATCGTCTGGGTGGCCAACTGCGGCACGCTGCGCGCCGCTGGGTTCGAGCTAGCCGCGACAGATGCGTCGCCTCACTTCGACGTCGTACTTCCCTCGCTCGACAGGGATATCGTCGACGCCATGAGGGCCTGTTTCGAGGCCCGCGACAATCCGGCCAGGAAGCGGTCAGGAGGCCAACGATGATTCGACAGTTGACGGTCGACTTCAACCGAGTGGTCGATGGACCGTTGATCCGAGGCAACGCCAGGCGTGCGGTGCCCGGCACCGATCTGGAGATCGGATCCGTGGTCGTGGTCGGCGACGACGACTGGGGTGTCGTGTCGGCGGAGGTGGTCGAGCATGACCGTGCCTCGGGCGCCCTGGTGCTCCGACTGCTGGGCGAGCTCATGGACGAGCAGGCGAGCGAGCTCTCCCGCCCTGCGTGATCGCCGGGTGATCGGGTCGACCTGCGGGCCGATCTGAACGCCAAGGACGACGAGGGCTAGGTCCACGTCCACGTCAAGAATTCCCCGGACCGGTCAGCCAGAACCGCCACCCGTTGGACCGCTCAGAGGCAGGTTGAGGGTCGTCGTGCCCCATTCGATCGAGGACGACATCGTCACGACGGGCGACACCTAGGGTCGATGTGGGACCGGAACGCGAAGTGCTGTAGCACAGGGATGTTCGAGAACGACATGGATGGATGGTTGGGTTGGACGGTTGCAGTGCTGGGGAGCATTGTCCATCTCGCTTGGGTGATCCGTTCGCACCGACGCTGGAATCAGCCGCTCTCGCCGGGTCCTGATGACCTCCGGCGAGCAGACGATGGGCCCCGGACCGATCGAGAGCAGCCCTCGGTCCACGGGGGGCAGGCGACGCGCATCCCGGTGAACATCTGGCCCCCTGACGACCCACAGCCGCCCCGCTGATCATCCCCGCCATGGATAGCGCGCCCAGACGTGGTGCGGATTCTCACCGTCTCAAGACTGCCCAGCTCCGGAGGCACCCCGCGTTGCGCGGCGCCGGGCCTGCCGCCCGACCACCAGTCGCTACAACTGGGCGGCGGCGGTGTCGATGAGGCGTTGCAGGTGCAGGCCGCGGTGGATGTCGAGTGGGTGCGGGGTGCCGGTGCGTACCGCGTGGGCGAACTCTTCGACGATGCGACGTTGCGCCGTGCGGGCCTCGGCCATCATCACCTCGGGACTGAAGGCGGCTGCGTCGAAGCGCACGGCGCCGTCGAGGCCGTGCACCTCCACCGCCAGACCACCGTGCTGGTTCGAGGTGGCCGAGAGGGCGGCCTGGCTGAGGCGGCCGTTGTCGTGCCTGCACTCGAGCAGCACGATGCCGCGCACGTCGCCGCGGGCGGTGATGTCGACGATGGTGCCGAGTGCAGCGTCGAGGCCGTCGAGCACGTGCGGGCCAAGGTCGATGAGGCCGCCGTTGGCCACTCGCCAGGGCGTGGCGAAGTAGGTGCCGGGCACGCAGCCGTTGCCGAAGAACGACGCCCGACCGCCGTAGCTGTCGAAGGCACGCGCTGCGTCGAGGAACTGGCGCATCGAGTCGTAGTAGCGGTTGGTGAGGATGACCTGCGAGACCACGCCGGCCGAGTCGATGGCGTCGGCGAGTGACTGGGCCTGGGCCACGTTCATGCCCACCGGCTTGTCGATGAGCACCGCCTTGCCGGCACGCGCGGCGCGTGCGGCGAACTCGGCCTGCACATCGGGCGGAAGGCTGAACGTCAGCGCGTCACACGCATCGAACAGGGCGTCGATGTCGTCGAACGCCGTCACACCGTGCGCCGTGGCCACCTCACCCGCCGCCTCCGGCCGACGCGCCCATACACCCACGAACTGGGCATCGGGCGAGCCGGCCAGCATCGGTCCGGTGAACAGGTGTGCCCAGGGGCCGGCGCCGACGAGGCCGATACGAAGTGGTTCGCTCATGGCCGCCAGTGTGGCACGGCGAACCGGAGGGGCTGTTGCGCGTCGTACGATCGGCGAACCGGCCGAGTGGGTCGGCGGGGGAGCGGAGGCGAACGATGGCAGCGCAGCACGAGGAGCCGCACGGGGGGCGCCGAGTCGCGATCGTCACCGGATCGGCGGTGGGCATCGGGCAGGCACTGTGCCATGCGTTCGCCGCCCGCGACATGTGTGTGGTGGGCCTCGACATCGACGCCGTCGGCAACGCCGCCACCGCAGCAGCGGTCGGTGCGGCGATGGCGGCGGTCACCTGCGATGTGGGCGATTCGGCCGCAGTGAAGCGGGCGATCGACGACGTGGTGGCTCGCACCGGGCGCATCGACCTGCTGGTGAACAACGCTGCCGTGTTCAACGACACGACGCTGCTCGGTGGTTCGTACGACGAGCAGGTGGCTGCCTGGCACCGGGCCATGGGGGCATGCAGCGACGGGGCGTTCCACTGTGCGGCCGCAGTGGCGCCGACGATGATCGCCGGTGGCGGCGGCACCATCGTCAACATGCTCACCGAACACATCCGGCTGCACCG
>JBEIIG010000138.1:0-5135 GCA_040380855.1 Acidimicrobiaceae bacterium | reverse complement strand
GCTCTCCGGTGGGGGTTGGTGGGCTGGGGGCCCGGCCCCCGCCGGCCCGCCGGGGGCCGCGCCGGGCCCCCGGGGGGGGGCCCGGGGCCCCCGCGCGGGGGGATCGTGTGTCAGGGGATCGTGTGTCAGGGGATCGTGTGTCGGTGGATCGTGTCGGGGATCCTGCGGGAGCGGCCAGACGCCCGGGGAGGGGAGGGGGAGGGGAAGGTGCCCTGGGCGTCAGGCCTCGTGCCCGTCAGAGATCGATCGGACGAAGCACCCGGTCGACACCGTGGATGAAGCCGTTGGCGAGTGCACCGCCGAGGTCGGGCTGCACCAGTCGGGCGTCGCGTGCGTTGGGGTCGCCGTCGACGAACTGCACCCGTGCCTTCTTGGCGTTGAGCACATCGACGGCAAAGGTGCCGCCGGCGAGGGTGGTGACCTGTGCGTTGTCGCTCGCCAACACCGTCGAGGCACCGAGCTTGGCGCCGACGATGTGGTAGGTCAGCACCGCCTTCACGGTGTCGGTGCCGAGGCTGGCCACGGCGGCGAACACGTCGGCCTCGCTGTTGAGGTGCTTCTTGGTGAGATCGCGGACGAGCAGGCGGAAGGCCTGGTCGTTCGGGGCCAGCACGGTGAGATTGGCGGCCGGGTTGCTGACGGCTGCGACGAGGTCGGGGAACAGCAGGACGGCCTGGGTGACGATGTCGTAGTCGTGCCAGTTCTTGTCGAAGCCGTTGGCGTCGTCTTTCGCCGAGTCGCTCAGCACGACGTCGGCGATCGTCGACGGTGCAGCGCCGGCAGGCGACACCGGTCCGGCCGCAGCGAAGGCGGCTGCTGCGAGGGCGATACCCAGACCGATGGCGGTCGAGCGCTTCTTCGTGGACGTCGTGGTGTTCTTGATGGTCTTCATGGATGTCTCCGGGTCTGTGAAGGGGTGTGTATCGAGTAGTCGGGTGTTCGGGCGGGTCGCTCCCGATCGGGAGTGACCGGGTTCGGATGACATCGGCCGGTGTCGCAGTGTCTACGGAGCCCTCGACGTCTCGGATGACGGTTTCGCTGGCGACGTCGGCTCGGTCTGGACGAGCGGAGATCGAGTCGCATGACCTGAGCTCGGGCCGGATGACTGGTGCTCGGGCCGTCAATCCGGATGACGACAGCGCAGTGCCACTCGTAGGCTGGGCCCATGCTGCATCTGTACGACACCGCCACGCGCGAGGTCCGCGAGCTCCGGCTGCGCGAACCGGGAACGGTCAGCATCTACCTGTGCGGGCCGACTGTGTACGGGCCGCCGCACCTCGGCCACGGTCGGGCCACGCTCGTGTACGACGTGCTGCGCCGGTACCTCGAGTGGAGCGGTGTGCGGGTGCGGCTCGCCAGCAACATCACCGATATCGACGACAAGATCATCGACCGCGCCAACCGAGAGCAGCGGCCGTGGCAGGAGATCACCCACAAGTGCGAGGCGGTGTGGTTCACCGCGATGGGCCGCCTCGGGGTGGAGCGTCCCACCGATGTTCCGCACGCCACCGAATGGGTTGACGAGATGGTGGCGATGATCGGCGAACTCGTGGCCACCGACCGGGCCTACGCCACCGACGACGGGGTGTATCTGAGTGTCGAGTCGGTGCCCGACTACGGCCTGCTCGCCAACCAGAGCCTCGACGACTTGTTGGCCGGCGGCGGCGAACGCGAGGTGTTCGGCGCCGAGGCCAAGCGCCATCCGGCCGACTTCGCGCTCTGGAAGTTCACCAAGCCCGGCGAACCCGCATGGCCGTCGCCGTGGGGTGAGGGCCGTCCGGGTTGGCACAGCGAGTGCGTGGTGATGAGCCTCGGCCTGCTCGGTGAGGGATTCGATCTCCACTGCGGCGGGATGGACCTGAAGTTCCCGCACCACGAGAACGAACGCGCCCAGGCCGTGGCCTTGGGCAAGCAGTTCGCCAACCACTGGATGCACAACGGGTTCGTCGTCGATGCTGAGGGCGAGAAGATGTCGAAGAGCCTCGGCAACGTCGCCAACCTCATCGACCTGCTCGACCACTACGACCCGCGTGCTTACCGGATGCTGCTGCTGCAGTCGCACTACCGCGGGCCGGTGAGCGTCACCCAGGACAACATCGACGCATCGGTGAAGGCCCTCGCAGGGCTCGACGCCTTCGCTCATCGCACGGCCGGTGTGCCCTCGGCCGAGCCCGACGCCGACGTGATGGCTCAGTTCCGTGAGCGGATGGACGACGACCTCGACACCCCGTCGGCAACGGCACTGTTGTTCGACACCGTCCGGCGCGCCAACGCTGCGCTCGACGCCGGCACCGCCGATGCCGCGGCCCTCGCTGCTGCCGTGCATGCGATCTGCGCAGCAGTGGGCCTGGCGTTGAAGGTGGCCGACGAGGTGCCCGCCGACGCTGCCGCCAAGGCCGCTGCGCTCGACGCCGCCCGTGCCGCGAAGGACTTCGCTGCCGCCGACGCGCTGCGTGCCGAACTGCAGGCCGATGGCTGGACGGTCGAGACCACCAAGGCGGGCACAACCCTGCGTCGCTGACCCCGGGCCAGGTCACTCGGTCGAGGTCGCTCAGATCAGGTTGCTCGGTCGAGGTCGCTCGGATCAGGTCACTTGGATCAGGTTGCTCGGTCGAGGTCACTCGGTCGAGGTCACTCGGGCCAGGTCACTTGGATCAGGTTGCTCGGTCGAGGTCGCTCGGTCGAGGTCGCTCGGTCGAGGTCGCTCGGCTCGGGTCGCCCTGGGTTCAGACCCCTTCGCCCCAAGCGAGGCGCGTCGGGTCGACCGTGATGAACGTCGCCGTGGCACGCACGCACACCCTGCCGTCGGGTGTGGTGAGTTCGCCGGTCATGAACAGCTTGCGGCCCTGCCGCTCGGCCAGCCGCACCCGGCAGTCGAGCGGTACATGCAGCGGGGTGCCGGCCTCATAGCGGATGCCCAACTCGCCGGTGAACCCCGGCGTCTGGTGGATGGTGAGCACAAAGCCGAAGACGTCGTCGAACAGCGCTGCCACCACCCCGCCGTGGCTACGGGCCGGCGCCCCCTCGTGCGCGGCGCGCAGCGTGACCGTGGCGACCACCTCGTCGCCCTCGCGTCGGATGACCGGGTCGAGGCTGTACGGCGACGAGCGGCCACTCACCGGGCGGTCGTCGTGGGTGCTGAGGAACGATTCGCCGTCGCCCGGTGGCGCCCAGTCGGCGCCACGCTGGAAGTTGTGCGCCGGTCGCTGCCGTCTACCACCGGTGGTGAGGCGCGCCGTGAGCGACTCGAGCTGTTCGGCCACCGCGTCGAGGGTGTCGTCGTCGGCCTGGTGCCCGACGAGGGCGTGCCCGAGATCGCGTACCGCCCTGCCGGCCCGGACGCGGAGCTCGGCCTCGGCGGGACTGGCCTCGGAGGCGCTGGCCTCGGAGGCGCCGGCCTCTGCGGGACTGGCCTCGGAAGGACTGGCCTCGGTGTGGCTGGCCTCGGTGTGGCTGGCGTCGCTGCGGCTGGAATCGGTCACGACGGCCGATGGTAGGTTCCGGGGCATCGCACACATGAACTGACGGGGGTTGATCATGGGAGCAATCGCTGGCCTGGAAGTCGGCCTGCCACGCGGTATCGCCGAGGTCGATGCGGGTTGGCTGACGGCCGTGTTGCGCACGAGCGGAGCAATCGATGGTTCCACGGCGGTGTCGTCGATCGACATCGAGCCCTTCGCTGTGGGTGCCGGACTGCTGAGCCTGCTGTACCGGGCTTCGCTCGGCTACACCGGTGGTGACGGTCCTGCGTCGGTGATCGTGAAGTTCCCGATCGACCACCCGCACCAGCGCGGCCTGGCCGACAGCCTCGGTTTCTATCCGCGCGAGGTGCGGTTCTACACCGAGGTGGCCCCGAAGTCGAACGTGCGCACCCCGCAGGTGTACGCCGCGATGATCGCCCCCGACAGCACCGATTTCGTCGTCGTGATGGAGGATCTGAGCACGCGGGGCGCCGCCGATCAGCGCGTCGGCGCAACCTGGGAGCAGGCCCTCGCCAGCATCGATGCCATGGCTGCGCTGCACGCCAGCTGGCATCAGTCGCCCGATCTGGCCGGCCTCGCCGACACGTTCCCCCCGATGCTGAACCCCGGGTACCTGCACGGCCTGCCGCAGATCTTCGCTGCGGGCTGGCCCGCCACCCAGCAGCATGCCGCCGATTTGTTGACCCCGGAACTGATCGCCTTCGGCGACCGCTACGGCGAGTTGATGGAGTTCATGCTGACCGCAGCGAACGAACCCGCCACCTTCGTTCACGGCGACTGGCGACTCGACAATCTGTTCTTCGACGGCGACGACGTGATCGTGATCGATTTCCAGATCTCGGGCCTGGCCAGTGGCACCTACGACCTCGGGTACTTCGTGAGCCAGTCGATCGAGCGGTCGGTGCGCGCCGGACGAGAGCACGAGTTGATCGACCGCTATCTGGCCGGCCTCGCTGCTCACGGCGTGCACCGCGACCGTGATGAAGTGACCCGACAGTTCAAGATCGCCGTGGCGCAGTGCTTCATCTACGGCGTGTCGTCGTTCCCCTCGTACAGCGAGTTGCCCGAACGCAGCCAGCAGTTGATCCGGCTGCTGCTCGGCCGCGCCGCTCAGGCGATCGTCGACCTCGACGCCCTCGCCGAACTCCCGCTCTGACCAGCGCCCGCATCGACGCTTCGACGCATCGACGCATCGACGCATCGACGCATCGACGCGTCAACCCGTCAAAGGGTCAACGGGTCAGGGCGTCCATGCGTCCATGCGTCAACGGGTCAACGCGCGCCAATACGCCGATACGCCGATACGCCAACACGCCGATACGCCAACATGCCGTGCAGGAGTTCGGCGACGCGCCGCGGCGACCGTGCACGCGGGTCACGCCCACTGCTGCGCCGGCGGTCCGGTGGTCATGAGGAGGGTGCTGTCGCGTGCGTGCACGGTGATGGATCGGTCGGCACCCATGGTGAGGTGCCAGCCCTCTCGGTGGAGTCGGTCGTGGTGGTGTCGGCACAGTGGGAGCAGGTTGCCCAGGTTGGTGTTGCCGCCGTGTTCCCAGTAGTGGATGTGGTGTGCTTCGGTGATCGACACGTGTCGTGCGCAGCCGGGGATTGCGCACGTGCGATACATGGCGCGTAGCGCGCGTCGTTGTCGGG
>JBEIIG010000137.1:0-5140 GCA_040380855.1 Acidimicrobiaceae bacterium | reverse complement strand
CGGCCTCGAGCCGCCGGCCACCCTGGCCGACCTCACCAACCCCGCCTACCGCGACCTGCTGGTGGTGCAGAACCCGGCTTCGTCGTCACCCGGGCTGGCCTTCCTGCTGGCCACCGTCGCCTCGTTAGGCACCGAGGTCTGGCAGCAGTACTGGGCCGACCTGCGGGCCAACGGTGTGGAGGTGGTCGACTCGTGGACCACGGCGTACTACGAGCGGTTCAGCGGGTCGAGCGGCAAGGGCCCGCGGCCGCTGGTGGTGAGCTACGCCACCAGCCCGCCCGCCGAGGTGCTGTTCGCCGACCCGCCGCGCACCGACGCCCCCACGGCGTCGATCGAGGCGACCTGCTTCCGTCAGGTCGAGTTCGCCGGTGTGCTGCGCGGCACCGAGCACACCGACGAGGCGCGACAGTTGGTCGACTTCCTCGCGGGTGCCACGTTCCAGGCCGAGGTGCCCCTCAACCTGTTCGTCTACCCGGCACGCACCGATGTGGCGCTGCCCGAAGCGTTCACCACCTACGGCAGCCGGGCGGCCGACCCCTTCACCGTGGCGCCCGCCGACATCGCCGCCAACCAACAGGTCTGGATCGACGAGTGGACCGCGACCGTGCTGCGCTGACGACGCACCCACCGCAGCGGCTGCCCCGCTGGCTGCGGGCGGTGCTCGTCGTGCCGCCGCTGGTGTTCCTGACGGTCTTCTACGCGTGGCCTGTCGTCACGCTGCTGGCCGAAGTGGTGCGCGGCTCCACCGTGGCCGACACCCTGGGCAGGCCCGGGCTCGGGCGGGTGCTGTGGTTCACCACGTGGCAGGCCGCGCTCAGCACTGCAGCCACCGTGGCGGTGGGCATGGTGCCGGCGTATCTGCTCGCCCGCTGGCAGTTCCCCGGCCGGCGCGCCCTGGCGGCCGTGGTGGTGGTGCCGTTCCTGCTGCCCACCGTGGTGGTGGGCGCGGCGTTCACGCGGCTGCTCCCCGATCGACTGGTGGGCACCGCTGCCGCGATCGTGGTGGCGCACGTGTACTTCAACGTGTCGGTGGTGGTGCGTCTGGTGGGCACGTTGTGGGAGCAGTTGCCCGACGACTTGTCGGCCGCGGCCCGCACGCTCGGCGCCTCGCCGTGGCAGACGATGCGCCACGTCACCCTGCCGTTGCTGCGGCCGGCCATCGTGGCCTCGGCGATGGTGACGTTCCTGTTCACGTTCACCTCGTTCGGTGTGGTGCAGATCCTCGGGGGTGCAGCGAACCCCACGCTCGAGGTCGAGATCGCCCGGCGCGCCACGGGCCTCGGCGACATCGGCGACGCGGCCGTGCTGTCGGTGGTGCAACTGCTCGCGCTGGGCGTGCTCGTGGCTGCCAGCACCTGGGCGCAGCGACGGGCGACGGTGCCGTTGGTGGTGGCGCGTGCCCGTCGGCGCCGGACACATTCGCCCATCGGACGCCTCGGAGTCGCTGCGTTGGCCACGGCGACGGCGCTGTTCACGGTGGTGCCCATCGCAGCCCTGTTGGTGTCGTCACTGCGACCGGGCGACCACTGGTCGCTCAACGGCTGGCGCGCCGTGTTCGACTCCACCGGCACGCCGGCACGTCCCGGTTCGGGCGCACCGGTCGACACGTGGGCGGCACTCATCACGTCGCTGCGGTACGCGCTGGTGGCCACTGCGTTCAGCGTGGTCATCGGTGGGTTGGCCACCGCGGCCATCGGCGCGGCACGGCGGCGCGGTCGTCTGCTCGACGTGGGCCTGATGCTGCCCCTCGGCACCTCGGCCGTCACCATCGGCTTCGGCATGCTCATCACCTTCGACCACGCACCGGTCGACTGGCGGGCTGCGTGGTGGCTGGTGCCACTGGGCCATGCGTTGGTGGCGGTGCCGTTCGTGGTGCGTGCTGCGCTGCCGGTGCTGCGGGCCCGGCCCGACACCTGGCTCGATGCCGCGGCCACCCTGGGGGCATCGCCCGCACGCGCCTGGTGGGAGGTCGACGCCCGGCTGCTGGTGCGGCCACTCGCCGCGGGTGCGGGCCTGGCGGCCGCCATCTCGTTGGGCGAGTTCGGCGCCACGACGCTGCTCAGCCGCACCGGCAACGAGACGCTGCCGCTCGCCATCGCCCGCCTGCTGGGCCGCACGGGCGACGTGCCCCGCGCCCAGGCCGATGCGCTGGCGGTGCTGCTGGCGGCTGCGACGATGGTGCTGATGTTCGCCGCCGAACGGAACCGCGATGCTGTCGGTCGTTGACATCTGCGTCGCGTTCGACGGCCACCCGGTGCTCGACCACGTGTCGTTCGAGGTGGCCACGGGCGAGGTGGTGGCACTGCTCGGCCCGTCGGGTTCGGGCAAGACCACACTGTTGCGGGTGATCGCCGGGCTGCAGCAGGCCGACAGCGGCACGGTGCAGCTCGATGGCCGCAACCTCGACGGTGTGCCCGCCCACCGCCGCAACATCGGCCTGGTGTTCCAGGACGAGCAGCTGTTCCCCCATCTCGACGTGCGCGCCAACGTGGCCTTCGGCCTGCGCATGGCCGGGCGCAGCCGCCACGAACAATCGGCACGGGTCGACGAACTGCTGGCCCTCGTGGGTCTGCCGGGTTTCGGCCACCGACGGGTCACCTCGCTCAGTGGCGGCGAGGCCAAGCGGGTGGCGCTCGCCCGCTCGCTGGCCCCGGCGCCCGCTGTGCTGCTGCTCGACGAGCCGCTGACGGGCCTCGACCCGGAGCTGCACGACCGTCTCGCCGCCGACCTGGCCGCGCTGTTGCGTCGCACCGGCACCACGGCGCTGATGGTCACCCACGACCTCACTGAAGCCGCCACCATCGCCGACCGAACCATCACCCTGTCGCGATGAGCAACCTGCGCACCAGATGCGCAACCCGCTCATCGCGCCACCCCACCCACGCGACGCGATGAGCAACCTGCGCAGCAGATGCGCAACCCGCTCATCGCGCAAGGGAGCGGGGATGTGAGTGGGGCCACGGATGGCGCGGGCCTAGAGTCGGCGGCGATGAGCGCCCGCTTCGACCATCCGCTGCGCATCGGGTTCCTGGGTGCCGGCCTGATCGCCACCTACCACTCGAAGAGCCTGCGCCGCAGCGGCGCCGAGGCCACCTTCGACGTGGTGCGCGCCGGGGTGTTCGACCCCGACACCGAGCGGGCCACCGCCTTCGCCGCTGCCTCGGGCCATCGCCTGTGCAGCAGCGAGGACGAGGTGCTCGACACCTGCGATGCGGTGTACGTGTGCACGTGGACCAGCGAGCACCCGCGCCTGGTGGCAGCCGCTGTCGATCGTGGCCTCGCCGTGTTCTGCGAGAAGCCGCTCGCCACCAACCACGCCGACGCAGCGGCGATGGCCGACCTGGTGGCACAGGCCAGGGTGATCAACCAGGTGGGCCTCATCCTGCGTCGCTCGCCCGCCTACCACTGGGCGCGCCACCTCGTCGCCGATCCGGCTGCAGGCGGGGTGATGAGCGTGGTGTTCCGCGACGACCAGTTCATCCCGATCCAGGGCCACTACGCGTCGACCTGGCGCGCCGACCGTCACTTGGCGGGTGCGGGCACGCTGATCGAACACAGCATCCACGATGTCGACATGCTGCGCTTCCTGGTGGGCGATGTGGCCCGGGTGAGCGCGCACACCGCCAACTTCCACGGTCACGACGGCATCGAAGACGTGGCCAGCGCCACGCTCGCCTTCGCCAACGGCGCCACCGGCACGCTCACCAGCATCTGGCACGACAACCTCGCCCGGCCCAGCCTGCGCCGGGTGGAGGTGTTCTGCCGGAACCGGTTCGTGATCATCGAGGGCAACGACTGGTTCGGGCCGGTGCACTGGACCGACAGCGACGGCACCACCGGCAGCCTGGAGGGCGACGCGCTCACTGCGGCGGTGGAGCCGTTGATGGAGGGGTCGATCAACCCCGACGCCGAGTTCGTGAGGGTCGTTCGCGAAGGTGTTGCCGCGCACCCCGACTTCGCCACCGCCGTCGAGGCCCACCGCGTGGTCGATGCGATGTACCGCTCGGCGGCGGGCGGTGGCGAACTGGTGCGCCTCGATGGGTGACGCGCCGTATCGCGTGGTCGAACTGACGGCCGCCGACACGCACGCGGTGCGCCTTGCCGTGCTGCGTGCCGACACCGTCACCAAGGTCGTCGACTTCGCCGAGGATCATTGGCCCGGCGCCGTGCACCTCGGCGTGCGCGATGCCAGCGGCGAACTGGTGGCGGTGAGCAGTTGGATCCCGCGCGAAGACACCGCCTATCCCGGTGTCCCCGCCGTGCAACTGCGCGGGATGGCCACGCTGCAGCGGTTGCAGGGCCAGGGCGTGGGCGCACTGCTCATCGAGGCCGGCTGTGCGCGGGCCGCTGTCGGCGGTGCGCACCTCGTGTGGGCGAATGCCCGCGACGCGGCGCTGACCTTCTACCTGCGCAACGGGTTCACGGTCGACAGCGACGGCTTCGTCGATCCGGTCACCGAGTTGCCGCACCACGTGATCGTGCGACGGCTCGAACGCGCCCCGACCTGACCCCCACGTTTTCCGGCGACTCACCCGTGCGGTCGCTCATTGGCGTCGCCATGTCGTCGTCTCCTCTCCCGCCCAGCCCCCATGCCCTCGAGCTGCGCCACCGTGCCCAGGTGCTGCGCCGGCTCGGGCAACGCCTGGGCGACACCCCGGCGACGACGTTGGCGCTGCGTGCCGGGCCGGAGGTCTGGGCCGGCCCGGCTGCGCAGCAGTGCCTCGACGACTTGCGCCAGATGGCTCGCAGCCTGCTCGCCGCTGCCGACGCAGCATTCAGCACAGCTCGCCGCCTCGAAGCGCAGGCCGATCTGTACGACGTCGCGTGCCGCGCCGGGGCACCAGTGTCGAGTGGCTGACGATGACGCTGCTCGGTTTCGATCCCGATGGTGTGCTGTCGTTGCGCATCGCCATGCGCCAGGCGGTCGACGACCTCGACCGGCTGCATCGTGTCGCCCGCAGCAGCACGGCCGATGGCGACGGCGACACGGTCGCGCCTGTCGTTGCGGCAGCTCGCTCGACCCTGGTGGATCGGTGGCTACCTCGACTCGATGCCCTCAGCCACGCGCTGATCGGCGTGGCGCATCCGCTTGCGGCTGCAGCACTCGACCCGTCGGCACCGCTGGGCTTCGTCACCGTCG
>JBEIIG010000136.1:0-5198 GCA_040380855.1 Acidimicrobiaceae bacterium | reverse complement strand
GTGTCGTTCGGGTTGTACATCGGCTCGGTGTCGATCGTGGCCATGGCATGGACGTTCGTGCTGGCCGTACGGATCCGCCCGTTCGAGCGATGGTTCGGCGGGCTCGACCGCGTGTACCGCGTGCATCGCTGGCTCGGCGCCCTCGCTGTGGTGGCCATGTTCCTCCACACCCAGACGATCGACGACCCGGCCGGCGGCATCGCCGGGGCCGGCCGCGATGTGGCCGATGCTGCCGAGGAGTTGGCCGAACTCGCCGAGCTGATGCTCTACGCGCTCGTCGGCATCAGCCTCGTGCGGCTCGTGCCCACGCGGTACTGGCGCTGGACCCACAAGTTCCTCGGCGTGCCCTACGCCTTCGCCTGCTTCCACTTCTTCACCGCAGAGAAGTCGTTCGCCATGTCGTCGCCATGGGGGTGGTGGTTCACCGGGTGGATGGCGGTGGGCGGTGTTGCCTGGCTGGTGCGGGTGGTCGGGCGCGACATCATCCGACCCGGCCTGCGCTACCGGGTCGCAGCGATCGACCACCGGGCGTCGGCGTTGGAGGTGACCCTCGAACCACTCGGGCCTGCGTTGCGCCACCGCGCCGGCCAGTTCGCCTTCGTGAAGGTACGCGAGCGTGGCCTCGCCGAACCGCACCCGTTCACCATCGCATCGGCCCCCTACGAGCCGAGTCTGCGTTTCTTCGTGCGCGACCTCGGTGACTGGACGCAGCGTGTGGGCGAGGGCCTACAGGTGGGCATGCAGGTGCGGGTGGAGGGCCCCTACGGACGCTTCGAACCCGATATACCCGACGGGCCCTGCGTGTGGGTGGCAGGTGGTGTGGGTATCACGCCGTTCCTCGCTGCCGCCGCCGACGAACATCGCGTCAGGTCGACACCACCGCACCTGGTGTATTCGGTGCGCTCACGTGACGACGCCGTGGCGCTCGACCAACTCGAGGCCGCTCACCGTGCCGGTCGGATCGTGCTGCATCTGCACGAGACCAGCAAGACGGGCCGGCTCGACGCCGCGCGGCTGATCGGCCTCGTGGGTGAGGCCCAGTGGCGCGACGCCCACGTGGCCGTCTGCGGACCGGCGGCGCTGGTTGCACTGGTGCGCGCTGCGGCCCGCGATGCCGGCGCTGCCCGGGTCGAGAGCGAGGACTTCGACATCCGATCCGGTGTCGGACCCGACCGCTCGCGCGAGGTCGAGCAGTTGGTCACCGCCGTGCGGCGTCGCTGACCGGGGCCGCCGGATCCATCGCTCGGTCGATCTCGGCGATCACCGGATCGCGCAGGATCACCACGGTCCACGCGCTGAGCAACCCGGCGAGCACGAGGTACGTGGTCCGCACACCGAGCCAGTCGACCACGAGACCCACGACCAAGATCGCAATCGGTGGTGCCGACGAGAACAGCGCCGCCTGCACGCCGTAGACACGGCCCTGCTGGTCGGCAGGCACTCGCTCCTGTACCAGCGTGTTCATCAACGGGTTGTACGGGCCCCATGCCAACCCGATCACCGCACTGGCGATCGCCATCGGCACCACCGGGAGGAGCAGTGCCATCGGCCAGATGGCCAGGCTCGTGCCCAGCATCGCGATCACGAAGATCCGACGCTTGCTGAGGCGTCGACGCAACCATCCGTAGGCGAACGAGCCGATCGTCGCCCCGCCTGCCAGAAAGGCGACCACCACGCCCAGTGCGCCGGGCTGGCCGAGCTCCTCGAAGTGGGTGGGCAGCAGCACCGTCTCGGTGGGCAGGTAGATCGCAGCGAGGATCACGATCGACACCGTGATCGAACGCAACAGACGGTCGGCACGCAGCACCGCCACACCGGCGAACAACCCCCGCCAGCCGGCCGTCGCCGTCGAGCGGCCGGCGACGGTGTCGGCCACCTCGGCAGCGCCACCGAGCAGGGCCATGCACAGTGCGGCGAACACGAACAGCCCGAACGGCAGCCAGAACGAGGCTGTCGCCCCGACCGTGGCGATGAGCGCCGTGCCGAGCAGTGGCCCGAGCGTGAACCCGGCGGCCGAGCACCCCTCGTGTACCCCGTTCAGCCGTTCGGGCTCGATACCAGCGGCCGCCGCCACACCGGGGATGGCAGCACGACGCGCCGTATTGCCTGCAGGGTCGAACATGGCGCCGAGCACGGACAGGGCGATGAGGATGCCGAGACCGAGTTCGGTCATCGACGCCGCCAGCGGGAACCCCGCCACCGACATCGCCGAGAACAGATCGGCCACCACGCTCACCCGGCGACGGCCGAAGTGATCGACCAGCCAGCCCGCGAGTGGGGCGGCGACCAGACCCGGAACCGCCGCGATGGCGACGACGAGACCCGCCGCCGACGCCGAGTCGGTCACCTCCAGCACCAGCCACGGGATGGTCACCATCACCGCTGCATTGCTCACACCCGACGCCACATTCGAGGCCTGCAGGAGCAGCACGGGAAGTCGGCGCGGGGAGTGCACAGCCCAGACGGTAGGCGACGGGAGAAGGTGAGGGCCCGGGTATTCCCCGTGCCCAGTCGAACTCAGGCGGCGGCGTCGAACTGGGCCTGCACCACCGCTGCCTGCGGGTGGTGGGCGATGCGGGCCACGATGACCTCGCGCTGCTGGGCAGCCGCCAGCCGTGGCTGGTCGACCGTGGCCCAGCGGGCGAGGCCGTCCCAGAACCGGCCGATCAACTCGGCGCCCGCCATCGAGCCACCGTCTACCGTGCGGAACCGCACCTGCGCCATCTCGCCGAGATACAGCCGCAGTGAGCGCACGTGGATCTCTTCGTCGATGCGGATGCGCTCGACCAGTTCGGCAGCCAACTCGGCATCGGCGCGCCGATCGGCGAACAGGTCGTCGGTGCGCAGGATCTCCTGCGTGGCAGCGAAACCGATCTCGGCCCGGAACTCGATGATGAGCAGGTTGGCGAGCAACGACACCATGCCCTCCACCAACCCCTCCACCTCGGGCACGAAGCGAGTGCCGGCCTCGGGCCGCGAGATGGTGTCGGGCGGGTCGATGTCGCCGTACGCCCCGGCGCCGAACGCAAGGTCGCGGGCGACGAACCACATCACGTCGTGGCCGCCGATGCCCTCGGCCGGCAGACCGCCTTCGTCGATGCCGTGCGCGTACAGCAGCCCGCGGTGCAGGTGCCCGATGGCCATGTGCGAGATGTCGTCGACGATGTACGGCTGCAGATCGGGGATGGGCATCTCGGCCAGCAGGCGACCCTTGGCCTCGATCTTGCCGGTGATGGTGAGGGTGTTCCAGAAGGTCTCGCCGAGGCCGTTGCGCAGCAGCACCCGCGACTGCTCGACCGTGGGCATGCGCATACCACCCAACAGCGACGCATCGGCGTCGAGCAGCTCGCCACCGCGCGCCCGCAGCGCATCGGTCCACGCATCGAGCGCGGGTTCGCGCACCAGTGCGCGCGGCGGTTGGTAGGTGCCGTCGGCGCGCAGGCCGCCGTGCATCCGCACCCCCGCCACCACATGGGGTGCGGCGTAGTCGTGCTCGGTCAACAGTTCGTCGCGGTCGTACACCAGTCGGGCCGTCATTCCTCGGACGTTACCCATCTCGTCGGGAACTCGACACCCCCGAGCGACGACCTCTGCCCGACGATCACGGTGGGGGATACGGACATGACAGCAGTGGCATACGCGGATGGTGGCGACGGGGCGGACGTCGGCCCCATCGACACAGACAGCGCGGCGGCCGACCGGACCAGCCGACGCTGGCGGTCGATCTGGCGCATCCACTTCTACGCCGGCATGTTCTCGATGCCGTTCATCGTGCTGATGGCCGTGACCGGCCTGGTCATCCTCTACACCCAGCCCATCCAAGACCTCACCGAAGGCGACATCCGGTCGGTGGAAGCCCCGGCCGGCGCCTCCTACGTCTCGTTCGACGAGCAGGCCGCCGCTGTCGAGGCCGCCTATCCCGACGGCACCGTGTACGACCTCACCCCACCAGGCGACAGCGACCGGTCGAGCCGCTTCTTCATCGACGACGGCAGCGTGAACGGTCTGCACGTGTTCGTGAACCCGTACACAGGCGAGGTGCTGGGCGACTCGAAGCCCGGAGGCGGCATCATCGGCCTCTCCAACCGACTGCACGGCTACCTGAACAACGACTCGGTGACGGTGCCGCTGCCTGCGGTGGCTGCACTGTGGGACGACGGCCCGGTGATGCGCGACTACGTGCTGGGCGACCTGGTGCTCGAGATCCTGGGCGTGTGGACGCTGGTGCTGGTGTGCTCGGGCCTGTTCTTGTGGTTCCCGCGTCGGTCGCGTCAGAGCACCGGCACGAAGGGCGTTCGACGCGCCTGGTTCGTCCGCAAGGGCGTGACGGGCCGGGCCCGTTGGCGCGACCTGCACGGCCTCGGTGGTGTGCTGCTGTTCGCGGTGATGCTGCTCACCATCGTGTCGGGCATGGCGTGGTCGACCTACTGGAGCGAGCAGTTCGGTTCGTTCGCCGACAAGGTCACCCCGGGCGACTACGTCGACGCCCCGGCCAGCACGCTCGGTGTGCGCGGCGACCTCGACCGCTTCGGCAACCAGATTCCATGGAACACCGGCGACTTCCCCATCCCCGCCAGCTACGCCCCCGAGTCGGCCGACGGATCGATGCCCGCGCCGCTCAGCCTCGACGCACTCGTCACGATCGCCGCCGAGGAGGGCATGAAGCCCGGCTACACCATCGCCTTCCCCGGCAACGAGGCCGACGAGGCGGGCAACCCGGTGTACGGCTCGTTCGTGCTGTCGAACTCGTGGCCACGCAAGACCGGCGAGGCCCGCGACGTCTTCGTCGATCAGTTCAGCGGCCAGACGCTTGCCGAGCAGTCGGTGTACGGGGTGGGAACGATCGCCCGCGGGATGGACACCTTGGTCAGCACCCACATGGGCACCCAGCTGGGCATCGTCAGCCGTATCTTCATGACGATGCTCTGCGTGCTGTCGATCTGGTCGGTCATCAGCGGGTTCGTGATGTTCTGGAAGCGCCGCCGACCCGGCACCAGCGGGTTGCCCCGCCGTCCGGTCGATGTGCGCCTGTCGAAGGGCCTCGCCGTCATCGCCGTGGTGCTGGCCATCATCTATCCGCAGTGGGGTCTCACCGCGCTGCTGGTGCTGGCCATCGACCGGTTCGTCATCCGCAAGGTGCGCCCGTTGCGCACAGCGTTCGGGCAGGCATGACGCGCCGCTCGCTCATCGGCCTGGTG
>JBEIIG010000135.1:0-5238 GCA_040380855.1 Acidimicrobiaceae bacterium | reverse complement strand
CCGGCGGCATGGCACAAGTCGACCGCACCCGGATCCCACAGCAGCGCCACCGCGGTGTCGGTGGCACTGCGACGCAGCAACTCGGCCAGCACGAACGTCGAATCGCCAGCCGCACCGGCGCCGGCGTTGTCGGCACGGTCGGCCAGCACCACCGGCCAGGCCGTGGCAGCGAGTGCCGCGGCGACCGACTCATCCACACCCGGCCCGGCCCACGAGCGCGACCGCACCGTGCTCAAGAAGTCGTCGCCCACCCGCTGGGCCACCCGCGCGGCCAGGTCGGGGTCGCCGTCGGTGGTCACCACCACCGATGCCGACAGGTCGGGCTGGTCGGATCCCTCGAAGCCGTGGTTCACCGACACCAGCAGCACACCGGGTTCGGCCTGCGCAGCGGTGAACCGGGCGACGAACGAGCGCATCGGCTCGTCGGGCGTGGGGTAGGCGCCGGGCCCCATGAACCGCACGGCCGCCGTGGTGGGCTGCACCTCGCCACGGCGGATACGGGCCAGCACCGGCAGCATCTCGGCCGCCCGGTCGCCGTAGTCGATGTGCGGGTACTCGCGGCACGTCACCACCAGGTCGGCGGCGTCGAGCATGCGCGACGACAGGTTGGCGTGCAGGTCGAGCAGCACGCCGATGGCGGCGCGGTCGCCGACGATCCGGCGCGCCCGTTCGAGCAGATCGCCCTCGCAGTCGTCCTCCTGGTCCGACATCTGCGCGCCGTGCAGGCACAGCCACACGATGTCGACATCGCCCGCCGCCCGCAAGGGTTCGAGGATGCCCTCGCGCACGGTCTCCCACACTGCGTGCGCCGCCGGTAGCGACGGCTGACACGACGAGAACGGACCGGTGACGAGTTCGAACCCGAGCCCCAACGCCACCCGGCACGACTCGCCGTACCCGAAGCCGAGCGTCATCGCCTCGGGGTCGACGCCCCAGCGCACGGTGGCGAAGTCGCGCAACGACGTGGGGATGGGCGAGAACGAACTGCACTCGTGCTGCACCCCCGCGACGTAGCACCGCAGAGCCGGAACCGGTTCAGACCCGGTCATCGCACGTCACCCATCAGCACTGCGTACATCATCGGGCCACGGTTCACAGTGCTGCAGCGTCGGACGCCACGGGAAGGTCGAGGCGAGGCGCAGCGTCGGCGCTGTGCTGGACGGACAGCCGCGCAACAGGCGCATCGGCAGGCCGGCCATGGGCGTACGGCGTGAGTTGGATGGCATAGGCGTGGCGGATGGCCAGCCGCAGGCGGCTACCTGCCTGCACCGTGCGCTGACACCACTTGAAACCACGGAACGTCACGTCGGTGGCCACACCCGGCTCGAGGTAGTCGTGCGTGCCATCCAGGTGGCGACAGCTGAGCCGCAGGAGATCGCTGCTGAGGAAGATCGAGTCGCCCTGCGCGGTGATCTCGTGCAGCAGCACCGCCAGATCGGCGTCGGGTTGGTCGCACACCACCCGCAGGTGCAGCTGCGGTTCGCCGAGGATGGTGATGTCGTCGGTGAGCACCGCCGACGTGTACACGACGCCCTGACCGTCGATGTCGGCGACGAGGCGGGGGTTCGTGGGGTCGTTGCCGGCGAGCGACATCAGGAAGTTGTTCATCGGCTGCCCGTGGAACGGCGACTCGGGGCCGCTGCCCGACGGGCGCGGTTCGAGCTCGGCTCGATGGGTGCGCATGTCGAACGGATCGCAGGTGAAGGTCGCATCGGGTCCGTCGGCGGCGGCGTCGGCGATGAAGCCCGAGTGCAGGGCGTCCATCGGGCCGGCCGCCGACTGCAGGAACTTCGCCACATGGCCGCCGGTCGCGTCGTCGAGCGACGGCACACCGATCCACTTCTCGGCGCCGGCGACGTAGAGCATCACACGGTGCTTCAACAGTTCGGGCGCGGGTGCCCCGTGCAGGATGTGCCGCAGCCAGTCGCGGCGAAGTTCCGCGAGTTTCACCGTCGCGTCGGGACCGAAGTTCAGCTCTCCGACTCGACCCTGGCCGAAGTGGGTTCCCATGTGGTCCCACGGGCCGATCACCAGATGGCTCGCCGCCACCACGTCGGCAGACGCGTTCGCCGTGAAGCGTCGCCAGTTGTGGAGGGTGCCACCGCTGCTGTCGTCGTACATGCCGGTGATCGAGAGCACCGGCACAGATGACGCTGCCAACTGCTCGGGTTGGGCCCAGTAGGGCTTCCAACGCGGGCCGGGCTCGGCATGGTCGAAGTGTTCGACGGTGAAACCGGCCAGCGGGGCACCCAGTTCGGCCGCCGCGTCGGCGAGCGACCGGCCCGTCACTGCCGCTTCGTAGAGGTGGCGGTGCCAGTTGGCCACGTCGCCACCGATGGTGAAGTGGGTAGCCCGATTGCTGACCAACCTGCCCCACGCGAGGTCGTACATCGACGGCACGCCACCCTTCGGTATGTCGATGCCCATGCCGCTGGTCGAGTCGGGGGTGATGGCACACAGCGACGGAGGGGCAGCGACCATGATGAGGTACTGGTTGATGCCGGTGTACGAGCCGCCGTGCAAGGCGACCTTGCCGTCGCACCACGACTGCTGCGCGATCCATTCGACGGCGTCGTAGCCATCGGCTGCATCGCGAAGGAACGGTATGAAGTCGCCGTCGCTGTTGCCGCGGCCGCGCACGTCGATGGCTACGTAAGCGAAGCCTTCCGATGCCCAGAACACGCCGTCCTCGTGCAAGTGATCCACCCCGTATGGCGTCAGTTCCATCACCGCGCTCACCGGCGACACATCACCCCGCGGACGCCACACCACCGCATGCAGCGTGGAGCCGTCGCGCATGGGAACACGCACGCCCAGTTGGGCGATCACCGACTGCGTGGGCATCGTCGGGCTCTTCAGGCTGCTGTGCACGGTCATGCCGCGTCCCCCTTCTCGGTTCTCATCGTAAGAATCTTACGCACGGTCCCCACCCCATTCGACTCCTGGCAGAGCGACTGACGAAAGGTAGGTTTACCCAATGGCTGACACCGCACGCGACTGGGCGACCGACTACGACATCTTCGACCCCGCCTACGTCGGCAATCCATTCCCCATCTGGGACGACCTGCGCCAGACCTGCCCGGTGGCGCACACCGAGCACTGGGGCGGCTCGTGGCTCCCCACCACCTACGCCGACGTCACCGCCATCGCCCGCGACGTCGAGCACTTCAGCTCGCGCAGCGTCAGCGTCGTGCCGCCGCCCAGCCCCGAGGAACTCGCCGCCACGGGCGGCGGCCAGGTGTTGGCCGCCGGTGTGCCGCCCATCAGCAGCGACCCGCCCGTGCACACCTGGAGCCGCCGGCTGATCCTCCCCTGGTTCTCGAACAACCGGGTGGCCGAGTACGAGGTGTACACCCGCGAACTGTGCCGCCGCCTGGTGAACGGCTTCATCGAAGACGGCCGGGCCGATGCGGCCGCCGACTACGCCCAGCAGATCCCCGTGCGCGTGATCGGCCTCATCCTCGGCGTGCCCGAGAGCATGAGCGACACGTTCACCGGCTGGGTGCGCGACCTGCTCGAGTTCGCCTACGACGCCGAGCGGCGAGCGAAGGCCCGCAACGAGCTGGTGCCGTACTTCTTCAACCTGATGCAGGAGCGGCGGGCCAACCCCGGCGACGACCTGATCAGCGAACTGCTGCAGGCCGAGGTCGACGGCCAGCCGGTGCCCGATGCCCACATCCTCGGCACGGTTGCCCTCACCCTCATCGCCGGGGTCGACACCACCTGGTCGGCCATCGGCTCGGCGATGTGGCACCTCGCCACCCACCCCGACGACCGCCGCCGCCTGGTGGCCGAGCCCGAGCTGATGCCCGTGGCCATCGAGGAACTGCTGCGGGCCTACTCGCCCGTCACGATGGCCCGCATCGTCGTCGACGACATCGACTTCCAGGGCTGCCCGATGAAGGCCGGCGACCGGGTGCTGATGAACTTCCCCGCCGCCAACCGCGACCCCGAGGCGTTCCCCGACCCCGACCAGGTCATCATCGACCGCGAGATCAACCGCCACGTCGCGTTCGGCGCCGGCATCCACCGCTGCGCCGGATCGAACCTGGCCCGCATGGAGATGCGGGTGGCCGTCGAGGAGTGGCTCGCTCGCATCCCCGAGTTCGACCTCGACCCCTCCGGCGAGGTCACGTGGGCCGGCGGCCAGGTGCGCGGCCCGCGCAACTGCCCCGTGCAGTTCCCCAACCGCTGACCCACGTTCGACACGGGCGATGTCGATCCCTTCCGTTCCGGCCGAGCCCACCGAACCGGTGCGCCGTGCTGTGATGGTGCAGCGCTGGGCCGACCTCGTGTACCTGCACTGGCGCTACGACCCGGCCGTCGTGCAGGCACTGCTGCCCGATGGCCTCGAGGTCGACGTGGCGGATGGTTCGGCATGGGTGGGGCTCATCCCGTTCCGCATGGAAGGCCTCGGCCTGCCGCACCTCGCACCACTACCGCTGGTGGGCACCTTCCCCGAGGTGAACGTGCGCACCTACGTCATCCGCAACGGCCGACGGGCCGTGTGGTTCTTCTCGCTCGACGTCGACCGCATCCTGCCGGTGGTGGCCGCCCGGGCCGGGTTCCACCTGCCGTACTGCCTCGCCCGCGCCAGCCACACCCGGGCCGGCGACGTCATCACCACCTCGGTCGAGCGTCGGTGGCCGCGCCCGCCGCACGGCACCGGCTCCACCTCGATCGCCGTGCGCGACGTCGGCCCCGACCTGGCCGACGACCCGCTCGACCGGTTCCTCACCGCCCGCTGGGGGCTGTACGCCAGCACGCGTCGAGGCGGGTTCCGCTACGCACCGGTCGACCATCCGGCCTGGCCGTTGCGTCACGCCGAACTGCTGCACCTCGACGACCGATTGGTCGCCGCAGCCGGTCTACCGCAGCCCGAGGGCGAACCGCGAGTGCTCTGGTCGCCCGGGGTGGATGTGCGCATCGGCCGCCCCACCCGGGCGTAGGCCGTCGGTCGGTCAGGCGGCGGGCCGCAGGTCGGCGGTGACCGGCAGCGTGATGGTGACGTCAGTGAACTCGACCGAACCACCCAGGCGTGGCTGGGCGTAGGCGACGGTGGTGGCGACGAGCTGCAGCGTCAGCGACGAACCCGGCCGCAGCAGGTGGGCCACGGTCTCGACGGGGATCTCGAGCGTCTGTTCGGAGCCGTCGAGCACCAGCGGGATGGGCGTGATCTGGTTGCCCACCACCGAGCCGGTGGTGTCGTCGACCAGTTGGGCGAACACCGCTGTGGGG
>JBEIIG010000134.1:0-5974 GCA_040380855.1 Acidimicrobiaceae bacterium | reverse complement strand
GCCGACTACGAGTGATCGAATCGCCGGCCGCGTCAGCGGTCGTTCACGAACACGATCTTCACATCGGGCTCGGTCATCGCCTCCGCCGCCTCACTGAACCCGATGGTGCGGGTGACGAGCGCGGCCGGGTCGAGCAGGCCGCTGGCGACCAGGTCGAGCACCGGTTCGGCCGTGGAGCGGGCGTGCACACGGCCGATCTCGTACCGGATGCCCCGCAGGTACATCGCCTGTAGCGGCAACGATGCCCGCGAAGTGGGCCCTCCCGACACGCTGGTGCAGGTACCGCACGCCCGGGTCGACCGGAGCGCGAAGTCGCGCCCCCGATCGAGCACACATGCATCCACGGTCACGGCGAATTGCTCGGTCGCCACCAGCGCCTCGAGTGGCGACTCGACGGCCTCGGCACCGAGCAGTCGGGCAAGCCGCAGTCGCTCGACATCGTGGTCGACGTACACGACTCGTGGCGCGCCCAGTGCGACAGCGGCCGCCACGGCGTAGAGCCCCACCGCCTGGGCGAGGCCACCCACCACCAGCACCGGCTCGCCCGGCCATTCGGCCATGGGGCCGGCCACACAGCGGTAGCCGTCGGCCACGTTGTCGGGAATGCCGGCGGCGGCTTCCGGGGTCACACCACCGGGCAACGGCAGGAGCAGGTGATCGGCGTAGGGCACGCGCACCAGGTCGGCCAGCGCGCCGCCGAAGTCGATGCCGCCGTGCGGCCCGAGCCCGAACGCCGATCCGGCCGGCACCGCCTCACAGGCGTTCGTGAGGCCCGCACGGCACATGGCGCACGAGCCACAGCTGATCTGGAACGGCACGATCACCAGGTCGCCGATGTCGACGCCACCTGCTGCATCACCTCGGTCGACGACTTCGCCCACCATCTCGTGGCCCATCGCGAATGGTCCGGGCATGGGATAGAGACCCATGGCGATCGGACCGTCGAGGTCGCAGCGAGCGACCGTCACCGGGCGCACGAGCACGTCGCGGTCGTGTGCCAACTTCGGGTCCGGAGCCTCTCGCCACTCGAGTTCGCCAGGGCCGGAGAAGAACAGATGTTGCACGGGACGAGTCCTTTCAGGTGGGGACGTCGTCAGTATATAGATACGTCTATCTATTCGCCGAATCAGCTTGCCGTGGCGCTCACCAACGCTGCGGCTGCCCATGCTGCGGCCCGCAGCGGACGAGTGGACCGTTCGGTTCGGGCCACCAGCAACGCTCCCTCGTAGAGCGACACGAGCGCGATGGCGAGGTCGTCGGCCGTACGAGCATTCCGACCATCACGGCGTGCACTCTTGGCGATGGCCTTCCTCCAGCGGACGAACACCTCTGTCGCCGCAGCGCGCAGCGACTCATCGTCACCCGTTGCGGCTGGGGTACCTACGGGGCATCCGCGCGCAAACGCCGACCGCTCGACCGTGGCGATGCCGTTGGCGAACATGGCCGCAACCGCCTCGGTCAGTGGCATCTGATCGAGGAGAACCTCGAGCAACTCGCCGATGGCTGCGCCGGAGCGGCGGACCGACGTGGCGACCAGGTCGCTCTTTCCATCTGGGAACTGATGGTACAAGGAGCCATAGGCGACCCCGCTGCGCGCACATACCTCGTTGAGTCCGGCGCCGTGCGAACCCCGCTCTGCCAGCAACTCCTCGGTCGCTACCAGCAGTCGCTCGCGCGTTGCGTCGGCTCTCCTACTCCGGCTTCGCTCAGCACCCATCGCCTCACCCCTCCTTACTGATTGGACAATTCTATCCATTTGTGTGCCGCGCCACTTGACTCCGTCCTCCCTCCACGATTAGATAGTTCTATCTAGTTTAGCCACCTCGAGGGAGCACACCATGAGTACGTCCGTCCCAACCACTCCACCGACAACCCCCGACGACCACACGGCATGGGTGGCCGGCGGCACGCGAGTCACCGTCACCGGTACTGCGGCGGCAGGGAGACAGTCAGCCGACATCTTCGTCCGCACCAGGGGTGCAGGACCGGCCATCACTCTCATCCACGGGTTCCCGTCGTCGTCGTGGGAATGGGAGGGCCTGGAGCAGGCACTCTCATCACGGTTCACGGTCGTGACGTTCGACCTGCTCGGCTACGGTGCCAGCGACAAACCCGCCGGACACCGCTTCAGTTGCCACGAGCACGCCGACATCGTCGAGGCGGTATGGCGCCACCTCAGCATCGAGTCGACGGCGCTCGTCGGCCATGATGTCGGAGGCACGATCGTGCAGGAGCTCCTCGATCGCTCGAACCGCGGGCGCCTTCCGGTGCGCCTGCAGTCGGCGACGATCCTCAACAGCGCTCTGTTCGCCGATCACTACCAGCCGCTCCTGATCACGCGGTTGCTCGCCCGGCCCCGGCTCGGACAGGTCATCGGTCGTCTCATGACAGAACGCTCGTTCTCCGCCTCGCTGCGCCGCACCTTCGCACCTGAGCACCAACCGAGCGATTCCTTCGTCGCCCAGGTGTGGGCGAACCTCAACCTCCACGCGCCTTCCGGGCACCTGCCCCGGCTGCTCCACTACATCGGCGACAAGCGCCGGAACCGCGAGAGGTGGGAGGCCGCGACCGAGGCGACCACGGTTCCTCTGCAGGTGATCTGGGGCCTCGCCGACACTGCGTTGTCGCCCGAAATCGCCCGCGACATCGAGCGCCATCTTCCGGCAGCATCGATCACACTGCTCGAAGGCACGGGCCACTTCCCCCACCTCGAGGCATCCGCACAGGTCGCCGACCTCGTGGCCGGTTTCGCCACAGCGGCGCCGAACCGGTTCAACCGTCAGGCTTGGGGTGGGCCGGCGTAAGCCTTCTTGTCGGCCGCCGCCGCACGCAGGATGGCGACCGCTTCGAGCACATGCGGCCGCAGGTCGGCGCCGCCGGTGGCATCGATGAGGTCGTACAGCGCCTGACGCATCCGCGGGTCCCAGTAGTTGCGCAGGTGGTTGCGCACACCCTCCACACGACGCGCCTGCGGATACGGCGCGAAGAAATCGCCGATCTGGTTGGCCATCGTGACCAACCGTTCGATCTCGATGAAACTCACGAGCCCGCCACCGGCTGCGGCGCCGACACCCGCTCGACGTCGACGGCGGTGACCTTGTACTCGGGGCAGTTGGTGGCCCAGTCGTCGAGGTCGCTGGTGAGGTTGTTCACCATCGTGTGGGCGAAGTGGAACGTCGTGTACACGATGCCCGGGTTCACCCGCTCGCTGATCTGGACGGTGAGTTCGGTGGTGCCGTAGCGGCTGCTGATGCGAGCCCGATCGCCACTGGCCAACCCGCGGGCGGCGGCGTCGTCGGCCGAGATCTCGAGCAGGTCGTCGTCGTGCCACACCATGTTGGCCGTGCGACGGGTCTGGGTGCCCACGTTGTACTGCGACAGGATGCGGCCGGTGGTGAGCAGCAGCGGGTACTGGTCGGTGGCCCGCTCCTGCGTGGGCAGGTAACCGGTGAGCATGAACGACCCCTTCCCTCGCGGGAAGGCGACGGTGTGCAGCACCTCGGTGCCCTCGGGCGCATCGGTGTTGCAGGGCCACTGCACCGAGCCGAGCTTCTCGATCTTGTCGAACGACATGCCCGAGTACGCCGGCGAGGTGCGGGCGATCTCGTCGAGCACCTCACTGGGGTGGTCGTAGTGGCACTCGTAGCCCATCGCGTTCATGAACCCGACGGTGATCTGCCAGTCGGCGAGGCCGCCGAGGGGCTCGACCACCTTGCGCACCATCGACACCCGGCGCTCGGCGTTGGTGAACGTGCCGTCCTTCTCGAGCGACGACGAGCCGGGGAAGAACACGTGGGCCAGCTTGGCCGTCTCGGACAGGTAGAGGTCTTGGACGACAACACACTCCATGCTGCGCAGCGCTGCCTCGACATGGTGGCGGTTCGGATCGCTCTGGATGGGGTCTTCACCCTGGATGTAGATGCCCTTGAACGAGCCGGTGACCGCGGCGTCGAACATGTTCGGCAGGCGCAGGCCGGGCTCGCTGTCGAGGGTGATCTTCCACTCGTCCTCGAACGAGCCGCGCACCGCGTCGTCGGTGACGAAGCGGTAGCCGGTGAGCATGTGCGGCCACGACCCGAGGCACGAGCCGCCCTGCACGTTGCCCTGGCCGCGCAGCGGGTTCACGCCCACACCCTCGCGACCCACCATGCCGGTGGCCATGGTGAGGTTGCCCAGGCACATCACGCCGGTGGAACCCTGCGAGTGCTCGGTGACCCCGAGGCCGTAGTAGATGGTGGAGTTGGGGCCCGACGCGTAGATGCGGGCGAGGCGACGGATGTCGTCGGGGTCGAGGCCCGCTTCGGGGCCCACCACCTCGGGCGAGTAGCGGTCGTCGCCCACCATGCTCATCCACAGACCGAAGTCGTCCCAGTCGCAGCGGGCCCGCACGAACTCCTCGTTGTACAGCCGCTCGCGCACGATGACGTGCGCCACCGAGTTGAGCACCAGCACGTTGGTGCCCGGCCGCAGGGCGAGGTGCACCTCGGCGCGGCAGTGCGGCGAGTCGACCGTCTCGGTGCGCCGCGGGTCGATCACCAGCAGGCGGGCGCCGCGGCGGATGGCGCGCTTCATCATCGACCCGAACACCGGGTGGCCCTCGGTGGGGTTGGCACCGACGACGAGCACCACGTCGGACTGGAGGATCGAGTCGAAGTGCTGCGATGCCGCACCGGCACCCAACGTGGCCGACAGGCCGAACTGGGTGGGCGAATGGCAGATGCGCGAGCAGTTGTCGATGTTGTTGTTGCGCAGCGCCACACGAGCGAACTTCTGCATCAGGAAGATCTCTTCGTTGGTGCAGCGCGACGACGACACCGCACCCACCGAGGTGATGCCGTGCTCGGCCTGGATGCGCTTGAACTCGCCGGCCGCATAGGCGAACGCCGTGTCCCAGTCGACCTCCTGCCACGGGTCGTCGACGCTCTTGCGGATCATCGGCGAGGTGATGCGGTCGGGGTGCTGGTAGTAGTCGAACGCGAAGCGACCCTTCACGCAGCTGTGCCCGTGGTTGGCCTTGCCCTCCTTCCACGGGATCATCCGCACGACACGCCCTTCGAGCGTCTCGGCCTTGAACCCGCAACCGACGCCGCAGTAGGCGCAGGTGGTGATGGTGGACTGGTCGGGCTTACAGGGAATCGGCACGGTGGTACCCCTCTGGGAACAGGCTCTTTTCGATGAGCGCATCACTCGGGCACGCCTGCACGCAGGCGCCACAACTCACACATTCTGACGCGAGGAACGACTCGTTCTGGCTGGGCGACACCTTCGAGGCGAAGCCGCGGCCGTCGATCGTGAGGGCGAACGTGCCCTGGATCTCTTCGCACGCGCGCACGCACCGGCTGCAGACGATGCACTTGGCCGGGTCGAACAGGAAGTACGGGTTCGACTCGTCGACGGCGAGTGCCCCGTGGGTGTGGCCACCCCGGTAGGGGTGGTCGGCGGGCAGGCCGGCCTCGAGGCCCACCTGGGCGAGCGTGGTGTGGAACTGGCTCCAGCCGCCCTCGATGTCGGAGTCGGGATAGTCCGACAGGTACAGCTCGACCACACCTCGGCGCAGCCGGACGAGTTCGTCGCTGGTGGTGCGCACCACCATGCCCGCTTCCACCGGTGTGGTGCAGCTGGCGGGATAGCCGCGTCGGCCGTCGATCTCGACCAAGCACACACGGCACGAGCCGAAGCACTCGAGGGTGTCGGAGGCGCACAGCTTGGGCACCGTCGCCCCAGCCACGGTGGCGGCGAGCAACACCGAACTGCGGGCGGGCACGGTGGTCTCGACACCGTCGATCGACAGCGTGACGGGCTCGCCCTCGCGCGGCGGTGTGCCGTAGTCGACGCCGTCGCGCAGGGCGCGCAACTCGTTCCAGATGATGGTCATGCCGTCTCCTCTGCCACGAGGCCGAAGTCGGTGGGGAACAACCGCAGTGCGCTGCGCACCGGGTACGGCGTGAGACCGCCGAGCGCGCACAGCGAGCCG
>JBEIIG010000133.1:0-6079 GCA_040380855.1 Acidimicrobiaceae bacterium | reverse complement strand
CCACCTGTGCTTCGGGTTCGACGAGGAACGGGCCCTCTTCACGGGCGACCATGTGATGGGGTGGAGCACCACGGTGATCGCCCCACCCGACGGCGACATGCGGGCCTACTTCGAGACGCTGCGCCGGGTGATGCAACGCAACGACGCCACGCTGTGGCCCACCCACGGTGCGCCCGTCACCGAGCCGGTCCCGTTCCTCGAAGCGTTCCTCGCCCACCGTCTGGGGCGTGAGGCACAGGTGCTGGCTGCCGTGCGCGGTGGCCAGACGTCGATCGCAGCCAGGGTGAAGGTGTTGTACGCCGAGGTGCGCAAGGAGCTGCACAAGCCGGCCCGACGCAGCGTGTTGTCGCACCTCGTGAAGCTGGTCGACGATGGCCTGGTGGCCGTGGCCGACGGCGGCCGCCCCACCCTGCGGGCCACCTACCTACCCGTCTGACCGGCGTCCGGCTGGCGTCGGACCGAAGAGCCGTCCATCAGGGCGGGCCTCAGGCGCGATGGTCGTGCCGGGCCCGCCACGCGCGACTCGTCGGATGTCCGGTTGCTTTCTGGCCTGGCAGACTTCGTCCGTGAGTTGGCCCGCGGTCGTCGACTGATGCGCGCTGTCGTCGGCATGCGTCTCGTCCTGTTCGGCGTCGGTCTCAACGCCGCGTCCATCGGTGCTGTTCTGGCCCTCGGTCATCTCGGGCTCCGGTATCCCGATGCCCGCAGTGCGATGAACGATCCGACGCTGAGCGGCGTGGTGTACGACGTCCCGCATTGGATGCTCGATGTCGGCCTCGGCTTGCTCATGTTCGGACTCGTGTGTCTCATCACCGGTTGGTACTCGAGCCCGCGTTGGCAGGGGGGTCCGCTCCATCGGCGGTGGGGCCTGGCCGTGTCGTCGAGTGTGATCTCGGGATGGTTGGCGTCCGTCGTTGCCGTCGTGCTGGGCCGGAAGAGTGCTGAAGCGCGGTTTTGGCTGGTGTTCATCCTCGCCGCGCCCATCGTGGCTGTCGTGATGTGGTTCCGGGAGTCGAGTCGGGCCGACTGATCGCGCCGAGCTGCCGATCGGGTCCCGCGGGCGAACGCCCGGGCTTTCAGGCGTAGTGGTCGAGGATGGCCGACTCGGTGCGCCGGTCGAGCGTTTCTTTGATGCTCGCGGCCTGGGCCAGGTCGACACCCGGCACCGCACTGATGTCGGCGACCGTGGCCCGCTGCAGCGCCCCGAGGTCGCCGAAGTAGTCGACCACGGCCTCGGCGAGTTCACCCGACAGGCCGGGTACCCGGGTGAGCAGGCGCAGACCGCGCGGCGACGCGGCCAGGTCGCCGTCGAGCGCAGCGGGTGATGCGCTGGTGGTGATGGCCGGATAGTCGGCCGCCACGAGCGCGCACTCCTCGTCGACATCGCTGTACAGCTCGTCGAGTTGCAGCCGCAACAAGCGGGCGTCGACGCCGAGTTCGACGATCATCGTCTCGAGTTCGGTGGCGATGTGGTGCACCATGTCGCCGCGCTGCAGCACGGTGACGACATCGCGCACCGTGCCCACATCGCCCATCTCGAGCGCCGTGAGGTTGGCGAGCGCATCGTCGAGGCGCACCTTGTAGCGCTCGAGGGTCTGCAACGCCTGGTTGGCCCGGTCGAGCAACCGGCCGATGTCTTGCACCTGATGCTTCACCCCGGCCGCATAGACGTTGATGAGACTCATCTCTTCGCTGACGCTCACCACCGGCACCTGCAGCGACCGAGCGACGCGTTCGGCGGTGCGGTGCCGGGTGCCGGTCTCGCTGGTCGGCACGGTGGGGTCGGGCACGAGATGCACGTTGGCCCGGGCGATGCGGCTGCGATCGGCGCTGAGGATGATGGCGCCGTCCATCTTCGCCAGCTCGCTCAGGCGCTGCGGGCTGAACGGAGCGTCGAGGAGGAAGCCACCACTGCAGATGGCGAGCACATCGGCGCTGTCGTCGAGCACGACCAGCGCGCCCATCTTCGACCGTACGATCCGGTCGAGCCCGTCGCGCAACGGCGTGCCCGGTGCAACGGCGGCCAACGCCGTGTGGAGGGCATCGGCAGGGCGCTCGGTGTACATGGGCCGATTCTACGGACCCGAGAGACCGGCCACCGACAGTGCTTCGGTGAGCGTGGCCACTCGGTGAAGGGCGACCCCGTCGACCCCATCGGGTGAGTGCGCAGGCACGATGGCGCGACGAAAGCCCAGCCGCGCCGCTTCGTTGAGACGCCGCTTGGCATGGCCCACCTGGCGCACCTCGCCGGCAAGACCCACCTCGCCGAACACCACCAGATCGGGAGCGAGCGGCCGCCCCATCAGCGCGCTGACCAGCGCGAGGCACAGCGCGAGGTCGGCGCCGGGCTCGCTGAGGCGCGTGCCCCCCACCACCGACGCGTAGACCTCGGTGTTGCCGGTGTTGATCCGCGCCCGTCGATCGAGCACGGCCAGCAGCAGCGCGAGACGGCCCGGATCGAGCCCCTGGGCGCTGCGCCGCGGTGGCGCGCCGCTGGTGGTGACGTTGGTGAGCGCCTGCACCTCCACCAGCATCGGCCGCTGCCCTTCGAGGGTGGGCAGCACCGCCGAGCCAGGCACGCCCGTGCGACGGTCGGCCAGGAACAGACTGCTCGCATCGGGCACTCCGACCAGGCCCTGCTCGCCCATCTCGAACAACCCGAGTTCGTCGGTGGGACCGAAGCGGTTCTTCACCGCCCGCAGCAGACGCAGCGAATGATGCCGATCGCCCTCGAAGCCGAGCACCACGTCGACGACGTGTTCGAGCACGCGCGGGCCGGCCAGGCTGCCCTCTTTGGTTACATGCCCGACGAGCACCACGGGCACATCGCGCGACTTGGCCTCGTGCACCAGTCGGGCCGCGCACCCGCGCACCTGCACCACGCTGCCCGGGGCCGAACCGAGCTCGGGGTCGGCGATGGTCTGGATGCTGTCGACCACGACGAGGTGCGGCTGCACCTGCTCGATGGCGGCGACGATGTGGGGCAGCATCGTCTCGGTGAGCAACCACAGATCGGGCCCGAGTGCGCCGAGCCGATCGGCCCGCAGGCGCACCTGCGAGGCGCTCTCCTCGGCGCTGATGTAGAGCGTGCGCCCCGGCCATGCGGCGAGCAACTGCAACAGCAGGGTGCTCTTGCCGATGCCGGGCTCGCCGCCCAGCAGCACGACGGAGCCGGGTACCAGGCCCGCGCCGAGCACCCGGTCGAGTTCGGCGATACCGGTGGGCCGGGGGCCGCCTTCACTACCGTCGACCTCGACGATGGGGCGGGCCACGGCTGCCGGCCCTCGTGGCACCATCGAGGCCGGAGCATCGGGGGCCTCGACCTCTTCGACGAGCGTGTTCCAAGCGCGGCACGAGGCGCACTGGCCCGCCCACTTGGGTGCGGCGGCGCCGCAGTCGGTGCAGCGGTAGACGAGTCGGATCTTGGCCATCGCAGCGACCGTACCGGAGGGGTGTGCCGTGGTTACCGCTCGGTGCCGATCTCGAACGAGATGGGCGGGCCGTTCGTCGTCAGCGGATGCGTCGGCGCCGGGCCCGGGCAACGAGTGCGATCAGCACGAGGGAAGCCACGACCCAGGCGATCAGCACCACCAGGGCGACCGTGGCGAGCACTCGCCAGGTGCTGCTCCGTTCCAGCGACACGGTCGAACGGGTGGTCAGGTCGAGCGGCGAACCGTCGAGTGGGATCGTCCACCGCACCCGGCCCTCACCGCCCTCGGCGTCGATCGCGCCGGTCGTGCCGGTCGTGCCGGTCGTGCCGGTGACCGTGCCCGGCATGTTGATGCTGAACGTCAAACCCAGCACCTGATCGGGTGCGAGCCCGGCAGCGGCGATGCTGTCGGCGTAGGGCGTGGCCCCGACACTGGCCAGCAGATCGGGATCGGCGAACGAGGCGAGTCCGTTCTCGATCCGGGCACCGCCGGACAGTGCATAGTCGATCTGGCGCTCGGCGGGGGTGCGTGCGAGTGCTGCCGCCTCGAGGGGTCCGTCGGTGCCGTTCAGCGAGGCGAGCAGCGCCGTGGCCTGCTCGGGTGACGAGAAGGTGTGGCGCAACACCACCGACAGGCCGCCGTCGGCGGTGGTGGCGGGCCCCTCGAGCACCCAACCGGCCGCAAGGAGGTCGTCGAAGCGCAGGTCGTCGGCCAGCCCCGGCGCCCGTGCCACCAGTTCGGCGTCGGCCACCGCCGACACGGTGATCACACCGCTGCCGTTCTCTTCCATCACCACGTCCACCGCCGTGTCGACGCGGCACGCGCTCAGCGCAACTGCGACGAGCACCAACAACGCAGCCGACCACCGCGTGGTACGCCGACGGTCGATCCGTCGGCAGTCGTTCCGTCCGCTCGCCCGCACGCCACGATTCTGGCACTCCCCGACGGTGTCGGCAGGTGCAGCGGCTCAGCCGGCGGTCCGGCCGGTCACTCGAACACGGGATACGTGTCGCTGAGCAGCAGCACGTAGCCGTTGGTGCGCATCGAGTAGCGGTGCACCTTCAGCAGGAAGTCGAACATCCCGCGGGGCTGCTTGGCCGTGAACAGGATGGCGAACCAGCACACCAGCGTCACCACGGCACCGGCGATCGACAGCACCGCCATGATGACGATCGCCGGGATCGCCCAGATGAACCGCAAGCCGTTGGTGAGTCGGCTCGCCTCGGCCTCGTAGGTGGCGCCATAGCGAACCGGCTCGTTCAGACCCTCGAACGCGAAATTCGGATAGGCGTCGTACATCAGCCCCACATAGGTGGCCGTTCGGGTCTGCCAGTTCAGCACACCGTTGGAGAAGTTCCAGATGCCCTCGTTGCGCTTCCCGGTGAACAGGATGATGACCCATTGCACCACCGACACGAGCTGCACGGCATAGCCCAACACCCCGACGATCAGCAGGTGCGGGATCGCGAGGACGTAGCGGAAGAAGTTCGTCAGTCGACTGCGCGGTTCGGTGTAGTCGATGTCGAGTGTGAGTGCTGCCATTGCTGCCTCCTAGGTCGGTTCCCCGACCGCGGAACGTAGCAGAGGCAGCAGGCGCGGTCAGTCGACCGCGGGGGGCTCGGTCTCGGTGGCGCCAGTGGCGGCCAACTCGACCACCGACGGCGGCTGGATGCCCTCGACCCCGTGGAAGCTGAGACGACGATCGCCTTCGCGGTCGGGGTCGTCCTCGGTGTCGACGACGATGATCTGGCCAGCGTGGAACTCCTTGTACAGGATCTTCTCGCTGAGCACGTCTTCCACCATGCGCTGGATCGCGCGGCGCAACGGACGTGCACCGAGCTGCGGGTCGTATCCCTTGGTGGCCAGCAACTCCTTGGCGCTGTCGGTGAGTTCGATACCGAGGCCCTGGCTCTCGAGCTGGCCGCTGAGGCGCTTGGTCATCAGGTCGACCATCTGCATCACTTCGTCGCGGGCGAGCTCGTGGAACACGATGAGCTCGTCGACACGGTTCAAGAACTCGGGACGGAAGTGGCCCTTCAGGGCGTCCATCACCTTGTCCTTCATGCGCTCGTAGGTCATCGCCGAGTCGCCCTTGGTGAAGCCGACGCTGCCCTTGCGCAAGTCGGCCGAACCGAGGTTCGAGGTCATGATGAGCACCGTGTTGCGGAAGTCGACCGTGCGGCCCTGGCTGTCGGTGAGACGACCCTCTTCGAGGATCTGCAGCAGTGTGTTGAACACGTCGGGGTGGGCCTTTTCGATCTCGTCGAACAGCACCACGCTGAAGGGCTTGCGGCGCACCGCCTCGGTGAGCTGGCCGCCCTCTTCGTAGCCCACGTAGCCGGGGGGCGAACCGACGAGGCGGCTCACCGTGTGCTTCTCCATGTACTCGCTCATGTCGAGCGCGATGAGCGACGCCTCGTCGCCGAACAAGAACTCGGCGAGGGTCTTGGCGAGCTCGGTCTTGCCCACACCGGTGGGCCCGAGGAAGATGAACGAGCCGCTGGGGCGCTTGGGGTCCTTCAGGCCGGCGCGGGTGCGGCGAACGCTCTGGCTGACGGCGCGGATGGCGTCTTCCTGGCCGATGATCCGCTTGTGCAGCTCGGCTTCCATGTTGAGCAGCTTCTGGGTCTCTTCCTCGGTGAGCTTGT
>JBEIIG010000132.1:0-6088 GCA_040380855.1 Acidimicrobiaceae bacterium | reverse complement strand
TGACGCACCGCACGCACCGCAGCATCCTTCTCCGCTTCCGAATACCGACGCGTGGTCGGCTTCCCAGGTGACTTCTCTTTCGGCATAGCTCCATCCTCGTTTCCAAGGTCAGGAGCCTCCAAGCAACCCAGGGCGGTTCAGGACGACAACATTGTTGGGGTGAGGTTCCCACAAGCCGCGAACTCGATGGCCTGCTCTTGAGGCGATGGGCGCCAGAGGATGCGCCGCTGTTCGCTGACGTCCTCATGCGCAACCGGACACACATCGGCGATTGGATTCCGTGGGCCTCGGATCTTCCGGGGACGATGGCTAGTGCAACGGCCTGGATCGCAACATCTTCACAGCGATTCGACTCGGGGTCGTACACCGACTACGGGGTTCTGACGGTATAGCGCCTGGACCACCTATCGGGTCCCTCTCAGGTCATCTTGTGCTGGGCGTCAGGTTGAATGGCGAGGTGAAGTCCGTTGTGCTCGTGACGGCGTCGTCGATGCCGAAGCCCGACCCAGAGTCACATCGGCTGGTGACTGCACTCCAGCAGCGTGGCGTGCGTTCTCAGGTGGTTGCGTGGGACGCAGCGTTCGACTGGTCGTCGGCTGACCTGGTGGTGGTGCGCTCGGCGTGGGACTACTTCGAGCGGCTCGACGAGTTCTTGTCGTGGGCCGATGCCGTGGAGTCCGTCACGCGTCTGGTCAATCCCTCGGCCGTGCTGCGGTGGAACACCCACAAGCGGTACCTCACCGAGCTCATCGAACGCCGGGTGCCCACCGTGCCCACCGTCGTGGTGGCGAAGGCAAGCGCTCCCCCAGCCCTCCCGACACTCTTCCCAGAGTCGCTCGAGCTCGTGGTGAAGCCCGCCGTCTCGATCGGCGCGATCGGCGCGATGCGAGCCGACGCCGACGACGCCGGCCTGGCCGCTCACCTGGTACATCTAGCGCTGTCCGGTGATGTGCTCGTGCAGCCCTTCGTCTCGTCTGTCCTCGACCGCGGCGAGACATCGCTGTTGTTCGCAGGGCGCGATCTCAGCCACTCGGTCCGCAAGGTGCCGCTCGCAGGCGAGTACCGGGTCCAGGATCACCACGGCGGAAGCGTTCATCGTCACCAGGCCACCTCCCGCGAGATCGCAGTCGCACGAGCCGCCCTGGCGGTTGCACCTGCTCACTGCACCTACGCCCGCGTCGACCTCGTCGACACGGCCGACGGTCCGGTCGTCATGGAACTTGAACTCGTCGAACCAGCACTCTTCCTCGACGAAGATCCCTCGGCACCCGATCGGTTCGCAGCAACCATCATCGCTCAGGTGTGACTCGGGATGCGACGACAGCGACGACGGTGCTCATGCTCTCCGTCGACGCACCGTCGAGAGCGGGCGTACCCGCACTCGCCATCGACATACGATCCCACCCATGACAGCAGCCACGTCGCCGTTCGCTCCACTGCGCCTGTTCACGGGCGTTCCCCAGCACGAGCACTTCGATCGCATGTACCGGCTGATCTCGAGTAGCCGACTCACCGCCAGCCCTCAGCCGTACCGCTTCCCCACCGGCCCGACGCTCGAACTGCCCGCCACCTTCGGCTACCGCAACCGCACGGTCGACACCGAGCAGTTCCTCGATGTCACCGACACCGCTGCGCTGCTGGTACTGCGCGACGGTGCCGTGGTGCACGAGCAGTACCGCCTCACCGGCGGTCACGACGTGCAGTGGATGTCGATGTCGGTGGCCAAGAGCTTCATCTCGGCGCTCGTGGGCATCGCGGTCGACCAGGGCCACATCGACTCGATCGAGGAACCGATCAGCAACTACATCGACGCCGAGCCCGGCTCGGCCTACGACGGCACGCGCATCAAAGACGTGCTGCAGATGTCGTCGGGTGCCCGCTGGAACGAGGACTACAGCGACCGCACGAGCGACATCGCCCGGCTCGGCGCCGCGATGGCCCCGGGCGGCAGCCTCGACCACTTCGTGGCCACCGCTCCGCCCGACCTGCCGCCCGGCACGGTGTGCAAGTACAACTCCACCGACACCCAGGCGCTCGGTGCGCTGCTGGTGCGCGCAACCGGGCAGTCGATCACCGACTACATGCAGCAGCACCTCTACGACCCGCTCGGTATGGAGCACGACGGATACTGGCTGCTCGACGACACCGGGCGCGAGATGGCATACGGCGGCGTGAACCTGACGGCACGCGACTTCGCCAAGTTGGGCGAGCTCTATCGAAACGGCGGCGTGCTGAACGGCCGACAGGTGGTGCCGGCCGAGTGGGTCGCTGCGTCGGTGCGGCCTGATGCCCCGCACGTCGAGTGGGGCCGACCGGTGATCGCCGGGGGCACGCTCGCCGACGGCTACGGCTACCAGTGGTGGCTCATGCCCGGCGGGCTCGACCAGTACAGCGCCGTCGGTGTCTACAACCAATGGGTGTATGTGTCGCCCCGCGACCGGGTGACCATCGTGAAACTGTCGGCCACCCGCACGTACGGCACCACGATGGGCGAGAAGACCAACTTCTCCGACACGCACGAAGCCTTCCTGTCCGCCGTCGCCGCCCACGCCACCGCCGCACTCGGCTGACCCGGCAACGAAGACACCGGCGTGGTGTATGGTTGGTGTATGGCACGCACCAACATCGACATCGACGATGGCCTCTGTCGACGGGTGATGGACCGCTATCACCTGTCGACCAAGCGTGAGGCGGTCGACATGGCGCTCCGGCATCTCGCCGGCGAGCCGCTCGACCTCGACGAAGCACGCGCGTTGCGCGGCTCGGGATGGGACGGCGACCTCGACGAGATGCGATCGGCTCGCGTGTGATCCTGGTCGACACCTCGGCCTGGGTGGAGTTCCTGCGCAGCACGGGGTCACCGGTGTGCGAAGCCGTCGACACCCTGCTCGCCGACGACCTCGCGATCTGCGACGCCATCTCGATGGAGTTGCTCGCAGGTGCACGCGACGAGCGGCAACTCGCCCAGCTCCGCGGTCTGCTCGCCAGAACCACCACGTTGCCCATCACCCCGGCCGACTACGAGTTCGCGGCGGCGATGTACCGCACTTGCCGCCGACGCGGCGAAACCGTCCGCAGGCTGATCGACTGCCTGATCGGGGCGGTTGCCATCAGGGCGGGCGTCGAGATCTTGCACGCGGACGCCGACTTCCTGGCACTCGCACAACACACCGACCTCCGCCTCCACCCGGCATCGCTCGGCTGACCGACGGCAAGGCGAGCGGCCGGGTCGAGCGGAAAGCGGCGTGGGCCGCGTCGCTCGGCGCAGCACTCGTCTCGGTGAACTACCGCCTGTCGACCCCCGACTCCGGCGTTCGCTGGCCGGACCACGGCATCGACGTCGCGACCGCCGTGGCACGGGTGGAGCAGGAGGGGTCGGCACCCGAGGCGGCGCCGGTCGGGTCGCCGAAGCGCAGGACTTCGTCGAGCGCTGCCTCGCCTGACGACACCGACGGGGCGTCCGGGAACGAGCAGCGCCACCGGTAGGTCCGCCGGGGCCAGAGGGACGTGACGCTGCATCCCGGCTGGTCGAACCGCCCTCAGCGGACCACGTCGTACGTGATGCCGACGAACGGGCCCTGCGGCCGGGCCCCCACCAACCGCAACGATGCAGCAGGGATGAACCGTGGCAGCAGCGGTGCCCCACCGGTGAGGAACACGGGGGCCACCGTCAACTGGATGCGATCGAGCAGCCCTGCGTCGAAGAACTGACCGGCCAGGTCGCCGCCGCCCATCACCCACACATCGCGGTCACCGGCCAGCGCGCGGAGCTCGGCTGCGTGCTCGCTCACGGCGCCGCGCCGGAACTCGAACGCTGCGGTCTCGGGCCGGGGCAGGTCACGCGTCGTGAACACCCGAGTCGGCAGATCGCCGAACACCTGCTGCCACTTCTCGGGCGTGGCGAGCATGTCCTCGTTGGTCAGCAACCACTCGTAGGTCGACGATCCCATCACCTGCACACCCACGCTGGCAATGAAGTCGCCTGCATCGGCTTCTTCCTCGCCGCCCACGTCGAACAGCCACTGCAGCGAACCGTGCTCGTCGGCGATGTACCCGTTGATCGATGTGGCGGTGTAGTAGACGAAGGCACTCATATCGGCCATTGTTCCAGCCGAGCAACGCAGCCATTCGACGTCGAGCAGGACGAGACCACTCGTGCCCTGATGTCTTCTCGAAGCAGCGCAACGCACTCGGCTCTTGACACGTCCGCGGTGACCCTCTTCAATAACGTTGATATCGGCCCGGCCCACCGGCCGTTCCGGAGGCAACGATCATGAAGGGTCCGTCCGCATGAGCGCACTGAACATCACCCAGGTCGATCGGGTGCTGGTGGTCGAGGGCAACGACCCGCCGATCAACCGCATGTCGCTCGCCTACATCGACGAGTGGGAGGTGCTGCTCGACCGGATCGAGACCGACTCGGAGATTCGGGCCGTGGTGGTCACCGCGGCCGGCGACACCAACTTCAGCGTGGGCATGGACCTGAAGGAACTCACCTCGCAGGCGGCGTCGAGGGGTGGTTTCGAAGCGGTGCTCGACCAACGCCGCCGCGTCCTGCACCGCATCGAGACACTGCCGAAGCCCGTCATCGCCACGCTGTTCGGCTACTGCCTCGGCGGCGGCCTCGAACTGCCGTTGGCGTGCCACTTCCGGCTCGCGGCGGCAGAGGGGGCGCGCATCGGACTGCCCGAACTCGACCTCGGCACCGTGCCCGCCTGGGGCGGCACCGTGCGACTCACCCGCACCATCGGCCAGAGCGCCGCGCTCGACATGATCCTGCGGGCCCGCAAGATCGACGGCCCCGAGGCGTACCGGCTGGGGCTGGTCAACGAGGTCGTGCCGCTCGCCCACCTCAAGGCGCGCGCCATGGAACTGGCGGCAGAGATGGCGCGACAGCCGGCCACCGCCGTGGCCGGCGTCATCCGCACCGTTGCGGCGGCCGTCACCCAATCGCTCGACGAGGCGCTCGACTGCGAACGCGAGGCGGTGCGCGCCTGCTCGAACTCGCCGGACCAGCGTGAGGGCATGCTCGCGTTCATCGAGAAGCGACGCCCGAACTTCGCCTGATTCGAACGGCCGACAAGGTGCCGTAGGCTCGCAGCATGTCTCGTTTCCCGGAGCCGTCGGACGAGAACGACTGGTCGCCGGCCACCAGTCGGCCCGGCGAGATCTTCACCGTCGAGGGAGAAATCCGCTCCTACGGGGCGCTGGCCCGAGGCCTGAAGAACCGCGATCCGCGAGGGCGCGCCTACCGACGCTCGATGCAGCGCGCGGCGATGTGGTGTGTGGCGGCTGCGGTAGCGGTCGTGTTGATCGCCGGCTTGGTCTCGGCCATCACCTGAGGCGGTCGTCGCCAGTCGGCGCGGCCCTGCAGCCGCTTCACGCCAATGCGGCAACCACTCGGCGGCAGATGTCGCCCACGTCGGCGGGGTCGTCGGTGAAGTGGGTCGGCTTGAAGCACACCGACGTGTAGCCCGCCGCTCGCAGCGCCTCCACCGGTTCGAGCGCCTGCTCGAGGTCTGCCACATCGTCGGCGCCCCGGAACGTGCCCCGGATGCCACCGACCATCTCGATCTCCGAAAGATCGCGCCCCGCCGCGGCCAGCGCCGACCGCAGCCGATCCAGTTCGTCAGGCGTCGGCCGACCGAACGGGTGGAAGCCTGCGCCATAGGCCGCGATGCGGCGGATGTGGGTGTCGCTCAATCGCTCGCCGCCGAACCACAGCGCCGGGCCGCCCTCGCGGTGCGGGTGGGGCTCGCACCACACCGGGCCGAACGGGAAGCGGGGCCCATCGTGGAATGCCGGCGACTGGGTCCACGCCGCACGCATCGCCACCAACTGCTCGTCGAGGATCGCTCCTCGCTCGTGGAACGGCACGCCGAGCGCGACGTACTCCTCCTCCGACCAGCTGACGGTGGGCTGCACCACCAACCGCCCCTTCGCCAGCAGGTCGAGCGTGCCGAGCTGTTTGGCGAGTTGCAGCGGATGGCGCAACGGCGTGATGACGGCGGCGAGCGCAACCCGCAGGGTGGTGGTGCGCGCCGCGATCGCCGAGGCGAGCACCACCGAGTCGGGCCACGGCGTGGCC
>JBEIIG010000131.1:0-6095 GCA_040380855.1 Acidimicrobiaceae bacterium | reverse complement strand
GCTGCAGAAGCAGGGCCTCGAAGCCCTCGACCTGGCCGGCCAACCATTCGACCCGGCCGTGGCCGAGGCCGTCATCCACGAACCCGGCGACGGCGAACCGGTGGTGGCCGAGGTGCTGCGCACCGGCTACCGCTGGAAGGGTCGCGTGCTGCGCGCCGCCATGGTGAAAGTGCGCGGCTGACCCGCGCCCGACCGACAGCGAGGGGGTGACGACGTGACGGCTCAACGCGAGTGGTTCGAGAAGGACTACTACCAGGTGCTCGGTGTGCCGCAGTCGGCCACCGCCAAGGAGATCACCAAGGCGTACCGCAAGCTCGCCCGCGAACACCATCCCGACACCAACCCCGGCAACGCCAAGGCCGAGGAGCGGTTCAAGGAGGTGAGTGCTGCGTACGACGTGCTCGGCGACGAGGCCAAGCGCAAGGAGTACGACGAGGTGCGCCGGATGGGCCCGATGGCCGGGTTCCCGCGCAGCGGGGGCCCCGGTGGCACGGGCGGGCACACGTTCAACGTGGGCAGCGAGGGCCTCGGCGACCTGCTCGGGCAGATGTTCGGCCGCGGCCGTCGCGGTGGTGGCACCACGGCAGCCGGTGGCCCGCAGCGTGGTCCCGACTACGAAGCGACGCTCACGCTCGAGTTCGCCGATGCCGTGCGCGGCATCACCACGACGCTCTACCTCACCACCGACGCGCAGTGCACCACCTGTTCGGGCAGCGGGTCGAAGCCGGGCACGCAGCCCAAGGTGTGCTCGCGCTGTGGTGGGCGGGGCGCCATCGACGACAACCAGGGTGTGTTCTCGTTCTCGGCACCGTGCACCTCGTGCGGTGGCCGTGGTGTGGTGATCGAGCATCCGTGCCCCACCTGTTACGGCTCGGGTACCGAGAAGCGCCAGCGCGACGTCCAGGTGCGCATCCCCGCCGGTGTCGACGACAAGCAGAAGATCCGCCTGAAGGGCAAGGGGGCACCGGGCCGCAACGGCGGGCCGCCCGGCGACCTCATCGTCGAGTGCCATGTGCGGCCGCACCGCACCTTCGGCCGCGACGGCAACAACCTCACGGTGCGCGTCCCGGTGTCGTTCGCCGAGGCCGCTTTGGGTGGCGACATCGAGGTGCCCACGCTCGAGGGCGCACAGGTCACCCTGCGTCTGCGGCCCGGCACCCCGTCGGGTTCGCGGCACCGGGTGAAGGGCAAGGGTGTCGTCACGCCGCGGGCCGAGGGCGACCTCATCGTCACGGTCGACGTGCAGGTTCCCGCCGAGTTGAACGATCGCCAGCGTGCTGCGATCGAAGCATTCGCTGCGGCGACTACCGTGTCACCACGAGATCGTCTGCTGCGCGACGCGAAGGAGGTCTGATCATGCGTTCCCGAAACCACGCCGTCTACGTCATCTCGGTCGCCGCCGAACTGGCGGGTATGCATCCGCAGACGCTGCGCATCTACGAGCGCCGCGGGCTGGTCCAACCCGCCCGCACCCAGGGCGGCAACCGCCGTTACAGCGATATCGACATCGAACGCCTGCGCCGGATCCAAGAACTCGCCGGTGCGGGGATGAACCTCGAGGGTATTCGCCGGGTGATGGAACTCGAAGCCGAGGTCGACCGGCTGCGCACCGAGAACGAGCAGTTGCGCCAGTACGCCGCGAGCGTCGAGGCCGAAGCCCAGCAGCGTCAGCCCCGCCGCGACCTGGTGCCGTTGCGCCAGACCGTCGCCGTGTTCGGCGGCCCGCGCCTCGGCGAGCGTCGCTGAAAACGCCATCGGTGTGGCCCCCGGCCTGAGCCGGAGACCACACCGATCGGGGGGCCTGGAGGTCGGTGGCGATCAGCTCTGCTGGGTGCACACCGTGCCGGCAGCAGGGGCGGTGGCGGTGAGCAGCGCCTTGGTCACCAGGTCGAGCAGGCACGGGTCGCTGAGCGACTGGCCGTGGCCCTCGCCCTCGAACACCACCAGGGTGGCCTGCGAGCCGATGTCGGCCACCATCTGCTCGGCCTCCGGGAACGGCGTCGCCGGGTCGCCGGTGCCGCCGATCACGACGATCGGGGCAGTCCCGCTCGAGGCGATCGAGGCTCGTGGTTCGACGGCGTTCAGGTCGCAGAAGTCGTCTTCGGTCCCTGTGCTCGACCCGAATCCGAGGCCGAAGATCGGGGAGATGGTCTGCAGTTCCTCCGGACTGGGGAGCAGGCTGGGGTCGTCGACCAGATCGGATGCGCAGTTGATCACGGCCTGCGCGTCGAGGTCGTTGCCGTAGGTGCCGTCGGGGTCGCGGACGAGGTAGGCGTCGGCGAGCCCTTGCACCATGGTGGCGTCGCCCTGTTCGGCGTCGGCGAGGGCCTGCGACAGAACCGACCAGGTGGTGGGGTCGTAGAGGGCCAAGAGTGTTGCAAGGCCCAACACTTCCCGGTTCGCCGGCCGGCCGCCGACGTCGATCGGTGACGCGTCGAGCCTGTCGCCGAGCGCCAACCAGCGGGCGGTCACGTCGGCCGCAGTGGCTGCGGTGAACGGGCAGGCCGCGTCGGCAGCGCAGTCTGCGGCCCAGGCGTCGAAGGATGCCTGGAACCCGCGCAACTGCGAGACCAGCGAGTGCTCGCCAGGCAGATCGGGCGAGTACGCCGAGTCGAGGACGAGCACTCGCACACGGTCGGGGAACATGGCGCCGTAGGTGGCGCCGAGCAGCGTCCCGTAGGAGATGCCGAAGAAGCTGATCTGCTCGTCGCCGAGTGCCTCACGGATGCGATCGATGTCGCGAGCGGTGTTGTTGGTGGAGTACTCGAACAACTCGGTGCCCAACTGCTGCCCGCAGTAGGCGCCGAAGCGGGCACTTTCGGCCGCATCGGCTTCCTCGGCGGCGTTGTCGGGTGTGCTGTCGGCGAGGACGTAGCGGTCCTTCCAGGCGTCGTCGACGCAGCGCACCGGGTTCGATGCGCCCACGCCGCGGGGGTCGAAGCCGATCAGGTCGAATCGTTCGGCCAGTTCGGGTGCGGCACTGCCGAGCAGGAAGCCGAACGCCTCGGTGAGGTCACGCGCGGAGGCACCGGGGCCGCCGGGGTTGAACAAGATGGCGCCCTCGCGCTGGGCGGGGTCGGCGGCTGCCAGGCGGCTCATGGCGATATCGATCTGTTCACCGTCGGGATCGTCGTAGTCGAGCGGCACCGGCACGGTGGCGCACTCGAGCGGTGCGCTCGCCTCGAGGTCGGTGCACGGTTGCCAGTCGATGGTCGAGGGGGAGGGATCGACGGTCGTGGTTGCCGCTGCCGTGGTGGGGGTGGCGCTCGTCGCAGGCGCAGCGGTGGTAGCGGCTGCAGTGTCGGACGGTGCCGCTGTCGTGGCGGCGCTGTTGCCGCTGTCGTCGCCTCCGCACGCCGCGAGTGCCAAGCCGGCGACGATGACGGGTACGACGAGTCGGGAACGAGATGGGGTACGCACAGGTGCTCCAAGGGGTCTCACCGCACCGGCGTGTGCGGGTACGAGCACCGTACGGACGGCCCCTCTGGTGGGCTTCCCACTCGGGTCGCCGCATGCTCACCCCTCAGGTGGATCCGCATCGGAGGGAATCCACCTCAGGGTGGATGGAGTGTCAGCCGCGTGCGGCGAGCAGGCGTTCGATCACCACGGCCACCCCGTCGTCGGCGTTGCTCGGGGCGATCTCGTCGGCCAGGGCTCGGGTGTGCTCGTTGGCGTTCGCCATCGCCACGCCGAGCCCGGCGAAGCGCAGCATCTCGTGGTCGTTGTACTCGTCGCCGAAGGCCACCACGTCGGCCGGGTCGACGCCCAGATGGGTGCACAACCAGGCGAGTCCGGTGCCCTTGTCGATCCCGGTGGGACCGATCTCGACGCAGTCGGCGCCCATGTGCGTGATGGCGAGGTGCGGGCCGAGCAGCGTCGGCAGCAGGTCGAGCAGGTGATGGGCCGTGTGGCCGTCGTGGAACGCCATCAACTTCAGCGCTTCGGTGGCTCCTTCGGCCGCGGCGAGCGCGTCGGCCGAGTCGGGCGCCATCCGACCGACGGGCATCCGTTCGAAGAAGCCCTGTTCCTGCGCCCAGCCGGCATCGGTGGCCAGGGCGAATCCGAAGCCCGGGTCGATCGACCGCAGGTGGTGCACCACCCCGACCGCCATGTCGAGTTCGAAGCGCACGCGGCGCAGTTCGGTGCCGTCGGGCAGGGTGCACACCAGCGAACCGTTGGCGAGCACCCCGTGGCTGACGGCCTCGCCGACGTAGGGCAGCACCGGGTCGAGCATGAACGGTGGGCGGCCCGAGGCGATCACGACGTACACCCCCGCAGCGCTCGCCGCCCGCAGCGCGGCGATCGATCGTTCCGAGACGGTGGCGTCGGGTCGCAGCAGGGTGCCGTCGAGGTCGCAGGCGATCAGTCGCACGGCCCCAGTGTCGCAGCCCTCCGAGAACTTGCGACGATTCGCGTCGCATCCGACGCGAATCGTCGCACGATCGGTCGAGGTGCGGGTGATGTGCCGCCGAGTCAGGCGGCGTCGGGGATCACTGCCTGTCCGCGGGCCAGGCAGGCGCGCAACTGGGCGTCGAGTGACGGGTCGAGGGGCACACCGGTGGCCCTGGCCCGGGCCAGTTCGCTCAACGGCGCGTACACGGTGCGACTGGCGCGTTCGTTGCACAGCAGCACCGGTCGCGAGACGGCGGTGAACACCCCTGGTGCGGTCTCGGTGAAGCGCACCACGGCAAGCAGGCCGTCGGACGAACGCGGATCGACGTAGCGCCCGGTGCCCGGCCGGCCCATTCCCGATACGAAGTTGCCCACGCTCCAGTACACGGTGGTGCCGTTGACCACCTCGACGGGTTGGACCACGTGGGGGCCGTGATGGACGATCAGGTCGATGTCGGCCAACTCGGTCAGGCGGGTCGCGAACTCGCGGTCGGCGGGAATCGGCCCGGTGAGCATCTCTTTCGACAGGTGCAGGCTGACGATCGCCACCTCGGCGCCCGCGGCGCGCACGGCGTGCACGGCTGCCGCCACCTGCTCGGGCGAGGTTGCCCGGTTCAGCGACCACCGACTCCGCGGCCACACGGTGTTCGAATAGGTGGTGAAGGAGAGATGCGCCACGCGGATGCCGTTCACGGTGAACACCTCCGGGGCCGACTCAGCGGGGCTCCGAGCGGTACCGGCGTGGGCGATTCCGGCGTTGTCGAGCGCTTCGAGGGTGGTGGCGATCCCGTCGTGTCCGAGGTCGTTGCTGTGGTTCGAGGCGGTGCTGCAGCGGTCGAACCCCGTGGCGGCGAGACCGGTGGCGATCTCGTACGGGGCGAGCAGCAGGTTGCCGCCGAAGGGTGAGCGCCCGTAGACGCCGGGCCCGGCACCGGGGCGGCCGATGGGGATCTCGATATGGCAGATCGCCAGGTCGGCCGCGCCGATGATGGGGGCGACGGGCGCGAACATCGGGATGAAGTCGTAGCGCTGTGGCGCCACGGCGGCCTGGGCGGCGGCAGCATTGACGACACCCTCGTTCAGCACATCGCCGCCTGCTACCACCAGCAGGGTGCGCGGCGGCACGGGGATACCGAACGCGCCGGCAGGACCGCCGGGTGGCGACGATGCGTCGATGACGGGCCCGGCTGCCAGCGCGGCACCGGTCATCGCTGCGCCGACCAGCACGGGGCCCACCAGTGCACAGAGTGTCGGCCGCATCGGTGGTCACCGTATCCCGCGCGCCGATCCGGTCCGGCCGGGTACGAGGTCGACATCCGGTGGGTCGGAAAAAGTTGATACGACTCGTAGCAGGTTTTCTGCGCACGGGGTATGGTGGCGACCATGGCGATCGATCCGAAGAAGTGGACCATCAAGACCCAGGAAGCCGTCGGGGCCGCCGTCGACCAGGCACGTGCGCTCAGCAACCCCGAGCTCACCCCCGATCACCTGCTGGCAGCACTCGCCCGCCAGGACGACACGCTCACCCCGGCAGTGCTGCAGAAGTTGGGCCTCGCCCCGCTCATGGTGCGCAACAAAGCCGACGAGGCCGTGGCCCGACTGCCCAAGGCCTACGGTGGCGACGACCCGCGGATGAACCGCGAACTCACCGCCACGTTCGAATCGGCCGAGCAGTACCGCAAAGACCTGAAGGACGACTACCT
>JBEIIG010000130.1:0-6276 GCA_040380855.1 Acidimicrobiaceae bacterium | reverse complement strand
CGGTAGCCGATTTCCCTTCGTCCGCGGGGTCGTACCCCCACGAGTCACCGCCGCCAGCGACCGTGGTGATCTTGCCATCGGGGCCGACCTTGCGGATCAGATCGTTGCCGGAGTCGGCGATATAGATCGTGGTGTCGCCGTCGAGGTCGGTGTGTACCGCGACCCCATTCGGATAGGCGAGTTGAGCTTCGATTGCCAATCCGTCGTCACCGCCGTCGCCCCGTTCGCCGTTGCCGGCGACCGTGGTGATCTTGCCGTCGGGGTCGACCATGCGGATTCGGTGGCTTCCGGAGTCGGCGATGTACATGTTTCCGTTGTCATCGAATGCGACCCCTGTCGGGTAGGCGAGTTGAGCTTCGGTTGCTGCATTGCCATCACCGTCGTATCCGTAGTCGCCGTTGCCGGCGACCGTGGTGATCTTGCCGTCGGGGTCGACCATGCGGATTCGGTGGCTTCCGGAGTCGGCGATGTACATGTTTCCGTTGTCATCGAATGCGACCCCTGTCGGGCCGCCAAGTTGGGCTTCGGTTGCTGCATTGCCATCACCGTCGTATCCGTAGTCGCCGTTGCCGGCCACCGTGGTGATGGTTCCGTGGTTGTCGACTTTGCGGATCCGGAAGTTGTAGAAGTCGGCGATGTAGATAGACGTGTCGCCGTTGTCGTCGGTGTGGACGGCGACCCCGAGCGGGAAGGCGAGTTGGGCATTGGTTGCTGCTTCGTCATCACCTCCGCCGCCCCATTCGCCGTTGCCGGCGACCGTGGTGACGATGCCACTCGTGTCGACCTTGCGGATGCGGTGGTTGGAGGTGTCAGCGATGTACGTGTTGCCCTCGTCGTCGAACGCAAGACTGGACGGCTCGGCGAAGGTTGCGATGGTCGCCGGCCCAGTGTCACCGTCGATGCCGCCACCGGCCACGGTGGTGATATCGCCCAATGCGGCCGTGGCCGTCGACGACGGGAGGAGCGTGATCGCGAGGGTGGATACCAGCAGCGCCGCTGCCTGTGCTGCCGCGAGTACTCTGCGTGAGAATTGCCGCCTGCAGATATCGGGCGGACGAGGTGATGGTGTTCGGAATCCGGGCAATTGGCGCATGGAGCCATCTTCTGGATTCCGTCATTCCGTGTCATCCGTGCGCACACGCATCTTTTCCGTGCGTGCGTCTGCGTGTGCGGGTCAGCGGCCCTTCCACACAGGGGCGCGCTTCTCGATGAACGCGTCGTTGCCTTCTTTGGCATCGTCGCTGTCGACGGCGGCTCGGTAGCTGGGGTAGGTCTTGATCTCGCGCATCGCCTGAATGGGGTCGAGGTGCACGGTGCGGCGGCCGATGTCCAAGATGGCGGCCACGCTGAGCGGTGCAGCCCACATCACCTCGTGGGCGAGGGCGGTGGCGGCGGCCAGCAGGTCGGCGGCGGGCACCACCCGGTTCACCAGGCCCCAGCGGGCGGCTTCCTCGGCGCCCATGCGGCGGCCGGTGAGCAGCAGTTCGCGGGCCAGTGGTCCGGGCAGCAGTTGCGGCAGGCGCACGGCGCCGTTGTCGGGCAGGATGCCCAGGCCCGCCTCGGGCAGGAAGAACTGGGCGTGCTCGGCGGCCACGATGAGGTCGGCCGACATCGCGATCTCGAACCCGCCGCCCACGGCCATGCCGTTCACAGCGGCGATGACGGGTTTGGTGCGGTTGGGCAGTTCGGGGAACCCGCCGAAGCCACCCGGGCCGTAGTCGCTGTCGAACGCTTCGCCCTCGGCGGCGGCGCCGAGATCCCATCCGGCCGAGAAGAACCGCTCGCCAGCACCGGTGACCACCACCACGCGCACCGCCGGGTCGGCCTCGAAACCGACGAACGCGTGGCCCATGCCCTGGCTGGTGGGGGCGTCGATGGCGTTGGCCTTCGGCCGGTCGATGGTGAGCGTGGCCACCCCGTCGACCACCGACACGTGGAAACCAGGATGCGGGGTATCGGTCATGAGCGGTCCTCCACGATGAGCAGGGCGTCGACGGCAGTGGCACCACGGGTGCCCACCAGTACGGGGTTGAGTTCGACTTCGACGACGTCGCTCGCGACAACGGCGTCGGTGAGGCGCACGACGAGGTCGACGAGGGCGTCGACATCGGCGGCCGGACGGCCACGGAAGCCGGTGAGCAAAGGGTACGAGCGCAGGCGGGTGAGGGCGGTGGCCACCTCGGCATGGGTGACCGGGGCGAGCAGGTGGGTGACGTCGCTCCACAGTTCGGTGGTGACGCCGCCGTGGCCGATCGACACCAGCCAGCCGACGGGCGCGTCGCGGCGAACGGTGACGAGCACCTCGGCCACCACATCGGTGACCGTCGCCTCGACGAGGAACCCGGCGTCGGTGCCGGGCATGGCGTCGAGCGCAGCGGCCAGCGCAGTGGAATCGCGCAGACCCACTTTCACGGCGCCGGCCTCGCTCTTGTGGGCGTGGCCGAGGGCCTTCAGCGTGACCGGATAGCCCACCCGATCGGCGGCGGCCAGCACGCCGTCGCGTGCCACCACCTCGCCCACCGGAACGGGCAGGCCCTGGCCGCGCAGACGCTGCTTGGCGTCGGCCTCGTTCACCAAGCGGGTGGAACCGGGCGCCACCACATCGGCATGCGGCGCGTCGCAGCGGCGGCCCACGGTGGCGGCGGCGTCGAGGGCGGTAAGGGCCTCGCCCAGGCCCAGCATCGGGGTGAGGCCACGGGCGGCGATGTGCTGGCGGAACGGTTCGTTCAGGCACTCGGCCAGGGTGGCCACCACCACGGCTCGCCGGCCGGTGGCATCGGCGGCATCGGCCAGCGCATCGGCGGCCACGTACCAGCTCGACGGGTCGTTGTCCGGCGACGGCGGGGCGTCGAGCACCAGCATCGTCGCATCCTGCGGGCCGTCCATCACGGCGGTGAAGCAGGCGGCCATGGCGGCCCGGTCGCCCCACATGAACGTGTGGTAGTCGAACGGGTTGCTCACGCTGACCAACTCGGTGAGGGTGGCCGCGATGCGCTCGCGCTGCTCGTCGGCGAAGGGCTCGAAGCGAAGCCGAGTGGCTTCGGCCCGGTCGGCCACCAGCGACGCCTCACCACCTGAACAACTGAGCGATACCACCCGCGGTCCGTCCAGGCGGCCGCCGGTGTCGAGCAGCTTCAGCGTTTCGAGCAGTTCGGCGGGGGTGCGCACCGTGGCCACGCCGTAGCGCTCGAACATCGCGTCGTAAGCCGCCGCGCGCCCGGCCATCGAGCCGGTGTGCGAGGTGGCGATGGCGGCCCCGGCGGCCGAACGGCCCGTCTGCAGCGCCACCAGCGGCACGCCCTGTGCATGGGCGCGGGCGGCTACGCGGGCGAAGTGCTGCGGGTTGCGAACGGCTTCGAGGAACATGCCGATGGCGGTGATGCGCGGGTCGTCGAGCAGTGCCTCGATGGCATCTTCGCTGCCCAGGCTGGCCTGGTTGCCCACCGTGATCATGGTGCCCAGCCGCAGGCCGCGCTGCTGGAACGTGAGGTTCACGCCCACGTTGCCGCTCTGCGACACGATGGCTGCACCCCGCTCGAAGCGGCCGCAGCCGTGTTCGTCGGGCCACAGCGCCACCCGGTCGAATGTGTTCACGAAGCCGTAGCAGTTGGGGCCGAAGAACGGCACGTCGCCCGCGGCGTCGAGCAGCTCGGCCTGCAGGTCGCCGTCGCCCGTCTCGGCGAAGCCCGAGCCGTAACACACCGCGCCACCGGCACCGATGGCGCTGAGCGTGCGCATCGCCTCGACCGTGAGGTGGCGGTTCACGCCCAGGAACACCGCGTCGGGCACACCGGGCAGATCGGCCAGCGACGGCACAGTGGGCACCCCGGCCAGGTCGGCGCGGCGCGGGTGCACCGGCCAGATCGGCCCCTCGAAGCCCAGCTTCAGGCACTGCGCCACCACCCGCTCGGCGGGCGCGCCGCCCACCACGGCGATCGATCGGGGCGACAGCAGACGACGCAGGTCGGCCATGGCTCAGCCGCCGTAGGGGCGCAGCATGGCGCGGCTGATGATGTGCCGCTGGATCTCGGACGTGCCGTCCCAGATGCGGTCGACGCGGGTGTCGCGCCACATCCGCTCGAGCGGCAGTTCGTCCATCAGGCCCATCCCGCCCAGGATCTGGATGGCCTCGTCGGTGACGAACTGGCACATCTCGCTGGAGAACACCTTGGCCATCGCCATGTCTTCGTCGGTGGCCTTGCCGTTGGCATCGAGCCAGGCGGCGCGCAGCGTGAGCAGTTCGGCGGCCTCGAGCTGGGTGCGCATATCGGCCAGCTTGAAGCTGACGCCCTGGAACTTGCCGATCTGCTGGCCGAACTGCTCGCGGGTGGCGGCCCACTCGGTGGCGATGCCCAGCGCGCGGCGGGCCCGGCCCACGCACACCGCGGCCACCTGCAGGCGGGTGGAGCCGAGCCACTCGTTGGCGGCGTCGAAGCCGCGGTGCTCTTCGCCCAGGATGTTGCGCACCGGCACCCGGCAGTTGTCGAAGTTGATGATCATGTTGTGGTAGCCGTGGTTGCTGACGCAGTTGTAGCCGTGCACCACCTCGCACCCCGGCGTGTCGAAGTCGACCAGGAAGCCGGTGATCTTCTTCTTCGGGCCGCGGCTGGTCATCTCCTCGCCGCTGGCAGCGAAGAGGATGACGTAGTCGGCCAGGTCGGCGTGGCTGATGAAGTGCTTGGTGCCGTTGATCACGTAGTCGTCGCCGTCGCGCACGGCGCTGCACTTCATGCCGCGCACGTCGCTGCCCGCATCGGGCTCGCTCATCGCCATGCAGTCGACCCGCTCGCCGGTGATGGTGGGGATGAGGTACTCGGCGATCTGGTCGCCCTGGCAGGCGCGCAGGATGTTCGACGGACGGGCGACGATGTAGTGCAGTGCGTACGAGGTGGCGCCGAACTCGCGGTCGACGAGGGTGACGCCGAAGCTGTCGAGGCCACCGCCACCCAACTCGGCCGGCATGTTGGCCGCGTAGAGCCCGGCGGCGATCGACTTGCGCTTGATCTCGGCCACCAGGTCGGGCGGCACCTGGCCCAGCTTCTCGACCCGGTCCTCGTGTGGGTACAGCTCATTCACGGTGAACGCGCGCACCGTCTCGACGATCATCTGCTGCTCGTCGGTGAGTTCGAACATCATGGCGGGCTCCAGTTCAGGGGTTGGCCGGTTCAGGGCTTGGCCGGTTCAGGGCTTGGCCGGTTCAGGGCTTGGACGGTGGGAGGCGCATCACGCTGCCCACCTGTGGGGGTACGGGGAGATGGGCGTGCGCGTCGCGGATAGCGGTGAGTGCGGCGGCGACGTGGGGGAGGATGGGTGCCGAGCGGCCGGCGTTCATGTCGACGTGCACCAACATCTGCTCGACGACGGCCAACTGCACATCGGTGTCGCCGTGGCGCATGTCGTGCAGCAGGTGCACCCGCTTGGCATCGACACCGAGGATCTGCGTGGTGATGCGCAACGGCTCGTGCACCGCCACTTCCTGCAGGTAGAGGATGTGCGTCTCGACCGTGTAGAAGCTGTGGCCCGCAGCGCGGTAGGCCTCGTCGTCGCCGATGTAGCGGAACATGCGGTCGCTGGCCCACCCGGCGGCCGTGAGGTAGGCCGCCTCGGTCATGTGGCCGTTGTAATCGACCCAGTCGGGCTCGACCCGGTCGCGGTAGAGGTCGAGCGGGGCGCCGGGCACGTCGCCGGGCTGCCAGGGCGGCGTGGCGGCTGCGGCGTAGCGGCGACCTTCGTGGGTGGCCATCGACGGGCCAGCACCCACGCCGGTGGCCCGCAGCGCACGCATGACGGCGATGATCGAGTCGGGGTCGCCGCCGGTGACGTCGACCAGCGCCTGGCCGAGACGGTGCACCTCGCCGGCGGGGGTGCCGGGAAGGCACGGCGCCATGCCGATACCTGCGTAGAACTCGGCCAGGAACGCGGTGTGGGGGGCGTCGGCGAGCTCGACGAGTGGCACGAGGTGGATGGGCGACAGCGCCCGGGCGGTGGCGTCGGTGGCGACGGGGGCGGTGGTGGCGGGCACGGGTACGTCGCCCACCACCTGCACCAGGCGGGCGGTGGCGAGATGTTGTGCGGTGATGCCGATGGCGAGTCGGTCGGGCGAGGCGCCGGGGAACAGCCCCATGCGCTCCGCCACAGGCCAGCAGTGCTGCACCGCCTGCGGCAGTGTGCGATCATCGGCCACCACATCGAAGCCCGAGGCGAGCAGGCGGGTGGCCCATTCGGCTGCACGGATGCCCGAGCCGACGACGACGATCGTGTCCGACGACATGAACT
>JBEIIG010000129.1:0-6424 GCA_040380855.1 Acidimicrobiaceae bacterium | reverse complement strand
TCCTTCAGGCCGGCGCGGGTGCGGCGAACGCTCTGGCTGACGGCGCGGATGGCGTCTTCCTGGCCGATGATCCGCTTGTGCAGCTCGGCTTCCATGTTGAGCAGCTTCTGGGTCTCTTCCTCGGTGAGCTTGTACACCGGGATACCGGTCCAGATGCTGAGCACCTCGGCGATGGCTTCCTCGTCGACCTCGTCGAACAGGTCGACACCGCTGGCCTTGATATCGGCTTCCTTGGCGGCCTTCTCCTCGAGCAGGGCCTTCTCCTGGTCGCGCAGACGGCCGGCCTCTTCGAAGCGCTGCTCTTCGACCGCCCGCTTCTTCGACTCCTGCACGTCGGTGAGCTTGTTCTCGATCTCTTTCAGATCGGGCGGCGTGCCCATGCGCTTGATGCGCAGACGGCTGCCGGCCTCGTCGATGAGGTCGATCGCCTTGTCGGGCAGGTGACGGTCGCTGATGTAGCGGTCGGCCAGGTTGGCCGCGGCGACGATGGCCTGGTCGGTGATCGTGACCCGGTGGTGCGCCTCGTACTTGTCGCGCACACCCTTCAGGATCTCGATCGTGTGCGCGATGGTGGGCTCTTCCACCTTCACCGGCTGGAAGCGACGCTCGAGGGCGGCGTCTTTCTCGAGGTGCTTGCGGTACTCGTCGATGGTGGTGGCACCGATCGTCTGCAGTTCGCCTCGGGCCAGCATCGGCTTCAGGATCGACGCGGCGTCGATGGCGCCCTCGGCTGCACCGGCGCCGACGAGCGTGTGGATCTCGTCGATGAACAGCACGATGTCGCCGCGGGTCTTGATCTCCTTGAGCACCTTCTTCAGGCGCTCCTCGAAGTCGCCGCGGTAGCGGCTGCCGGCCACGAGGGCACCGAGGTCGAGGGTGTACAGCTGCTTGTTGCGCAACGTGTCGGGGATGTTGTTGGCGACGATGCGCTGGGCGAGGCCCTCGACGATGGCTGTCTTGCCGACGCCCGGCTCGCCGATGAGGACCGGGTTGTTCTTGGTGCGACGGCTCAGGATCTGCATCACGCGCTCGAGTTCGCGGTCGCGGCCGATCATCGGGTCGAGCTTCTTTTCGCGAGCGAGCTGGGTGAGGTTGCGGCCGAACTGGTCGAGCACCTGGCTGCTGCCCTTGTCGCCCACCTCTTCCTTGGCGGCACCGGCCGGTGCTGTGCCCGAGCTGCTGGCGGCCTCGCCTGGCTTGGCCCCGCCGCCCTGATAGCCCGAGAGCAACTGGATGACCTGCTGGCGCACACGGCTGAGGTCGGCACCGAGCTTCACCAACACCTGGGCGGCCACACCCTCACCCTCGCGGATGAGGCCGAGCAGGATGTGCTCGGTGCCGATGTAGTTGTGGCCGAGTTGCAGCGCTTCACGCAACGACAGTTCGAGCACCTTCTTCGCCCGGGGCGTGAAGGGGATGTGGCCCGACGGCGACGAGCCGCCCTGGCCGATGATCTCCTCGACCTGACTGCGTACCGCCTCGAGCGAGATGCCGAGGGATTCGAGTGCCTTCGCAGCGACTCCCTCGCCCTCGTGGATCAGGCCAAGCAGGATGTGCTCGGTGCCGATGTAGCTGTGGTTGAGGAGACGTGCCTCTTCCTGCGCCAGCACCACCACTCGCCGAGCCCGATCGGTGAAGCGTTCAAACATGGCGGAAGTGTATCGGGGGTGAACAGATGCGACGTGGCAGAACGTACCGACCTTCGCCCATGTCACAGGGCTGTTCGGGTACCCGTCAGCGACCGCGGAGCGTGGTGGTTTCCGGGTGCTGTGCGGGTTCGTCGGCGGGCTCGTCGGCAGGGGGGTGTGACGCACGCACCCGGAACAATCGGGGGCTGTCTTCGTGGTCGACCGTCCGGCTGTCCTAGCCTGCGAACCGTGGCGACACTGCCGTTCTTCTCGCTTGCGGGCATGAGCACCGATCTCGAGCGCATCGAGGCGGCTCTTGTCGCGTCGGTGCGCACGCCCGACGCCTACCTGAACGACATCGCGTCGCACCTCATCGTGGCCGGAGGCAAGCGGTTGCGCCCTGTGCTCACGCTGGTGGCTGCCCAGGTGGCCGGTGGTCCGTCGAGCGACGACGCAGTGCAGGGCGGTATCGCCTGCGAGTTGGTGCAGACCGGATCGCTGTACCACGACGACGTCATGGACGAGGCACCCACCAGGCGCGGTGTCGAGACGGTGAACGCCAAGTGGGGCAACCTGCAGGCAATCCTCGCCGGCGATTTCCTGCTGTCGCGAGCCTCGGAGATCGCTGCGTCGTTGGGCACCGAAGTGGCTGCGCTGCTGGCCCGCACCATCGGTCGGCTCTGCGAAGGCCAGATCGAAGAACTGCGCCACACCTACAACGTGGCCCGACCCGAGTCGTCGTATCTGGCCTCGATCTCCGGCAAGACCGCTTCGTTGTATGCCACCTCGGCGCGCATCGGCGGCATCGTCGCCGGGGTCGACCGATCGCTCGTCGATGCCCTCACCGAGTACGGCGAGGCGTTCGGGATGGTCTTCCAGATCGTCGACGACCTGCTCGATGTCACCGCCACCGACGACCAGCTCGGCAAGCCCGCAGGGCACGACATGGTCGAGGGCGTCTACACCCTGCCCGTGTTGCGCACGCTGCAGAGCGGCGGCATCGCGGCAGCGTCGTTGCTCGACATCCTGGGTCGCCCGCTCGGGTCGGCCGAGCGCGAGAAGGCGCTCGAGATCGTGCGGGCCCACGGCGGTATCGAATCGGCGTTGACGACCGCTCGCGAGTGGGCCGATCGCGCCGTCGAAGCCTGCGTGTCGCTGCCGGATTCGGCCGCCACCGAGGCGCTTCGGGCTGCACCGGCGTCGCTGCTCGTCGGCCTCGGCTGACGGTCGACCGATCGCAGCCCGGCTCAGGCGTCGGGGGCGAACCGGGCGAGTCGAGCCCCGACGGCGAACAGTGCTTCGGCCGGGCCCGTGTCGTCGGGGCGCAGTGTGTTGGCGGCGAACCGCACCAGTGCGTCGCCGACCCACCCCGACCGCGTGGCGGCGCGTGCTGCCTGGTGGATGACGGCCGGATGGGCCAGGGCCCGGGCGCTGAGCCGGGCGAGTTTCCAGTAGTCGCCGTAGGCCTCGGCGAGGAGCCGCGGATACCGCTGCAGCACGGTCGGGTCGCTCGTGCCGAGCGCGTCGATCAACACGTCGGCTGCGAGGAGACCGCTCTCGAGTGCGTACTCGATGCCGTTGCCCAGCAGCGGGCTGCCGGTGCCCGCTGCATCACCGGCGACCAGGAAGGTCGGGCCGGCCTTGGGCTGCACCGCACCCCCCATCGGCAGCCGACCCACGGCAGGAGCGGCCTCGGGCGCAGCGGGATCGAAGCCCCACCGGTCGGCGATGTGTGCGGCCCACCGGTCGAGCAGGCGCGCCATGTTGACGCCACGCGCATCGCGGGCGGTGCTCAGCACGGTGACGCCCACGTTGACGGTGCCGTCGCCGAGCGGCACCGCCCAGCCGTAGCCGGGTATCAGCGTGTCGTCGCGGTCGCTCAGTTCGAGGCCGATCTCTACCCGCGACCCAGCGTGCTGAGCCGCTCGGTAGTAGGCGCGGATTGCTGTGCCGTAGGGCCACCCACGCGTGCGCGACGTGCCGAGCGCCCGGCCGAAGGTGCTGTTCGCGCCGTCGGCGACCACCACGTAGGTGGCCCGTACCTCGCCCACTTCACCGAGGGAGGAACGCACGACTGCACCGCGTACGAAACCGCGTTCGACGATCGGCTCGACGGCCTCGTGTCCTTCGCGCAACTCGGCCCCGGCGACGACCGCACCGCGTGCCAGGCGCTCGTCGAAGTGGTCTCGCCGCACCGCTGCGCCGACGGTGGCGAAGTGGGGGTGTTGCGGCCAGGCCACGTCGCGCCAGTGTCGGGCCCCTGTGATGCGCAGCCCACCGGTTGCATGGGCGCCGACGAGCGCTTCGGCGGCGCCGAGTCGTTCGACCGCGGCAACCGCTCGCGGGGTGAGCGAGTCGCCACAGGGTTTGGGCCGCGGGAACGGCCGACGCTCCAGTAGAACGACTCGGGCCCCTTCGGCAGCGACACGCCTCGCCACGGCGGCGCCGGCGGGGCCGGCCCCGACGACGAGCACATCGGCGGTGTCGTTCATGGCTGGCGAGCCTAGGGCCGCTCAGCCGCGATGGGTCAGGGGGCGCTACCGGCCACCGGCTCCTTGCCGACGCCGATCGATCCCTCGATCATCTCGCCGACGTTGGCCATCGTGATCGAGCCGTCCTCCATACCCAGCCAAGCCGGTGCTTCGGGACTGCACCAGGTCTCGTACTCCTCGGCGTACTCGGAGGTCGGGTCGGCGCCGCCGATGGTGTACCGCTCGTGGCACACGACCGCGAGGATCTGTGCGTCGGTGAGCGCCCCATTGGTCGAGGCCCCGAAGTTCGGCATGAGGCCCCGGGCGCCGGTGACATGGGCGCCGCCGGGTCGATCGGGGTTGCCGTACACGCTGATGCCCGCCGACTGGTACTTGCCCGTACCGAAGTAGACGTAGCGGAGTTGGTCTTCGATGTGCGGGAAGGTCTTCAGCACCTCGCCGCCGGCGAACGCATACCCTGCGCCACCTTCGCCCGCTGCGCCGTGGCAGCCCGAACACGCATACTCGGTGTACACACCCGCGCCGACGCCCAGCGGCCCGGCCACCTTCTGCTCTTTGGGGGTGAGGCCGCGGGCGTACATGAACATCCAGATCGGCAGCAGGCTGAGGGTGGCCATGGCCCAGAAGGGGATCTTCTTGCGCGTCTTGGCGGCGACGATCACCGGCGGATCGGGCTTGGGGGGCGGGGGAGCTGCGGGCGCGGCCTTGGCGGGTGTCGCCTTGGCGGCAGCGGCGGGCGCAGCGGATGCGGCGACTGCCGGGGCCGACGAGGCAGCAGGTGCGGCGGCGTCGGCCGGGGCCGCCTCGCCGGTCGCCTTGGCCTTGGCGGCCTGGCTGCGCTTCAGGAGATGCTCGGGGATCTCGGTCACGTCGGAGAACGATAGACGGCCGAGCGCCGCGAACGGGAATCTGTCGATCAGCTCGCCGCTATCACACACGTCACGCCGTGCACGATCGCACAACACCCCCTCCCACCCCCTCGGGCGTGGTAGACCGACGTCTGCACGGTGAGTGACACCTGGTTGCAGCCACCCGTGGCTGTGAACTGGTGTCACCCCCCGGTGCCGTGACTACAGTTCGTGCAGCAGTTCGTGCAGCGTTTCACGATGTCGCGCGAGGAAGGAGACGCCCGCAATGCAACTCGCATCCAATCTCTACGACACGATCATCCACCTCCCGGGGATGAACGTCGCGTTCCTCTTCTCCTTCTTCTTGTCGACGGCACTGGCACTGGTGGCCATCCCCTACGCCAAGCGCCGCCCGGCGGGCAAGCCCACCACCTGGGGTGAGGCCATGCTCGCCGCCACCTACGTCTTCGGCGTCATGTTCGTCGCCTTCGGTGTGGTGCCTCACCAGTGGATCGACCACGCCGACAAAGATCTCGGCTGGGACAAGAACAAGTTGCTCTACGGCCCGGGCGACATCTTCAAGCCGCAGTCACAGGGCGGCTGGTTCCCGATGACGCTGCAGTACGAAGCCATCCGCGACGTCATCGTCGTGGTGATCCACCTGTGGTACTTCGGACTGATGCTCTTCCTGTGGAGCGTGTGGCAAAAGCGCGGCCAGACGAAGTCGACCGAACTCGCCACGTCCACCTACGGCCGTCCACTGGTGAAGAAGGCCTGACCCATGGCACGTACCGACGCCAACCCACCGCTCATGCCGTTCACCGACCAGTACCAACTGGTCGAGGTCGATGCCGACTACCTGACCAAGGCGGTGAAGCCGAAGCAGTTCATCCACATCGATCAGACCGAGTGCATCATGTGCGAGGGCTGCGTCGACATCTGTCCGTGGAAGTGCATCCACATGGTGAACCCCTCGGCGATCGTCGAGGCCACGGGCACCGAACAGCCGGGTCACGACCCGAGCGACAACGTCGTGTTCATCATCGACGACGACATCTGCACCCGCTGCGCGCTGTGCGTCGATCGCTGCCCCACCGGGGTCATCATCCTCGGCAAGGTCGGCACTCCCGCCAGCACCGGCAACTCTCACCAGCGCACCCCCAACCACGGCTACGCCTACGGCATGCGTTTCTGACGAAGGACCACACACCTCATGGCCAAGATCATCGACGAAACACCCCGCCCCACGGCGAAGGACCGAGCCACCAAGCTGGTCGGCGACGTGCAGGGCAGCCAGGTCTGGAACAGCATCTTCCGGCCCGGTTCGATCTTCCGCAAGGGCTACACCGACAGCCCGCGTAACCGCAGCTACGTCATCATGAACTCGGTGCTGTACCACCTGCACCCGGTGAAGGTGAAGCGCCATGCGGTGAAGGTGAGCTACACCCTGTGCCTC
>JBEIIG010000128.1:0-6601 GCA_040380855.1 Acidimicrobiaceae bacterium | reverse complement strand
TGATGACCGCCGCGGTCGACTGGTATCACGAGCGCCTGTTGCGCAGCGCCGATGCGCGCGACGCGCGCGACTACCTGCGGTCGCGTGGGCTGGCTGGCGATGTGGCCCGTACGTTCAAGTTGGGCTGGGCGCCCGACGCCTGGGACGAGTTGTGCGGTGCCCTGGGTGTGCCGGCCGAGATGCTGCGCGAGACCGGCCTCGGGTTCGTCAACAAGGCCGGTCGTATGCAGGATGCGTTCCGGGCCCGGGTGATGTTTCCCATCTTCACCGAGAACGGCGAACCGGTGGCGTTCGGCGGGCGCATCCTGCCCGGCTCCACCGACCCGGCGAAGTACAAGAACTCGTCCGAGACCTCGATCTACGCCAAGTCGCGCACGCTCTACGGGCTGCACTGGGCCAAGCCCGACATCGTGGCCAGCGACCAGGTGGTGGTGTGCGAGGGCTACACCGACGTGATCGGCTTCCACCGGGCCGGTGTGAAGCGGGCGATCGCCACCTGTGGCACCGCGCTCACCGAAGAGCACGTGCGGGTGATGAAGCGCTACGCCAGCAACGTGGTGTTGGCCTTCGACGCCGACGGTGCGGGCCAGGGTGCGGCGGCCCGTTTCTACGAGTGGGAGCAGAAGTACCAGATGCGGGTGTCGGTGGCCCGTTTCCCGAAGGGGAAGGACCCGGGCGACCTGAGCCTCAGCGACCCCGATGCGCTGCGCGACGCAGTCGACAAGGCGGTGCCGTTCCTCAAGTTCCGGCTCGATCGCGTACTCGGTGCCCGGCCGCTCCGGTCGAACGAAGACCGTGTGGGTGCTGCACGCGATGCGATGGCCGTGGTGAACGAGCACCCCAACGTCGACATCCGCAAGCTGTACGCCATCGAAGTGGCCGGCCATGTGGGGCTGCCCGAGAACGATGTGGTGAAAGCAGCCGTCAACCGGTCGGCGCGGCCCGAGATCCGTGTGGCACCGCAGCGACGGGTGGGTTCGGCCGAGAACGCCGAGTTCGTGGCGGTGGCGATGCTGTTGCAGCGCTGGAACGACATCGCCGCCTGGCTGATCGAGTCCTTGTTCGCCGACGACACGGTGCGTCGGGCGTTCCTGGCGCTCGCCGATGGCGGTGGCGATCTGAATGCTGCGCTGTCGTTGGCCGACCCCGAGGCGCGCGAGGTGCTCGAACGGGCTGCGGTGGCCGACCTCGAAGCCGACCCGTTCGTCGAGGCCTGCAATCTCATCGGTGCAGCGGTGCGCCGCGAACTGCGGCATCCGGTCGATCTGGCCGATGTGGAAGCGTTGCAGTCGCAGCGCGAGGCGAAGTTGGCGCTGGAAGAACTCGACGACCCGTCGACGGCTCACGACGCCGCCACCCTGTTGCTAGGGTGGCTCGCGGGACGCAATGAGGAGCGGGTGTGACCGACGGGGGTGTCGACATCGTGGCCGGTGACGTGCCGTTCGCCGGGGTCGATGCAGGGGAGTGGGCCGAGCTGTTGGAGCGCGGCCGCACCGATGGGGTGCTGCACGCCGAGGACATCACCCACGTCATCCGCAAGGTCGAACTGAGCGGCGAGGTGATCGCTGCCATCACCACCGAACTGGGTGAACAGGGCATCGTCATCGACGAGTCGCTCGACGATGCCGGCGACACCGCCGATCTGCCGCTCACCTCGATCGACGTGGTGGGCGCCGACGGTGAGGTCGATCCGCTCGTCGACGACGGTGCCGACACCGAACGCCTGCTGGCCCGTCGTCGCCGGCGCCGCCCGGCACGCGCCGCCGAGCGCGACGACGCCGTGGTGAGCTCGGGCGATCCGGTGCGGATGTACCTGAAGGAGATCGGTCGGGTCGAGTTGCTGAGCCCCGACGAAGAGCGTCGGCTCGCCAAGGCGATCGACGAGGGCAACCTTGCGGCACGGGCGGTCGACGACGAGTCGCTCACGGCCGTCGAGCGACGTCGGCTGATGCGGGTGGTGCACGCCGGCCAGCACGCCAAGAGCGAGTTGATCCAGGCCAACCTGCGCCTGGTGGTGAGCATCGCCAAGCGCTACTCGATGCGAGGGATGCAGTTCCTCGACCTCATCCAGGAGGGCAACCTCGGGCTGATGCGCGCGGTCGACAAGTTCGACTACACCAAGGGCTTCAAGTTCTCGACCTACGCCACGTGGTGGATCCGCCAGGCGATCACCCGAGCGATCGCCGATCAGGCCCGCACGATCCGCATCCCGGTGCACATGGTCGAGACGATGAACCGGGTGCTGCGCACCCAGCGCCAGATGCACCAAGAGCTCGAGCGCGAGCCCACACTCGACGAGTTGAGTGCCCGGGTGGGGCTGTCGACCGACAAGGTGGAGGAGTTGCTGCGTATCTCGCAGGACCCGCTGTCGCTCGACTCGCCGGTGGGCGACAGCGACGATGCCAACCTGGCCGATTTCATCGAAGACGCCAACGGCGACCGGGCGGCGGCCGAGGTGATGCGCAAGGCGCTCGCCGATGCCGTCGAACACGCACTCGGCGAGCTGCCGCCGCGCGAGCAGGAGATCGTGCGGATGCGGTTCGGCCTCGACGGAGAGCAGCCGCGCACGCTCGACGAGGTGGGCCGGGCCTTTCAGGTCACCCGCGAGCGGGTGCGTCAGATCGAAGCGAAGACGCTGGCCAAGCTGCGCCACCCGATGCGCGGCGCCCAACTGAAGGACCTGCTCGACAACGAGTGATCCGGTGATCCGGTGATGCGGTGTGGCGGCACCGGTCATCCGCTAGATTCTTCCCGTCCTTCCGAGGTAGCTCAGTTGGCAGAGCAGCTGACTGTTAATCAGCGGGTCGCAGGTTCGAGCCCTGCCCTCGGAGCGAAGCCACAGGGTCCCGCACGGGGCCCTGTGGACGTTTTGGGGTGGTAGCTCAGTGGTCAGAGCAGGGGACTCATAATCCCTGGGTCGTGGGTTCGATCCCCACCCGCCCCACGGTGGGGTGTTCCCGGAATAGCCGGGTCACATTCCCGAAATACTCTGGTCAGCCCGGCTCCTCGGAGTCGGACTGAACCGTGGTGTGAGCGCCTAGCGAGGCGAGACAGTCCAGCAGCCTTCCTGCGTGTCCGCCGCAACGACTTCATCACCAACGACGCGGATCGAGATCAGCGGCCGCTCCACGTTCAACGCCGGTGGCAGCGCATGGCGGTAGTTCGGTGTGGTATCGAACTGATACCATGCGCGCATGGCTATGACACTCCGCCTCACCGACGCCGAGCAGGCAGCGCTCCGCGAGCGTGCCGACGCAGAGGGCATCTCGATGCAGGAAGCCGCCCGACGAGCGGTCCGCGAGTTCGTCAGCCGCGGCCAACACAGTGACCGAGTGGGTGCTGCGGCAGCACTGGTCATGAGCAGGCACGCCGACGCCCTGCGACGCCTTGGCGAATGAGCGAGCCGATCGAGTTTCTCGACCTCGACGACCTCATCGATCTTGCCCGCAGCCTGCTCGGCGACCCGCCACCGATTCGCGACATCGGCCTACTCGGCGCTGCCGCGGCCCGCCCACAGACCACTGCGTTTGGTGAGGACGCGTACCCCGACCTGGTCACCAAGGCAGCGGCGCTCCTGCAATCGATCGTCAACAATCACGCACTCGTGGATGGCAACAAGCGACTCGGCTGGCTGGCCACCGCAGTGTTCCTCGAACTCAATGGCGTCAAGGCGTCACGCGCCGCGAACGACGACGTCTACGAACTCGTCGTCTGGATCGCCGGATCCAACCCGGACCTCAACGACATCACCACCCGCCTCCGGCGTGTGATTCAGCCCCCACGCCGCCGAAAGTAGGAATGCTCTTCTGGCCACGCAGATCGGCAGTTCGGGCGCTACCAGTCGGGCGGCGGAAAGGGTGTGGTCGGGTCAAGCGTCACCCAGGCGCCATGTGTGCCATCCCACGCAGCGTCTGCCGCATGAACGACCGACCAAGAATCCCCAACACCGAGCCGGGGCTCCAAGAGGCGCAAGGGAACGGATGTGACGTGTCGGCGTCGGCCACCGTCAGAGGCGACCAGTTCGAGTTCGTACTGATGGCGCCTGAGGACCCTCGTGGAGCCGGTTCGTCGGAGCCACGCTGTATGCCACGAGTGCGAGGTCACAGAGTCATCCTGGTCCATCTATGGCGGCTAAGTCGCGCACCTATCAGGCAGCTATGCGCTATCGCGACCCCGGCGCGCATCGTCAAGAAGTCGATCGACCTCCAAGCCTCCAGCCCGCCCCTCGCGCTCCAAGCGATCACGTATGGCGAGGAGTTCGTCTTCGAGGTTGGGTGGCATCGGCCGCAGGCTGTCCAGCTCGTGTTTGAACGAGGGAGGGCCCCAATAGAACGCCCCGTACCGCTGCTCGATCTCCCGGCGGCCGCCGAGCGCGACGATCTCGGCAATCAGCACATCTGCCACAGGGGAAAACACCGGCAGCCGATACGTCACGATGTCAGTGATCGGATCATCGCCTGGCCCACCGGCTGCCACCAACGCAGATTGCCCGGTGAGGACGCTTCCCGCAAGTCACCGGCCGCGCCCGATCGGCAGATCCGCGCTACCCGAGTACGGGGCCACTCCCGCTCTGCGGAGGGAACCAGACGCCCCGCCATACCGGCACGATCGGAGCGCCAACCCACCGATCATCGAGGTGGAGCGTTGAGACGTCGACATCCTTGGTCGACCTCAAGATTGGTGGAACGGCCTCCGGTGCAATGACTTCGACAAGCAGCGCGATGCAGTCGCTCTCGTCGAAGCCGGTCACCCCGACCCCTCGCCAGCAGAAACGGTGAGCGAGAGTGTCCCCGTCAAGTTGCACGACTCCCGGAGGTGTCGGAGTTGGCTCGAGGCCCGCTAGGTCGAACTCGAACCAGTATCGAACGAGATCCGGCTCGTCGGCTTCCACCGCTCCAGGATGGCCTGCGCAGACCCCCGCGTCCACCACACCGATCAGGCAGCTATGCGCTCATGGGATTGCGGCGATAGGTCTCGGGGCACCTGGTCCGGCTCTGCGAAGCGACGACCCGTTCGCGCCAACTGGACAAGAGCGCGAGGAAGTCTGCCAGCGTGATCGCATCGTCGTCCTCGGATGGTTCGTCGTAGTCGAAGCTCGCCAAGACTCGCCCGTCCTTCACTCGGAGCTGGGTGATGTTGCCCCACATGAACGGCCGCTCGTCTTTGCGTTCGGCAGCGACACGAGCGCCTTTGTCGGCGGCGTCAATCCAGTAGGCCGACGGACCTCTGCCTCGCTCCCCACTAGGTGGCAGAGACGAAATGCTGTCACTGAGCGCCTCGTTGAGCACCGGCCAGTCACCTGCCAACTCGGCATCGATCTGCCCATCGCCACGAACTGAGAACCTGACTTCCAAGTGCCGAATAGTGCCCGGTGCGGACGCTTCCCGCAAGCGAGCAGCCCGTGCCGAGCGGCAGTTCAGCGTGGTCACGACGTCAGGGCCGTGGCTCCGATTCGCGTGCGCCCGGCGACTGGTCAATGTCAGAATCAACTCGATGGCACCTGCCCGGACGACCTCATTCATGCTGGACGGTGTGGACCGAGACACCGCGGCTGGCATCGTCCGGCGAGTCCTGCTCTCTGGTGAGCGTTACTTCGATGCCTCGGAATCAGCGAGTGGACTTCATGTCGTCGAAGGTTCCCGATCTCTGTTCGTCCTTGACGTCGAACTGTCGGTCGAGCTCGGAAGCGCACCGAACGGCACGATGGTCACCCTCGCTAGCCACTTCGACTCGTTCGTGAGCAAGGACGTGTTCGGCACGACCTCCGGGTCACTCGCTGCGCTCGAGTCTGCGATCCAGGCGGGAGCCGCCACACGCGTGACCGTAATGGAGCCACTTCCGGGCAAGGTGCACGATCGACTTCGTTGGTGGCATCCGTGTGCCGCCGTCGCACTTGCTGCGACAGCGTTCATTCCAGTGATGGTTGCATTGCCAATCGCGCTGAGTGTCTTGGCCGTAGCGCTCGTAGCGCGATGGGTCACCCGACGTCGACGATCAGCCGCCAAGAACGCCGGCGCGATCTCTCCATCGACGTGACCAACCGACTGGTAGAGCCGCGACCGATCGAGCCACACCACGGCAGTCCTGGTGGCCGCACAACTCGTTCGGGAACCAACCCAAACAAGGGCGGCAGGCAGTTCGAGAGCAACGACCACCAGGACACCAGACGCTACGAACAACGTCGCAGCCCCACCAGGAACTCAATCAGGCAGATCTGGGTGGACTACGCCAACGGGACGATCCGTTCTTTCGCGTCGGCGTCATCGGCGCCGCCGTAGCGAAGCGTTGCTGAAGATCCTTGGGGCGGTCCGAATTCCAGGATGAGGTCGTGCATCGCTGCGTACAACGCGTCGGCATCCGGCCCGTATGCGAACAGGGTCACGCCGCCGCCACCGAACTCGGTGCCGTCGACTTCTCCGGCTCCACTTGCATCGAGCGCGGCGATGAGTTTGTCTTCGAGTTCGTACACCCGTTGCCGCTCAGGATGGCGTCCCAGCACGTGGTGTAGAAGGTCGTGTGTTCCTCGAAGCTGTTGGTCAGGTTCGGGGTGCTGCGGGCAAGGCTAGTTCGCCGGGTTGGTCGGTGAGATCGGCGACGGACG
>JBEIIG010000127.1:0-6692 GCA_040380855.1 Acidimicrobiaceae bacterium | reverse complement strand
GCCCGCGGTCGAGGCCGCAGCGCCTGTTGCCGCGCCGGCCGCACCCACCGCTGCCCCTGCGGCCGCAGCGCCCGCAGCCGCGCCCGCAGCCGCGGCCAGCGCCGACGAGCCGGGTGAACCCATCCGCGGGGCTGGTGTGGCCATCGCCGCGAACATGGAGCGCAGCCTGTCGGTGCCCACGGCCACCAGCTTCCGCAACGTGCCGGCGAAGCTGCTCGAGGTGAACCGCAAGGTGATCAACGGCTACCGCAGCCGCAGCGGCCAGGGCAAGGTGAGCTTCACCCATCTCATCGGCTACGCCATCGTGCGGGCCATCGCCGACGCTGTGCCGGCGATGAACAACACCTACGTCGAAGGCAGCGACGGCAAGCCGCGCCTGGTGCGCAACGCCCACGTCAACATGGGCCTCGCCGTCGACGTCGCCAAGGCCGACGGCGGCCGCACCCTCGTCGTGCCGGTGCTACGCGAGGCCGACACGCTCGACTTCGCCGGCTACCTCGCCGCGTACGAGGAACTCATCCGCAAGGTGAAGGGCAACAAGCTCGCGGTCAGCGACTTCCAAGGCGCCACCATCACCCTCACCAACCCCGGCACCATCGGTACCGTGCAGAGCGTGCCGCGGCTCATGCCCGGCCAGGGTGTCATCGTCGGCGTGGGCACCATCGACTACCCGGCAGAGTTCCAGGGCGCCGACGAGCACACCCTCGGATCGCTCGGTATCAGCAAGGTCGTCACGGTCACCAGCACCTACGACCACCGCATCATCCAGGGCGCCGAGAGCGGCATGTTCCTGAAGCGGGTGCACGAACTGCTGCTGGGTGAGCACGGGTTCTACGAAGACGTGTTCCACAGCCTCGGCGTGCCCTACAAGGCCGTCGAGTGGCGGCCCGACGTCAACCCTGTCGGGCGCGAGGAAGCGATGCTGCACAAGCAGATGCAGATCGCCACGCTCATCCGCGTGCACCGCGTGCGTGGGCATCTCATCGCCGATCTCGACCCGCTGCGCTGGCGCGAGCCCGAGATGCCGCCCGAACTCGACCCGGCCACCTACGGCCTCACCATCTGGGACCTCGACCGCGAGTTCCTCACCGGCGGAGTGGGTGGCGTCGACCGGCTCACGCTCGGCGACCTGCTCGGTGTGCTGCGCGACGCGTACTGCCGCACCATCGGCGTCGAGTACATGCACATCCAGAACACCGAAGAGCAGCGCTGGATCCAACAGCAGCTCGAGGGTGTGCACATCGAGTTCGCCAAGGCCGAGAAGCACCGGATCCTCGAGTCGCTCAACTCGGCCGAGTCGTTCGAGAAGTTCCTGGCCACGAAGTACGTGGGCACCAAGCGCTTCGGCCTCGAAGGCGCCGAGTCGGCCATCACCATCCTCGACGAGGTGCTCTCGCAGGCTGCCGATGCCGGACTGCAGGCGGCGGTGCTGGGCATGGCCCACCGCGGCCGCCTGAACGTGCTCGCGAACATCATGGGCAAGAGCTTCGATCAGATCTTCAAGGAGTTCGAGGGCCACCTCGACCCCAGTTCGGTGCAGGGCTCGGGCGACGTGAAGTACCACCTCGGTGCCGTCGGCAGCTATCAGTCCGCCAACGGCAACTCCATCGACATCGAACTGGCCGCCAACCCCAGCCACCTCGAGACCGTCGACCCCATCGTCATGGGCATGGTGCGCGCCATGCAGGACCAGATCGACCCGCCCGGGTCGTTCCCAGCGCTCTCGCTGCTCATCCACGGCGACGCGGCGTTCGCCGGCCAGGGCATCGTCGCCGAGTGCTTGGCGATGAGCGACATCAGCGGCTACCGCGTCGGCGGCACCGTGCACCTCATCATCAACAACCAGATCGGCTTCACCACCTCGCCGCAGCATTCGCGCTCGTCGCTCTACTGCAGCGATGTCGCCAAGACGGTGCAGGCGCCCATCTTCCACGTGAACGGCGACGACCCCGAGGCCTGCGCCCGGGTGGCCCGCATCGCGTTCGCCTACCGGCAGCGGTTCCACAAAGACGTTGTCATCGACATGGTCTGCTACCGCCGCCACGGCCACAACGAGGGCGACGACCCGAGCTACACCCAGCCGCTCATGTACCGCGCCATCGCCGAGCGTCGCAGCGTGCGCAAGATCTACGTCGAGTCGCTCGTGAAGCGTGGCGACATCTCGATGGAGGAAGCCGAGCGCGCGCTCGACGACTTCCAGACCAAGCTGCAGGCTGCGCTCGACGACACCCGCGCCCATGCGCCGGGTGTCATCAAGGCCGCCAAGCCACCGCAGCCGCGGGGCGTGCTGCCGCATGTCGCCACCGGTGTCGACCGCGGTGTGCTCGACACGATCTTCGCTCAGCTCACGGCCTACCCCGACGGGTTCACGCCGCACCCGAAGCTGCTGCGCCAGTTCGCCGCCCGTGCCAAGCAGTTCGACGAGACGGGTCTCATCGACTGGGCGACGGCCGAGGCCATGGCCATCGGATCACTCGTGCTCGAGGGGGTGCCGGTTCGCCTCGCAGGCGAAGACAGCCGTCGTGGCACGTTCAGCCATCGGCATGCCGCGCTCATCGACTACGAGAACGAAGACGTCTTCATCCCACTGGCCGAACTGCCCGGCGGGAAGGCGCAGTTCTGGGTGTACGACTCGCTGCTCAGCGAGTACGCGGCCCTCGGCTACGAGTACGGCTACGCGCACACCAACCCCAAGGCGTTGGTGATGTGGGAGGCCCAGTTCGGCGACTTCGTGAACGGCGCCCAGATCATCATCGACCAGTACCTCGTCGCGGCCGAAGACAAGTGGGGTCAGCAGAACGGGCTCGTCCTGCTGTTGCCGCACGGCTACGAGGGCCAGGGCCCCGAGCACAGCTCGGCGCGTATCGAGCGCTTCCTCACGATGTGCGCAGAAGACAACATCCAGGTGGTCAACGCCACCACGGCGGCCCAGTACTTCCATCTCCTGCGGCGTCAGGTGGTGCGCGATGTGCGCAAGCCGTTGGTGCTGTTCGCCCCCAAGTCGCCGCTGCGCATGAAAGAGACGATGAGTCACGTCGACTCGCTCACCACAGGTTCGTTCGACGAGGTGCTCGACGACCCCACCGTCGCCGACCGCGGCGCCGTGCAGCGTGTGGTGCTCTGCTCGGGCAAGGTGGCGTGGGACGCATTCGCCGAGCGCACCAAGCGCCAGGCGCCTGCCGCCGTGGTGCGGGTCGAGCAGCTCTACCCGTTCCCGTTCGAGCAGATCGTGCAGGTGCTCGAGGCCTACCCGAACGCCCGCGAACTCGTGTGGCTGCAGGAAGAGCCCGAGAACATGGGCCCGTGGCGGTTCGTCGAGCACAACATCTGGCGGCTCAAAGACCGCGGCTACGACCTGCGTCATGCGGCTCGTGTCGAGAGCGGCAGTCCGGCCACCGGTTCCAAGGCCATCCACGACCAGGAACTGGCCGACCTGATGGACGAGACGTTCGCCGGACTCTGAGCCGACCCCGGCTTCGGCCCGAGGTCAGGGGAGCGCGATACCGAGCACTGCCGACAGGTCGGCCAGGGCCTGCGCGGCGCCGGTGACCTTGATCGTGGTCATGCCCATCGCTGCCGCGGGCTTCAGGTTGATGCCCAGATCGTCGAGGAACACGCATTCGTCGGGCCGTACGCCCAGAGTGCTGCAGGCGATCTCGTAGAACCGCGGCTCGGGCTTGCGCACGCCCACCTTGCTGCTCTCGATCACCGCATCGAAGCGGGCCATGATGGCGGCGATGGTGTCGCTGCGTTCGGCCGACGCGTGCTCGCCCGAGATGTTGTTGGTGAGGCACGCAGTGCGGTATCCGGCAGCTCTCACGGTGTCGAGTGCAGCGACCATCTCGGGGCGCACGTCGCCGCTCAGCAGCGACAGCACGTCGCGGCCCGGGATGTCGTGGCCGTGCGCAGCGGCATCGGCCGCGAACGCCGCATCGAACTGCGCGGGGTCGATCTCGCTGCGCTCGAGGCGCGCCCAGGCGTTGGTGTGCGGGTCGGTGGCGTTCACCGTGCGGATGATGTCGAGCGGCAGGCCCCGTTCGCGTTCGTAGCGGTTGAAGGCGTCGAACGGGCTCGACAGGATGACCCCGCCGAAATCCCAGAGCACAGCGCTGACCATGCGCGGCACTGTATCCAGCGATACCCGCATCCGGCCGTGTCCGTGGTTGACTAGCGGTGTTATGACACGTCACGTCGTCGTCGACGGCTCGAACCTCGCCACCGAGGGCCGTTCGCACCCCAGTCTCGCCCAGCTCAACGAAGCCGTGCTGGCCTATATGGCCGAGCACCCCAACACCCTGGTCACCGTCGTCGTCGATGCGACCTTCGGTCATCGCATCGACCCGCGCGAGGTGCCCGAGTTCGACGAGGCGGTCGCCAACAACGAACTGGTCGCACCTCCCGCGGGTGCCATCGGCCGCGGCGATGCCTTCGTGCTCGCTGTCGCCAACCGGGTGAATGCGGTCGTGCTGTCGAACGATTCGTTCCAAGAGTTCCACGGCACCTACCCGTGGCTGTTCGACGAGGGTCGCCTCGTCGGCGGCAAGCCGGTGCCCCATGTCGGGTGGGTGTTCGTGCCCCGCCTGCCGGTGCGTGGCGCCGTCAGCCGGAGTGCAGTGAAGCAGTCGCGGCGCAAGCGCGAGGAAACCGGCTCTGCCACGGTGCGCGTCGGTAGCCCCGAGGCCAGCCAGCCGATGCCGGTGCCCACGGCGCCGCCCCCGGGTCCGGCCGTCGCTCCGGCCGCCCCGGCCGCTGCCGCGAAACGGCGAGGTGGGGGCCGCGGGAAGGCCGCCGCCGTACCGACCCCGGCTCCGGCCCCGGCCCCCACGCCGGCAGCGCCTGCGGTGGCGTCGGGTGCTGGCACAGGTGCCGCGCCCCGCACGGTGAACGAGCCCGACGAGTTCTTGGCGTTCGTCGCCGAGCACCCGCTCGGCACCAGTGTGAACGCGCTCGTCGAGACCTATTCGTCGCACGGCGCCTATGTGCGGGTGGGTGATGTGCGCGGGTACGTGCCGTTGCGGCTCATGGCCGATCCGCCGCCGCGCTCGGCTCGCGAGTTCATGAAGATCGGCGATGCCGTCACGCTCGTCATCGAGAGCTACTCGGCCGAGCGGCGCAGCGTCGATCTCGCCCTCGCCGCCATGGCGACGCACCGTGCGCCGGTCGAGGCAGCGCCGGCGAAGAAGGGGCGTCGTCCCAAGGCCACTGCTGTCGCCGAGACAGAGGTGGCGCCCGTCGCTGTGGCACCGGCCGAACCCGCTCCGGTCGAGTCGGCGCCGGTCGTCAAGGCGCCTGCCAAGCCGTCGCGTCGTGCTGCGAAGGCTGCGCCTGCCCCGGTGGCCGCGCCTGTTGCGCCGGCACCCGAGGCGGTTGCACCGATCGCCACGCCGGCAGCGCCGGCGAAGAAGGCCCGAGGCGCCAAGCGTGCTGCGGCACCTGCCCCTGCTGCGGCGGTGGCCGAGCCGGCGCCGCCCGTCGAGCCGGTGGCCGACGCTGCACCGGCGCGACGTACCCGCAAGAAGGCTGCGGCTCCCGCTCCGGCTGCGGCGCCCGTTCCCGAACCGGTCGTCGCGGCTGCGCCTGCGGCCAAGCGCTCGCGCAAGCGCCCCACTACCTGATCGCGGCTACGGTCGGCCGGCGTGCGCATCGTCACCTGGAACGTGAACTCGTTGAAGGCCCGTCTGCCGCGGGTCGAGGAGTGGCTCGCCGAGGTGCAGCCCGATGTCCTGTGCATGCAGGAGACGAAGCTCAGCGACGAGGCGTTCCCGGCGCTCAGCTTCTCGGCCCTGGGCTACGAGACCGCGCACCACGGCCAGGGTCAGTGGAACGGCGTCGCCATTGCGTCGAAGGTCGGTCTCGACGACGTGGTCGCCAACTTCACCCCTGCGTCGGGCGAGCGCGATCCCGATGCCCGCATCGTCACGGCTCGCTGTGGCGGGGTACTGGTCAGTTGTGTCTACGTCCCCAATGGGCGCTCGCTCGACCACGACCACTATCGCTACAAGCTCGGGTGGATGGCTCAGTTGCGGCGCCACATCGACTCGCTCGCCACCCCCGACGACGACGTGGTGGTCACCGGCGACTTCAACATCGCCCCCGACGACCGCGACGTGTACGACCCGGCGAAGCTGGTGGGCGCCACGCATGTGAGCGCCCCCGAGCGCGACGTGCTCGCCGATCTGTGCGACTGGGGGATGGTCGACCTGTTCCGCCAGCGCTACGAGCAGTCCAAGTTGTTCAGTTGGTGGGACTACCGGGCCGGCGATTTCCATCAGGGTCGCGGGATGCGTATCGACCTCGTTCTCGGCACCCGGTCGGTGGCCGATCGGCTGCAGTGGTCGATCGTCGACCGCAATGCCCGCAAGGGCCAGTCGCCGTCCGATCACGCACCGGTGCTGGTCGATCTCGTCTGATCCGCTCCGAGCCGACTCGTTTCGAGCGGTGCCCGAGAATCTTCTTTGCCGAGGTTGACATCGAACATGTGTTCGGTTAGGGTTGCCGGTGTTCCGGTCTTCCCCTCGGAACCAGATCGAACCCGTCTGTCGGGTTCCCGTTCGTCCGGTTGATCGCTGGTCGCCTGCTGGTGCGGGCGCGAGGGGAGGTGCGCGTGGGTGGTGTGTCGTTGGTCGACCGGTTCGTGCGCGTTGCCGAAACGGATGTGGCGGTCCTCGACCAGGTCGCGGTGGCCGGGTTGT
>JBEIIG010000126.1:0-6803 GCA_040380855.1 Acidimicrobiaceae bacterium | reverse complement strand
CCCACGGGGCCCACCGGGGGGGGCCCGGGGGGGCGCTCACCCCCCCCCTCCTGGGGGGGGCCGGCCCACCCCCCCACCCCACCGCTGTTCTGCGCATCGACTCGCTGTCGAAGACCTATCCGGGCCAGGTCGCGCTCGACTCGGCCCACCTCGAAGTACGCCCCGGCGAGGTGCACGCCCTCGTCGGCCAGAACGGTTCGGGCAAGTCGACACTCATCAAACTGCTCGGCGGCTACATCCAGGCCGACCACGGTGCAGCGGTGCAGTTCCTCGGCAGACCCGTCGACCTGTGGCATCTCGGCCACGACGACCGCCAGCGCATCCGCATCGTGCACCAGGACCTGGGCCTCGTGCCCAGCCTGTCGGCCATCGAGAACCTCGGCCTCGGGCGGGGCTACATCACCGGCGCCGGTGGGCGCATCAAGTGGCGTGCCGAGGCGGCGCGGGCCCAGGAACTGCTGCTGCGTTTCGGGTTGGCGCCCGACGTGCGCCAACCCGTGGGTGGCCTCACCGCGGCGGAACGTGCCGCCATCGCCATCGTGCGCGCCCTGCAGGACTGGGACACCGGCCAGGCCGGTCTGCTCGTGCTCGACGAGCCCACCGCGTCGCTGAACCGGCGCGAGGTCGACGCGCTGTTCCGCGAGGTGCGGCGCGTGGCCGGCCTCGGTGCCGGTGTGCTGTTCGTCAGTCACATGCTCGACGAGGTGCTCGATCTCGCCGACCGGGTCACGGTGCTGCGCGATGGCGCCGTGGTGGCAGCCGGTGTGCCCACCCGCGATCTGAACGAACGGGCGCTCGTCGACCTCATCGTGGGTCGCTCGATGAGCGATCTGTACCCGAATGCCGTCACCCCGCCGACGGGCCGACCGGTGCTCGAAGCCGAGATGGTGTTCGGTATCACCCTGCGCGGTGTCAGCCTGAAGGTGCACGCCGGTGAGGTGGTCGGTGTCGCCGGCCTGGTGGGTTCGGGCCGCGACGAGATCGCCGGAGCGCTGGCCGGTGTGACCCCACGGTTCGCCGGCAAGGTGCTGGTCGACAAGGCCAAGGTGTTCGCCACCCCGCGCGACTCGCTGCGCGCGGGTGTGGCGCTGGTGCCCGCCGACCGCAAGGGGCTCGGCCTCGACCCCGAGGACCGCCTCGTAGAGCACGTGCCCCTACCGCGCCTCGGCCCGTTCCAGGGTCGCTTCCGGTTGCGACACCAGGAGGTGCGCGCCGACGTGGCCGACTGGGTCGAGCGTCTCGAGGTGCAACCCCCGCTGCTCGGTCGCCGGATGGGCAAGTTCTCGGGCGGCAACCAGCAAAAGGCGGTGCTCGCCCGGTGGCTGCGCACCGAGCCGAAGGTGCTGCTGCTCGACGAGCCCACCCAGGGCGTCGACGTCGGCGCCAAGGCGTCGATCTACCGGCACATCGTCGACGCCGCCGCCGACGGCATGGCCGTGCTCATCGCCTCGTCCGACGCCGAGGAACTCGTGCACCTGTGCGACCGGGTGCTGGTGCTGCGCGCCGGCATGCTGAGCGCCGAGCTGTCGGGCCCCAACCTCACCGAGGAACGGCTCGTGGCCGAGACGCTGGGCGCCACCTCCGACCGCAAGCACCTGAAGGTGTCGCGCGAACCCGTGCTGATGAAGGTGATCCGCGACGACGCCGACATCGAAGCCCCCGTCGCCGACGCGCCACCGCCCCAGGTGGCACCCGAACCGCCGGTCCCCGTCGTGGGGGGCCGCCTGAGCGCATGGGTCAGGCGTACGCTCGACCGACTGCGAAAGAAGAGCTGATCCGTCATGCAGATCGACGAACGCACCGGCGAGGTGGTCCGGCGGCCGACGCTGAAGAAGAACAAGATCACCCGGCGCCACCGCGTGGTGAACGAACGGATCGAGCGCAGCAAGACGATCGACAGTCGCTTCGACACTCGACGCTCGCCGTTCAAGTGGAAGAAGCTGCACCCCCGCAACATCGGCGTGGTGTACCTCTACGCCCTCATCTGGGTGGTGTTCACGCTGTGGATCCCCGACACGTGGACGATGTGGCTCACCCACCGTTCGGTGCTCAACGCGAACGCGATCTTGATGGTGATCGCCCTCGGCCTGCTGGTGCCGCTCTCGGCCGGTGTGTTCGACCTGTCGATCGGCGCCACCATCTCGGCGGCATCGGTGACGGCCGGGTGGGCGATGGTCGAGGCCGAGTGGTCGGTGCCTGCCGCCATCGCCGCAGCACTGGTGGTGGGTCTGGTGGTGGGCAACCTCAACGGCTTCCTGGTGGTGAAGATCAAGATCGACTCGTTCATCGCCACCCTGGGCATGAGTTCGATCCTCACCGCGTACTCGGTGTGGCGCTCGAACAACCGCTCGATCCTGGGCTTTCCCGACAGCTTCAAGAACCTGGCCACCGAGTTCGCATTCGGGTTGAACAAGACGGTGCTGTTCGCGCTGATCGTCGCGTTCGCACTGTGGTTCGTGCTCGAGCACACTGCCGTCGGGCGATATCTGTTCGCCACCGGCGGCGCTCGTGAAGCCGCCCGTCTGGCAGGTGTGCAGACCGATCGCTACGTGTGGGGCGCGCTCGTCGCCTCGGCGGTGTTCTCGGCACTCGGTGGCGTGCTGCTGGCCGCCCAGTTCGGCTCGGCGCAGGCACAGTCGGGCACCCCGTACCTGCTGCCCGCGTTCGCCGCCGCGTTCTTGGGCGCCACGCAGTTCAAGCGCCGGTTCAACGTGTGGGGCGCGTTGCTCGCCGTGTTCGTGCTGCAGTCGGGCGTGAAGGGCCTGCAGCTCGCCGGTGTGGGCACCACCTGGATCGAGAGCCTGTTCTTCGGGATCGCCCTCATCGTCGCCGTCGGGTTCTCGACGTTCCGCAAGCGCGTGCACGGCGGCCAGCGCCGCTGGTGGCGTCGCGAAGAGAGCGGCCCCGAGTACCTGCTCGGACGTCTGCTGCGCTGGGGTGTGCCACGCACCGAACAGAGCAAGCAGAACGCCGAGCAATGGTGGTTCGACCCCGAGGACAAAGAAGGGCACCACATCAAGCCATGAGCGGAGGAACTTTCCAATGAGCCTCGTCGGAGCACGGGTCCTGCGCAAAGAGGACCCCCGCCTGTTGTCGGGCACCGGCACGTTCGTCGACGATCTGTCGCCGGCGCGCTGCGCATTCGCCATGTTCGTCGGTTCGAGCGAGGCACACGCCCGCATCACCCACATCGACGTGCGCGCCGCACTGAAGATGGAGGGTGTGCTCGGCGTGTGGACCGCCGCCGACTTCGTCGACTATCCCGATCTGCCCGGGGGCCTCGACGGCCTCGAACGGCCTGCGCTGGCGCGGAACATCGTCCGCTTCGTCGGCGAGCCGGTCGCGGTGGTGGTGGCCGAAGACCGTTATCTGGCAGCCGACGCTGCTGCCGCGGTCGACATCGGCTACGAGTCGTTGCCCGTGTCGACCACGATCGACGAGGCCTGTGCCGATGGTGCCGAGTTGCTGTTCCCGCGGCGCGGCTCGAACGTCATCACCATCGTGCCGATGCTCGACGACCTCGAACGCGATCTCGAACGTGCCGACCAGCGAGCCCATCTGCGCATCGTCAACCAGCGCTGCGCGGCGGTGCCCATCGAGGCGATGGCGTGCCTCGCCGACTGGAAGCCCGACGGCCTCACGATGTGGGCGACGTTCCAGGCGCCGCACCATCTGCGCAACTACCTCGCCTCGTGGCTCGACATCGCCCAGTCGCAGTGCCGGGTCATCGCCCCCGATGTGGGCGGCGGGTTCGGTTCGAAGATCGTGTGGTACCCCGAGCTGTTCATCGCCCCGGTGTTGTCGAAGCAGCTGCGGCGCCCGGTGAAGTTCAGCCAGACGCGCAGTGAGGCGATGGTGCAGATGGCCCACGGCCGCGACCAGGTGCACGACCTCGACGTCGGGTTCGACCGCGACGGCACCATCAAGGCACTGCGGTTCGTGATCAGCCAGAACCTGGGCGCCTACCCCGACCCCACCGGCCTCGGCCTCGCCGTGCTCACCAGCTGGATGGCGGCCGGGTGCTACAAGATCCCGAAGGTGAGCACCTCGTTCCGTACCGTGGTCACCAACACCACACCGGTCGCCGCCTATCGCGGGGCCGGTCGGCCCGAGGCCGCGTTCTCGATCGAACGCATCGTCGACCTCGTCGCTCAGCGCACCGGCCTCGACCCGGCCGAGGTGCGGCGCCGCAACTTCATCCCGCCCAGCGCCTTCCCGTACGAGACCCACAACGAACCGGTGGTGTACGACTCGGGCGACTTCCCGGCGGCGTTGGCCGAGTGCCTGCGCCTGATGCGCTACGACGAGCGCCGCGCCGAGCAGGCGGCCCGCCGCAACGACCCGACGGCACCGCTGCTGGGCATCGGCCTGTCGTGCTGGCTCGAGATCGCCGGCTTCGGGCCCAACGGCTCGCTCGAGGGCTTCGGCCACCTCGCCTCGTGGGAGTCGGCGCAGGTGCGCATCCAACCCGACGGCTCGGCCATCGTGTTCGTCGGCTCGTCCCCGCACGGCCAGGGCCACGAGACCACCTTCGCCCAGATCGCGTCCGACGAACTGGGCATCTCGTTCGACCGTATCCACCTCCGCTTCGGCGACACGGCCACCGTGCTGCAGGGCATCGGCACGATGGGGTCGCGCGGGGTGCCCACCAGCGGCTCGGCGGTGAAGATGACCAGCGCGCGGGTGCTGGCGCGGGCGAAGAAGATCGCCGCCCACCTGCTCGAAGCGAGCGAGCACGACCTCGAGGTGGCTGACGACGCGTTCTTCGTGCGCGGTACACCCGGCAAGAACGTCAGTTGGGGTGATGTGGCCTGGGCCAGCTTCCAGCCGCTGCGTCTGCCGCCCGAACTGCAGGCGGGCTCACTCGAAGAGCACCTCTACCAGGAGTCGCCCAACTTCTCGTACCCGTCGGGTGCCTACGGGTGCGTGGTCGAGATCGACCGCGACACCGGCGAGGTCTCCATCGTCGACATGGTGCTGGTCGACGACTGCGGCACGGTGATCAACCCGTTGCTGGCCGAGGGCCAGGTGCACGGCGGCGTGGCCCAGGGCATCGCCCAGGCCCTGTTCGAGAGTGTGCGCTACACACCCGACACCGGCCAGCCCGTCACCGCCAGCCTGCTCGACTACCTCGTCCCCACGGCCGCCGACCTGCCCGATTACACGGCCGGTCGCATCACCACCCTGTGCCCCAACAACCCGCTCGGCGCCAAGGGCATCGGCGAGTCGGGTGCGGTGGGGGCGCCTGCCGCCGTGGTGAACGCCGTGGTCGACGCGCTCGCCCCCTTCGGTGTCGAGCACCTCGACATGCCCATCTCGCCGGAAGCCGTCTGGCGCATCATCCAGGAGACCCGCTGATGTCAGAACTCGAACGGTATGTCGACATCGCCCTCACGGTGAACGGCCGGCGCAGCCGTGCCAGCGTCGATGCACGCACCCTGCTGGTGCACCACCTGCGCGAACACGAGCGCCTCACGGGCACCCACATCGGCTGCGACACCTCGAACTGCGGAGCGTGCACGGTGTTGATCGACGGCCAGTCGGCGAAGAGCTGCACCGTGCTGGCCGTCCAGGCCGACGGCTCGGCCGTCACCACCATCGAGGGCCTGTCGGGCCCGTACGACGGGTTCACCGCCGTGCAGGAGGGGTTCCGCCAGTGCCACGGCCTGCAGTGCGGCTACTGCACACCGGGCATGGTGATGGCCGCCACCTCGCTGCTGGTCGAGCACCCCGACCCCACAGCCGACGAGATCCGGTTGGGTATCGAGGGCAACATGTGCCGTTGCACCGGCTATCAGATGATCGTCGAATCGGTGCGCTGGGCGGTCGAGCACCCCGAGCCCGCGAGCGACGATCAGGTGAAGCGCACCGCGTAACGCGAGAACACCTGCCGGGTGGTGCTCGTGTCGAGCACGGGCGGATCGGCGGGATCGGGCACGGCGCCCGCTGCCAGCACGATGCCCGCCATCACGGCGATCGAGCCCAGCAGGTGGTGCTCGATCGCGTCGGCGCCGGCAGGTGCGGGCTCCACACCACCGGCCAGTTCCTGGCCGAGGCACGCGTGCAGGCCGTGCCCGAAGCTCAGCCCCCACGGCGTGGCGCCGTCGGCGAGCGCGCGGAACGGGTCGAACTCGTCGGGTCGTTCGCCGAACACCGTTGCGTCGCGGTTGGCGTCGTGCAAGCTGATCGACACCATCGAGCCCGCCGGCACGACGGTGCCCGACCGCAGCGTCACGTCGGCCAGGGCATGGCGCAACGACACCGGACTGGCCGGGTGCAACCGCAGGCTCTCGTGCACGAACCGCTGGCGCAGCAGTGCATCGTCGACGAGCGCCTGGCGGTGGGCCACCGGGTGGTGGGGGTGCTCGGCCATCCAGGTGAACAGGTGGTGCATCGCGTGCACGAACTGGTTCGAGGTGGAGTGCGAGCCCACCCACGGGAAGTAGGCCACCTCGCGCAGCACCGTGTCGGGTGGCAGGTCGAGGCGGTCCTGGTTGCGCAGCAGCGTGGTGAGCACGTCGCGGGGGAGTGCGTCGTCGGGCAGGTCGCCGCGTGCGTGGCGGTCGACGAGATCGCGTCGTCGCGCCAGCGACGGGGCGAAGAACTCGGTCTCGAACTCGGCCAGCGCGGTATCGCCGTCGGCGATGATGGCCGCCTTGTCGCCCGTGGCATGGCTCACCGTCGAGGCCCGGGCCAGCCGGTCCATCACGTGGTAGAGACGGTCGATCTCGGCCGGCGCGTCGGGGCCGTCGCGGTGGCGTCGGTCGATGCCGGCCACATCGATCGAGAGCGTCATCATCGTG
>JBEIIG010000125.1:0-6877 GCA_040380855.1 Acidimicrobiaceae bacterium | reverse complement strand
CGGTTCTTGAGTGTTGATCCGGTCGAGGGTGGCAACGTGAACGATTACGTGTATCCGACGGATCCGATCAACAGCATGGACCTGGACGGGCGGATGGCGTTACCGGGCGGTGAGTGGTTGTGTGAGGGTGGCGGACCTGGTGAATGCAGCACCTACTTCGGGAAGACGTTGTGGTCTGATCTTCAGTTCAAGAAGGTCGGCTACAAACCGAACCTCGGGCCCGCTCATAACGGAATGCCTTCGTTCGGGTTGGGGGCGTGTCTGGTTTTCTGCCTTAGTGTTGGGTACTCCAGAGGGAGCGGCTGGTTCGCTGCCCCGGGGCTAGGAATGGCCGTTTCCCTTCCCTCAATCACCACGCAAGTCTCGCCAACATGTGGGAAGACCATGACCAACGGTTTCGCGGAGATCGGCCTGGGGCCGGTTGGCTTCGGCGGCCAATGGCAACGTCGATACAAGTCAACGGATCGATACACTGGTTCTCCATTCGTGTCGGCTGCCCCCTGGGGGGGCGCGAAATCTGACCGTTACTGGAGGCGCAGGTGCGTTTGTTTCAAAGACTTATTGCTCTCGCTGAATCTGCGCCGATTCCATGCAGAAGTGACATTTCGGTCGAGGCTTCACGATGACGTTTGCGATCAGTTCAGGCGCGTCTAATCCGGCCTGGTTCGTTGCCCTGTGGGCCACTTTTGGGGTCATCCTCCTAATCGTTAGGCGAAGGCGTCGGGCCAAGGTGGCCGGGCGAGACGACAGTTCCAGGTCAACTGACTAATCTGCGCCCGCATTACTGCCAGGCGGCAGTCGGTCGCGGCGTGAGCCGGCCGGTCCCTTGCATCGAGTCGGGAGTGACGCGTGATGGCGGTTCTCCGCGTTTCAGGGTTGGATCGCGGGTAGCAGGGTCCAGTCGGGTTGTCCGGCGTAGAGCAGGCAGCGGATGCGGTGGTGTCGGAAGTTCACGAGACCGAACGCAACGCGCTTGATCCGCTTGGCCAGGTTGAGAACGACGGGGTGAACGCGAGGACCTCGGTCTTCGCTGAGTCCATGAGCGGCCCGATCTTCGGGAAGTTCTTCGAGAGTTGATCGCGGACTTGGTCCCAGGTGGCCGACACGGTCGGCGCGTCGGGAAGGGCGAATATCGTGCGGAACACCGCGGCGACCATGTCCTGATGCGTCTTTGGCACGAGGGTGGCAACGTGAACGATTACGTGTACCCGACGGATCCGATCAACAGCATGTGAAGCGCACTGGTTCTCGTGGAGGCTTTCGGGTGCTTTGGGATAGATCCGGGTCCGATCTGTCGTATCGACCACACCTTGGGCAGTGGGTCACATGGCGCGAAGCTCGGCCGCTTCGTCCGCGGTACTGCGATGTTCGAAGCGTTTGCCGATTTCGTTGAACGCGATCACCACCAGCACTCCCGCCACCATCAACAACACCGTCGACCACACAGGGTCCGACGGTGCGCCGATCGCGGTGCTGTCGACGCCGCTCGGCCATGGCCACACCACCCGTAACGAACCGAGCATCAGGCCGATCAACGTCGCCATCACCGTGTCGTAGTGCTGGGCGAGCGCCCAGTGCAGCACCTGCGAGAACAGGCCGAGGCCCACCACGCACCCCAGAGTGAACACCAGCACTGTCACGATGTCGCGGTCGTTCACTGCAGCCAGCACCGGACCGTAGAGGCCCATCGTCACGAGGAGGAACGACCCCGAGATGCCGGGCAGGATCATGGCGCAGATTGCGATCGCGCCGGCACCGAAGTAGACGAGCAGATGAGCGTCGTCGGCCTGCCCGACGGTCGCCTCCGAGGTGCCTTCCTTCATCCCGAGCAACACGAAGGTGATCGCTGCGACGACAAACATCACGATCACGCGCCGGGTGTCGCGGAGCTGGAGCAACTGCCATGCCACGATCACCGAGCCGGCCACCAACCCCAGGAAGGTGCCGGAGGTGGTGACGGGGTGCTCTTCGAGGAGGTACTCGATGAGCCCCGACAGGGAGACCACGGCGGCGAGGATGCCGATGAGCAGCGGCAGCAAGAACCCCCACTCCACGGCGCGAAGCCGCTCGATGCACCCCTTCAGATCGCCCTTCGCCAGGTGGCCGATGGCGCGCGATCCGGTGCGAATCGAGTCGATGAGTCGCTGGTAGATCCCGAACACCAACGCCACGGTGCCGCCCGACACCCCAGGCACCAGGTCCGCCGAGCCCATCACGAAACCACGGATCAACGTGAAGGGAATCTCGCGCACGAGGAACGAGGCTAGCCGTACGATGCCGACTGCCGGGGTGAACCGACGTCGTCGAGAGAGGAGCAGTGCGATGCGGACCGCCATTGCGTGGCTGATCGGCATTGCCGCGGTGCTGCATGGTGCGATTCATCTCGTGGTTGCTACGAGTGGCTTCGGCTGGGCGGGACCAGCCCTGTGGGGGTACCGAGCCGACGGTCCCGGATCGCTTCGCGTCGAGTACCGCCGTGCCGTCGCCGCTGCCGAGGGCACGCTTGCCACCCGACGAGGCGACGACGGTGGTGTGGTGACCGACGCCGATGTCGACCCCCTGCCGCCCCCCGTGGCCGCATGGGTGCGGGCTAGCGGCGCAGTTGGCCGGCCACATGTGCTCGGGTTCGAAGCCACCATCACCGGTCGTATCCGCAGCGGTCCCGAGGCGCCGTGGATGAGTTTCGAGGGCGCACAGGTCAACACCTTCGGCGACATGCCGTCACGGGTGTTCCTGCTGGACGCGACGATGAAGGGCTTGCCTGCAGACGTGTTGCACAGTTGTTGAGAAGGCGACCTATCGCTGCGGCGACCACACGGTGAGCGCGACCTTGGTGTTCGACGACGAGCATCAGTTGGTCGACTTCGTTTCCGACGATCGGTCCGCGCTCTCGGCCGATGGCCGCACACTCACCGTTCAGCGCTGGTCGACTCCGATCAGCGGGCTGAGTGTTCAGCGGCCTGGGCTGGTTGGTAGCAGCCCGCTCGGCGGTAGGCCTGGCAGGGGAGTGCGCTCGCAGGGGTCGGTGTCGGGTCAGTGTTCGGCGAGGTAGTCGGCGATGAGGTCGGCGACTGCGTCGGGGCGCACCATGGGGCCGAAGTGGTCGAGGTCGGGGCGTTCGAGATAGGTGCCTTCGGGCAGTCGGGCGGCGATGTCGACGGCGATCGACGAGGGCTGCATCGGGGCAGGGGCACCGCTGATCACCAGCACCGGTGTGGTGATCTCGGTCAGCGCATCCCAGGTCTCGTGCAGCCCGCCGGTCTCGAACGTGGCGGCCTCAGTGTCGGGTCGGCACTTCAGATGCACCTCGCCGTCGAGGCCCGGTGCGAAGCCGAAGCGCACGTAGGCATCGAGCGCCGCAGGAGCGAACGCACCCAGCGGAGGCTTGGCCGCATAGTTGGCGATTGCTGCCTCGTACGAGGGGAAGCTGGCCCGACGGCGACGGGCGCCCACCGACAGCGGCGACGGCTCGCCGTTGGGGCGGATGCCCGTGGGTGGGAACACGATCGGCTCGAACACCACCAGCGCTCGGAACAACGCCGGGTTGCGGTGGGCGGCCATCAGCAGGCAGGCGCCGCCCATCGAATGCCCGAAGGCGACGATCGGTGCATCGAGCGCAGTAGCCATCGCCTCGGCATCGTCGCCGTAGCCCTTCCAGTCGACCGGGCTGTCGGGGTGCGGTGTGTCACCATGGCCCCGATAGTCGAACGCCACCGAGTGGTAGCGGTCGGCCAGCGCTTCGGCCACCGGGATGTAGCACCTGCCATGGAACCCGGTCGCATGGCTGATCAACAGGGTGGGGCCGTTACCGCCGAGGTCGTGGACCGCGACTTCGACTCCGTCGGACGAGAGCACGCGCATGCGCCCATCATGGCGCTCGGCGGTGCTCAGTCGCGAAGTGCAGCGCGGGCCTTGCGCTTCTTGCGGCGCCGCCACATCATCGAGGCCATCCGGTCGAGCAGCACCCCGAGCACCAGCGAGATGATGATCAGCCATCGCACCGTGGTGGTGTGATCGAAGAAGATGAAGTCGAGCTCGACCGTGTGGCTGTTCTTCACGAAGAAGAGTGCCGCCACCACCGCCACCACCACGAAGCCGATGATCGCTGGGCTGATCGTCGAGTTCGTCGCCTGTGTCGCTTCGTGATCGGCTCGCCGGTGTGCGTCGTCGCCCATCTCGTAGGTCATCTGCGTACCCCCATGTATCGCCGACCGATGAACGATCGGCAGCGTACTACTTCGGTTCGCGGGGCAGGCCCAACAGTCGCTCGCCGATGATGTTGCGCTGCACCTGGCTGGTGCCACCGGCGATGCGACCCCCGGGTGCGGCCAACATGCCGAACGCGTCGGGCCCGTCGAGCAGTGCGTCGGCACCGCCGAGGTCGCCGCGCAGCATCGACGTCGCGAACATCATCTCGGTGATGCCCAGCTTCATCAGCGAGGCTGCCGTGGAAGCGATCGGGCCCTGGCGCTGCGCCATCGCCTTGTAGGCCGAGCCGGTGCTGATGAGCTGCGTCAGTCGCTGGCGTTCGACGGGGCCGAGGTCGCGGCCTTCGGCAAGGCGGGACATGCTGTCGAGGCGGCGCTCGAGGCTGATCACGCTCGTGCCGATGTGGCCACGCTCGCTGGTGAGCACCGCCATGCCGACACCCCAGCCGCCGTGCAGCGGGCCGAGCAGGTGTTCGGCGGGCAACTCGACATCGGTGAAGAACACCTCGTCGAACTCGCTCTCGCCGGTCATCTGCTTCAGCGGGCGGATCTCGATACCCGGCAGGTCCATCGGGCAGAGGAAGAACGAGATGCCCTCGTGCTTCTTGGCGTCGGGATCGGTGCGGGCCATCAAGATGCCCCAGTCGCTGCAGCGGCCACCGCTGCACCACACCTTCTGACCGTTCACGATGAACCGGTCGCCGTCGCGCTCGGCCTTGGTGGACAACCCGCCCAGGTCGCTGCCTGCCCCCGGCTCGCTGAACAACTGGCACCACACCTGCTCGGCGGCCAACGTGGCGCGCAGGTGGGCTTTCTGCTGTTCAGGAGTGCCGTAGCGCATGATCGCCCCGCCGGCCAGCACGAGGCCCACCATGTTCAGCACGGGGGGCACACCGGCGATCGCCGCTTCGAGCATCCACACCGAGTTGTGCTCGGGCGTGAGGCCGCGACCACCGAACTCGGTGGGCCAGTGGATACCGGCGAACCCGGCGGCGAACAGCCGTTGCTGCCAGGCGATGCCCTGGTCGACCAGGTCGGGCGGGCAGATGGCGCCGTAGTCGCGGGGTGCGTCGCTGCGGTTGGCGGCCAGCCACTCGCGGGCCTGAAGCTGGAACTCGTCGACGGAGGGTGCGCTCACAGCGCGCGACCCTATCCAGGGGTGCGGCGCGGTGGAGAGCCGTGCGTCAGGCGACGAGATCGTCGAGGAGGCTCTGGAATCGCACGCCGCCGCCGTTGTCGGCAGGCCGCACGATGCGACCGCGGATGACACCCGAGCGGGAGAGACCATCGATCTCGATCGGGGTGAACATCGGCCACTGGTAACCGCGGAACTGCATGCCCGACCGCGAGAGGTCGACCACCTCGAGCGTCTGCCACTCGACGGTGCCGAGCGGTCGGACCCTCACGCCGCCCGACGGTGGCTGCAGACGGGCCTCCGCCCGGCGGTTGAACCGGGCGCCGCGATGAACAGTGACGAACACCCGCCCGCTCTTGCGGTCGCGGTGCACATCGCCGTCGAGGCGCCATGCGCCGCCCCGCCCGCCGACGGTCACGAGGCCTCGGCCCGTGGGCAGCACGCCCTTGTCGTCGAGCACGAGCACCCGACCCATCTCGCGCTGCGCCGTTGCTTCACAACTCGCACCCTCGACGACCACCTGCACGGTGCGCGGCGTGGGGAAGAGTCCGACGATGTCGTCGACCGACAGGTTGAGACCGTTGAACTGGGAGCCCATCACCGTTGACGGTACGGAATGCACACTACGGGTGCAAGCAGGAGTGGCAAATCACACGGAGTCTTGACGGTGCGCTCACAGAACGCGCCGGTTCGGTCACCGTGGGTTCGTGTCAGCGGAACGCATTGACGAACAGTGCGGTCTCCTCGGCGAGGTTGCCAGGTACCGCGTAGCCCGTCTGATCGGTGATCGTGCCCCAGTTGTCGCGCACGTCTTCGAGCGACAGATCGGCCTTGGTGAAGCCCTGGGTCTCGCCGATGAACACATGGGCCACCCGGCCGCCACCGACACTGAAGGTCTGGCCGCTCACCGGGCAGTCCTCGTGGGCGAGGAAGGCCACGAGGGGCGACACCAGGCCCGGGTCGAGCTTGTCGCCCAAGGCACCCATGATGCTCTCGGTCATGCGGGTGAGCGCGAGCGGCGCAATGGCGTTGGCCTTGATGTTGTACTTCGCGCCCTCGACGGCCAGCACACGGGTGAAGCCCACCAGGCCCATCTTCGCTGCGCCGTAGTTGGTCTGGCCGAAGTTGCCGAAGATGCCGGCTGCCGACGAGGTGGAGATGATGCGGCCGTAGCCCTGCTCGCGCATGCGCACCCAGGCCGGCTGGGTGACGTGGAAGGCGCCCTTCAGGTGCACGTCGAACACCGGGTTCATCAGGTCGGGCTCCATGTTGTGGAACGCCTTGTCGCGCAGGATGCCCGCGTTGTTGATGACGATGTCGACGCGGCCGTAGGTGTCGATCGCGGTCTGCACGATCTCCTGGCCACCCTCGGGGGTGGCGACGCTCGAGTGGTTGGCGACAGCCTCGCCGCCGGCGGCCTTGATCTCGTCGACCACCTTCTGGGCAGCGCTGGCGTTGGCGCCGGTGCCGTCGACCGAGCCGCCGAGATCGTTCACCACGATGAGTGCGCCACGCGACGCCAGCAACAGCGCAT
>JBEIIG010000124.1:0-6890 GCA_040380855.1 Acidimicrobiaceae bacterium | reverse complement strand
TGCTGGCCTGACCGGAGGTCGCTACCCTACGGGTCGATGACACCGCTCAGCCGACGTCGACTGATGACACTGGCGCTCCTCGCCGTGGGCGCCGCCGGCTCCACATCGGGTGGCACCGCGGGCGACACGGACGCCACCACGGACCCGGCCGCAGGCGACACGGACGCCACCACGTCGTCGGCCTCGGCTGGGTTGGCCGGCTTGAAGTTCGACGTGCACCGCGACCCTGGTTGAGGCTGCTGCATCGAGTGGGTCGTGTACCTGCGCAACCGTGGAGCCACCGTCGAGGTCACCGACGACCCCGAACGCGATGCGTTCCGCGCCGCGAAGGGCATCGGTGACGACGTGGCCTCGTGCCACACCGCCGAGGTCGCCGGCTACCTCGTCGAGGGTCACGTGCCGGTCGCGGCCATCACCCGTTTACTCGCCGAACGACCCGACGCCGTGGGCCTGGCGCTGCCGGGCATGCCCCGCGACTCTCCCGGCATGGGCGGCGACGAATCCACCTGGGCGACGCTGCCGGTGGTGCTGGTCGGCACCGACGGCTCCGTCACCCCCTGGACGTACTGACAAGCGAGCCCGGCTGCAGGCACGAGCGCGTCGCGGGCGTGATGTGACACCCTCCTGTCAGGGTGGAGCGATGCCACGGATCAGCGAGTTCTACGGAATCGCCATCTACATGTACTTCGCCGACCACCGGCCGCCGCACTTCCATGCCATCTACGCCGAAGACGAGGCACTCATCCGAATCGACGATGGTTCAGTCATGCGCGGTCGCCTCCCCTCGACCGCATCCCAACTCGTCGAGGAGTGGCGTCTGCTCCATCGCGAGGAGCTGCTTTCGAACTGGGCACTCGCGCAGGTGCCGGCGCCCCTGTCCGCAATTGAGCCGCTCCGTTAGTCTTCAGCCATGAGCGAATTGGCGAGAGTGACGCAGGTTGATCACCTCGGCGGCCGACTTCTTCGCGTCACGTTTTCTGACGGACTCGTTCGTGAGCTCGACTTTGCCGGTGCGCTCGTCGGATTGCTTGCGGCGGTCGATGACGACACGACCTTCGCATCTGCCCGCCTCGATGCGGTTGCGGGAACGGTCTGTTGGCCGGGCGCCATCGACCTGGATCCTGACGTGTTGCACGGCGACCACGCAGCGGCCTCTGGAGTCCAGCCCCGCTTGCTCCGCGAGTACCACCTACGACAGGCCGGCTGAGGTCTCGTTGCGGCGCGCTGCAATGATGCAAGGGTGCACGGCAACGGCGAGTCGGGTGAGCAGGCGGTTCACGCGTTCCTGGCGGCGTGCGCCGAACGACTGATGGCGCGAGCGTCCACGTCGCCCTCGGCCGAGGGAGCCACTGCGTTCGCGGAGGCCGTCGACCGCTCCATACCGCTGCCGTTCCAGCCCGGCTGGCTGCCTGCGCTCGACACCATCAGTGCCCTCGACCAGACGCCGCTCGGCCGACGCTTCGTCGAGATCGCGCCGCTGCTGCCATGGGAGCCGACCTTCCGCACCGACGACGGCGGCACCGACATCGCCCTGGCGCCGCTCGACCGAACCTGCGACCTGGGCGACCTCACCGTGGGTCTGATGTACATCCGGGCCGGATGCACCTATCCCCTGCACAGCCATCCGCCGAACGAGCTGTACCTCACCATCGCCGGACAGGGCGAGTGGCGCTTCGGTGGCCACGACGAGTTCCGTACGGTCGGCCCCGATGCAGCGCTCTACAACAACCCGGGCGATCTGCACTCGGCCGTCGCTGGCGACTCACCACTCGTGGCGCTCTACGTCCTCTGGGACTGAGCGTCAGTCGCCGCGGCGGGCGCGCTCGATGGCGGCGATGTCGATCTTCTGCATCGTCATCATCGCCTCGAACACCCGTTTGGCCACCTGTGGGTCCGGGTCGGCCATCCCGTCGGTGAGTGCACGCGGCGTGATCTGCCACGACACACCCCAGCGGTCCTTGCACCAACCGCACTCGCTCTCGCTCCCTCCGTTGTCGACGATGGCGTTCCACAGTCGATCGGTCTCGGCCTGGTCGTCGGTGGCGATCTGGAACGAGAACGACTCCGACTGCTGGAAGGCCGGACCGCCGTTCAGGCCCAGGCACGGGATGCCGCACACCGTGAACTCGACGGTGAGCACATCGCCCACTTGGCCGTCGGGGTAGTCGCTCGGCGCATGTGCCACGGGGCCGACCGAACTGTCGGGGAACGTGGCCGCGTAGAACTCAGCAGCGGCCAGCGCATCGCGGTCGTACCAGATGCAGATCGTGTTCTTCGGCTTCATGGTGTCTCCCTCCAGGTCGGCGCCCATTCAACCAGCCGACGTGCTCGACCGCCGGTAGGCAGCCGGCGTGCAGCCGTACGCCTCCTGGAAGCGCACCACGAGATGACGTTCGTCGCTGAAGCCGAGATCGGCGGCGATCGAACGCACAGCGTGCGAGGTGCTCACCAGCAGGTCGGCTGCAACGGCGAGCCGTCGTTCGAGGCGGAACCGGGCCGGGGGCACGCCCACCTCGGCACGGAACGCCTTGCGCCAGGCGTCGTACGGCATGCCCACCGCCGCTGCCACTGCGGTGAGGGGTGTCGGTACGCCCGCCGCGGGTTCCAGCAGTTCGATCGACCGCGTCAGCCACGACCCGTCCACATGCTGGGGGCGCTCGGCGCTGGCGATCATGTCGGCCAGGAGCGCCAGCACCATCGCCGCCTCGGCATCTCGCGCCGCCGACGTGGTGGGTGCAGGCCGCAACCGGAAGTGATCGAACCTCGCCGCCCAGCGGTCGACCTCGACCAGGTCGAGCACCGGACGTGACCGGTCGAGCAGTCCGATGGTCACTGCCGTGCGGAACAGCGGCCCGTCGAAGGCGAGGAAGCGCTCGTCCCACCCCGGGTCGTCGGCGCCGTACCAGTGCGGATGCTCCGGGAACACCAGCACCACACTGCCGGGTCCGAGCGGCCGGTCGTGGTGGGCGTCGCGGTAGCGGCCCGTGCCAACGGTGACGAGTGTGCAGCCGTGCATCGGGAAGCGCACGTCGATTCCCGGCCGTGGCCCGCGGCTCGACGAGGCAGCACCCGCCATGACGAGGCGACCGGCTCGGCCGGCGGGACCACGACGTTCGACGATCGATGCCGGCACGGCCTGCCTCCACGATGTACCTACGGAACCAGTAGATACCTTGCCACGTCTGCCCAGCCCGAGTGGCCTGTGCGGGATGTCCCACACCTCGTCCCGACCGGACGCCCCGATCGACCTCGACCACGAGCACCTGGCCGACTCGGCGTTCTGGGCGGCGCCGTCGTCGCACCGGGGCCGAGTGTTCGCGGAACTGCGGCGCGTCGCCCCGGTGCGCCACTACCCCGCGCGGCGCAGCGGGTTCAGCCGGGCGTGCACCGAGTTCTGGGCACTCACCCGCTACGACGACATCTGGACGGCCAGCCGCACGCCGGCGGTCCACTGCTCGGGCGTCACGATCGACATCGAGGAGATGCCCGACGAACTCGGCGAGTTCTACCCGTCGATGATCAACCTCGACGACCCCGAACACGCTCGGTTGCGGCGGATCGTGTCGGCCGGGTTCACACCGAAGCAGACCGCCGCCGGCGAGCCCGCCCTGCGGCAGATCGCGGCGGGCATCATCGACGACCTGCTCGACCGCCACGGTGACGGGAGCGAGTTCGACCTCGTTGCCGAGGTGTCGGCACGCCTGCCGCTACGGGCGATCTGCTCGATGGTGGGTGTGCCCGAGGCCGATCACGCGCTGATCCTCGAATGGACCAACGCCGCGGTGTCGCCCGACGACCCGTCGGTCGGTGTCGACGGCGCGGCCGGTGCGATGCGCAACATCGCCGAGTACGCCATCGCGCTCGGGCGCGAGCGACTGGCCCGACCGACCGACGACCTCACCTCCGTGCTGATGGCCGCCGAGGTCGACGGCGAGCGGTTGTCCACCAAGGAGTTCGCCAACTTCGTGATCCTGCTGCTCTCAGCAGGCAACGAGACCACGCGCAACGCCATCACCCACGGGGTACGGCTGCTCACCGAGCACCGCGACCAACGACAGATCTGGTTCGACGACTTCGCCACCCACGCCGCCACAGCCGTGGAGGAGATCGTTCGCTACGAGCCGCTCATCTCCAACATGTGCCGGGTGCTGACCCGCGATGTCGAATTGCACGGGATCACCCTGCACGAGGGCGAGAAGGTGGCGCTGTGGTACCCGTCGGCGAACTTCGACGAGCGCGCGTTCACCGATCCCGAACGCTTCGACGTGCGGCGGCCGTTGCATCCGCAACAGGTCGGCTACGGCGCGGGAGGGCCGCACTTCTGTCTGGGGGCGAACCTCGCCCGTCGCGAGATGACGGTGATGTTCGACGAGATCCGCCGACGCACACCGAACCTGGCGGCAACGGGCGAGCCCGATCGGGTCGTGTCGATGGCGCTCAACTCGATCAGGAGCATGCCGGCCAGCATCGACCCCTGATCCGTCGGGTCACACGGTCGACGAGCAACCGAGGGCGCGCATGAACGCCCCGTGCGCACCGACCGGGTCGAGGTCGGTGGCCACCTCGATGACCGACGAGTCGTCGGGGGTGCCGCGCACCCGGCCGTCGGCCTCCACCGCCACCGCCATGCGCGTGAACGTGAACCAGTCGGGCTCGGCCATGGCGAGCAGCGTCAGTGGATCGTGGGCCCAACTGCGGTCGTTCGGCATGCCCTCGCGCAGGCCCGACAGGAACTGCCAGAAGCGCCGTGCCTCGTCGGCCATCAGCGGGCCGATCGGGTGCACCGCGGCGATGCGATCGACATCGTGCTCGTCGACCGCCACCCGCAGGGTCTGGTCGAGCGGCACGATGGTGATGGGGGCGCCCGACCCGAGCACGATCTCGGTGGCCACGGCATCGGAGGCGAAGTTGTGCTCGGGCCAGCCGGCCTGGAACTCGCCGCCCATCACCCAGAGCCGGCCCACGTTGCGGGCGAAGTCAGGGTCGCGGCGGATGGCCGTGGCGATGTTGGTGAGCGGGCCGATGGCCAGCACCTCGAGCGAACCCGGCTCGGCCGCAGCCGACTTGATCAGCACATCGACCGCATCACCGGCTGCATAACCGGCGTCGTCCATGCCGGGCACCCCGACGCCTTCGTGCCCGGCCCACATCACCGCCTTGCCGCTGAGCGGCTGCTCGCAACCCCGGTACAACGGCGCGTCGATTCCCATCTGTGCCAGCGCCACCGAGGCCAACCGTGCCCGTACGTCGGTGTCGCCGTAGACCAGCGTGACCGCTTCGAGGTCGAGCCCGACCAGGCCGGGCAGCATCGCCAGCGTCCACAGGTCGTCGACGTCGGTGCCGATGTCGGTGTCGATCACCAGTCGACGGCCCATTCGCTACCCCACTTCCAGTTGCACGGTCGGGCGAGTCTCGCGCGAGCGGCAGTCCGGGCGTCGGTGCATCACGCTGTCACTCACCCGGGCTGACGAGTCCCGTCTCGTACCCGATGACCACGAGTTGTGCCCGGTCGCGCGCATTCAGCTTGCCGAGGATGCGGCTGACGTGGGTCTTCGCCGTGAGCGGCGACATGTACAGCGACTCGCCGATCTCGGCATTCGTCTTGCCCCGAGCAACCTCGGCCAGCACTTCGCGCTCGCGCTCGCTCAACACGTCGAGGGGGCCGGGCGTGCCGGGACGACTGACCGGCCGGTTGACGAGGTCGGCGACCAGCCGTCTCGTCATGGCGGGAGAGATCAGCACGTCGCCCTCGACGGCAGCCCTGATCGCCTCGAGGAGGAGCCGGGGCGGCGTGTCCTTCAGCAGGAACCCGGACGCACCTGCCCGGAGCGCTTCGTAGACGTACTCGTCGAGCGCGAATGTCGTGAGCACGAGCACCTTGGTGGAGCGCAGTCGATCGTCGCCGCAGATCGCACGCGTGGCGTCGAGCCCGTCCATCCGGGGCATGCGGATGTCCATCAGCACCACATCGGGTCGGGTCCGCCGTACCTCGGCGATCGCCTGGGTACCGTCGCCGACCTCACCGACCACCTCGATGCCGGGTTCGTTGGCGAGCAGCGCAGCGAACCCACGGCGCACGAGTTCCTGGTCGTCGGCGAGCAGCACGCGGATATCGCGTTCGGCAGCGACGGGTGGATCGCTCGCCGTGGTCACGTTCCGCTCCCGTCCGACAACTGGTACGGCACGAACGCCCGCACGACGAACCCACCGTCGGCGGCGGGACCGGCCTCGAGGGTGCCACCGAGGAGTTCGGCCCGCTCGCGGATGGCCACCAGCCCGATGCCGGTGCTGGGTGCTGGAGGGGCCGCGGAGGTTGGCGCATCGTTCGTCACGACGACGTGCACTCCTGTGGGCGAGTGGTGCAGCGTGACGACGGTGGGTACGTCGCCGGCGTGGCGAGCGACGTTGACGAGACACTCGTGCACGATGCGGTGCACCGTCACCACGGTGCTCTCGGCCACACCGGTGGGATACGACCCGTCCTCGACGACGTGCACCCTGATGGAGCCTTCGGCAGCCGCAGCAACGACGTCGTTGAGCCCGGATGGATCGGCCGGCACCGGCCGCAGCGGCACCGACTCGTCGGAGCGCAGGAGTCCGAGGAGCGAGCGCAGTTCGTCGAGGGAGCGTCGGCCGACGTCGTTGATCTGCTCCAGTGCGGAGCGGGCGGCCGCAGGATCCCGCTCGAAGACGTGGGCCGCGATACCCGCTTGCACAGTGATCGCCGACAACGAGTGGGCGACGATGTCGTGCAGGTCGTGGGCGATCCGAAGGCGCTCGGCCTGCAGCCGTTCGGCGACCTGGCGCTCGATGGCGTCGGCTCGGCGTCGCAGATTGGCGCGGCGGGCGTCGGCGGCGGCGATCGGCAGGAGCAGCACCGCCGTATCGGT
>JBEIIG010000123.1:0-6941 GCA_040380855.1 Acidimicrobiaceae bacterium | reverse complement strand
CGCCACCGGTGCCGACCCGTACCGAGGCTCGACCGTGTCGGTCGACGACGGACGGATCGCCTCCATCGGCCCAGTGGCAGGCGCGGTGTCGGGCGCGGGTGCGACGGTGCTCGACCTCGACGGCCTCACCCTGCTGCCCGGCCTGATCGACGCCCACGCCCACCACGGCATCGTCGAGGTGCACGACGCCGACCGCACCCCGCTGGCCGTGCTGGCGGCACGCATCGTGGCCAACCTCGGCCGCACGCTGCACGAAGGGTTCACCACCAGCCGCGAGATGGGCGGCCTCGACGGCGGCTTCGCCCAGGCCGTGGCCGACGGGCTGGTCAGCGGGCCGCGGCTGTTCCCGTCGGGCCCGTTGCTGTGCACCACCGCCGGCCACGGCGACCTCGGCCCCAGCTACCTGCCGCACGCCGCGCACTCGCACGACCGCGTGCCCGGCCTGGTGCAGAACGGCCGTCCGGTCGACGGGCCCGATGCCGTGCGCCGCGCCGCCCGCGAAGCGTTCCGGCACGGCGCCACCCAGTTGAAGCTGTGCATCTCGGGTGGTGTGGTGTCGCTGACCGACCGCATGGAGGACGTGCAGTTCAGCGTCGACGAGATGCGCGCCGCGGTGGAGGAGGCCGAGGCACGGCACACCTACGTGGCGGCGCACGCGCACAACACCGAGTCGATCCGGCGCGGGCTCGAGGCGGGCATCCGCAGCTTCGAGCACGGCACGTTCCTCGACGACGCCACCGCCGAACTGATGGCCGCCAAGGGTGCGGTGCTGGTGCCCACGCTCACCGTGGCCGCCCGCTGGCTGGAGGATGCGACCGCGGTGCCGCCGTCGGCGCGCGACCGGATCGAGGCGCTGTCGACCGGGATGCAGCAGGCCGTGCGCCTGGCCGTGCAGTACGGCATCACGATGGGATCGGGCGCCGATCTGATCGGCCCGGTCCAGCAGGGCCGGGGCGACGAGATCGTGCACAAGGCCGCGTTGATCGGGGCGATGGACGCCATCATCGCGGCCACCCGTACCAACGCCGCCATCCTCGGCTGGGGCGACCGCCTCGGCACGGTGGAGGTGGGCAAGGTGGCCGACCTCATCGCGGTCGACGGCGACCCGTTGGCCGACCCCTCGGTGCTGGCCGACCCGCGCCGCATCGTGCTGGTGATGCAGGACGGCCGCATCGTGAAAGACACCCGCTGATGGGCGTTCACGCCGATGCCGTGAACGCGCTGCTCACCCGGTGGCACGGCCCCGGGTTGGGCACCGTCACCGGTATCAACGACCCTCGCGCCAACCCGGTCGACGGGCTGGTGGCGGCCACCGGCAGCATCTGGCCCACACCGGTGGGGCCGCCGCAGTCGCGCGTCGTGACGGTCGACGCCGAGGGCCACCTCACCGTGGTGGGCCCCGAGGGATGCGGTTCGAAGTTCGCCCGCTGGGCCCCTGACGGTGCAACGCTGGCGTTCACCACCGACCGCGGCCAGCGCGGTATCCATCAACTGGCGCTCGCGTCGCGTCACGACCTGTCGGCCGTCACCGACGGCCCGACGGTGCCGGGCACGATCGAGGCGCTTGCCTGGTCGCCCGACGGCGCTGCACTGCTGGCCGTGGTGGCCGGCTACGGCGCCGAGAACGCAGGCGCGATGGCATCGGGCCGCGTGCTCGTGCGTGCAGGCGACGAACGGGCGGGCACCCAACCGATGGTGCGCGAGTACGACGGCACGGCCCCAGCCGACGAGTGGCGGCGGTTGTGGGTGCTGACGCCTGGCGGCGAGGCGCGCTGCGTCACCCCCGACGGCCCGAACGTGTGGGAAGCGGCCTGGTGCGGCAACGACGCGTTCGTTGCCGTGGTGAGCGACCGGCCCGAGGAAGACGCGTGGTACGGGGCGCGGTGCACCGTGCTCGATGCGGCCAGCGGCGCCGAGCGCGCGGTGCTGGCCACCAGCGACCGCCAACTCGGTGTGCCCGCCGCATCACCCGACGGTGCGTGGGCCGCCGTGGTCGAGGCACCCTGCAGCGACCGCACCCTGGTGTGCGGCCGGGTGCTGCTGTTCGACCTGCGCACCGGCACCACCTCGCGCCCCGAACTCGGCGGCGACGTCACCCAGTTGCTGGCGCTCGATGCCGACCGCTTGCTCGTCGCTGGCCTGCAACGCATGCACACCCTCGTGCGCGAGTACCGGGTGGCCGACGGCGAGGTACGACCCGTGCTGTCGACGGCGCTGAACGTGGGCCCGCGCGAACCGATGTGCTTCCCCACACCCACCGGCGGCTACGTGCTCACCGCCGAGGCCTGGCTCGAACCCGCGCACCTCGTCGAGGTCGACGCCGACGGCGCCTTGCGCACGCGCTGGTCGGGCGCGCACGCGGGAACCGACGCGATGCGGGCCGCCGTGCGCGACGTGGAGACGATCACGTGGCGTGCCCCCGACGGTTGGGAGATCGAGGGCCTGCTGGCGCGACCCACCGGCGACGGGCCGCATCCGCTGTTGATGTTCCCGCACGGTGGGCCGGTCACGAACTGGCGGCCGCGCTTCGTCGGCGGCTACGCCTCGGTGCCGCTGCTGCTGGAGCTCGGCTACGCCGTGTTCATGCCCAACCCCCGCGGCTCGACGGGCTACGGCTTCGAGTTCGCCGATGCCGTGCACGGCGACCAGGGCGGCCTCGACACCCACGACCTGCTGTCGGGAATCGATCACCTCGTCGCCCTCGGCATCGCCGACCCCGACCGCCTGACGGTGATGGGTGGCAGCTACGCGGGGTACATGACCGCCTGGCTGGTCACTCAGACCACCCGCTTCAAAGCCGCCATCGCTACCGCACCGGTGACGAACTGGATCAGTCAGCACTTCCAGTCGAACATCCCGCAGTGGGGCGAGCGCTTCCTGCCCGACACCGACCACTTCCCCGGCGGTGGCTACGTGGAGCGCAGCCCGGTGTTCTTCGCCGACCGGGTGACCACGCCGGTGTGGTTGAGCGCGGGCGGGCACGACCGCTGCTGTCCGCCCACGCAGTGCATTGAGTTCCACGAGGCGCTGCGCCAGCACGGTGTGCCGACCGACCTGGTGATCTACCCGGAGGAAGCGCACAACATCCCGATGGGCGAGCACCTGGTGCCGTACCTCGAGCGCGAGATCGACTGGCTGGTGCGTTGGTGCCCACCGCGGTGAACCTGCCCGACCAGGCCGATCTGCAGGCACGCTTCGACGACGCCTGCCAACGGCACCGGGTACCGGGCGCCGTGATCGGTGTGCAGCACGGCGACCAGGTGGTGACCACAGTGCACGGCGTGGGCAACGTGGCCACCGGCGAACCGATGACGTTGCACACCGTGGCGCAGGTGGCCTCGGTGAGCAAGCTGTTCACTGCCGCAACCCTGCACGGCCTGCTGGCCGAGCGCGGTATCGACGTCGACACCCCGGTGAACACGCTCGTGCCCGAACTGGCCGCGCTGGCCGACGGCATCACCGTGCGCCGGTTGCTCGACCACACCTCGGGCCTGCAGGGCGACCTGTGGGACGACTTCGGCGCCAACGGCGACGCGGTGGCGCGGTTCACCGCGGCACTGCCCGGTATCGGCTCGATCAGCGAGCCGAGCGAACTGCTGTCGTACTGCAACACCGGCTATGTGGCGCTGGGCCGACTGGTGGAGGTGCTGGGCGGCAGCTCGTTCGACCGGGTGGTCGATGCCCGCATCGTGCGCCCGCTGGGCCTCACCCACACCACGCTGCGGTTGGCCGACGCAGTGCGGTACCGCCTGGCGATGGGCCACGACCTCGGCGCCGACGGCACGATGCGGGTGAGCCCCTACATCAGCATGCGCTGCCTCGGTCCCACCGGCGGCGTGCTGTCGACGGTGCCCGATCTGCTGCGGTTCGCGCGCACGCTGCCGCCGGCGATGTTCACCCGGTCGTCGATCAACCCCGAGCCATGGACCGCCGGGCCCGGCTGGTGCCTCGGCATGACCGACTGCACCGGTGCCGACGGCGAGTTCGTCGCCGGCCACGACGGTCTGTGGGTTGGCGCCGGCGCATATGTGCGCGTGGTGCCCGGACGCGACGTGGTGATCGCGATGACCGGCGCGGCCGGCCACGCCCGCACCGTGTGGCAGGAGGTGTCGGCCGATCTGCTGGTAGGACTCGGCCTGCAACCCGTGCCACCGCCACCGCTTGACCCTGCGTGGGTGCCCCACCCGGCCCGCTACGTGGGCACCTACCGCCGCCTCAGCCAGGACGTGACCGTGGAACTGCGCGATGGCGAGCTGACGATGACCTCGGTGCCCACCGGGGCGATCGCCGCCATCTCGTCGCCCTCCACCGTGCGCCTGCAACCGTGCGCCGCCGACGTGTTCGTCGCCCGTGCCGGTTCTGGGGTGGACCTGCCGGTGGTGTTCCTCGGCGACGGCGAGCGGGCCACCTACCTCCACACCGGTATGCGCGTCGCGCGAAGGGAAGACACATGAGACGCGTCGGCGTCATCGGCCTCGAACACGAGACCAACACGTTCCGCCCCACCAGCACGCCGCTGGCCGAGTTCACCATCACCCGTGGCGACGACCTGTTGGCCGAACGCGGCCGGCGCACCTATGCGGCGGGCATGTTCGACGGCATCGACGCCATCGGCGCCATCGGCGCCGAGGTGGTGCCGCTGGTGATCGCTGCCGCGCAGCCCTCGGGATCGATCGCCGCCGATGCCTACGCGGCCCTGAAAGCGGAACTGGTGGCCGCGGCCACCTCGGTGCCGCTGGATGCGCTGGTGGTGCAACTGCACGGCGCGGGAGTGGCCGAGGGTGTCGACGACATCGAGGCCGATCTCGGCGAGGCACTGCGCAGCGCGCTGGGCCCCGACCTGCCCATCCTCGGCAGCCTGGATCTGCACGCCAACCTGATGCCCGCCACCGTGGCGCCGTACGACGCGCTGAGTTGTGTGAAGTTCTACCCGCACACCGACATGTACGAACGCGGGCGCGAGGCCGCCGAATGGGTGGCGCTGCGCTGGGCCGGGCAGCGGTTCGACACCTGTGTGCTGCCGCTGCCGTGGCTGCTGCTGCCCACGGCCACCTCGGTCGACGGGCCCGCCGAGGCGATCCGGCGATGCGATGCGGCCGAGGCCCTGCCCGGGGTGCTCGACGTGACGTTCGTGCACGGCTTCCCGCTGGCCGACGGCCCGCAGGTGGGCGCGTCGATCATCGTCACCACCATCGCCGGGCAGGCCGACGCGGCCGCCGTGGCCCGCAGCGTGGCGGCTGAGGTGTGGCCGCTGCGCGAGCGCTTCCACGTGGAGATGTTCGGCATCGACGAGGCGGTCGCCCGGGCGATGGACCTGATGACCGCCGACGCCGACCCGCGCCCCGTGGTGGTGGCCGAGACGTCCGACAACCCCGGCGGCGGTGGGGTGGGCGACGGCACTCACTTGCTGCGCGCGCTCATCGACGCCGGTGCACCCGCCGTGTTCGCGGCGATCCTCGATCCGGCCGTGGCGCAGGCGGCGCACGCCGCGGGTATCGGCGCCAGCATCACCGTGGCGCTCGGCGGCCGGCTCGACCCCAGCAGCGGTACGCCCATCGACGCCACCGCCGAGGTGCTGGCGCTGAGCGACGGCTTCTACGAACTGCGCGGTGTGGGCTGGCAGATCCATCTGGGCGCGTCGGCGCTGCTGCGGGTCGGCAGCGTGGAGGTGGTGGCCACCAGCGGCAACCAGCAGGTGTTCGACGACGGCCCGTTCAGCATCGTGGGTGTCGACGTGCGCACCCGCCCGCTGGTGGCGCTGAAGAGCGCCAACCATTACCGCGAGTACTACCGCCGCATCGCCAAGGCCATCGTGCCGGTGCTGGGGCCGGGCCTGTCGCACCAGTCGACCAGCCTGCCGTGGGAGCGCGTGCGCCGCCCGGCCTGGCCGCTTGACACCGACATCGAGTTCACGCCATGAGCGGTCAGCCGTTCCGGCAGGTGCACCTCGACTTCCACACCTCGCCGCACATCGGCGACGTGGGCGCCGACTGGGACCCCGAGCTGTTCGCCCGCACGATGGTCGACGCGCACGTGCAGTCGGTGACGCTGTTCGCCACCTGCCACCACGGCCTCGCCTACTACCCGTCGGCCGCCGTGCCGGTGCATCCGGCGCTGCAGTTCGACCTGTTGGGCGAGCAGATGCGGGCGTTGCGCGCCGCGGGCATCGCCACACCCGTGTACGTGACCGTGGGGTGGAACGTGTCGGCTGCCGAGCGGCACCCCGAGTGGGTGCAGGTGCGGCTCGACGGCACCCTCGTGCGCCCGCCCGCCACCGAGGCGCCGTGGGGCAACTGGCCGACGATGTGCGTGAACGGCGGGTACGCCGACGAACTCGAAGCGGTGGTGGGCGAACTGCTCGACCGCTATCCGCTCGACGGCTTCTTCTTCGACATCGTGCGCTACGACCCCGATGCGTGCGCGTGTCAGGTGTGCCTGCCCGAACTGCGCGAGTTCGCCGCGGCCGCGGGTGGCGCCATCACCGACCCGGCACTGCGTCGTCGGTTCCACGATCACGTGGCCCGGCGGTGGATGCGGCGCATGTCGGCCTTCGTGCGCGAGCGCCGGCCCGAGGTGGGCCTGTTCTACAACTCGCGCTGGGGCATGCACCTGGCCGACGAGGTCGACGTGTACACCCACCTCGAGGTCGAGTCGCTGCCCACCGGCGGGTGGGGGTACGGCTTCTTCCCGCTGTGGGCCCGCTTCGGCCGCACACTCGGGCTGCCGATGCTGGGCATGACCGGTCGCTTCGCGCTCAGTTGGGCCGACTGGGGCGGCCTGAAGCATCCCGACGCGTTGCGCTACGACGCCGCCCAGGTACTGGCTGCCGGCGGGCGGGTGTCGGTGGGCGATCAACTGCCCAGTCGTGGCCGGTTGGAACCCGCGGTGTACCGGGTGATCGGCGAGGTGTTCGCCGCGGTCGAGCAGGCCGAACCGTTCGT
>JBEIIG010000122.1:0-6952 GCA_040380855.1 Acidimicrobiaceae bacterium | reverse complement strand
TCGTCATATCCGTGGACGTAACCGGCGGTCATTGAAGCGAACGATACCCGGGTCGTGTCGCCAGCCGAGGACGACACTGCCGTGTACCGCCGGCTCAGCAGGTGTCGACGCTCATGAGAAACTGATGGAGGTCTCCGCGGCGGGCGAGCTCCACGATCTCGAGATGACGGTGTCAGCGCGAGCGAATCGCTCGTCGAAGGAGCCGCTGTAGGTGCCGTCTGCGACCCACAGCTCGCCCGGCGAACAACTCTCGTTCATGGGCGGACCACGTCATGGACCCGACACCGCAGCTGTAGATCACACGATGATGCGACGAGCGGCCGTCCTTGCGTCGCCTGTGTTCGGCGTCCCCGACGGCTCGATCAGGAGCAGCTCGGCCTCCTCAGCGGCGAAAGGCTGATGCTCGACGCCGGCCGGAACGACGAACAAACCTCCAGGACCCAACTCGACGTCACCGTCTCGAAGCCGAATCGTCACGCGTCCCTTGAGAACGAGGAAGAAGTCGTCGGTGTCATCGTGCTTGTGCCAGACGAACTCGCCCTTCACTTTGACCACCATCACGTCGTGGCCATTGAACTCAGCGACAGTTCTCGGTGACCAGTGTTCGTCGAACTGGCCGAGCTTCTCGATGAGGTCCACACCCCTCGGAACTGAACTCATGGGCGAAGCGTAGACGCCTCTTCCGTCCCCTACCGCCGGGACGGCAGCATCGAACTGCACTTCTGCCACGCGCCTGCCCATGCCGGCCTAGGGCCGTTGTTATGCGCTCCCGGTCGGAGAGGACCGACTAGCGCCGAACGGCAGATCGGTGCGGCTGAACGCGTCGTCGGTGAGCCTCGTGGCTCTGGCGTCTACCCCGACATGGCGCGCGCAAACAGCTGCGGATACGAATCGTCGGCGAGGTCGAGCCTGGCGGTGTCTGCGAGCGTGAACCATGCGATGCGATCATGCTCATCTGGCTGCTGGTTCACGGGTGTGCCCTGCCAGGTGTCGACTCGGTAGACCACCATTGTCACGTCGAGGGACCGGCTCTCGATGAGAGCGACGGCATCGCCTGGGACTGCGATCAGAATGCCGAGTTCCTCGCGCAGCTCACGTGCGAGCGCCTCCGACGCGCTCTCGCCTGACTCGACGTGGCCGCCTGGGATGTCCCATACGTTCGGCAGCCATGACCTCGCAGGACTGCGGTGGCAGAGCAAGAGCGAGTCGCCGTCAACGAGAACTGCGCCTACGCAACGGTGCTTCACTCCCGGCACGCTACCGGAGAGTTGACCGCACCGATTGTCCGGTAGGGACGCGTTACGCAAGAGCCCTTGCCGAGCAGATCATCCCATCTGCACTGCCACCTACCGCCGGATATGTGTTCGCCTAGGGACGAGGCGAAAGAGCGATACCGAGTACGTCCGTTGGCCGGATGGCCGAGGTGTCGTACGAGCGCACTGTCGCCTGGGCCGGTCTTGTCACCCCGGATTTTAGTGATTAGTCTCTAAAACCTGTGGGACGGCCGCCCAAGTTCTCCAAGGACCAGATGCTCGACAGCGCGTTGGCTCTCGTCGCCCAGGGCGGGCCGACGGCGCTGTCGGTGTCTGCGGTCGCCGACAGGCTGGGCGCGCCGAGCGGTTCGATCTACCACCGCTTCGGTTCTCGCGACCTGCTGGCCGCATCGTTGTGGTTGCGCTCGTTGGAGAACTTCCAAGAAGGCCTGCTGGCCAGCCTTCACCACACCGACGCCGTCGACGCCGTGCTGGCCGCCGCGACTCACGTGTTGCGATGGAGTCGCGCCAACCTCACCGAGGCACAGATGCTCCTGCAGTACCGCAGCAGCGACCTGCTCACCGACGGTTGGCCCGACGAGCTCCGCGACCGAAACCGCGACCTGCGCCGCACGCTCGATTCGGCGGTCGATGAGATCAACCACCGCATCGGCGCGGTCAACGCCACCGACCGGCGACGGGTCACCTTCGCCCTCATCGACATTCCCTACGGAGCAGTTCGAGGTCCACTCGGGCGCGGCAGACCACCTGAACCCGAGCTCGACGCGATTGTCGCCGACGCGGTGATCGCCGTTCTCAAGAACATACGAAGGGCATAGGAAGAGGACATCCCGATGAATGGAACCGACGACGACCGGCTCGACCCAGCTGAATGGGAGGCGGCCCGCGAGCTTGTGGAGCGGGCGTTCGCCTCGTCGCTGCACTGCTCGGTGGCGTCGGTCAACCCCGACGGAACGCCGCACGTGACACCCATAGCGTCGGTGCTGCTCGGACACGCGGTCGGCCACGGCTACTACCTCGACCTGCTGAACGCCAGATTGGCCCGCAACCTGTCGGCGAACCCCGCCGTGTGCATCCTGGCGGTCGACAGTTCGCCGGAAACCTGGATGGTTGGCCTGTCGGCAGGTCGCTTCGACACGACGCCGGGCATCCAGCTGCTCGGCACCGCCGGCGCTCGCCGAGATGCCACTGAGACCGAGATCGCGCGTTTCAGAGCGCTGGTCGGCCCCGCCTACGACACCCCCGGCGGACAGGCCCTCTGGAACCGCGAGCCCGTGCACGCCCGAGATCTCCACATCCACACCATCCGCGGGCTCAAGCTCGGACGAATGACGTCCGGAGAGCTCATCTAGCTTGAGCACGTGACGGGTCGGCGGGTCCTGGTCGTCGGCGCCGGCAGCACCACTCACGCTGCCGCGTATCGGTCGTGACGTTCGGGCAGAGGTGCCAAGAACTCGACGAGCTTGGGGATCAGGGGTTCGTCTGGTCTGCGCACCGCGAACGAGTTCGTGCCGAGCACCCCAGCGTTGACTACGGCGAGAACGTCGAGAACCCGCCGGCTCGTGGAGATCAGTGGGTCGGATGCGGTGCGCCGCTGTGCGAAACAGCTGGAAACAACGACGAGCAGGACCGCGATCGCATTGAACGACAGGATCTGCGCTGCGACTTGAGTCGTATCGTCCCGGGCGTGGCCTTTCGACGGTCCGCCCGACAACGACACCCGGCCACTGTCCAGCCGAGCAGCAGGCCCACTCGGTATCGGCCCTTATCCGGCGCTTCGCGTCTGAGGGTTGGGTGATGGTCGGGTAGGGATCCCGGGCGCGGCGCAGGGGCTCTGCGATTCTCAGCGATGTCTGAAGTCGTCGAGTCTCGAGGAGCCCCTGCTTGGAAACGGATGCTACGCGCATGTGCGCGTTGTTGGTCGGCCTGCCCGATGTCACCGTGGTCGGTGTCGGCGACTGGCCGTCGTGGCTCCGTGTCGTGGTCACGATCGACGCCGAGCGCCCTGGGTGTTCGTGTGGTGGTGCGGTGCATCGTCATGGTGTTCGTGAGGTGGTGCTGGTTGATCTGCCGGTGTTCGGTCGCCCGACCCGGCTGGCGTGGCGCAAGCAACGCTGGCGTTGCACGGGGTGTGGGGTGTGCTGGTGCGACGAGAACCCGCAGATCGGCACCGCCCGGTGCTTGCTCACGACGAGAGCGGCCAGGTGGGTGACGGTGCAGGTCGGCCGGCACGGCCGCGCTGTCACTGATGTGGCTGCCGAGCTCGGCTGCAGTTGGCATGCGGTGATGGACGCCGTCGTTGCGGTTGGTGAGCAGCTGATCGATCACCCGGACCGGATCGGCACCGTGACGGCGCTCGGGTTGGACGAGACGTTGTTCGCGAAGGTGGGCAGGTTCCGCTCCCAGTTGTGGTCGACCCAGATCGTCGATGTTCGCCGCGGGCAGCTCCTCGACGTGGTGCCGGGTCGTGACAGCGTCAACCCGTGCCGGTGGCTCGCAGCACGGGATCAGGCGTGGCGTGATCGGATCGAGTGGGCCACGCTCGACCTGTCCGCGTCGTATCGCACGGTGTTCGACACGATGCTCCCGGCAGCGGTGCAAGTCGCCGACCCGTTCCACGTCGTGCGCCTCGGCAACCAGGCGTTGGATGAGTGCCGGCGGCGTGTGCAGAACGACACCCTCGGCCACCGCGGTCGACGCGACGACCCGTTGTGGCGGGCACGGCGCCGGTTGTCGATCGCGCGTGAACGGCTCTCCGACGCCCAGCGCGAACGGATGACCGGGCTGCTCCGTGCTGGTGATCCACGCCAAGAGGTGTGGTTCGCGTGGAACGCGAAGGAGGTGGTCCGGCAGATCTACGACCACACCGACCCCGACCTCGCCGCCGAGTGGGTCGCCGAGATCGGCCGTGATTTCACCGATCGCGAGATGCCGATCGAGGTTCGCCGGCTCGGACGCACCATCGCCCGCTGGGCCGCCCCGATCGTCGCGTGGCACCGCTCACACGTCACGAACGGCCCGACCGAAGCCGTGAACAACCTCGCGAAACGGATCAAGCGCGTCGCGTTCGGACTGGTGAACTTCCGACACCACCGCATCCGCTGCCTGCTCTACGCCGGCCGACCCGACTGGACCCTCCTCCCCACCATCCAACCCTGAAACGCGGAGAGCCCCCAAACTCCACGACAAGACCAACTACCTCGCAATGGTTGCGAACGGCGCACCCAAGTTTCTCGGTGTCGGCTTCGGTGAGCGGCAGACAAGAATCACCGGCCAATGCATGTTCGGGGCACGCATACAGCTGCCAGCAGATGCCACCCTCGCTCACGTCCTCAAGGAGGCGGAGGAGCTGAGCTCCCTCGTTCTGGAGTTGGCCAAGATCGAACCACCAGTAGCGAACGACCCTGCCCCAGCGACGGGAGTATCGCAATGAGTCCCAGCCTCGGTGAGCTGCGTGCGCACTCCATCGAGAACATGCGGCCGCGAGTCGGGCCGGGCGGCACCGCCCGAGCCGACGGGAACTAACGCGCACGGGCTGTATCTAACGTGTCTAACGCAGAGCGGCCATATCTAACGTGTCTAACGCGCTGGCTGATATCTAACGGCGGGGCGCCGGTCGACTCTCGGCGCATGTGGCGGTGTTCGAGAGCGCGCCAAGCCGGGGCAGGAACGGTCCGTGTCGTGACCTCATCGAGGCGGCGGTATGGTCACGGGCATGGCTCACGGTGCACGTGGCGAGGGCCAAACCGCTGGTGACGCTGCACGCGGACGCAAGCCCCGTACCGGTGGCATAAGTCCCCCCTCGCCCACGAAGTGGTGGGACCGGTCCCACCCCGGCGAGGCAGTCGGGCGTCACGACTCTGGTGGTTCGTCGAGCCAACTGTGTTGGATCTCTATGCCGAGCAGCACGACGCTGTCGTCGGCCACGAGTTGTCCGATGACGACTGCCGCTGCGACGAGGACTCCACCGACGATCACGACGCGGTAGTCGGGACGATCGGGGTAGACCATGGGAAGTGCGTCGAAGTTCTCGGCGAACTCGTCGACGATTGGTGGCAGATCGATCACGGTGAAATCGGTACTCGATGGCTCTCCATTCGGACCTCGGTCGCTGCCAAGTTGGCGGTCGAGATCCTCGAAGAAGTCGTGGTCGACGCGGACGCGTCGGCGATTGGTCACCGTTCGGGCGTTGGGGCTTCTTGGTTGGACGCGATGTGTGACTCGATCCTCTGGCGGGTGCGTGCCAGCAGGTCCGGGGACAGGGTTTCGAGGTTGGCTTCGATTCCATCGCGGACGATCGCATGGCGCTCGGCGGGACTCATGTTCTCGAGTTCCTCGGCTGACCAGATCTTCGGTGACACCATTGCGGGATGTTACCAACGCCGATTGGTCTGACGGAGTTCGGGGTCGACCGGTGGGATTCGCCGAGATGGGGACACTCAAGAGTCCTTGTGACGGCATCTTCCTCGCTCTCGTTTCCAAGAAAATGGCGGAACATGGCCCCCGGTGGCGTCATAACAGGTGATGACTCCCGCCGACTCCGAGACCTATCGCAAGTACGCCGACGAACTCGTCCGCTTCGCCTCGGGCCTGGTCGGCCCGTCGGGCGCCGAGGATGTGGTCGCCAATGCCGTGTTGCGAGCGGTCTCGGGGTCTCGGTGGTCGCGCATCGACAACAAACGGGCGTACCTGTACCGGGCCGTGTTCAACGAAGCCAGCTCGCAGAAGCGCTCGACGTCCCGCCGGCTGAACCGAGAGATCCGTGCGTACCAGCGTGACGTCTCACATGGATCCGAGGGCGGCTATGTGGATGTCGATGTGCTCGTCGCGTTGCGACGCCTGAGCGAACGCCAGCGGGCAGTCATCCATCTCACGTATTGGGCAGATCTACCCGTGACCGACATTGCGTCACTGCTCGATCTGTCGATGCGCACCGTGGAACGAGAACTCACTCGCGCCCGTACCCGTTTGGAGGAACTGCTGTCATGAACGACAAGATCAGACGATTCACCACCCAGCTCAGCGACGCTGCACCACTTGCTCCCGAACTCGACGGCCGTGCACTCCCGGCGTCGCGCACCCCTCTGACGGCGTTGCGTGTCGGGATTGCCGTCGCTGCCGTCGGAGTCCTCGGCGCAGTTGCGCTCACCGTGGCCGGCAGTGAGGACCGTGCATCTGTGGTGCCGGCCAGCGGTCCGGTCGACGATGTTGCAGCGATCTCCGATGCGATTCAGGCGGTTTTGCCTGACGGATTCCGACTCGAGTTCATCGAGCGCCGTGACAGTCCCGACGCGGCGCCGTCGCCTGCAGCCGTTCCTGCGCATGCGGTTGCCATCAACGACCGGCTCGAGGTACTCGACATCGAGTTCATGGCCCTGGGTCAGGTAGTAGAAGTCGCTCAGCCCGACGAGATCTCACCGGACACCGGACCCACGGAGAACGCGAGTTCTTCCGACTTCGTCACAGACACCACCGTTGCGTGCATCACCCGTATCTCGACTCCGGAGGCAGGCGAGTGTCTCGAGTACGCCGACGAAGGCACTGCGGCAACGACACCGCCGACCACATCCGGGGGAGCACAGTTGCAGTGCTACACCTTCGACGTCGGCCAAGAGTCGTCATCACCGACGAGCACTATCTCGTGCTCACTCGAGCAGAGCGAAGGCCAAGAGCTCGAT
>JBEIIG010000121.1:0-7053 GCA_040380855.1 Acidimicrobiaceae bacterium | reverse complement strand
TGGACCTCGACCGCGAGAACCTGCGCTCGCACCTCGCCTTCGGGTTCGGTACCCACCACTGCCTGGGTGCCCCGCTGGCCCGACGCGAGCTCACCATCGGGTTCCGGGCACTGGTCGACCGGGTCGACGAGCTGTGGTTCGTCGACGACGCGAACGACTTCCGTCACCACCCCAACTTCTGCCTGCGCGCCCTGCGCGAACTGCACATCGGCTTCCGGCCGAAGGCCTGATCGTGGACCCCTCGCTGGTGGAACGCCTGCGTGCCGAGATGCACGCCGAGTTCGCCCGCACCGCTCCGCCCCCCGGCTTCCCACGGTTCCCCGACATCCCGATGGGTCGCTACACCGACGATGCGTTCTTCGAACTCGAACGCCGCCATCTGTGGCCGCACGCGTGGGTGCTGGCCGGTCGGGCCGACGACCTGGCGAACCCGGGCGACTACCGCACGTTCGACGGGCTCGACGCGCCGGTGCTGTTGGTGCGCGGCGCCGACGGTGTGCTGCGCGCCTTCTACAACACCTGTCAGCACCGCGGCGCGCCCGTGGTGCGCGACCAGTGCGGCACGGCGCGCACCCTGCGCTGCCAGTACCACTCGTGGACCTACGACATCACCGACGGGTCGCTGCTGCACGTGCCCGACCGGCGCGACTTCGTCGACCTCGACACGTCGGTGCGCTGCCTGCCCACGCTGCGCTGCGACACGTGGGACGGCTGGGTGTTCGTGAACCAGTCACACGACGCGCCGTCGCTCGCCGACTGGCTCGCGCCCATCCCCGCCCAACTCACCGGCCTGCAGGGCGCCACCCTGCGCACCGTCGCCCGGCGCAGCACCGTGGTGGCGTGCAACTGGAAGATCACCGCCGAGGCGTTCCTCGAGGTGTACCACTTCCGCCACATCCACCAGCGCAACGGCGTGACCAGCCTCGACAACCGTGGCGCCACGATGGGCCTGCTGCCCAACGGCGCCTCGCGCATGGTCACCCCGTTCTCGTCGGCCGCCTGCACGGCGATGGGCATGGCCGCGTGGGACGCCTGGCCCGCCACGTTCGAGGCACTGGCGAACAGCACCAGCACCGCCTACTCGGTGTTCCCCAACCTCATCACGCCCATTGCGATGAACGGCTTCCCCTTCATCACCTTCTGGCCGATCGACCGGCGCACCACCCGCATCGAGTGGACGCACTACGCCGCCGTGGGCGACGACTTCGACATCGACGACCCGCCGCCCGAGTGGAAGGCCCGGCTGGCCCGCTTCGACGAGATCATGGACGAGGACTTCGCCAACATGGCGCCGATGCAGCGCTCGGTCGAGTCGCCCGCCCTGCGCGGTGTGCCGCTGAACTACCAGGAGCGCCGCATCTGGCACTTCCACGAACAACTCGACCGGATGATCGGCATCGACCGCATCCCGGCCGAACTCCGCGTCGCACCCCTGCTCAGCGGCTATGTGGGCGACTGAACCGCTCTCAGCGGTCGCCGCGCACCACGCCGGGGTTGCCCTCGCGCCACATCGGCACCAGCCGGCGACGGGCGATGCGCCAGCCGGCCGCCGTGCGCACCAGGTCGTCCTCGTAGCGGCCGGCGACGATGAAGTTGGGCCCCTCGGCCGCAGCGCGGCGCACATGCTGGGCGTGGAAGTAACAGCGGCTCGTGGCCGTGTCGCCATCGACCCGCACCTGATGGTTGGTCACCATGTGCTGGCTGGTGTCGAGCGGGGTGAGCACCCCCGACACGATGCCCACGATGGCATCGATGCCCGTCACCTCGGGGAACCCCAGTTCGGCGCGGGCGTCGGGCAGGAACACCCGGTCCAGCGCCGGCCAGTCGTGCTCGTCGAGCGCCCAGCAGTAGGCGATGGTGAGATCGACGATCGCCGTGCGGTCGTCACGGTGGTCGGCGATGGGGTCGTCGCTGCGGGTGTCGTTCCCGGTCATGTGCCGACCGTACCCGAGGGGCGGCCGTGCTGAACCACCTCGGCCCGCCGGTGCAGATCGCCTACGCCGTGGACGATGTGTACGCCGCGGCCGAGCGGTTCGCCGCCACCACCGGCGCCGGCCCGTTCTTCGTGGTCGAGCACATCGGCATCACCTCGGCCCGGGTGCACGGCGAGCCGGGCGAGTTCGACCACTCGTCGGCGTACGGCCAGTGGGGCGCGCTGATGGTGGAGTTGGTGCAGGAACACTCGCCACCGCTGGTGCCGCCCGACGGCCGGGTGCATCACCTCGCCTTCCTGGTGCCCGACCTCGCTGCGGCCGTCGCCGACTGCGCGGAACGTGGCTGGCCCGAGGTGCTGTGGGCCCACACCACTGCCGGCCAGTCGTTCGCGTTCTGCGACGCCCGCACCGAACGCGGCCACCTCGTCGAGCTGTACGAACCCACCGAACGCCTCCGCGGCTTCTACGCGATGGTGGCTGCCGCCGCCGACGGCTGGGACGGCACCCGTCCGGTGCGCTCGCTCAGCGCGCGATGAGCAGCAGCACCGGCAGCGACGTGCTGACGGCAGCGGCAGCCAGCAGGCCGGTCTGCGACAGGCGGCCGCTGCGGTGCGAGCCCAGCACCTTGGGCGACCGGGCGAGCCACCACACCAGCACGATGAGCGGCGGCGCGGCGAGCCCGTTCAAGATGGCCGCCAGGTACAGGGCCTTCACGGCGTCGATGCCCACCAGGTTCATCACCAGCCCGGCGCCCATCGAGCCGATGATGACGAGGTAGAACGACCGGGCCTGGCTGAGCTTCAGGCCCAGGCCTTCGCGCCAGCCGAACGCCTCACTCACGGCGTACGCCGTCGAACCTGCCAGCACGGGCACGGCCAGCAGGCCCACGCCCAGGATGCCCACGGTGAACAGCAGGCCGGCGAAGTCGCCGGCGATCGGGCGCAGCGCCTCGGCCGCCTGATCGGCGGTGGTGATGGTGACCGGTCCGTCGGCGCCGATGGTGGCGGCCGAGGTGGTCATGATGGCGAACATCGCCGCCACCCCCGAGGCCATCCCGGCGAACACGTCGGCGCGCATCGAGCCGATGTGCCTCGGCGTGGGTGCCGGCACACCGCCGTGCTCGGCGATCTCCTCCACCTCCTCACCCGCCTGCCAGAAGAACAGATAGGGCGACACGGTGGTGCCGAACAGAGCGATGATCGCGGCGATCTCGGTGCGGGTGAGGTCGAACCGGGGCACGAACGTGGCGCGGGCCACCTCGCCCCACGGCACGTCGACCACGAACAGCACCACCACGTAGGCCAGCAGCGACAGGCACAGCCAGCGCAGCACGCGCGAGTAGGTGCGGTACGGCACCGCCACCTCCAGCACCGCCATCAACACCGTGAAGCCCACCACCAGCACCAGGGTGGGCACTGGCACGATCAGGCGGGTGGCGGCGGCCCTGGCCCCCAGGTCGGCACCGATGTTGAACGTGTTGGCCAGGGTGACCAACCCCACGGCGCCCAGCAGCACCCATCGCTTGCAGTGCTGCTTGATGAGCGCCGCCAGGCCCTTGCCGGTGACGAGGCCCAGGCGCGCCGTGGCCTCCTGCACGGCCGAAGCCAACGGCAGCGCGAGGACCGCGGTCCACAGCAGACCGAACCCCTGGGCCGCACCGACCTGCGAGTACGTGCCGATACCCGACGGGTCGTCGTCGGCCGCGCCGGTGACGAGGCCGGGCCCGAGACGACGGAAATAGCCCCGGCCACGCAGCGTGCCGCGACGATGGTGATGCTCGTGCCGGGGTGTGGGCACGCTCAGAGGATCGAGTCGTCGACCCAGCTGCCGTGGAAGCCGAACGGCACACGGCGCGGCAGGTGGATGGTGGCCACCGGCGGCGCCGACGGCGTGCGGCCGTCGAGGATGACAAGGTTCGAGGTGTCGGTGCTGCGGTCGTACACCAGACCGATGGCCCAGCCCTCGTCCTCGGCGGCCGCGTCGCTGGCAGGCACGAACACGAACTCGCCCGGATAGCCGTTCGCACCGAAGTCGTGCACCTCGTTGGTGCCGGTCTCGACGTCGTACTTCATCACCACACCCGGTTCGCCGAAGTCGCCTGCGACCGCGCGTGGTGCGGCCACCCAGCCATAGCGGTGCTTCAGGCCCACGAGACGCTCGTCGACGCGCGGGAACGCGTGGGCGCGGTCGTCGAGCTGGGTCTCGGTGATCGCGCCGGTGTCGAGGTCGAACGTCCAGCGGTACAGGTAGCAGGGCTCGAAGTCGTCCATCGAGGTGCGCCACATCGATGCGTGACGACCCACGTCGCACACCACCGTGTTGCCCTCCACGTAAGCGTTCATCGGGTGGAACACGTAGCAGGGGTCGATCTCGAACCACTTCGTCTCGGTGTCGCGACCCATGCGCGGCACGATGCCGATGCGTGCCCCGTAGTTGTCGTCCCACTTCAGCGGCACACCCGAGGCCATGTTGTCGAGGTCGAACACCACGGGCAGGTCCATGAAGATGGCGTGGTCGCGGGTGATCATGAAGTCGTGCATCATCGTGCCCCTGGGCACGGCGATGGGCTCGCTGTGCACCAGATCACCCGACGCGTCGAGCACGTGGTAGGTGAGATACGGCGGCAGCGGCGAGTAGCCGAAGAAGTGCATCTCGCCGGTCTCGGCGCAGATCTTCGGGTGAGCGGTGAACGCGGTGGTGAGCTTGCCACCGAAGTCGGAGCAGCCGAGCGTGTCGAGTTCGGGCGACAGCGAGTAGGGGAAGTGCCCTTCCTCGAGCGCCCAGATCTTGCCGGCGTGCCCCATCACGTGGGTGTTGGCCGCACTGGCAGTGGGGTCGAACATCGTCTCGGGGTCGGTGGCCTCGAGACCCTTGGCCAACTTGGTGGTGCGCACGTAGCGGTTGCGGTACCACTCGGCCTTGCCGTCGGTGATGCGGATGCCGTGCACCATGCCGTCACCGAAGAACCAGTGGGCGGCCGTGCCGCTCTGCGGGTTCGAGCCGTTGCGCAGGTAGCGACCCGACAGTTCCTTGGGGATGCTGCCGGTGACCGTCAAGTCGGTGATGGTCACCTCGTCGAACACCGGGGCGTAGTTGCCCTTGAGGTGGAACGGCAACGGTGCGGGTGCGTCGTCGAGTGCGGTCATGGTGGGTCCCCTGTCGTGATGTGTGCGGTGATGACGGTGTCGGGTCAGGTGGGTCGGGGCCACCACGCGGCGATCTGCGCAGCGAAGCGGCGGGCGTACTTCTGGGTGAGTTCGTCGGCATCGGCGGGCATCGGCTGCGACGCAGTGCTGGGCAGCGGGCTGGCCCCCTCGATCGGGTCGACCCATTCGAGCCGAATGGATTCGAGCACCGCACCGAGCTCGGGCGATGCGGCCTCGTGGTGCGGGCTGGTCTGGTGGCCGATGAACGACACGAAGTCGTCGAATGCCAGCAGCGTGTAGTACGAGCGCGGTTCGGCGCCGCGCCAGTACTCGTAGCGACGCACCCCGGTCTCGGTGTCGTGGGTGGCGGCGTACAGCGAGCGCGCGATGGCCTCGAAGCGCTGCTCTTCACCGGCTTTCACGGTGAGGTGCGCGAGGATCGTCGCCATGGGCGAACTGTAGCCCTGTTCACCCGCCCCACCCGACCCCTGCCCGCACCTGCCCGCACCTGCCTGCCCCGCCTGCCTGCCCCGCCTGATGTCCACCGCCCCGCTACCCCGCCGCCGATCGCTCGGGCGCAACTTCCGACTCGTGTGGTCGGCGGTGATCGTGAGCAGCACCGGCGACGGCATGTTCGCCACGGCATTGCCCCTGTTGGCGGCGATGCTCACCCGCGACCCGCTGCTGATCGCCGGGATCGCCGTGGCCGCACGCCTGCCCTGGCTGTTGCTGTCGATGGTCACCGGGGCCGTGGCCGATCGGATGGACCGACGTCGGTTGATGGTGGCCGCCGATCTCGGCCGCTTCGTCGTCGTCGGCCTGCTGGGTGCGGCGATCGTTGCCGACGCGATCGACATCTGGGCGCTCTACGTGTGCGCGTTCCTGCTCGGGGTGGGCGAGACGCTGCACGTGAACTCGGCCCAGGCCATCTTGCCCGCGCTCGTCGATCCCGGCGACCTGATGCAGGCCAACGCCCGACTGGCGAGCGCCCAGGTCGCCTCGGTGCAGTTCGTCGGGCCGCCGCTGGGCGTGGTGCTGTACAACGCGGCCACCTCGCTGCCGTTCCTGGTCGACGCCGTGTCGTTCGCCGGGTCGGCCGCGTTGGTGCACGCACTGCCCGACGAGCACCGGGTGGAGCCACCCACCACCCGCCTGCGTGACGACGTAGTGGAAGGCATGCGGTTCATGTGGCGCAACCCGGCGCTGCGGTGCATCACCATGACAGTGGCGTTCGTGAACTTCTTCTACTTCGCAGCCGTCTCGTTGCTGGTGCTCTACAGCACCGACCAGTTGCACAGCGGCAACGTCACCTATACGGCCCTGTTCGTCGGCGGCGCCACCGGCACGGTGCTGAGCCGCTTCATCGTGTCGGCCGTCGCCCAGCGCCTGGGCGGGGTGGGCACGCTCACACTGTCGTTGTGGATCTGGGCGCTCACCCTCGTGGCGCTCGCTGTCACCAGCGATCCGGTGGTGGCCGTGGCCACCTTCGTCGTGCTCGGGGTGGGCAACGGCCTATGGCTCACGCTCGCCAACACCATGCGCCAACAGATCACCCCCGACCGCCTGCTGGGGCGGATGAACGCTGCGTTCCGCACCGTGTCGTGGGGCATCGTGCCGTTGGGCGCCGCCTTCGGCGGCGTGGTGGCGCGCCACTGGGGTATCCGGGCACCGTTCGTGCTCGCCGGCATCGCCACCCTGGCGGTGGCACTCGGTGCACGCCGCGTGCTGCGACCGCTCACCGCCGCCCTCGACGATGTGACCGCCGTGGCTGACTGACCTGATGGGTCAGATGCGGAGTGGTGGTGTACGTGGGGGTGGTGGTGTGCCTGGGGGTGGTGTGGTGGTGAGTGTTGCGATGCGTTTGGCGATGAGGCGGTCTTCGTAGTCGGTTCGCCAGCGGATCTTGATGCGGAGTTCGTCGAGGCGGTCGAGGGTTCGTTCGGGTGCGGGGGTGGCGTCGTGGTCGTGGAAGT
>JBEIIG010000120.1:0-7115 GCA_040380855.1 Acidimicrobiaceae bacterium | reverse complement strand
TTCGACCCCACCGATGTTGCCGTCGAGCGTGATTGCCGGGCCGATGCCGGTGAGCAGCGTGGTACCGGTGACTCCGTAGAGCAGGCTCATGCCGTACAGCATCACCGCGCTGGCGAACACGCCGAGCAGGTAGTACTTCACACCAGCTTCGTTGCTCTTGCGGTCGCGCTTGCGCCAGGCGGCCAGCATGTACGCCGGGATCGACAGGAATTCGAGCGCTACGAAGATGCTCACCAGGTCGCGGGCCGAGCCCATCATCACCATGCCGGTGATGCTGGTGAGCAGCAAGACGTAGTACTCGCCCTGGTGGTAATGGCCCTCTTCCACCTCGTTGCTGCTGAGGAGCACCACCACGTATCCGGCGAGCAGGAACAGTGCCTTCACCACGAGGGCGAACTCGTCGATCACGTACCGACCGTCGAAGAGCGAGCGCACGTCGCCGCCGATCACGCTGAGGGTGACCACAGGGACGAATGCAGCGAGCAGCACCATGCCGGTGAGGGTGCTGGTGATCCAGCGCTGGCGCTCCTCGACGAACAGATCGACCAGCAGCACGACGCAGATACCCGCAGCAAGGATGATCTCGGGCGCGAGCGCGTGGTAATCGATCGTCGGCGCCGTGAAGTCGGCGGCAGCGGCGAGGAGCGAGGCGATCACGGGTTGAACACCTTCACCAGTTCGGTGACCGCCGGGTCCATCACCTTGAACATCAACTGCGGGAACACACCGAACACCACGATCGCCACCAGCAGCGGCGCCCAGGCCATCCACTCGAGTCGGGTGACATCGTGGATCTCGTCATGGTGTTCGTCGTTGGCGGCCGCGCTGAGGCTGTGGCCATGGCCCCCACCCGAGAACTCGGCAGTCGGGTTGCCGAAGGCGGTGCGCTGGTAGAGCCACAGCAGGTAGGCGGCAGCCAGCACGGTGCCGAGGGCAGCGATGACCATCAGCGTGCGGAACAAGCCGGTGCTCAGCTGTGGCGCCGGGTTGTAGGCGCTGAGGATGGCCGGGAACTCGCCCCAGAAGCCGGCGAGGCCGGGCAGGCCGAGTGATGCCATGGCGCAGAAGCCCATGATCCAGCCGAGCTTCGGCATCTGCTGCAACATGCCACTGAGACGCTTGATCTCGAGGGTGTGGTAGCGCTCCTTCACCGACCCGGCGAGGAAGAACAACATGCCGGTGATGAGGCCGTGGGCCACCATGCCGAACAGCGCGGCGTTGATACCCATCGAGGTGAGCGTGCTGATGCCCAGCATGACGAAGCCCATGTGGGCCACCGAACTGAAGGCGATGAGCCGCTTCATGTCGGTCTGCGCCAGACAGCCGAGGGCGCCGTAAATGATGCCGATGACTGCCAGCACGCCGATGATCGGCGCCCACTTCACTGCCGCCTGCGGGAGGATCGGGATGGCGATGCGCACGAAACCGTACGTACCGAGCTTCAGCAGGACAGCGGCCAGGATGACCGATCCCTGGGTGGGCGCCTGGGTGTGGGCGTCGGGCAGCCAGGTGTGGAACGGGAACATCGGCACCTTCACGGCGAAGCCGATGAACATGCCGGCGAAGATCCAGATGGCTACGTCTTTGGAGATACCGACGCCGTTCTCGACGAGGTACGGGATGGAGAAGCTCTCTGCGCCCGTCTTGTAGAACAGGGCCAGGAACGACACCAGCATCAGTGCCGAGCCGAACATCGTGTAGAGGAAGAACTTCAGCGACGCGTACTGGCGGTTCTCGCCGCCCCACACGCCGATCATGAAGTACATCGGCAGCAGCACCACTTCGAAGAACACGAAGAACAAGATGAGGTCTTGGGCGATGAAGGTGCCGGCCATGCCGGTCTGCAGCACCAGCATCAAGATGAGGAAGGCCTTCGGGTTGCCCGGCGAGGGCACGTGATCCCACGAGTAGATCATCACCAGCACGGTGATGACCATCGACAGGAAGTACAGCGGCAGGCTGATGCCGTCGAGGCCGATCGTGTACCCGCTCTTGATGACCGAGATCCACTTCGTGTCGGCGAAGAACTGGAGCTTCTGCGACTGGTCGTAGTCGAACTGGGTGAGCGTGTAGACACCCACACCCAGCGTGGCCACTGCCGTGAGCATGGCCACCTGCTTGTGCAACAGTTCGTGTGCCTTGGGGATGAAGAGCATCACCAGCACACCGGCCAACGGCAGGAATGTGCCGAGGCTCAGCAGCCAGTTCTGGTCGCGGAGGACGTCCATGGTCGTTGTGCTCCCTAGCTGTTCACGATGACGAGTACGAGCGCGACGACTGCTGCGGCACCGAACAGCAACGCTCCGTACTGGTTGACCTTGCCTGATTGCAGCGGGCGCAGCGCGCCGCCCGTGCCGCGTGCTGCGGCACCGCTGCCATTCACCGCGCCGTCGACCAAACGCTGGTCGACATTGCGGTACACCCATTCACCCGACTTGCGGCCACCGATGCCCACACCGTTGACGATGCCGTCGAGCACGTGCTGGTTCACCCAGTACGCCGCCTTCGAGATCGGGTAGGCGACGGCTTTGATGATGGCGCCGTAGAGGGCGTCGAGGTAGTACCTGTTCGCCAGGAACGCATACCCGGCGCGGGCCGGGGCGAAGCGCTGGGTGAGGCCCTTCAGCGGGAAACGTTCGCTGTTGTAGAGGCCACGGCAGATCGCGAGGCTGACCACGAAGCCGAGGGCCACGAGCACGATCGACGGCACAGCGTTGATCCACTTGAACACGGCATGCTCGAGCGCGGGCGCCCACTCGCTACCCCGTGGTTCGACCCACTCGAGGAACTTCTCGATGTGGAACGGTGCAGCGTTGATGTAGCCGCTGACCACCGCGAGCACGGCGAGGATGACGATCGGGCCGGTGATGAGCCACGGTGATTCGTGTGGCCCGGCATGGGCACCGTGACCGTGATCGTCGTGGGCGCCGGCGCCGTGGTCGTCGAGGCCGTGCGCCGCGTGCACGGCCACAGGGTGGTCGTCGTGCGCATCGTGGGTCGCATGGGCATCGTGGGACGCATGGGCGTCGGCATGTTCGTCGTGATGCTCGCCGGCCGCTGCACCGCGTGCCGTGCCGAAGAACGTGAGGTACGTGGCCCGGGTCATGTAGGCCGTGGTCATGAACGCACCCACCAGGCCGACGATCCAGAAGATCGTGTAACCCTGGTAGTGGGCGTTGTCGATGATCTCGTCCTTCGAGAAGAAGCCGCTGAAGAACGGCACACCGCACAGCGCCAGTGTGGACAGGATCCAGGCGGTGGCCGTGATGGGCATCTTCTTCGCCAGGCCACCCATGTCTTTCTTCATGTCGAAGCTGTGGTGCGAGCCCGAGTGCGCCACCGAACCGGCGCAGAGGAACAAGCAACACTTGAAGAAGGCGTGGGTGAAGATGTGGAACACCGCAGGTGTCCAGGCACCCACACCGAGACCCATCATCATGTAACCGAGCTGGCTGACGGTGGAGTAGGCGAGCACCTTCTTGATGTCGTTCTGCACGAACGCCAGAGCTGCCGCGATGAGGATGGTGATGCCACCGATGATGGCGATGAAGTTGGCCGTGTTGCCGTCTTGAGCGATGGACAACCCGTTGTAGAACACCGGGTAGAGGCGGGCCACCAGGAACACTCCGGCGACCACCATCGTGCTCGAGTGCAGCAGCGAACTGACCGGGGTGGGGCCGGCCATGGCATCGGGCAGCCAGGTGTGCAGCGGGAACTGGCCCGACTTGCCGATGGCCGCGATGAACAGCGCAACGGAGGCCCACAGCAGCACGGTGTGGCTGGTGCTCGGGTCCATCGCCCACCTGCTGGTGTCGTGGATGCTGAACGTGCCCGAGGCACCGAACAGGATGGCCACGCCCACGAGCAGGCCGATATCGCCGGTGCGCACGGTCCAGAACGCCTTCAGCGCAGCCTCGCTGTTGGCCCGCTCCTCCCACCAGTGGCCGATGAGCATGAACGAGCAGAGGCCCATGATCTCCCAGCCGAGTACCAACTGCACCGTGTTCTCGGCGAGCACCATCACCAACATGCCGGCGCTGAACAGCGTGAGGCTGGCAAAGAAGTGGGTGTAGCGGCGGTCGCCGCGCACGTACTCGAGCGAGTAGATCTGCACGAGCGTGGAGATGAAGGTGACGATCAGGAGGAGCATCACGGCGAGGCCGTCGATGTGCTGGCCGAAGCCGAACTCCATGTTGCCGCTGCTCCACCAGGTCCACGAGCGGATGACCGGCTGCACGTAGGGCTCTGCCTCACCGCCGGCCAGCAGACCCCGGGTGAACCCGAAGAAGCCCTTGCTCAGCGCGCCGGCCTCTTCGCCACCGACCGAGTTGACCCGCTGCACCCACTGCACCGTGGTGCCGACGGCCAGCACGAGCGACGCCACCATGCTGGCGATGCCCACCTCGCTGCCCTTCATGGGCAGGCGCTTGCCGAAGAAGATGATGATGACGAACGCGACCGCCGGGATGATGGGGATCAAGAACGCGTGATCGAGGAACCACCCGGAGGATGCGGCGACGGATTCGTGCGCGAGCATGGGTCAGCCCTTCATTTCCGACAGCTCGTCGAGCGCGATGCTCTTGCGGTTGCGGTAGACGAGCAGCACCATCGCCAGGCCCACGCCCACCTCGGCGGCAGCGACAGCGATGATGTACAGCGCGAAGGTGTGGCCGTCGACGTTGCCGTTCATCTGGCTGAACGCGAGCAGGTTGAGGTTGACCGAGTTGAGGATGAGCTCGACGCTCATCAGCACCATCACCGCGTTCTTGCGGGCGATGACGCCGTAGACGCCGATACAGAAGAGCACCGCACCGAGGATGAGGAAGTTGTTGACCAACACCGGTGCTCAGTCCTTCCTGGCCAGCACGATGGCGCCGATGACGGCGGCGAGCAGCACGAACGAGAGCGCCCAGAACGGCAGCAGGTAGGGCGAGAAGATGCTGTCGCTCACCTGCTGCACCGACACGGGCTCGGCGTCGGCGCCCTGGGGCAACTTGGTGTCGCGGAAGCCGTCGACGAGCACCCACACCATCACACCGAACAACAGCAGTGCCACCGGAACGCCCAAGAGGTGGTGCTTGTTGTTGAGGTCGGTCTCGGCACCCAACTTGGCGCGGGTGAGCATGACACCGAAGAGGAACAGCACCATCACGGCGCCCACGTAGACCAGCACCTGGGTGACCGCGACGAACTCGGCGGCGAGCAGCAGATACTGGGCCGCCGCGCCCGCCAGCACGAGCACCAGGGCCAGCGCAGCGTGCACCACGTTGCTGCTCGTGACCACCTTCAGCGCGCCCACCACCATGATCGCGGCGATGATGCCGAACCCGATGTTCTGCGCCACCTGGATCTCCGACGCCAACACGACGGCGCTCATTTCTTCTTCTTCTCCGCGCCGGCCTCGAGCTCGGGGGCTTCGGGCACCGTCTCCATCCATTCGCCGAGCTTGGTCTTGTCGTGCAGCAGATCGGCGATGTGCGGTTCGCTGTACTCGTACTCGGGGCTCCAGAACAGGGCATCGAACGGGCACACCTCGACGCAGATGCCGCAGTACATGCACAGCGCGTAGTCGATGTCGAAGCGGTCGAGCTTGTTCACCTTGCGCGGTGCACCACCGGCGCGACGGGGCGGGGCCAGCTCTTTGTGGCCTTCGATGTAGATGCACCAGTCGGGGCAGCTGCGCGCGCACAACATGCACGAGGTGCAGTTGTCTTCGCGCAGCGCGATGACACCGCGGGCCCGCAGCGGCGGGGCCTCTTTCTCGTGCGGGTACTGCACGGTGTTGGCACCACCGCCGAGCTTCTTCGGCTTGATGGTCTGCAGCAGGGTGCTCAGCGTGACGCCGAGACCTTTGGCAGCACCGGGCATCTTCGGGGCCATGGGCATCAGAAGACCACCTTCAAGATCGCGGTCAGCATGATGTTGACGAGCGAGACCGGGATGAGCACCTTCCAGGCGAAGCGCTGCAGCTGATCCTCACGCAGACGGGGGAAACTGAAACGCACCCACATCACCAGGAACGACAGCGCCAGCATCTTGGTGACCATGATGAGCGGACCCACCACGTTCATCCAGTTGTCGACCGAGTCGATCGTGTCCCAGCCGAACCAGCTGAAGGGCACACCCCAACCACCGAGGAACAGCACGCTGGCGATGAGCGTGAAAATGCCCACGTTGGCGAACTCGGCGATGAAGAAGATGAGGAAACGGAAGCCCGAGTACTCGGTCATGTAGCCCGACACGAGTTCGCTCTCGGCGATCGGCATGTCGAATGGCGTCTGGGTGAGCTCGGCCTGGACAGCGATCATGAACACCAGGAAGCCGACGAACTGGGTGAGCACGTACGGGTTGCCGAGGCCGTCCCAGCCGAACATCGACCCGGCGTTCTGGGCCACGACGATCTGCTGCAGGTTCATCGTGCCGGCCTGGATGACCACACCGATCACGGCCAGCACCATCGGCAACTCGTAGGCGATCAGCTGGCCGGCGGCACGCAGGCCACCGAGCAGCGAGTACTTGTTGGCGCTGCTTCAGCCGGCGATGAGGATGCCCAGCACGCTGACCGAGCTGACGGCCAACGCGTAGAAGATGCCCGCTTCGAAGTCGGTGAAGTAGGCATCGGGGCCGAACGGCACCACGGCGACGAGGATGAACGTCGACACGAGCACGATGAGCGGGGCGAGCTTGAAGATGCGCTTGTCGGCTCGTTCGGGCTGGATGTCTTCCTTCTGCAGCCACTTACCGACCTCGGCAACCAGCTGCAGCGAACCGTACGGGCCGGCCTCCATCGGGCCGAGGCGGCTCTGCATGAAGCTCATCATCTTGAAGAGGAACAGGTACACGATCGTGCCGGCCGGCAGCAGCACGGCGACCGCGCCACCCAGCACGCGCAGCAGCGACTGTGCCCAGTACGGGAGATCGATCGCCAACATCACTTGTCGATGTCTCCGAGGATGAAGTACAGCGAGGCGAGGATCGTGATGATGTCGGGCACGTACACACCGCGCAGCACCCAGGGCACGATCGAGATGTTGTTGAAGCTGGCGGTGCGGATGCGCACGCGGAACGGGCCGAGGTCGCCCTTGCTGACCACGTAGTAGCCCATCTCGCCGAGC
>JBEIIG010000119.1:0-7115 GCA_040380855.1 Acidimicrobiaceae bacterium | reverse complement strand
GTCTTGTATGTGCAGATGCAGACGTGGCGTCGTGGCCGCCAACTGGTGGCCGAACGCATCCACCGCGGCGAACGGCCCATCATCGAGGCGCTCGACGAGGCCACCGACATCAAGCGAGTCGCCGGAACCGCCGTGTTCATGTTCAAAGACCTCGGCAAGGCGCCGCCCGCGCTGGTGAACAACCTGCGCCACAACAAAGTGCTGCACAAGACCACCCTCATCGTGTCGGTCGACACCGACGATGCGCCGCGCGTCGACCCCGACGACCGCTACGAGGTCACCAAGGTCGAGCCCGGAGTGTTCCAGGTGCTGCTCACGTTCGGCTTCATGGAAGACCCCGATGTGCCGGCAGCGCTCGCCCAGATCGAGCACCGCGGCCTCGAGTTCGACCCCGACGACGTCACCTACTTCATCGGGCGCGAATCGATCATCGCCGGCAAGGTGCCCGGTATGCACCCCTTGCGCGAGCAGTTGTTCGTGCTGCTGAACCGTGGCGCCGACAGCGCCAGCCGGTTCTTCAACCTGCCCACCGACCGCGTGTTCGAGGTGGGTTCGCGCGTCGAGATCTGACGGCCTGACGGGCCGTTGCCATCTCGACGGACTGCGCCGCTTTGCTACCTTCACCCCTGCGGATCAACCGAAGGGGACGACGAGATGAGCGACGCCAACGCGATCGACGCACTGCAGTGGGAGAACCGGCGCTTTGCGCCCTCCGAGGCGTTCAAGCGCGACGCCTTGGTCACGGGGACGTTCCTCTACGACCGGGCCGATGCCGACTATCAGGGGTTCTGGGCCGACCAGGCTGCCGAACTGCTCGACTGGAACACCGAGTGGCACACGATCTGCGAGTGGGACCTGCCGTTCGCGAAGTGGTTCATCGGTGGCCAGCTGAACGTGAGCTACAACTGCCTCGACCGTCATGTGCTCGCGGGCCGTGGCGACAAGGTGGCCTTCCACTGGGAGGGCGAGCCCGGCGACACCCGCACCGTCACCTACGCCGAGTTGCTGGCCGAGACGCAGCGGTTCGCGAATGTGCTGAAGGGCCTCGGCGTGGAGCGCGGCGACCGGGTGAACATCTACCTGCCGATGATCCCGGAGGCGGCAGTGGCCATGCTGGCGTGCGCACGTATCGGTGCGGCGCACAGCGTGGTGTTCGGCGGGTTCAGTTCGCACTCGCTGCGCGACCGCATCAACGACGCCGAGGCGAAGGTGCTCATCACCGCCGACGGTGGTTACCGCCGCGGCGAGGTGTTCCCGCTGAAGCCCGTCGCCGACGAGGCACTGGCCCAGACGCCCAGCATCACCGGTGTGGTGGTGGTGCGGCGTGGGGGCAACGAGGTGCCGATGCAGGAGGGTCGCGACCACTGGTACCACGACCTGATGGCCGCCGCTGATCCGGTGTGCCCCGCCGAGCCGATGGACAGCGAGCAGCTGCTGTTCCTGCTCTACACGTCGGGCACCACGGGCAAGCCGAAGGGCATCATGCATACCAGTGGCGGCTACCTCACGCAGGTGGCCTTCACCCACAAGTACGTGTTCGACCTGCACGACGACGACATCTACTGGTGCACCGCCGATGTGGGCTGGATCACCGGGCACAGCTACATCGTGTACGGCCCGCTGGCCAACGGGGCCACCCAGGTGATGTACGAGGGGGTGCCCAACTTCCCGGGCAACGACCGCTTCTGGGCCATCATCGAGAAGTACCGGGTGACGAAGTTCTACACCGCCCCCACGGCGATCCGGACGTTCATGAAGTGGGGCACCGACGAGCCGGCCAAGCACGACCTCAGCTCGCTGAAGGTGCTGGGCAGCGTGGGCGAGCCGATCAACCCCGAGGCGTGGATGTGGTACCACGAGCACATCGGAGGCAGCCGGTGCCCCATCGTCGACACCTGGTGGCAGACCGAGACGGGCGGCATCATGATCAGCCCGTTGCCCGGTGCCACCACCACCAAGCCGGGTTCGGCCACGTTCCCGTTGCCCGGGATCGGGGCCGAACTCGTCGACGAGAACGGCACCCAGGTGCTGCGCGGCGGTGGCTACCTCACCCTCACCCAGCCGTGGCCCGGCATGCTGCGCGGTATCTGGGGCGACCCCGAGCGTTACCGCGACACCTACTGGAGCCGGTTCACCGGTCGATACTTCGCCGGTGACGGCGCGAAACTCGACGACGACGGCTACCTGTGGCTGCTCGGTCGTGTCGACGACGTGATGAACGTGAGCGGTCATCGCATCAGCACCACCGAGGTCGAGTCGGCGCTCGTCGCCCATCCGTCGGTCGCCGAAGCGGCGGTGGTGGGCGCCAACGACGCCACCACCGGCCAGGCCATCATCGCCTATGTCACGCTGCGGGGCGGGGCCACGGTCGACGAACAGGACCTGCGCAACTTCGTGGCCCACGAGATCGGCGCCATCGCCAAGCCGAAGACCATCTACTTCACGCCCGATCTGCCCAAGACCCGCAGCGGCAAGATCATGCGGCGCCTGCTGCGCGATGTGGCCGAGGGACGCAATCTGGGCGACACCACCACCCTCGCCGACGCCAGCGTCGTGAACGAGCTGCAGCAACGGGCGGCCGAGACACCGAGTGAGGACTGAGTTCGCCGAGGCGGCCGTGCGCGCCTCTGGGGTGTGGCGCGCCGAACCGCGGCCTGCTGGTCGAGTTGTGCTCGTCGACATCGACGGTGTGGTGGCCGACACGTCGGCGCGTCAGCACCTGCTCACCGGCGAGGGCGGTCGTCGCAACTGGGACGCCTTCTTCGCCGCTGCCCGCGACGATGCACCGCTCGTCGCGGTGCCGTCGCTGCTGGCGCTGCTCGACGACGCGGTCACGGTGGTGCTGTTGTCGGGACGCCCCGCCTGGCTCGTCGACGACACGGTCGACTGGCTGGCGCGGCATGAGATGCGTTGGGATCTGCTGCTCGTGCGACGTGCGAACGACCGCAGCCGAGCGGGTGCCTTCAAAGGACGGGTGGCCACCGACCTGCAGACAGCCGGGTTCGTGCTCGAGTTGGCGATCGACGACGATGCCGATGTCGTCGACGCCTATCGCGATCTCGGTATCGCGACGCTGCATCCGCATCCCGATCGGCCGCGTGGGCCGGTCAGTCGCGGAAGTTCTCGAACTGCAGCGGGATCGCCAGATCGGTCGCCTTGAGCAGGGTGATCACCGCCTGCAGGTCGTCGCGCTTCTTGCCGGTGACCCGCACCGAGTCGCCCTGGGTCTGACTGCTCACACCCTTGGGGCCCTTGTCCTTGATGGTGCGGTTGATCTCGCGGGCCTTGTCGCCCGAAATACCCACCTTGATCGTGACGACCTGGCGGACCGTGTTCTGCGTTGCTTCCTCGACGGTGCCGTAGTCGACACCCTTCAACGACACGCCCCGCTTCACGAGGCGCTCCTCGAGCACCAGACGCAGTGCGGCGAGGCGGTCTTCGCTGACTGTTCGCAACGTGATGACCAGGTCGTTCTGTTCGATCGAGGAGTTGGTGTTCTTGAAGTCGAACCGCGTGGCGATCTCGCGCTGCGCCTGATCGACGGCGTTGCGCACCTCTTGGCGGTCGACTTCGGAGACGACGTCGAAACTCGGCATGCCGACAGCGTAGTGATCGCGACGCGTCATCCCGGTTGGTCGGGCCCGCGCCGGGCCGGTAGCGTGGGCGACTGCATCAGGGGTCGGTACCCAAGCGGCCAAAGGGAGCAGACTGTAAATCTGCCGGCACAGCCTACGTAGGTTCGAATCCTTCCCGGCCCACCAACGATCGCCAGGCCTTCGGGCCTGGCGTCGTCGGTTTTCCGCCGGTCGACGCTGTCGCCGGCAGCGTTCCTCCTTCGCTCCCATGATCCTCATCGACGCCGAGCACCTCAGCGCCTCACGGCCCGACCGCCCGTTGTTTCGCGACCTTGCCGTCACCATCGCGGCCGGCGATCGGCTCGGGGTGGTCGGCATCAACGGGTGCGGCAAGTCGACGTTGCTGCGGATGCTCGCCCGCACCATCGAGCCCGAGGCGGTCGGGGGCGAACCCGCGGGAACGGTGCGCTGGGGTCGCGGTGCCCGCATCGGCGTGCTCGACCAGCATCCGCAGTTGCCGGCCGGGCCCGTGCGTGCTGCGGCGGGTGGCACCTGGCAGGCCGAGGCCATGCTCGAACGACTCGGGATGGGCCGTCTGCTCGACACCCCCACCGATCAACTCTCGGGTGGCCAGGCGAAGCGGGTGGCGCTGGCCCGCCTCCTCGCCGGCGAGCACGACGCGCTCATCCTCGACGAACCCACCAACCACCTCGACCTCGACGCGATCGCTGCACTCGAGCAGTGGCTCACCGAGTTCCGCGGCGGCCTGGTGATGGTCACCCACGATCGCCACGTGCTCGACCGGGTCACCAACCGTGTGCTCGAACTCGATCGTGGCCGCGCCTACCTGCACATCGCCGCCGGCTGGCATGCGGGGTCGGGGTACGCCGCATACCTGGCCGGACGCGCCGAACGCGAGGCGCAGGCCGAGGCTACCGAGCAGACCCGGCGCACGCTCGCCAAGGCCGAACTCGCCTGGCTGCGCCGTGGGGCGCCGGCACGCACCTCCAAGCCCAAGGCGCACCTGGCGCGGGCGACAGCGATCGTGTCGGCCCGACCCGATGCCCCCGCTCGGCAGGGCGACCTCACGATGGCGATGGGCAGTCAGCGCCTCGGGTCGAAGGGTGTCGAGTTGCGCGACGTGTCGTTCCGGTGGCCCGACTCCACACCGGTGCTGCGCGACGTCTCGCTGCGGCTCGAGCCGGGCGCACGAGTCGGCGTCGTCGGCCCCAACGGGGCAGGGAAGTCGACGCTGCTCGACCTGATCGCCGGTCGGCTCGAACCCGTCGCCGGCACGGTCGAGCGCGGGGCCACCGTGCAACTGGGCTACTACGACCAACTCGGGCGCACACTCGACACCGCGCAGCGGGTGCGTGAGGCCGTGGCGGGCGACAAGGGCGAACCCTCGTTGGCCGATGTCGCCCTGATGCGCCGCTTCTGGTTCGACGGCGATGCCCAGTTCGCTCCGATCGGCACGTTGAGCGGCGGCGAGCGGCGCCGCCTGCAGTTGCTGCTCACGTTGCTCGAGCAGCCCAACGTGCTGCTGCTCGACGAGCCCACGAACGACCTCGATCTCGACACCCTGCGAGCGCTCGAGGACCTGCTCGACGAGTGGCCCGGCATCGCGGTCGTGGTGAGCCACGACCGGGTGTTCCTCGACCGTACGGTCGACCAGGTGCTGGCTGTCGAGGAAGGGGGCGTGGTGCGCGAAGTGCGCGGTGGGGTCACCGGCTGGCTCGAGCAGCGCCGCCAGGCCGCCGCCCCACCGCCCGCAACCGCAACGCCCGCAACCGCAACGCCCGCGCGGGCGGCCCGGCCTCGACCCTCGGGTGGCCGCAGCCCCAGCACGGTGCGCCGCCAACTCGCGCAGGCCGAACGCGACATGACGGCAGCCACCGAACGTCGCGACGCGCTGGTGGCCGAACTGGGTGCCACCACCGATCACCGCGAACTCGCCCGGCTGAGCGATGCGCTCACCACAGCGCAGGCGACCCTCGACCGGGCCGAGGAGACGTGGTTGGGTCTCGCCGACGAGGCCGAGGAGTTGGGTCTCGACCTCTCCGACTGAGCCCTCGTACGTCGACCGCGGTGGCCTGCGGCTCAGCGCAGGAGATCGATCAGATCGCCCACCGAGTGGTGGGCCTCGATCTGGTGACGCAGCGGAGCGTCGCGGTTGATGAGGTAGCTGTTGCGGCGGCCGACCTTGTGGCGTTCGACGATGCCGGCCTGTTCGAGGCTCTCGATGATGCCGAACGCCGTCCGCTCGGTGATGCCCACCCGGTCGGCGATATCGCGCAGGCGCGCGTCGGGGTCGGCGGCGAGGCAGAGCAGGACATGGCCGTGGTTCGACAGGAAGGTCCACCCCGGCCGCTCGTTCATGGAACCCCGATGCTAGTGGTTGATTACCACTGTTCGGTCATCGACCCGGGCGGGTGTGACGTTCGTGCAGCACACACTCCATCAACGCAACGTCGAGCCAGCGGTTGAACTTGCGGCCCGTCTCGCGTTCGATCCCGACCAACTCGAACCCGCAGCGGGCGTGCAGGGCACGCGAGGCGCTGCCCGACGCCTCGATCCGAGCGAACACGGCGTGGAAGCCGCTGCCCTCGGCGATGTCGAGCAGGGCCTCGAGCAGTCGGGTGCCGATGCCCTCGCCGCCACGGTCGCGGCGTACGTAGACCGAGTCCTCGACGCTGGTGCGGTATGCGGCCCGCTCGCGATAGGGCGACAGCGCGGCGAAGCCCACCACGGCCGGTTCGCCGCCGGTGGGGTCGGGTTGCGCCGTGTCGACGGCCACGATGGCGCTGAACGCCCCCGAGCGGGCCGCCAGCCACTGTTGCTGGTCGTCGAGCGAGCGGGGCACGAGATCGAACGTGGCCGTGGTGTGCAGCACCTCGTAGTTGTAGATGGTGCGGATCGCCTCGGCGTCGCCCGGTAGTGCGCCACGCACGATGATCGTCGACGACGACCGGTCCGTCGGGTCGGTCGCCCCTGCGTTGTCCGACTGCGGACCTGTCGCGCCTGCCACGATCGGCGAGGGTACCCGACACGAACATCGCGCCGAAGGAGATTCGACTGGTGGTTCCGGCGCGTTGGCCGCTATCGTGTTGCGCTGGCCCGGGGGTAGCCCCGCGCGCCTGTCGCCCTCTTAGCTCAGTAGGTAGAGCAACGCCATGGTAAGGCGTAGGTCATCGGTTCGACTCCGATAGAGGGCTCGACCACCGCTCGTTCCCTCCGTGGCCTCCACGGGGGCACGGGCGGACGGCAAAGCCCCTGGCGGCGTAGCTCAGATGGTCAGAGCATCCGGCTCATAATCGGAAGGTCACCGGTTCGATCCCGGTCGCCGCTACCAGACACCCTGTAACCACCCACCACCACGACAGTAGGAGAGCGTCTCCCATGAGCAAGGCGAAGTTCGAGCGTACGAAGCCGCATGTGAATATTGGCACGATGGGTCATATTGACCATGGTAAGACGACGTTGACGGCGGCGATTTCGAAGACGTTGGCGGATCGTGGGTTGGCGTCGTATACGCCGTTT
>JBEIIG010000118.1:0-7173 GCA_040380855.1 Acidimicrobiaceae bacterium | reverse complement strand
GGCCCCCACTCGGGTCGCCACGGCGCGAACTGCGGCGTGGTGTTCATCTCGTCGGGCAGGCCCCACGGCCCGCCGAGCCTTGCGTTCAGCGACCGGAACGATTCGTGCGCCTCGAACGCCTCGGCCAGGCGGGCGATGTGCATCGCCGCCTCGGCCACCACACGGCTCGACAGCGTCTTGCCCGCCGTGAGCATGCCCCAGTTGAACTGGTGGTCGATCGGGATGCCACCGGCGCCGGGCGCCAGGCCCCCCATCGAGGCGACGGCCGGGATGATGGTGCGCAGGTGCGGGGGATGCGCCGCCGCTGTGGTCCACTGGTTCTGCCCGGTGTAGGAACCGCCGAACAACGCCACGTCGCCAGTACACCAGGGCTGTGCGGCCGCCCACTCGACGAGGTCGTACCCGTCGTCGGCCTCGCCGCCGTGGTGGCCGAGGAACTCACCCTCGGAGTCGCCCCGACCGCGGCAGTCGACCGACACGAACGCGAAGCCCTCGCTCGCGAAACGCACGCCCTCGGGCGACCCGGTGTCGCGCGAGTACGGGGTGAACTCGATGATCGCCGGCACGCCACCGGTGCGCTGCTTGGGCAGGAACACGTTGGCGACGAGGCGCACCCCGTCGCGCATCTCGATCGGCTCGCGGAAGAGCAGATCGACGGAGGCACCCGGCCCCGGGGTGACGTTGTTGGCACTCAGCACCATGCCCGGAACGCTACATCAGAAAGTTACGGAGTTGTCAGGACCTGTTCCCGGTGGAGGCGTCGACGGTGAACTGCTCCACGAGCGCGATGATCGCCTCCTGCACCACCGTGCGGCCACGCGCCGTGCGAGCGGTCACCTCGGGGTTGGTGCGACGGCGGATGAGGTAGCCGACCTCGATCGCCTCGATCGCCCACACGAGATCCTCGATGGTGCGACCAGGCGCCATGCGCCGCCCGCCGTGGCGGATGATGCGGCGCAGGATCCGGCCGGTTTCGGCCACGTAGCTGCGGTTGCCCTCCTCGTTGGACTCGGCCACCTTCTGTGGCGAGGCCAGCGCCGACACGCCGATCATCAGGAACATGGTCGGCTCCTCGAAGCTCACCTCGAAGTCGACACCGAAGCACCGCGCGACGAGCTCGCGCCAGTCGAGTCCTTCGGCCAGGCCGTGGTCGAGCGTGGCACGCACCCGCTCGATCTGGGGCAGACCAGCTGCCATCATCACGAAGTCGAGCAGCGCAGCCTGGAAGTCCTCCTGGCTCGGCCAGATGTTGTAGACGGCGCCAGTGGTCATCTCGGTGGCATTCGGGTCGTGCTCGCGCAGATACCGGTTCACCTCCTCCAGCGCATCGGTGATCCGGATCCCGGCCAGCGGGTTCGTCGAGGCGCTCCGATCGCCGTTCGACCGGGCCAGCACCACGCGGAGAGCGGCGTCGTGGAGGAGTGCCCGGGTCTCTTCACGTGTGCGCCGCTTACGGGTCATCCGGTCCTCGTCTCGATACGAGCCAGGAAGTCTGCCACCAGCAGCATCGTCAGGGCCTCCTGCTCGGTGTGGCAGCTGTGTGAGCTCTCCTCGAGCACGTGCCACTCCGACCCGGCGATGCCCCGGTGCAACGTCGACATCACCGCTGGCGTGGCCTCGTCGTACCGGCCCGACAGCAGCAACGTGGGCACGCGCACCTCGTGCAACCGTGGTCGCACGTCCCAGTCCTGCAACTCGTTCATCGTGCCGCCAGTGGGGAACTCGGCGCCGCCCGTCAGCAGGTCGTACACGCGACTGTCGTGCTCGAACATCGCCAGCGCCTCGGCTTCCCACGGCGGCAGGTCGTCCATGCGCAGCACATGCGTGCGCTCCCACACCGCGTAGGCCTGCTTGAACGCCGGGCTACCCACCCGGCCGGCGGCCTCCTCGGCCTCGAGCACGGCCAGCACGTCGGCAGGCAGCTCGCTGCGCAACCGCAGCGTCTCGGCGTTCCACTCCTCGATGCTCGCCGGGCCGCTCATCAGCACCAGCCCGCGCACGCCCTCGGCGCCGACGAGCACGTGCTCGAGGGCCAGCATGCAGCCCCACGACTGACCCACCAGCACCACCTCGGCCAGGCCCAACTCGCGGCGCAGCGCGGCAAGCTCTCGGCGAAACACGTCGACGCTGAAGGTGCCCGGAACGTAGTGCTCGTCGGCCACCGCCGACCGACCGCTGCCGATCTGGTCGTAGCGCACCACCCGTCGGCCGGTGTGGGCGAACTGCTCGAAACGTCGGAGGTATTCGCAGTTGTACCCCGGCCCGCCGTGCAGCAGCACGAGCGCCGGCCGCGGGCCGGGCTCGCCAACGTCGCGGCACCACGTCCCGCCGAGTTCAGGCAGCAGGTCCAGCCGCATCTCCCGCTCCACCGGGGTGCTCATGTCAGCCAGTCCCCTCCGACGCGCGGCATCGAGGCCACCAAACGTTGGGTGTACTCGTGTGCGGGACGGTCGAGCACCGCGTCGGTGGCGCCTTCCTCGACCACCACGCCGCGGTGCAGCACCAGCACCCGCTCGGTCACCTGGCGCACCACACCGAGGTCGTGGGTGATGAACAGCAGGCTCGTGCCCTGCTGCTGGTTCACCTCGCGCAGCAGTTCCAGCACCTGCGCCTGCACCGACACGTCGAGCGCCGCCACCGGCTCGTCGCACAGCAGCACCTGCGGCTCCACGGCGAGCGCACGGGCGATGGCCACCCGCTGACGCTGGCCACCGCTCAGCGCCACGGGCCGGCGACCGGCCAAGTCGGGCGCCAGGCCCACGCGCTGCAGCAGTGCGGCCACCTCTGCGTTGCGATCCGCCACCGGCCGACCACGGTGTGCCAGCGCCTCGGCCAGGGTGGCCCCCACGGTGTGCATCGGGTTCAGCGTGCTGTACGGGTCTTGGAACACGCACTGCACCACCCGTGCGACGGCCCGCCGCTGCGCTGTGCTGCGACGGCCACCCACCACGCCCACACCGGCGAACTCGATCTCGCCCTCGGTGGCGGCGGTGAGGCCCAGCAGGCAGCGGGCGATGGTGGTCTTGCCCGACCCGCTCTCGCCCACCACCCCCAGCGCCTCGCCACGGCGCAGCTGGAACGACACCCCGTCGAGCGCCGTGTGCGTGGCGCCGCCCGAGCGGTACACCTTGCGCAGGTCGCGCACCTGCAGCACCGCCTCGCCAGGCGCCGCGGGAGCACGCACCCCTGCGGCATCGCGCACCTGCACCGCAGCGGCCAGCTCGCCGGTGCGCAGGCAGGCGCTGAACCGACCGGGCGACACCTCCACCAGCGATGGTGCCGCGGCCACACAGGCGTCGATGCGGTGCGCACAGCGGTCGGCGAACGCGCACCGGTCGAGCACGGTGTGGGTGGCGGGCACCGAGCCCTCGATGCCCACCAGACGTTGCTGGTAGTGCTCGGTCGACGGCACCGAGGTGAGCAGGCCCACGGTGTACGGGTGCAGCGGCTGGTCGCGCAGTGCCGCGGCGGGGGCGTGCTCGACGATCGACCCGGCGTACATCACCATCACCCGGTCGCACACCGAGAAGGCAACGCGCAGGTCGTGGGTGATCAGCACCAGGCCCATGCCCCGGTCGGCCTGGATGCGGCGCAACAGGGCGAGCACATCGTGCTGGGTGGTGGCGTCGAGCGCGGTGGTGGGCTCGTCGGCCACCAGCACACCAGGGTCGTTGGCCAACGCTGCCGCCAGCGCCACGCGCTGCGACATGCCACCCGACAGTTCGAACGGATACCGGCCGGCCACCGACGGGTCGGTGATGCCCACCTCGGCGAGGCGACGGGTCACCTCGGCCGGCACGTCGGCCCGCGGTCGGCCCGCAGCCGACAGCGTCTCGGCGATGTGGTCGCCCGCCGTCATCGTGGGGTTCAGCATCGTGAACGGGTCCTGCAGCAACAACGCCACCTGGCGGCCGCGGTGGCCCGCAGCGCGCGCCGTCGGGTCGACCTCGGCGCCGTCGACATGCAGCGTGCCCGTCGCCCGCAGCCCGCTGGGCAGCAGCGACACCAGGGCACGCGCCGTGAGCGACTTGCCCGACCCGCTCTCGCCCACCAGCGCCAGCGACTCGCCACGGGCGAGGTGCAGCGACACCCGGTGCACCAACTCGCGGTGGTCGACGGCGATGCCCAGATCGTCGACGCTGAGCAGCGGCTCGTTCATCGCGCTGCCGTCCGCTGCGAGAGCACCTCGTACACGCGGTCGCCGATGACCGTGACCGCGATGGCGAGCAGGCTGATGCACACGGCGGGCCCGATGACCGCCCACGGGTTGAGGTCGAGGATGCCACGGTTCTCGGCCACCATCAGGCCCCAGTCGGGCGAGCCGGCCTCGACACCGAGGCCCAGGAACGCCAGGCCCGACAGGGCGATCAGGCCCACCACGAACTGCAGCAGCACGTTGGCCACCACCGTCGGCGTGACGTTGGGCAGCACGTGCCGCACGGCGATGCGCAGTGGGCCCACCCCCACGGTGCGCACCGCCGCCACATACGGCAGTTCGCGCTGGGCCATCACGGCAGCGCGCACGATGCGCACGTCGCCCGGCGCCGACAGCACGATCAACACCCCCACGGCCAGCCAGTAGCCACCACCGAACAGGCCCACCACCACGATGGCCACCAGCAGCGGTGGCACCGCGTACATCAGGTCGATCGTGCGCATCACCACCGAGTCGACCGCCCCGCCGGCGTACCCGGTCCACAGCCCGAGCGCGGTGCCGATGAACCCCGCGCCGATGGCCACCACCAACGGCCCGATCAGGCCGGTGCGCGCCCCGGCGAGCAGGCGCGAGAAGATGTCGCGGCCCAACTGGTCGGTGCCCAGCCAGTGCTGACCACTCGGCCCCTGCCCGCTGTCGACCAGGTTCTGTGCCGACGGTTCGTACGGGGCGATCCACCGCACCGTCAGCGCAGCGAACACCGCCAGCGCCACCACGCCGACGGCTGCCCAGAACAGCCACCCCCACCGCACCCGGCGTGCCGGGTCGGCAGCCGCCGCAGGCTGCACGGCCGCCGTCACGACACCACCGCCGCGCGCCGCAACCGCGGGTCGAGCGCGAAATAGAGCAGGTCGACCACGAGGTTGGTCAGCAGCACCAGCAGCGCGGTGAACATGGCCAACCCCTGCACCACCGGCAGGTCGAGCTGCGCGACCGACCGCACCAGCAGGGTGCCCAAGCCCTGCAGGGCGAACACGTTCTCCACCAGCACGGCACCGGTGAGGCCGTAGGCCAGCAGCAACCCCGCCGAGGTGAGCACCGGCAGCGACGCGTTGCGCAGCACGTACCGCTGGCGGATGCGACCCGGGCTGATGGCGCGAGCCCGAGCGAAGGTGACGAAGTCGCGTTCGGCCACGTCCATCGTGGCGGCCCGCGTCTGGCGCAGCAGCACCGCGGTCTGCCCCGCGGCCAGGGTGACGGCAGGCAACGTCATGTGCCAGAGGGTGTCGAAGAACCCGTCGCCGGCACCGAACGACGGGAACCAGTCGAGCGTGACGGCGAAGACGTAGATGAGCAGGAAGCCCACGGCGAACGTGGGGGCGCTGAGGGTGATGAGGCTGACCGCAGTAGCGGCCCGGTCGGTGCGCGAACCCGGGCGGGTGCCCGCCGCCAGGCCGAGCGGCACGGCGACGAGCACGGTGAGTACCAGGGCGTACACCGCCAGCCAGGCGGTGACCCCCACCCGGTCGGCGATGAGCGTGGTGACCGGGTCGCCGGAGTAGATCGACTCGCCGAAGTCGCCGCGCACGGCGTTGCCGACCCATCGGGCGTACTGGGTGAGGAACGGATCGTTCAGGCCGAACCGTTCGCGCACCGCTGCCAGGGCCTCGGGCGTCGACGCCTTCGGCCCCAGCAGCGTGAGCGCAGGGTCACCCGGCATCAGGGCGAGCAGCCCGAACACCAGCAACGACAGCACCACGAGAATGACGAGAATCGCCGCGATGCGGCGCAACGCGTACGCAGCGAGCGTCACCCGGCTCCACCGAGTTGCAGCGGCCACGCCTGCGAGATGGCGTTGTACGAGTAGCCGCCCTCCCACACGAACTTGTTCGAGATGGCCGTGGCCACCTGCTCGTCGAACAGCGGCACGTAGGGCAGGTCGGCCGTGGCCTTGGCGAGCAGGTCCTGCAGCGGTTGCCGGATGGCGTCGACGGTGGCGGCCTGAGCGACCTGACCGACGAGGCCGTCGATGGCCTCGTCGCCGTAGCCGGCGATGGGGAACATGGCCGCGCTGCCGAACACGACGGGCGGGAGTTCACCGGCCCACGGCGTGGCCCCGCCGAGCGCCACCAACTGCAGCGGACTGCCCGCCGGATCGAACAACCCGGCACCCCAGTCGGCCGCCGACACCTGCTTCACGTTGATGGTGATGCCCACCTGCTTGGCGTTCTCGGCCAGGTGCTGGGCCAGCGGCGACATCCACGGCTGGCTGGTGTCGACCGCGAGGTCGACGGTGAAGCCGTCGGGCGTGGCCGACTTGGCGAGTGCCTCCTTGGCCTTGTCGATCGAGAACTCGGGGAGCGCACCGATGGCCTCGTACATCTTCTTCGCGCCGTCGTCGCCGAACGTGGCCGTCATCTGGATGGCGGGCACGATGCTCTGCGCCACGGTGGCTCGGCTGTTGAAGAGCGGGCCGAGCAGGCCGGCGCGGTCGATGAGGTGGCCGATGGCGATACGAGCGTTCACATCGTCGAACGGAGCGCGGGTGACGTTCATCGACAGGAAGTCGTTGTAGGCACCCGGCACATACGTCATCGTCGCGTTCTCGAGCTGGTCCCACTGACGCGTGGCGATGAGGGGTACGTCGAAGAACCCGTCGATCTCGCCGCTGCTCAGGGCCAGACGAGCCGTGTCGGGGTCGCCGATCACCTTGAACTCGAGTTGCTTCACCTTCGACTTGCCCGCCCAGTAGCTGTCGTTGCGGGTGAGGACGGCGCCGTCGGCCGACGAGTACGACGTGATGCTGAAGGGACCGGTTCCCATGCCCGGCTTGTCGGACCCGCCGATCGCATCTCCGGCGGCCTCGTCGTACTTCTGCTGGCGCACCTGGGCCCAGATCGACAACTTCGCCGGCAGCGCAGGATCGGGAGCCGCCAGCGTGATCGTCACCGTCGACGCGTCGGTGGCCTCGACCGACGTGACCGCGGCAAAGTTGAACGACTGCATCGACGTGCTGT
>JBEIIG010000117.1:0-7221 GCA_040380855.1 Acidimicrobiaceae bacterium | reverse complement strand
GCTCTTGATGACACGCAGCTCGAGCAGGTCGCGGTACGAGTAGAGCCGCCGCGAGCCGCTGCCACGAGCGTCGCTGAGCGATGGCCGCACCAGATCGGTGCGCGCCCAGTAGTCGAGCTGACGGTACGAGATGCCGACGATGCTCGCCGCCTTGGTGCCGCTGTAGCCCTCGTGCTCGGCCATCTGGTTCATCGCTGGTCAGCCCCTGTCGAGTCGTCGTGACGAGCGGGTGACACCGGCGTAACTACGCTCCTGTCATCCGCACAGCGGCCGACCATAGCAACGCGCCCGCGCGCTGTCAACCACACACCGCGCGAGAAATCGCGCGAATCGCGCGATTCACTCGCTGCGGAAATCGTCGGGGTCGAGTTCGTCGAGGAAGTCGCGGAACTCGTCGATGATCGCCTCGGCCTCGTCGACCTGGGGCACCTGGCCCGCCTCGGCCAACAATGCCTCGGTGGCATAGATGGGGCAACCCACCCGAGCCGCCAGCGCCACCGCATCCGACGGGCGACTCGACACCACATGGGCGGCACCGGCCTGGTCGAGCAGGTGCAGTTCGGCGTAGAAGATGTGATCGCGCAGTTCGGTGACCACGATGTGTTGCAGGGCCGCACCCAACGTGCTCAGCACCGTGACCATCAGATCGTGGGTGAGCGGCCGAGGCGGCTCGACCCCTTCGATGGCGGCGTGGATCGACGACGCCTCGGGCCCACCGATGACGATCGGGAGCAGTCGCTGCTGGTCGTTCTGCTCGCGCAGCACCACCACGGGGGTGTTGGCGGGAACTTCCACCCTGACTCCGACGAGCTCCATGGGGACCACACCTGCGATCGTACCCGCTCACAGCGACAAGGGGTACTGCGGGCCCGGAAGGACAGCGGGAGACGACTCGTCAGTCGTCGGTGTACTGCCGCAGCAGCGAGGTCATCAGCGCCTGGCGCAGCTCGGCGCCGAGCCCAGCGAGATCGGCCAGGTTCTGCCGTGCCTCGGCGCGGGCCTTCGGGTTGCGCTGGCGCAGCAACGGCGTGATGCGCTGCTCGAACAGGCCCACCTCACGCTCAGCCGACTGCCGCCAACCACGTAGATGCCGGGCCTCGATACCACGCTCGAGGAATCGGGCCGCCACCTGCACCACGGCCAGATCGGCATCGGAGTAGGTGGCGCCCGAACCGGTGCCGCGCCCGCTCACCAATCCGTACGACTCGAGCTCGCTCAACTGGCCCGGCGTGATGCCCACCAGCGTGCACAATTCGGCACGCAGGTACACCTTCGGCTCGACGGGTTCGACGGGCACCACCGGAACCGGGTGGACCGGGGCCTGCACTGCGGCCAGCGGCCGGCCCTGGGCGGCGGGATGCCGATTGGTCTGCACTGCGGCGGCATGGCGGCTCACCGTGCCCGTCGGGTCGTCGCCGTCGAGGTCGATGTCGGGTGCCGAATCGTGGCGGGCGACGACGTTGCGGATACCGCGAGGCACCGTCGACGGTGCCGGGATCGCGCCGCTGTCGTCGATCTCACCCGTCTCGAGCCGGTCGCGGATGACGCGCAATGGCAGGTAGTTCTCGCGCTGTTCGCGCAGGATCACCCGCAACCGCTCGATATCGGCGTCGTAGAACTTGCGATACCCCGACGAGGTGCGCTCGGGTTCGATCAGCCCCTGGCTCTCGAGGAAGCGGATCTTCGAGATGGTCACATCGGGGAACTCTTCCAGCAGGAGGCCGAGGACCTCGCCGATCGACAGATAGGGGCGCTCGGTGGCGTTCCCACTCATGGCGAACCGAGGCCCAGCTCGAAGAACACGAGCCGGAACTTGCCGATCTGGATCTCGTCGCCCTGGGTGAGCCGGCTGCGTTCGACACGCGCACCGTTCACGTAGGTGCCGTTCAGCGAGCCGTCGTCGCTGATGAGGTACTGCCCGCCATCGCGCACGATCTCGGCATGGCGCCGCGACACGGTGATGTCGTCGAGCATGATCTCGCTGTCGGGATGACGGCCGAGGCGGGTGACACCCTGACGCAGAGCGAACGACGTGCCCGCCTGTGAGCCGCTGCGCACCACCAAGGACGCAGCGTCGGCAGGCAGGTCGCCGAGATGCACCGTGGTGTCGTCGGCCGGGCCCGGCGCATCCTGCAGCGGATCGATCTTCGCGAGCGTGATGGTCTGGTCGGCGGGCCGATCGAGCAGCGAACCACACGACGAGCAGAACACCGACTCGGTGGGGTTCCGGTGACCGCACTGATTGCAGAACACGTACGCCATACCGGACTCGACTCTAGCCCTCGATCAGGGCGCGATAGCCGGCTGCGTCGAGCAGATCGTCGACCTGACCTGGGTCGGCGATCTCGATGTCGCAGATCCACCCGGCGCCGTAGGGATCGGTGTTGAGCACCTCGGGATGATCGCCCAGCACGTCGTTCACCTCCACGACGGTGCCGGTGAGCGGGGCAAAGATGTCGCTGACCGACTTGGTGCTCTCGACCTCGCTCATCGCATCGCCGGCAGTGACCGTGGCGCCGACACGCGGGATCTGCACGAACACCACATCGCCGAGCGCGTCTTGCGCATAGTCGGTGATACCGATCCGGGCACGGCCGCCGTCGATCGAGATCCACTCGTGGTCGCTGGAATAGCGCAGGTGGTCGGGCACGGTCATGGCGTCAACCTAGTCGCCCCAGGGTCTCGGGTCGACCGTGTCAGCGCAGGAACTGCCTGATACGACGGGCGTACTCCTGGGCCAGTTGCCGTGCATCGGCGTCGGTGCCTGCCTCGGCCCAGATGTGGGTGACAGGGTCTTCCGGGTCGGGCAGGGCCAGCATCCAGCCGTTGGCGTGGCGGATCTTCACGCCGTCGACGAGTTCGAGGTCGCGCGACCCCATCTCCATGAGGCTGCGCATCACCATGCCCTTCTGGTCCCACGGGGTGATGACGGTCTCGTGGACGAGGTGCACCTTGGGCAGTCCGTCGACGACGGCGCTGAGCGACCGGCCGCTGCGTGCCAGCAGGTCGAGCATCTTCAGCAGTGCGGCGGCCGCATCGAACGCGGGCAGGAAGCCGGGCAGGATGTAGCCACCGGCGCCGTCGGCTGCGAAGCCCACCCCTGGTTCCGACGCAGCAGCCATCAGCGCCGGTGTCGACAGCTTCGTGGCCACCACCTGCACCTGGTGACCGGCGGCGATCTCGCTGGCGCGCTCGGTGATGTTCGTGGGCAGAGCGATGGTGTCGCCCAGCAGGTAGTCGGCCACCAGTTCGACGAACGCCAGCAAGCCGTCGGTGTGCGACAGCACCCGACCCTGGTCGTCGACGAGCCGCAACCGTTCGCCATCGGCGTCGATGATGGCGCCGAGGTGTGCACCCGAGGCACGCACCAGTCCGGCCACCCGGTCGAGCGCCGCATCGGGATCGAAGGCCACCCGTGCGGCCGTCGACACGTACGGGTTCACGGCCAGCACGTCGGCGCCGAGCTTGCCGAGCAGCATGGGCATCACCGTGCTCGCGGCACCGAAGGAGTAGTCGACCACCAGCTTGAACCCGAAGTCGCGGATGGCGGCGGCCTCGACCGTGGCCTCGAGCGCCACGGTGTACTCCTCGAGTGCGCGAGGCGGGAACTGGATGTCGCCGATCTCGGCGGCCAACGCACGCCGCGTGTCTTCGCGTTGGAACAACCGCTCGATCTTTCGTTGCGCGTCTTCGGTGATGTCGGTGCCGGCCGAGTCGAAGAACCGCACCACCACCCGGTCGGGGTCGTTGTGGTGCAAGCGCACCGTGAGGCCACCGAAGGCCCGGGGCGACCGCACCAGGAAGCGGGTGACCGGCACACTGGCAACCTCGAGGTCGAGCACGTCGATGCCTGCCGCGTTGAGGCCCGCCATCATCGCCCGCTTCAACATGCGCGCCGCACGGCTGGAGTCGCGCGAGGTGACCACCGTCGTGCCCTTGCGCAGTGCTGTGCCGTAGGCCATGGCCACGCGTACGGCCATCTCGGGGGTGACGTCGACGTTGGCGAGGCCCTTCACACCCTCGCGCCCGAACAGGCTGCGCGACCCCTTGCTCTCCCAGACGATCGAGCTGTTGACGACTGCGCCGTCCTCGATGGTCTTGAACGGGTAGATCTTCACATCGCCGGTGACGACGGCGTCGGAACCGACGAACACCTCGTCGCCCATCACCGCGCCCTCGTCGATGCGCACGTTGGTGCGGATGCTGGTGCTGCGGCCGACGATCGCGCCCCGCACCCGTGAGCGTGAACCCACGTAGACGTTGTCGTGGATCACGGAGCGTTCGATCTCGGCGTCGGCGAGCATGCGCACGTTCGAGCCGAGCACCGTGTACTCACCCACATGGCAGCCGGCCTCGACCGAGCAGCCGGGGCCGATCACGCACGGGGCCTGCACGACGGCGTCGGGCGACACCTCCGACCCCTCGCCCAACCACACCCCGTCGTTCACGCGGAAGCCGGGGATGTCGACGGCCACCTTCTGGTCGAGCACGTCTTTGTGGGCCGACAGATACGCCTCGAGCGTGCCGACGTCTTCCCAGTAGCCCTCGACCACGGCGCCGTACAGTGGCTTGCCGGCTTCGAGCAGGGCGGGGAACACCTCACCGGAGAAGTCGACGCTGCGGCCACTCGGGATGTAGTCGAAGATGCTCGGTTCGAGCACGTAGATGCCCGTGTTGATGGTGTCGCTGAACACCTGGCCCCACGTGGGCTTTTCGAGGAAGCGTTCGATCGTGCCGTCGTCGCGTGTGATGACGATGCCGAACTCGAGCGGGTTGTCGACCGCGGTGAGGCCGATCGTCGCCATCGCGTGGTGCTCGCGATGGAAGTCGAGCACCTTGGTGAGGTCGATATCGGTGAGCACGTCGCCCGAGATGACGAGGAACGTGTCGTCGAGGAACTCGCGGGCGTTGCCCACGCTGCCCGCTGTGCCGAGGGGCACGGGTTCGTCGGCGTAGCGGATGGTGACCCCGAACTCGCTGCCGTCGCCGAAGTAGGTCTTGATGTGGTTGGCGAGGAAGGCGACCGTGACGACGATCTCGTCGAAGCCGTGCTGGCGAAGCAGGTTGATGACGTGCTCCATCATCGGCCGGTTGGCGATGGGCAGCATCGGCTTGGGGGCGTTCGAGGTGAGCGGGCGCAGGCGGGTGCCCTCGCCGCCGGCCATGATCACTGCCTTCATCGTCGTGCTCCTCGGTGGGGAATGGGGGTGGCGCTCATGCGCGCCCGGCACGCAGGCTCGCCCGAATGGTGGGCACATAGGCGACGGCCGTCCAGTAGCTGAGGACGAGACCGGGCACCCCCACGGCGTACCCGAGCCACGTGAAGAACTGGTGCGCCGGGAAGGTCGACTCGCCCACCACGAACGCGGGGATCGCGCCCATCAGCAAGAACGTGGCGAGCTTGCCCCAGTAGGTGACGTCGAATCGCTGCATCTTGAACGCCACGGTGGCGATGGCGACCGTGCCACCGAACACCACCTCGCGGACGAGCACGGCCCAGAAGAACCACAGCGGCGCGATGGGGTACACGATGATGCCGATCAGCGAGACGAAGAACAAGATGCGGTCGGCCACCGGGTCGAACACCTTGCCGAACTCGCTCACCTGGTCGAACCGCCTGGCCAGCCAGCCGTCGACCCAGTCGGTGAGGCCGATCGCCAGCAGCACCCACCCGGCCGCAGCCAGGTTGTCGCGGCCGTAGAGCAGGTGCAGGAACAGCGGCAGACAGCACAGCCGCAGCAGCGTGAACAGGTTGGGCGCAGTGAGATACCGCTGCGAACCCTGGTGTGCTGTGCCGGCTTCTGCCATCGGCCGCATCGTACAGGCCGGGTATCGCCTGCCCGACCACCTACGATCGGCGCATGACACAGGGTGCACTCGCAGGGCAGGTCGCGTTCGTCACCGGTGGAGGCTCGGGGCTGGGCGCCGCATTCGTGCGCCGACTGGCCGCCGACGGCGCCACCGTCGTGGTGAACGACATCAGTGCCGACGCAGCCGCGGCGTTGGCGATCGAGGTGAACGGCGACACCGCCGTGTTCGACGTCTGCGACCCAGCGGCGTTCGATGCCGAGATCGACAAGGCGGTCGAGCGACATGGACGGCTCGACATCCTCATCAACAACGCGGGCATCGCTCCCCCGCCCGATCCGGCCCGCACGGCCCGCTCGATCGAGAACCAGATGAAGCGGATGGAGGGCCGGATCGACGCGATGGTGCCTCCGGATTCGACGGTGGGCCTCAGCGACGCCGATTGGGACCGGATGATCAAGGTGCATCTCTACGGCACCTTCTACGGCACCCGCGCCGCGCTGCGGCACATGACGCCGGCCCGGCAGGGCGCGATCGTGAACATCTCGTCGGTGCTCGGCCTCCGGCCGCTCGCGGGGGCGTTGCACTACGCCACGGCCAAGGCAGGCATCATCGCCCTCACCAAGTCGGTGGGCCAGGAAGTGGCGCCGTTCGGCATCCGCGTGAACGCAGTGTGCCCGGGCTGGGTCGATACACCGCTGCTCGCACCCATGGACCCGATGGTGATGGCCGGCATCGTGATGCAGATCCCACGGGGTCGCATGGCGACCGCCGAGGAACTCGCCGAACTGGTGCGCTTCCTTGCCGGCCCGGAGAGCTCGTACTGCAACGGCGACGTGTTCGCCGCCTCCGGCGGGTTCGTCTGATGCCCACCATCTTCACCCGCATCATCGACGGCGACATCCCCGGCACGTTCGTGCACCGCGACGAGCACTGTGTGGTGTTCATGTCGATCAACCCGCTCGCCACCGGGCACGCGCTGGTGGTGCCGATCGCCGAGGTCGACCACTGGGTCGATCTCGAACCCGCCCTGGCGGCGCACCTGTTCGAGGTGGCCCACCGGGTGGGGCGGGCCCAACGCGATGCCTTCGGGTGCGACCGGGTGGGGCTGATCATCGCCGGCTACGAGGTGCCGCACACGCACCTGCACGTGGTGCCCACGCACAGCATGCGCCAGCTCGACTTCGCCAACGCGGCTGCGTCGGTGGCCCGCGCCGACCTCGAAGCCGCCGCACAGGCGATCCGCAACCACCTCGAGGTCTGAGCCACCACGACAGCCGCAGCTGACCTCCGGCTGACCACCCGAACATCTCGGAAGAAGTCGTGGTGGTGGTGGTGGTGGTGGTGTTGACAGATCGAACATGTGTTCGATAGTGTGACCGGATGGTGGCTACAGCGCCCGACGTGCTGCTC
>JBEIIG010000116.1:0-7359 GCA_040380855.1 Acidimicrobiaceae bacterium | reverse complement strand
GGAAGAAATCGAGGGCGACGACTTCGAACTGCGCCGCAACATGCTCGAGTACGACCCGCCCGAGCACACCCGCTACCGGCGCCTGGTCAGCAAGCCGTTCAGCCGCCGCGAGGTGTACGGCTACGAAGAGGCCATCCGTGGGCTGGCCCGCAGCGTGGTGCTCGAGGCCCGCGAGCAGGGCGACCGGTTCGAGTTCGTCGACCGGGTGGCCAAGCAGTTGCCGATGCGCATGCTCGGCCGCCTGCTGGGCGTGCCCGACAGCGACGGCGACTGGCTGGTCGAGCGCGGCGACGCGCTGCTGGGCAACTTCGACCCGGAGATGACCGAGCACCCGGTGGGCCTCACCGACACCGACGAGTTCAAGCACATCCCCTTCCGCTCGCCTGCAGCGCTCGACCTCTACCGCTACGCCGAGGCGCAGGCCGAACAGCGCCGCGCCTGCCCGGCGCACGACGTGATCACCAAACTGCTCGAGCCCACCATCGACGGCGAGGCCATCACCGACCTCGAGTTCAAGAACTTCTTCGTGCTGATGGTCAGCGCCGGCAACGACACCACCCGCTACACGATGGCTGCCGGACTGAAGGCGCTGGCCGAGCGCCCCGACCAGTTCGCCCAGTTGCGCCAGGCGTGCATCGACGGCAACAGCGCCGTGGTGGATCGGGCGGTGGAAGAGGTGCTGCGCTGGGGCACCGTCACGATGCACTTCCGGCGCACCGCCACGGCCGACACCGAACTGCACGGCCAGCAGATCCGCAAGGGCGACAAGGTGGTCATCTGGTTCAGCTCGGCCGACTACGACGAGCGCCAGTTCCCCGACCCGTTCCGGTTCGACATCAACCGCACCCCCAACGACCACGTGGCGTTCAACCTGCGCAGCCCGCACCTGTGCCTCGGGGCGCAGTTGGCCCGCATGGAGCTGAAGGTGGTGTTCGAGGAGCTGTTGCCGCGGCTGACCAGCGTGGAGATCGACGGCCCGATCGAGCGGCTGCGCAGCAACTTCATCTGCGGGATGAAGCGCCTGCCCGTGAGAGTGCAGTGGGCGTGAAGGTGCAGTGGGCATGAAGGCGCAGTGGGCATGAGCGGCGCCAGTACCGCCGGCCCCCGGCGCAAGCCCCTGATCGGGTTGTCGGGTCGGCGCATGCCCGCCGAGGCCGTGCCGGTGTTCGACTACACGGCGCTGCGCGGCGAGGAACTCGACGTGCACCTCAGCGAGTACCCGAAGGCCATCGAGAACGCGGGCGGGTTGCCCGTGCAACTCACCCGCAACAGCGATGCCGAACAGATCGTCGAGCGTCTCGACGGCCTGGTGATGACCGGTGGCGCCGACCCCGACCCCGCCCTCTACGGCGAGGAACCGCACCCGCAGCTCGGTGCGGTCGAGCGTGGCCGCGACGACTGGGAGCTGGCGCTCATCCGTGCTGCGCTGGCAGCCCGCCTGCCGATGCTGTGCGTGTGCCGCGGCGCGCAACTGCTGAACATCGCCCTCGGTGGCACCCTCATTCAGCACCTCGACCTGCCCGAGCACGGCCGGTGGGACCAGCCGCGTATCGACCGCTGCCACACGGTGCGGGTGACGGCCGGCTCGCGGGCAGCCGAGCTGTACGGGCCCCAGACGGCGACCAACAGCCTCCACCACCAGGCCGTCGGCCGCCACGGTGCGGGTGTGGTGGTGACGGGCACCACCGACGACGGTGTGGTGGAGGCGTTCGAGGTGGAGGGGCGCCCCGAGGTGTTCGCCGTGCAGTGGCACCCCGAGATGCTCAGCGACCAGGTCGACCCGGCGTTCCTGTGGCTGGTGCGCGAGGCCGCCGCGTTCGGCGCCCGCTGATCAGGCCTGCCACCACGCCACCAGCCGAGCCGCCGCCGTGCGGTACAGGCCCTCGTAGGCCGGGTCGTCGGTCGCGGCGTGCCAGGCGGCCAGCGTGTGTTTCACCAGGTGGGCGTCCTCGTGCAGGGCTGCTGCGGTCGCCAGCTCCTCCCACGTCGCGTCGGTGCCCACTTCGTCGTCGATCGCCTCGGGCAGGTCGACGCTGCCGTGCCCGGCGCGCAGGCCCATCGTGAAGGTGGCGGCCACGGCCAGTGCCGTGCGCGGCTGCACGCCGCGGCCGGCGAGCGCGAACACCGCTTGCGGCATGGTGAGCGCATGGCTCCAGCCGTAGGGGGCGTGGTCGGGATCGTCGTGCACCATGCTCCACGCGGCGATTCGGGTCAGCGTGTTCGCAGCGGCCCGCACGTCGTAGCGGTCGGCCAGCACGGGGCCGAGCAGGCGCAGCGTCACCCCGGCGTCTTGCACCTGCGACATCAGCGGGTGGATGAAGCTGCTCCCCGGTTCGCCGAGGTGCGGGGTGGCGGCGATGGCGGCGTGCAGCAAGGCGGGGTCACCCTCGCCCGTGACGGGAAGGTGCCACGTCACCTGCCACCCTGGCTCGCCAGCGATGGTGTGCAGCGCACCACGCAGCAGCGACGACGACAACGTGGGTGCCACCCGAGCGAGCAGTGCGCATCCGATCGGTGCGTGCCCGGCTGCCGCCAGCGAGGTCACCACCGTCTGGCCGAGCAACGCGCCCACGTCGCTCGGGCCGAGCCGGGGGAGCAGCGCCGCAGCGAGGCGGTCGACCTCGCCCACGTCGCCGGCGCGCAGGGCATCGACCAACCGCCCGGCACCGGTGGCGATGTCGCCGACCTCCACGGGAGCGGGGGTGTCGATCGGGTCGCCCGCTCGCTCGTATTCGTCGCTCAACATGTCGATCATGGCGATCGCTTCGGTGCGACGCCGTGGGTGCACCAGCGGCACGAGGCCGACACGAGCGAGCAACTCGAGTGGCGCGTGCAGCACGAACGAATCTGCGGGTGCCGCCTTCGGCACGCTGATCACCTCGGTGGCGCGTCGGGTGGCGGCCAGGAGTGCGTCGTTCGGGTCGTGCGGGTCGTTCGGGTCGTGCGGGTCGTGCGTGTCGTGCGGGTCGTGGGTGGTTCCGGACATGGCCACATCCAACAACTTCAAGTGCACTTGAAGTCAAGCGTAGAATTCGACCGATGGATGCTCGCGATCTGTTGACCATTGGCCAGATCGCTGCCCGCGCCGGTGTGGCCACCTCGACGTTGCGCTACTACGAGGACGAGGGCCTCGTGCTGCCGGCCCTGCGCACCGACGGCAACCGGCGGCTGTACCACCGCGAGGCGTTGCGTCGCATCGCCTTCATCCGCAGCGCGCAGCGGGTGGGCCTGGGGCTGGCCGAGATCCGCGCTGCGCTCGCACAACTGCCCGATGGCCGCACACCCACGGTGGCCGACTGGAGCCGACTGTCGGCCACGTGGCGCAGCCGCCTCGATGCCCAGATCCGCCTGCTCGAGTCGATCCGCGACGACCTCGACGGCTGCATCGGGTGCGGCTGCCTCAGCCTCGACCGGTGCCGCCTCTACAACCCCGACGACGCGGCCGCCGTGCGTGGCAGCGGCGCCCGCTACCTCGAGGGCGACACCTCCGCTGATGTGCTCGGCGCGAACCGCTGATGTGTTCGGCCCGAGCGGCTGATGTGCTCGGCGCGAACCGCTGATGTGTTCGGCCCGAGCGGCTGATGTGCTCGGCGCGAACCGCTGATGTGTTCGGCCCGAGCGGCTGATGTGGTCGGCCCGAACCGCTGATGTGTTCGGCCCGAGCGACTGATGAGTTCGGCGCGAAACGCTGACGAGCAGGAGGCGCAGGGGGGGTGGCCTACAGGTCGATCGCGTCGACCGTGCGCAAGATGGTGCGCAGGCTGCGGGCCAGATCGACCAACTCGTCCTCGGTGAGCGCCTGGGTGACCATGGCCTCGTGCCGGTTGAACGCCGGCATGATCTCGTCGACCGCCTTGCGACCCTTGGCCGTGAGCGATGCCACCACCCGGCGACCGTCGGCACGGTCGCCCTTGCGGCGCAGCATGCCGCGGGCCTCGAGCGTCTTCATCACACCGGTGAGGGTGGCTGCCGTCACGCCGGCTTCGGCGGCCAGCGAGCGGGCGTCCATCTCGCCCCACACCCGCAGGACGAACAGGGTGGTGAAGGCGCTCCACGAGAGGTCGTGATCGGCGAGGATGCCGTTCTCCATGTGGTTGCGCACCGCGGTGGCCGCACGGAAGATGTTGCTCACCGCCGTGAGCGCCTGCAGGTCGAGGTCGAGCCCGTCGAACGCAGCGCGCACATCGCGCTCGGCCTTCACCAGGTCGTGGTCGTCGTCGGAAGCGAACAGTCGGGGCACCGTGCCAGTCTCGCGAACTGATCGACCCCCGCACCGCACCGGGTCGGGGTCGGGACACGGGGTCGGGACACGGGGTCGGGACACGGCGCCGCGTCACCGGGCCCTGTGACCGGGCCGGCCTGTTCTGTCAGATACGCTGCCAGATGTGAGCCAGCAGCGACTGATCGACAACATGCGCGGTGTGCGCTACGGCGAGGTGCTCGCCGTCTTCCACCGCGACGACGCCCTCCAGGCCGAGGTGTACGGCACGCAGATGCTGAACGACTGCCCAGCCGAACTGTGGGACACGCTCGTCGCCGCCGACATCGCCACCGAGTTGGGTGCGGTGTTCGTGAAACTGAACGGTCCGCGGCACTGGCTGCTCGACGGTCTCGGCACCAAGGTCGCCAGCATCGAGCCGGTGCTGCGCGAGTTCAACGGGCTGCTGACGCGCCGGATCGCCACGATCGACCTCGGGGCCGGCCTGGCGGCCGGGCCATACACCATCCGCAAGGTCGACCGGGGTGCGGTGTTCTTCTTCGACGCCGGCAAGCCGGTGTACGAGCTCGTCGATCCCGACGGCACCGCCTACGTGATGCAGGCGCTGTGCATCGGGGTCGACCCGACGATGTCGGAGGCCACCTTGCCCTCGCTCGGCGAGCGGTTGCAGCTGCCGGCGGGTTGGGCCTATCGCACCCGCATCCTCGACGAGGAACTGGTGATCGACACCACCGGGTCGCCGGCCACGGTGCTGCAGGACGAGTTCGAGAACACCTACACCCTGCCCTACGCCGAGTGACTCGCCGCTGAGTCCCGGCTGGCTCACCGCTGCCGAGTCGTGTCGAGCCCTGTCGAGTCGTGTCGAGTCGCGGCCCGGGCGCGGCCGGAAGTCGACACAGCCGTGCCGGGGCTCAGCCCATCACGGTGCCGCTGGTGAGGGCCTTGTCGCGGTTGCGTGAGAAGGCACCGAGGTCGATGGTGCGACCCGAGCGCGGCCCGACGAACTGCACGGGGTCGCGGTCGTGGTCGTGGCCGGAGGCCTCGGCGTCGATGATGGCCCGCAGGAAGCATCCGGCGAGCGGTGCGTTCTTGAACTGGTTGCCGCTGGTGCCGCAGGCCATGAAGAACCCGGGCAGGTCGCTCTTGTCGTAGATGGGTACCCAGTCGTCGGCCACGTCGTACATCGCGGCCAGGCCGACGGGCCGGTGCGGAATGCCGAACGTCGGCACCCGGTGGGCCAGGCGCAGCATCGAGGTCTCCCAACGGTCGACGGTGGGGAAGGGGTCGAACGCGTCGGGGTCGTCGACCCACTCGAGTTCGTCGCACTCTGGTTCGGTGCCGCCCACCATCAGCGTCGCACCCGGCTGGGGTCGCACGTACTGGCCGATGTCGAGATCGGCGATGACCGGGGTGTGGTCTTCCAGGCGCAGCCCCTCGGGCGCGTCGACCGTGAACACCTCTTGGCGCAGCGGCCGGTTGTGGATGCGCATCCCATCGCTCACCCCGGCCATCGCATTGAGGCGCGCCGAGTGCGGGCCACCCACGTTCACCACCACCGGCGCCTCGATGCGCGACCCGTCGGCAAGCGTGACACCGGCGACGTGATCAACGGTCCGGTCAACGGCCCGGTCGATGGCCACCACCTCGGTGCGGAACCGGAACTCGGCACCGAGGTACCGGGCCGCGAAGGCGAGGTTGCGAGCGGCCAGCATCGGATCGTCGACGAACCCGGCCGTCGGCTCGTAGATTGCCGTGAGGGTGCCGTGCGCGTCGTCGGCAAAGGCGTCGTCGTCGATGCGCTTGGGCGGGAAGTACACACCCAGGTCGAGACCCGGGAACCGCTGGTGCAGCATCGGTGTGTCGAGCACCTCGTAGGCGATACCGAGTTCGTCCCACAATGCCTCGGTGCGCGCTGTCATGCGATCGGGGGTGCGGAAGATGAGGTTGCCGGTCTGCACGAATCGAGCCATGCCGTCGGGGTCGACCACACCGAGATGACCCGCCCAGTCGATCCAGTGCGTGGCCGACTCCCAGGCTGCGAGCACACCGTTCAGCGTGGAGTAGCTGAAGCGGATGATGGCCGCCGACGAACTCGTCGATCCGGCACCGGGCGCCGGACCCTTGTCGACCACCACCACCTTCCGCCCGCTGCGAGCCAGTTCGAGGGCCACCGATGCCCCGATCACACCCGCCCCGATCACCACCGCATCTGCACGCTCAGTCATGCGATTGAGGGTACGAACGTGCTGCGAATGGCGCCAGGGCCCAACGTCCCGGGCGGGCCGGATGATCGATCGCCAGTAGCGTGTCGACGCCCCGACCAGAAAGAGGCCCATCGTGACCATCCACTTCCGTGCCGCCGAGATCGCCGCCGCCGACCTGGCCGAAAAGCCTCTCGGCCAGCCCTCTGCCGAGCCGCTGACCGGCCCCATCACCACCCGAGCCAAGGTGTTCCTCGACAACGAGACCGTCACCGCTGGCACCTGGGAGTGCGAACCCGGTGCATCGCGTTGGGAGTTCCTCACCCGCGGCGAAGTGATCTACGTCCTGTCGGGCCGCATGACCGTGCAGGCCGACGGCGAGGAGCCCGTCGAATTGACCGCCGGCTCGAGCTGCATCTTCCCCATCGGCTGGCAAGGCGTGTGGACGGTGCACGAGACCCTGCGCAAGGTGTTCACCGTCTATCGCCCCGCGGCGAACTGACCGGCGCAGCACCCCGTCGACGCCAGACTCACGCCCACCCATCGCGGGGTGGTCCGGTGGTCATGAGCAGGGTTCCGTCTCGTGCGCGCACGGTGATGGATCGGTCGACCCCCATGCTGAGTTGCCAGTGTTCGGTGTGGAGTCGGTCGTGGTGGTGTCGGCACAGTGGGAGCAGGTTGCCCAGGTTGGTGTTGCCGCCGTGTTCCCAGTAGTGGATGTGGTGTGCTTCGGTGATCGACATGTGTCGTGCGCAGCCGGGGATTGCGCAGGTGCGGTACATGGCGCGTAGCGCGCGTCGTTGTCGGGTGCTGGCGTGTCGTCGGCTGCGGCCGTGATCGAGTGTGACGGGTCGGGCGAGCGACTCGGTGATCTGGTCGTAGCTGGCGACGGGGTCGCCCTGGGTGATGACGACGCCGTCGCGGTTGACGACGACCGGT
>JBEIIG010000115.1:0-8041 GCA_040380855.1 Acidimicrobiaceae bacterium | reverse complement strand
GAGCGACACCACCGTGGCGGCCACGAATGGCTTCGTGCACGACGCAATGCGATAGGTGTGCTCGGAGGTGAGCGGCTCACCCGCTGCTCTGTCGGCGAAGCCGCGCACCACCTCGACGCGCTGACCATCAGGCCCGAGCAGCGCCACCGCGGCCGATGGCAGCGAGGGGTGCTCGGCGAGCATCCGCTCGATGACGGGCGAGAGGCGGTCGGCTGCAAGGGCGAGGTCGAGGGCAGTCACGGCACGATTCAAGCAGGCCGACCGGACGGCCGACAGCAGGCTTGACATCGAGGAGCCCTGTGAATGAACATTCATTCACCATGCCGAAGGCGACCGCCATCCTCGACTCCGCACTCGACCTCTTCGAGTCACGAGGCTTCGGCGCAACGCCCGTGCCGCTGCTGGCCGAGCAGGCGGGTGTGGCCACCGGCACCATCTACCGCTACTTCCCCGGCAAGATGGGCGTCGTCAACGCCCTCTACCGCCGATGGAAGACGGCCCTGAGCGATGCCCTGCTCGACGGACTCGACCCCGACGCTGCACCGGCCGACGCCTTCGAGGGCATCTGGCGACGTCTGTGCCGGTTCGTGATCGACAACCAGGCCGGCTTCGCCTTCCTCGAGAACCACCACCATCAGCCCTACCTCGACGCCGAGAGCCGTCGGGTGGCGCACGACCTCGACACCGCCATGTGGGCCCTCGTGGCCGACTGGCAGCAGGCGGGCGCCGTGCGCGCCGGCGACCCGGCGCTGCTGGTGGCCCAGGTGTTCGGCGGCCTCGTGGGGGTGGTGCGCAGCTTGCGCGAACGACATCTCCCCGTGCACGACGACCTCGCCGACCAGACGCTCGAGGGCGCGTGGAACCTGCTCGCCATCACCAGGAGGACACCATGACCGATTCACCCACAGGCACCGACACCGTGCTCGTCACGGGCGCCACCGGCTTCATCGCCCAGCACTGCATGCTCCAACTACTCGAAGCCGGTTACCGGGTGCGGGGAACGGCACGTGCGGCAGGCCGCACCGCCGACGTGGCCGACGTGCTGCGACCCCATCTCGGCGACGCAGCCCGTACCCGACTGGCCGACCACCTCGAGGTCGTGGCGGCCGACCTCACCGCCGACGCCGGGTGGGACGACGCCGTCGCCGGCTGCCGCTACGTGCTCCATGTGGCCAGCCCCATCCCGCGCACGCCGCCGAAGAACGCCGAGGAGTTGATCGTCCCCGCACGCGACGGCGCCATCCGAGTGCTGCGCGCCGCCGGTCGGTCGGGCGTGGAACGAGTGGTGCTCACCTCGTCGGTGGCCGCCGTGCTCTACGGCCGCGACCGCAACCGGGTGTTCACCGAGGACGACTGGTCGAACGTCGACGACAAGCGCATCGGCGCCTACGAGAAGTCGAAGACGATCGCCGAGCGGGCCGCCTGGGACGCCATGGGAGCGCTCGGCAGCTCGTCGCCGATGTCGCTCGCCGTGATCAACCCAGGGCTCGTACTCGGCCCACTGCTGTCGAGCGACTGGGGCACCTCGGGCGAGGCCGTGAAGAAGTTGATCGACCGCGACTTCCCCGCCATCCCCGACATCAACTACGCCTGCGTCGACGTGCGCGACGTGGCCGCGGCTCATGTGGCCGCGATGACAGCGCCGGGTGCTGCTGGGCAGCGCTTCATCTGCGCCGAGGCCGACCATTCGCTGCGCGAGATCGCCAGCATCCTCGCCGCCCATCTCGGGCCGAAAGGCTTCAAGATCCCCACCGGCAAGCTGCCCGGCCCGGTACTGAAGATGGTCGCCCTGTGGGACAAGACCGCGCAGCTGGCGCTGAACGATCTCGGCGTGCGGCAAGACATCGACAACGCCAAGATCCGACGGGTGCTCGGCTGGCAGCCGCGTGGACTGGAGGAGATGGTGGTGTCGATGGCCGACTCGATGATCGAACACGGCATCGTGAAGGCTGGCAAGTAGCCGGCCACCGGCTCACCGCTCGAAGGTCAGCTCCAGACCATCGAGATCGCCCGCGGCACGCCAGTCGTCGAGCAGTTGGTTGAAGGCGTTGATACCGCGTGGATACGCACCGAGGAAGGCGTTCCCGCCGCTCGCACGGCCCTCGTTGTTGTAGTAGCCGGGGGTGCACGACTTCAGGAACCCTCCCCCGCCGTCGCCGCCCGTGCTGGGCGGGGTCAGCTGCGCGGCCCAGGCGTTCTGGCCCTCCTCGGTGGGCTCCACGGTGCGGGCACCACGGGCGATGGCCTCGGCGACGATGTACGCGATGTGCCGGGCCTGGTCGTCGAACATCGACGTCATGTTCACGCTGAAGGCGTTCTGCGAGATGCCGATCGAGAACAGGTTCGGGAACCCGCGGGTGGCGAAGCCGTGCAGGGTCTTCAAGCCGCGGCTGCGGTGCTCGTCGTAGTGCACCCCGTTGCGGCCGATCACGTCGACACCCGTGCGGCGCCGCAGATCGGGCGACGTCTCGAAACCCGAGGCGTACACGATGAGGTCGACCTCGTACTCGCGGCCGTTCGCCACCACGCCGCGTTCGGTGATGCGTTCCACACCCTTGCTCTCGCTCACGTCGACCAGCGTGACGTTGGGTCGGTTGAAGCACTCGAGGTACTCGTCGTTGAACGTGGGCCGCTTGCACATCACCCGGTAGTACGGCTTCAGCAACTCGGCCGTGGTGGGATCGGCGACGGTGGCGGCGACTCGTCCACGGATCTCCTCCATCTTCTGGAAGTCGGTCAGCTCCACGATGCGGTCGCGCTCTTCGCGGGTGCGCGGCCGGTTCTCACCCTTCGGCGACGAGATCGCCCGGAAGATGTCGGTCCAACCGTCGTCGACCAGGTCCACCTCCACCGCGCGACCCATCGAGATGGCGTTGAAGTTCTCACGTCGCTCCCGCTGCCAGCCGGGTTCGAGCGAGGCCCACCACTCGGGATCGGTGGGCTTGTTGCGCCGCCAGTCGACCGACGACGGCGTGCGCTGGAACACGTACACGTGCTGGGCGTCGCGAGCCAGCCGCGGCACGCATTGGATGCCCGACGCGCCGGTGCCCACCACCGCCACCTTCTTGTCGGCCAGGCCGGTCATGCCACCCGTGGTGTCGCCGCCCGTGTAGCCGTAGTCCCAGCGGGCCGTGTGGAACGAGTGCCCGGCAAACGTCTCGAGCCCGGGGATGCCGGGCAGCTTCGGCCGCGACATCGGGCCCAGCGCCGACACGACGAAACGGGCACGCACGTCGTCGCCCCGATCGGTGCGCAGGTGCCACCGAGCGAGCGCGTCGTCCCACTCGACCGACGCCACACGGGTGGAGAAGTGCGTGCGCCCGTACAGGCCGTAGTGCTGCCCGATCCGCTTCGAGTGCTCGAAGATCTCGTCGGCGTAGGCGTACTTCTCCTTCGGCATGTAGCCGAGTTCCTCGAGCAGCGGCAGATAGCAGTAGGCGTCGGTGTCGCACTGCGCGCCCGGGTAGCGGTTCCAGTACCACGTGCCACCGAAGTCGGCGCCCACCTCGACGATACGGAACGTGGTGACGCCCCGCTCCGACAGCCGGGCCGCAGCCAACAGCCCACTGAAGCCGCCACCGACGATGGCCACGTCGACGTCTTCGTCGACCGGTTCACGCTGCGCGTCCGCAGGAGCAAGCGGATCGACCTCCACGAAACGGGCCAGGTCGTCGCGGGCCTCTCGGTACTGGTCGACGCCGTCGGCGCGCAACCGCTTGTCGCGCTCGCGCCGGTAACGCTCGCGCAGCGCCTTGGGGTCGAAGTCCAGTGCGTCGCTGTCAGCCATGTGCCACATCACCCCGGCCGGAACCTACTACGGCGCGGCGACCAGGGCTCAGCCGTTGTGCTCCTGCTCGATCTTCTCGCGGAGGCGTTCCATCGTCATCTCCTCCACCGGCTCCACCTCGTAGTCGTCGGCCGATGTGGCCGTGTCGGGCAGGGGCAGGTAGTACGAATTGCCCTTCGACACCCAGTCGCCCACCATCTGGAAGAAGGCCGGCCCGGCGGGGTCGATCCCCCGGATGGGCATCGACCCACGGCGGATGGTGAAGTCGTGCGGGGCCAGTGCACCGGCCTGCGTGAACCAGCGCTCGGCAGCCTCGGTGCGACCCTGCTGGCTGAGCCACCAGGCCACGGCGAACGCGGCACGGGCCTGCTGATGCGTGTCGTCGGGCACCTTCGTGTCGGCGGCCACGTCGCCGGGATAGGCGGGTGCTTCGCCGCGCACCCAGGCGCGCAGCGCGGTGAGGGGCTTGCGGTTGTGGAAGCGGGTGATGCTCGACATCTCGTTCGACACATAGTGCACGTCTTGCGGGCGCACGATGCGGCCCGCTTCGTCGATCCACACGACGGTGGGCACGTTCACCATGTTGTAGAGGTCGGCCACCCGGTGCTCGGTGTCGACCAGGCTGGGATGCGTGGCACCCGCAGCATCGACATACGGACGCGGGTCGTCGAGCGACCGGTCGATGGCGACGGTCAGCACCACCAGGCCGAGCGGGGCGAGTTCTTCGTGCAGTGCCTGCCACACGGGCAGGTCGTACCGGCAGCCTCACCAACTGGCGTAGGCGTAGAGCACCACCTTCTTGCCACGGAAGTCGCTCAACCGGTGCAGCACGCCGTGCACATCGGGCAGTTCGAAGTCGGGCGCCATACCGGAGCGGAGGCTGGCCGCACGCTCGGCAGCCGGTGCGGCGAAGGCAGCCACGTGCTCGTCGTGATCGATGGCCAGCGGACGGCCCACGAGTCTGGCCAGCAACTCGGCGTCGAGACCACCAGCGGGCGTACCCGCGGGCACCGGGATACATACCTCGTCGCGGCACAGGCCCTCGGGCTTGCGGTCCCAGCCCAGCAGCGCCGGGTCGATCATCAGGGCGTCGCCGTCGCCCGCCACGGTGTGCACTCGCTGCTCGTCGATCACGGTCCAGGTCGTCATGGCCGCACCCTAGCCCCCACCCGCAGGCTCGTCGTTCGGGCGGCCTGCCACGGTGCAGGGTCTACGCTGCAACCACCGACTCGGGGGTGGATCATGGGCACATCGGTCGACGAGTTCGTCGCCTCATTCGTCGCAGCGGTCGACGGGCGCCCGCCCGATCTCGACCGCCTGGTCACCGAGCCATCGGGGCTCGACGCCGCCGCCATGGTGGCGGCCATCGCCCACCCACTGCTCGCCGAACCGGGGCGCCAACCCGTGGCGCTGCAGATGATCGCCGACTTCATGCGACCCGACGGCTCGATCTACTTCGACGCCATCTACGGCGCGATGCAGGGCCAGCGGGCCACCCGGCAGTGGCTCATCCCCACGATGGCGACGATCGACTTCATCGAGTTCGTCCCGCAGGCACCGCACGCGCTGTTCGACGACGGCGAGGGTGGCACCTCACTCGACGAATGGCAGATGTTCGCCGCCTTCGGCGACGAGAAGATCCCGCTGTCGCGCGGTGTGAGCGTGCGCCGCTACCGCGACGGCTGGATCACCTGGGCGTGCGACGTGTACGACACCGGCGTGTTCCGTGTGCCTCCCCCGCCCGAGGCGGGCGGCGAGCCGGCGCCGATCCCCGAGTGGCCGCGCACGTTGTGGGAGCGCGACCCACGGGTGCCCGAGACCCGGTTGCGCGAGGTCGACTGGGGGGCCGCCACCGACGACTTCCACCCCACCGACTCGGTGTACCGCAGCCCGCTCGCCGGCGAATTGCACGGCCGCGACGCGATCCGTCGCTGGTTCGTCGAGACGATGCCGACGATGGGCGACATCGTGCAGGAACCGCTCGGTCCCGTGCTCGACGACGGCACCACGTCGGTACACGAGTGGCAGCAACTGGCGGTGCAGCCCGACGGCAGTCGGGTGTTCGTCACCCGCGGCACCAGTGTGCGGCGGCGGCACGCCGGGCTGGTGGTCGAGGCCTCCGACTACTTCGACACCGCGTCGATGAACGACCCCGACGTCATCGCCGCCCGAGTGGCTGCCGGCGCCACCCTTCCCGACACAGCGAGGTGACCGGTATGACACGTCCTGCACTCGAACACGGGCCCACCGACGTGGCACTGCTCGACGACACCATCCCGGCCAACCTCGCCCGCACCGTCGCGGTGCACGGCGCGCGCGAGGCGCTCGTCGCGCGCCACCAAGGCATCCGCTGGACCTACACCGAGTTCGCCGACCGGGTGCAGCGGCTCGCGGCCGGTCTGCTGGGTGCGGGCCTGCAGCCGGGCGACCGGCTGGGCCTGTGGTCACCGAACTATGCCGAGTGGACGCTCGTCCAGTACGCCACGGCCGAGATCGGCGTGATCCTCGTGAACATCAACCCCGCCTACCGCACGCACGAACTCGCCTACGTGTTGCAGCAGGCGGGCTGCCGGTGGGTGGTGGCGGCGCCGTCGTTCAAGACGTCGGACTACGTGTCCATGGTGGCGGCCGTACGCGACGACTGCCCGGGCCTCGAGCGTGCGGTGTTCTTCTGGTCGCCCGAGTGGGACGCGCTGGTGGACGGCGACCCCACGGTCACGGCGGCCGACGTCGCTGTCGTGCGCGACTCACTGCACCCCGACGAGCCGATCAACATCCAGTACACCTCGGGCACCACCGGGTTCCCGAAGGGCGCCACGCTCACCCACCGCAACATCCTCAACAACGGCTACTTCACCACCGAGTTGCAGCGCATCACCCACGACGACCGGTTGTGCATCCCCGTGCCCTTCTACCACTGCTTCGGGATGGTGATGGGCAACCTCGGCTGCACCAGCCACGGGGCCACGATGGTCATCCCGGCCGATGCGTTCGACGCCACCGCAGTGCTCGAGACGGTGCAGGCCGAGCGGTGCACTGCGCTGTACGGGGTGCCGACGATGTTCATCGCCGAACTCGCCCACCCGCAGTTCGACTCGTACGACCTGTCGTCGCTGCGCACCGGAGTGATGGCCGGTTCGCCCTGCCCCGTGGAGGTGATGAAGCAGTGCGTCGACCGCATGAACATGCGCGACGTCACCATTTGCTACGGCATGACCGAGACCTCGCCGGTGTCGACACAGACCCTGCCCGACGATTCGCTGCACCACCGCACCGCCACCGTGGGTCGGGCTCACCCGCACGTCGAGATCCGAGTGGCCGACCCTGTCACCGGCGCCACGCTCGAGCGCGGCCAGCCCGGCGAGTTCTGCACCCGCGGCTACTCGGTGATGCAGGGCTACTGGAACGACCCAGGCAAGACCGCCGAGGCCATCGACGCCGACGGCTGGATGCACACCGGCGACCTGGCGGTGATGGCCGACGACGGCTACTGCAACATCGTCGGGCGCATCAAGGACATGGTCATCCGCGGTGGCGAGAACATCTACCCGCGCGAGATCGAGGAGTTCCTGTTCACGCACCCCGAGGTGGAGGACGTGCAGGTGATCGGCGTGCCCGACACGAAGTACGGCGAAGAACTGATGGCGTGGGTGAAGTTGCGGCCCGGCGCCACCACCACGGGCGACGACCTGCGCGAGTTCTGCCGCGGCCGCATCGCCCACTACAAGGTGCCGCGCTACGTGAAGCTGGTCGACGGGTTCCCGATGACGGTCACCGGCAAGGTGCGCAAGGTGGAGATGCGCGAGGTGTCGGTGGCCGAACTCGGCCTCGATGCTGCAGCCCGAACGCCGACAGCCTGAGTCGGCGCCGACCAGGCCGAAGATCTCTTCCATCTTCTGGTTGACATCGAACAGGTGTTCGTATAGGGTTGCCGGTGTTCCGGTCTTCCCCTCGGAACCAGATCGAACCCGTTCGTCGGGTTCCCGTTCGTTCGGTTGATCGCTGGTCGCCTGCTGGTGCGGGTGCGAGGGGAGGTGCGCGTGGGTGGTGTGTCGTTGGTCGACCGGTTCGTGCGCGTCGCCGAAACGGACGTGGCGGTCCTCGACCAGGCCGCGGTGGCCGGGTTGCTGTCCGATGTGGCCGGGTTGCAGCGGTTCTTGCAGGCACGTGAGATCGACTTGAACCAGCGCTTGCGTCAGTTGGCTGCGCAGCAGCCCGGTGTCGACCCGACCGCGATCAACGCCCACGCGACCG
>JBEIIG010000114.1:0-8384 GCA_040380855.1 Acidimicrobiaceae bacterium | reverse complement strand
GCCACATCGTCGGCGCCACGGAACGTGCCCCGGATGCCACCGACCATCTCGATCTCGGCGAGGTCGCGGCCCGCTGCGGCCAGCGCCGACCGCAACCGCTCCAGTTCGGCAGGCGTCGGCCGGCCGAACGGGTGGAAGCCTGCGCCGTAGGCCGCGATGCGGCGGATGTGGGTGTCGCTCAGTCGTTCGCCACCGAACCACATCGCCGGGCCGCCCTCACGGTGTGGATGGGGCTCGCACCACACCGGGCCGAACGGGAAGCGGGGGCCGTCGTGGAACGCCGGCGACTGGGTCCACGCCGCACGCATCGCCACCAACTGCTCGTCGAGGATCGCCCCTCGCTCGTGGAACGGCACGCCGAGCGCGACGTACTCCTCCCCGACCAGCTGACGGTGGGCTGCACCACCAGCCGCCCCTTCGCCAGCAGGTCGAGCGTGCCCAGTTGCTTGGCCAGTTGCAGCGGATGACGCAACGGAGTGATGACGGCAGCGAGCGCAACCCGCAGGGTGGTGGTGCGCGCCGCGATCGCCGAGGCGAGCACCACCGAGTCGGGCCACGGCGTGGCCGGGTCCTGATTCCCCGGCGCGGCGTAGTCGCGGGGGTTCTCCATCCGGCCCAGTGCTCCGGCCGACTCGCCTAGCACGATGTGCTCGCTCAACATCACCGTGTCGACGCCGGCTGCCTCGGCTTCGACCGCCAGGTCGACCACCGCAGTCAGGTCGCGGGGCGACACGAATGTCCAGTTCTCGCTCAGCACCATGACCGCACGCATCGCTGCCACTCTCCTTCTCGACCCCGACGGCATCCTACGGATGGCTGGCAGGCCCCGATCGTCGCGGTACCTGACCGTGGGGCCATGTACCGTTCATCTCATGTCCCAGGCACGAATTGCGTTCATCCTTTCGACCCATCATCGTCTGCCATGACCATCAGCAATCGCCGCCGTGGCCCCGGCAGTCGGGCCGATGAATCGCATCCCACGCGCCACGACCTGCTGAAGGCCGCAGCCACGGTCGTCGACCGCGATGGTCTGTCGGCGCTCAGCATCGACGCCGTCACCTCCGAGGCCGGCCTGGCCAAAGGAACCTTCTACCTCCACTTCGCCGACCGCAGCGCGCTGCTCGTCGAGCTGCACCGCCGCTTCCACGACGACCTGTTCGCGAGCATCGACCAAGAGACCTCGTCGTTGGACCCGGGGCCCGACCGCGCCCGCGTGCGGATGGCTGCGTTCCTCGACGGCTGCCGTCGCCAAGCAGGCGTCCGTGCCATGTTGCTGCAGGCGCGAAGCGAACCAGCGGTGCTGTCCGAGGTCGACCGGCGAAACGACGAAGCGGCGCGATTGCTCGCCGCCGATCTGCGCGGCGTCGCCACACATCCGGTCGAGACCGCCCATCTGCTCGTGGCCGCAACCGCCGAGGTGGCGCTCCGCGAGCTCAGGGCCGGTCGGACGCTCCCCCGGCTACGGGCCTCGCTCACTTCGATCATCCCGGCCTGACGCTCCGCTCACCTCGATGAGACGAATACGGGTGATTTCCGCGTCCCTCTAGTACATGACTGCTCAGTCATGTACTGTGCCCGCCATGATCAGATCCCGATTGCTCATCATCCCCGCCCTTCTCGTCCTGCTTGCCGGATGCAGCTCCGACTCTCCCCCATCGGTCGACAGCACCCGCCCGCAGGCCATCGACACGACCGCGACTGCTACACCGTCGGCACCGGAAACGACGGCCACACCACCCTCGACCGCGCCTGCATCAACCGACGCGCCCACCACCTCGACCACGACGCCAGCGACGAGCGAGTGGCTCTTCGACTATCTCGGTGCTGTTCCTGGCAAGGCATCCGGCGAGCCCATTCGCATCGGATTCGTGAACCAGCGGTCGTTCTCGCCCGAATCAGAGACGGCTGCACGGATCGCAGCCGACACCCTCAACACACAGGCATCAGGTGCCGCCGGCCGACCAGTCGAGTTGGTGCCCTGCAACGTGGAAACCGAGGCCGATGCAACTGCGTGCGCAACATCGCTCGCCACCGATCCGTCGATCGCCATGATCATGGTGGGCGCCTTCCAGGCTGGCAACGCTGCGTTCTACACCGCAGCAGGAACAGCCAAGCCGATCCTCGTCGCAACCGGCCTCACCGCCAGCGACTTCCTCAGCACCACCTCACACACGTTCACCGTCGGCGGTGCCGGGGTGGTAGCCGGCCTCGCGTCGTTCATCGTCGACGGGCTGTCACCTGCACCACAGCAGGTGGGCGTCCTCCATCTCGACAGCCCGGCCGGCCAGGCATCGGTCGACCTCTTCATCCGGCCGATCCTCGAACGTGCCGGTGTTGACGCAGTCTTCGTGCCGCTTCCCGTCGATGGTGATCCGGCTGCGGTCGTCGCAGCGATCTCGTCGGGTGGCGCCGCATCAGCCGACACGATGCTGCTCGCCTTGAACGTGGCCAACTGCGTATCGGCCTATGACGCGTTCGTGCAACTCGGCATCGCCCCCACCGTGGTCGGCGTCGGCCCGTGCAACAGCGTGGGCGTGGGCGAGCACCTTGCCAGCCTCGGCCTGAACGATCCCGTCCCCAACGGCTGGTACTTCGGGAACAACGGCTACAGCAGCTACATCCCCAACAGCGAAGCCGGAGTAGACGCCTACAACCAGATCATGGACGCCGCTGCCGCTGCCTCCGACACCCCGCTCGACCGCACCGGACTCGCCCCCATCACTGCCTCGACGTTGTTCACGATCGCCAAGTTGATGAACGGACTCGGCGAGGCCGCTACCGACCCGACCGCACTCGAGAACGCCATCGTCACGTTCGAAGGGCCGATGATGTTCCAGGCGGGGCCCATCGCGTGCGGTAAGACCGTGATCGTCGGTGTCGCCCTCCCAGCGGTCTGCGCATCGCAGATGGGTGTCCACCAGTACAAAGACGGCACGTGGAACCCCGTGCTCGACGGCAACAACGGCCAGGCGATCGATCTCAACGCCATCTGATTCGGCCCTGACACCACCCGAACGCACCGATGGTCACGGCTACCGGCGGCTCCGGTAGCCGTGACCATCGGTGTCGACATCGACGACGCCGGACGAACGATCCTGTGTATCAGCCGTCCTTGCGGTTCACGGTGAAGGGCAACTCCATCTCTGCGATGTTGGTCACCGGATCCGTGTACGTGGCCCGCACGAAGAACACCACCTTGTAGTCGCCGTTCGGCAGTTGTGTCGTCGGCTTGGCGTTCTGCATGAACTCGGCCGGCAACGTCGTCGGGCCGGTGTCGGTTGCCCACACGTAGTGACTGTTGGTCACGTCGTACAGGCCGATCCAGTAGCCGGCGGCCGCCGAGGCCGGGGTCGAGGCGGCCCAGCCGAACTGGAACTTCGCCGTGCCCTCGGCCGGGTTGCCCACCAAGCGCACGTAGGCCCCATCGTCCTGCACGATCACCGGCGGCGCAGCCGAGATCAATGGCGCCCCCACCACGCTGAACATCGACGCTGCGGCGACCACGGGAAGTGTTGCTTTCATGATTCGCTTCATTGCTTGCTCCGTTTCAGTCCGGTCGGGTCGTGCGACCCGATCCGAGCCACCAGTGAACGGCGCAGGCTCGAAGCGACCCAGGGGCTCTCCGTCACCACTCCGCAGTCCTGCGGCCATCCGAACCGGTGCCCGGATGTCCCGGGGCGTCCTCAGAGTTCGACGGTGCCGGTGATGCAGGTGGCCACATCGCCGCCCACCCACACGGCACCTGCATCGTCGGTGGTGATGCGCACCTTGCCCGCTCGGCCGAGCACCGTGCCCTGCGACGCGACATAGGGTGCGGTGAACCGTCCGGTGCCGATGAGCCACTGCGCCAGCGAGGCATTCAGGCTGCCAGTAACCGGGTCTTCGATCGTGAGCCCACGGTCGGAGTACAGGGCCCGAACCTCGTAGGCGAACGGCGACCCCTCCGGATACGGCCCGGCGACGCCGATGGTGAGGCGCATTGCATTCGGGCGGATTGCCAGTACCTCGTCGGCCGACCGCAGCAACAACCCGAGCCAGCCCGGCCCGTTGTCGGCCCAGGTGGCATCGACCACGTCGTTGCGGTCGATGCCGAGTTCGTCGACCGCCTGCTGCACCGTGGCCTCGTCCACCGGGCCACCACGCAGCAACGGCGGCGCCGCGAATGCCAGCGCGTCGCCATCCACTTTGACGCTCACCAGCCCCACCCCGCACTCCTGCATCACCAGACCCTCTCGACGCGGTGTGCCGCCGTGTGCCAACCAGGCGTGTGCCGACCCGAGGGTGGGGTGGCCGGCGAAAGGCAACTCGGCCACCGGGGTGAAGATGCGCACCCGGTAGTCGGCTGCCGGGTCGGTTGGCGGCAGCAGGAAGGTGGTCTCCGACAGGTTCGTCCAGCTGGCGAAGCGCTGCATCTCATCGGCGTCGAGCCCCTCGCCGTCCACCACCACCGCCAGCGGGTTGCCGAAGTACGGGCGATCGGTGAACACGTCGAGTTGGGTGAAGCGGCGCTGCATACGGATCAGTCTGTTCACCTGTTGGCACGGCGACAAGCAGGTTTCGCTCCGGCCCGCCCGGCCGGAGCGGCCGGGTCGGCTCACGCCATCGCATCCGGCTCTCACTTCCCCGCGACCCGAGAGTAGCTGACTCTACGGTCATGTATGCTCTCGGGCATGACCACAACGAAACACATGGTCGAAGGGGTTGCCGTTCACTCGTCCGGCGCAGGGCCAGCGGTGGTACTGCTCCACGCGAACGGCGGAAACCATCGCGACTTCGACGCTGTCGTCGAACGGGTCGCATCCACCCACACCGTGCATGCCATCGATTGGCCCGGGTGGGGCGACAGCCCCGTCGAGGGCGACCCGACAGCGCTCGGCTATGCGGCGCTGCTCCCCCGGGTGCTCCACGGTCTTGGCGGCGGGCCCTTTGTGCTGATCGGCAACTCGGTGGGTGGCTTCGCTGCGATCCGCACAGCGGCCACGCACCCCGAACTCGTACGTGGTCTGGTACTGGTCGATCCCGGCGGCTTCACACCGAGGTGGCCGGGCACCATCGCTGCGTGCCGGATGATCGGATCAGCTCGGCTCTCCGGGCTGGCGATGCGGGCGCTGCCACGCCTCTACCTGCGCAGGGACACCGCGCATGTCGCCGCCATCCGAGAACGAGCGACCATCATGTCGACAGAGGCGGAACGTGTGCGCACCTTTGCCTCGATCTGGCGATCATTCGGCGAGCGCGGCCACAACGCGCGTATCGACGCAGCGCGCATCACCGTTCCGACGTTGCTCGTCTGGGGAACACGCGACCCGGTGCTGCCGTGGCTCGTCGACGGTCGCCGCGCCCGCCGAGCCCTACCGCACGCACAGGTCGTCACCTTCCCCTGCGGCCATCAAGCCTTCGCCGAGATGCCCGACGAGTTCGTCGAAGCAGTGGTGCCGTTCCTCCACACGATCACCGCTGCCGACACGCCGTCGTAAGTCGACCGTTCAGCGGCGGTCAGTTCCGCGACCAGCGGCGCAGCGAGGGCAGGGGAAACAGCAGAAGGAACGCGTTCGGCAACCACCAGGCAAGGGCGAACTGACCACGAATTGCCCAGTAGGCCAGCGCCATCCCTCCGGCCACCGAGGTGAGGACAAGGCTGATCGCAGCCAGTGCGTCAGCAGACTGGGGACGCTTCGGGGCGCGACGCAGCGCTGCGAGTCCGATGAACGATGCCAAGAGGTCGAGCGGCAGGAATGACCAGTTCCAGGCCCTCACTGTCGGCAGGTGGTACTCGTCGAACATCACCTTCGCGGGAAGGAGATGCAGAGCGATGAGCGACCAGTACAGGATGAACCCGAGGTCGGTCGCTCGCATCAGCCGACGGGTCATCGGCGTGAGCAACTCAGACACACGCTGCCCTTCCGCCAGCCGGACATTCGCAGTCATACATCGCCTCGCGGCGTGCGGCCGTCGACAAGGCCGAGGTTGGCGGCATGGTTCTCGACCGGACGCAGCCACCCGGCCAACCGCCCACCGACAACCTGGCTCCGGTATACGGGAGTTTGTGGGCCAGGCCGTGCAGGCGCAGGGTTCGATGACCGAGGAACAGGTCGTACAGATCAGACCCACTCGCAGGTGGCCCGTCGTCGGTGTTCCTCCCGAACCACCCGTCGATCTCGGTGTTCACGTGCGACAGCATCTCGTCGCCGAGCCAGCGCTCGACGATGACAGCCCCCGGCTCGGTGGTGAGGAGGGCCAGCGCTTCGGTTGATACGCCCGAGGCGACCCGAGGGATCTCGGGCATCGAACCATGCAGGTCGGCGATCGAGTCGAATCGAGCGGTCACGATCCTGCCACCCGTCGAGTGTCGGCAGCGGGCCACGAGGCGATTCGGTCTCGGTTTTCACCGGCTCGTCTGGCCAGCGATTGAAGAGTTCTCAGTTGATCGAGTGTGCTGGAGCGGGAAGAGGTGAGCGTTCCCGATCGGTGGTCGACGTGCAGCGTCCCGTCGATCGATGTGCCCCGGATCGTGAGTTGGCGAAGGTCGCGCATGTCGCTGTCCTCCTCGTGCACCAACAGGCGAACACGCCCGTCGGGAAGGTGCGACGGCAGTGGGATCCGCTCGGCGTCGAGGTCGTGCGGGAACTGGATCGCCCACGTCCGGAGGGAGCCGTGCTCGTCGAGGATCGTCGCGGTCACCCGGTCGCTCACGGATTGCTCGGCCACGGAGTCGGGCTCGATCCAGACGAGAACCCGACCGACGTACCAGCCCACGAGGGTTCGATGGAACGGGACTGCCAGCAGCGAACGCGCCGGCGGGTACTTGGCGAGTTCCTGACGTCGGATGTGCTGGTCGAAGAAGGCAGGGGTCGGATCGGCCTGCACCTCTGCCTGCCCTGCCACGCTGAGACCGCCTGCAGTAAGGGTCACCCGCTGGTCGAGCCGAAGCGCTGCAGCCTTGTCCACCAGCGCCAGCGTGGAGGTGACGAGGAGCCGACCGTCCACCACGTACGGCGTGACCGCGAGCGCGTTCGGCCAGCCCTTCGCAGTGACGTAACCAAGCACCCCAACCGTGGCCCGATCGACCTGGCCGTACTCGCGTGTTGTCTGCATGTACGTAAGGGTAGTGGCGAAGCGGCCGTTACGCAACGATCGTTACGCAACAGATGATACGCCTAGACGCTAGACTGACCGACATGCCGAAGTCGGTCGATCACGAGCAGCGACGACGCGAGATCACCAGCGCCACCTGGCGGGCGATCGACGAGTTGGGCGTCGAGGGCACCACCATGAGAGCGATTGCCGACCGGGCCGGCTGCACCACCGGGCGACTGAGCCACTACTTCGCGAACCGCGACGACATCCTGCTCGCCGCGCTGCGACACGCACACCTGCGAGCAGCTCAACGAATGGCCACCGTTCTCGAAAGGAACACCGGCCGCACCGCGTTGCGTGCCGTCCTCCTCGAAGCGCTGCCACTCGACGACGAACGGCGCCGGGAGTGGAAGGTGTGGATCACCTTCTGGGCCGAGGCCATTGCCACCGAAGCACTCCGACAGGAACACCACACGCGCTACCACGAGTGGCGCACTCTCGTTGCATCACTCGTCACCGCGGTGGCCCCTGACCGCTCACGCAGCGAGCACACTCGCATCGCCGACATGCTCGTGGCGCTGGTCGACGGGCTCGGTATCCATGCCCTCATGGCGCCGGAACGGAAGGCCGACCAGCAGACTCGGCGGACGATCGACACGGCACTCGACCACCTCCTGCCGCCAGGCTGACACTGCTGAGGACACCGGGCATCCTCGCACCAACGGCCGGTCACCTGCCCGCGACGAGCGCACCCAGCACGGCGTCGGCCAGCAGCAGCGGCCCGGGAAGGGTCGGTGCCCGATGGGTGAGCGAGAGCGCGTACGCCACGCCCAGATGGGGCACGTAGCCGGTCTCGAGGCCCCAGAACCCGCCGTGCGACCACACCTGCACGTCGCCCAGGCTGTGGCCGAACAGGCCGAGGCCCACGCGGTCGCCGCCCGGGAACCGGGTGCCGTCGGGGCCGAGCGTGGGGGCCGGGTCGGCGAGGTGGGTGGCGATGTGGCCGTGCACACCGGTGAACCAGTTCGACCACCAGCGGGCCAGGTCGGCGAGCGTCGAAACCAGTCCCCCACCACCGAACAGATCGAACGACGGGTTCCAGTCGTACGAGTCGTTCCCCTCGAACCACTGGTGTGCTCGCGGCGCGCCGACCGGCGTCGGCTCGACGACCTCCCAGTGCATCGACGGCATGGTGACCGCGTCGATGGCCGCGCGCACACGCACCGCCGCAGCCAGCGATTCACCGGTGAGGTGTTCGATCATCTGGCCCAGCAACACGTACCCCGAGTCGCTGTACGACATCGCCG
>JBEIIG010000113.1:0-8385 GCA_040380855.1 Acidimicrobiaceae bacterium | reverse complement strand
GGTTCAACAACCGCCGCCTCCACAGCGAGCTCGGCGACATCCCACCCGCCGAGTTCGAGCACGACTACTACGCTCGAACCCGGAGCCATCAGCAAACCCCAACACCAACCCGGACCTGATGCAAAAGACCGGCCGGTTCAAACTGCCGAGCGTTACGAGCGGACATGGTCTCAGCCGCCGGCGGCGATGACGGCGGCACCTACCGCAGCATCGGGCACCGAGGCCGTGCCGCCGAACACGGTAAGTGCCTGCACCTGGCCGGGCTTGCCCGCCAGCCACGCCGACGTCTCCGCCGGCAGAGTGAGGTCGGTACCCAACAGCACCGACCGGGTGCGGGCCAACAACTGCGACGCCGCCAACGCATCGGCCCCACCACGCGCCTGGCTCAGGTTGGCCAACCCCACGCTCGATGCACTCCACCCGAAGCCACCCGCCCCCACCGACGAGGTGAGCACATTGCCCAGATGCAACGCCGTCTCGTAGCGATTCGCACCGAAGATGGGGAACACCTCCACCCCCATCTCCTTCAGCGCGTTCACCACGCTGTCGGAGATCACCGCCGACCCACCGAGCGTGAACACCTGGCCGATCCCCAACGAACCAATCGCCGCCGCCGTTGCCGCCGGCACCGAGTTCTTCGACACGAGCAGAATCGGCACCACACCCACCGAACCCACCGGTCCAGCCACCGCCGGCGCAGCCAGCACAGCATCAGCGAAGTTCTCGCCGCTCACCACGAACGCCGCCTTCGCCCCCTTCACCGTGGCCACCGTGGTGATCTTCCCCGCCACCTGCGCAGCGGTCTCATAGCGATTCGCGCCCGAGATCCGCTCGATCGACGAAAGCGGAATACCAGCGCCACCTTCCACAATCGGCCTCGACAACGTGGCCTCCAATGTCGGCGGCAGCACCGACGTACCACCCACGATCCACACCTTCAGGTAAGCCTCGCCGATGATCGAGTCCAGCAGCGACCACGACAACTCACCACTCGACGGCACCAGCAACATGTCGGCATCTTCCTGCCGAGCCAACGCCGCCGCCGCCAACGCATCAGCCTGCCGCTCACCACTCGCCAACACGAGATCGGTGGCCGAGTAACGAGCCGCAATCGCCAACGCCGTGTCATACCGACTCGGCCCCTCGATGCGCTCGGCTCCGATCACTGCGGCTGTCACCACCGTCACGCCGCCCAGCAACGGAGCGGCACCGACCACCAAGTACGCAACAACCCGCCAACCGGCCGCCATCGATCGCCGCTTCGACCCACTGGTCCTCATCGGAGCTCTCCGCCGTCCACGGGGAACAGTCTCTACGCCCAGTCCACGGCTGTCCATCCTGCCCGCCCATTCGCCAGGCGGCCGCCGGCCCCGCAGCCGACGCTGGCCACATCGCGAGGCCCTTCCTCAGGGGTGCCCCTCCTGGTGCACGGCGCTCGCCGCTGCGCGTCGGCAGTCGCCTGCTACTCAGTTCATCACCAGCTGCTCCATCGCAGCGGGAGTGGCACGAACCAAGTTCGCTGCTGTGGCTTGACGGACGGTATCTGGCCTGGGAGCGGACTTCCGTTGCCTGCAATGACGCAAAACGCGGAAGGACCCCGGGTTCTCACCCGGGGTCCTTCCTACTACTGAACTACTTGCTCGTCGATATCAGACGCCAGCGGCGACTGCATCCGAGGTGTTACCGCTCAGGTCGGTGACCGCTGCAGCGGTCAGCACGAAGTTACCGGCGACGGCAGCAGCGTTGGCCGTGCAGGTGATGTCGACCGACTTGAGGTCGGCGCCGAGTGCCGCAGCCAAGCCACTGCAGGTGCCATTCGTGATCTTCGAGACGTCGACTGCCGAGAGCAGCTCGCTCGCCGTGAGGACAACCTTGGTGGTCGACTGGCCCGACGTCGGGGTGATCTGGTCACCCGAGATGAAGGAGGTCGCCAGCTTGCCAGCACCGCCACCCGAAGCGCTCAGGAGCGCCGAGACTGCCGGGGTGTTGCTCAGTGCCGCAATGATGTCGTCGGCATCCGAGGCGGTGAAGTTCACCGTGAGGTTGATCCGCTTGGTCGCCGTGTCGACAGCGATCGAAGGAACCTTGCTGGTGGTGCTGGTGAGCACCAGACGCCAGCCGATGCCACCCTGCCCGTGGAACGGGCTGCCTGCCAGCGACGAGAACACGAGCGGACCACCGGCGGTGAGGTTCACCGAGAAGGTCGAGGCGGTCGTCGCCGTCGTGGTGACGGCGTTGGCGCCACGGCTCAGCGTGGGCTTCGTGGTGTCGGCAGCAGCGATCGTGAAGGTCGTTGCAGCGCTCTTGTTGCCAGCGACGTCGGTCAGTGCCTCGGCAGCCAGGGTGATCACGTCACCGGCAGCCAGGGCAACCGCAGCCGCATCGTCACACTTGAACAAGCCCGTTGCTGCACTCAGCGAGAGTGCATTCGCACCTGCGCCTGCACACTTCGCCACGCCGGCCGACGTCTTGACGCTCACCTTGGTGAGGTCGACGGTGACCGTCTCAGAGAAGGTGAGGTAGGCGGTGCCAGCAGCACGGGCGGCCAGGTCGACCGCCGTGGCCGTCGGTGCCGTCGTGTCGTCGGCGATGGTGGCCGTCGCGGCTGCGATCGACACGTTGCCCGTGTCGCTCGCCTTGCCCTCACCGATGCCCTTGAAGGCAACGGTGGTGCCGGCGGTGCTGAAACCGGTCGGCAGGGTGATGGTGATGACCAACTTGGCACCAGCGGCTGCTGCAGGGGTTGTCACGGCAACGCTACCGGTGGCGAACGCAGCCAGCGGGATGCTGTTGACGGTCCAGTTGCCCTCGTCGACCAGCCACTTTGCGGCGGTGTCACCAGTGCCGCAAGCCAGCGGAGTGGCGCACGCACCGGGAGCAGCGCCGACCACGACCGGCGACTTCTCGATCGTGAAGGTCGTGGTCGCGGCACCCTTGGTGAGCGCAGCGATGACCGGCGTCGCAACAGTGAGGCCCGAAACAGCGTTCTTCACTGCGGTGACCGTGTCGTTCGAGACGGCTGCGGTGCCGCCGATGGCGACAGCGCTGGCCGGGTTCGACGGGGCCAAGGCTGCTGCGAGGCCGGCAACCGATGCCGGAATGCCCGAGGCGGGCATCAGCACCGGGTGGTTGCCCGTGGTGCCCAGGAACGGGGCGGCGGCGAGGGCGTCGGCAAAGCCGAGGCCCGTGATCAGCGCAATCTTCGAACCGTTGAACGGAGCCACCGGGGTGGTGGCCAGGTACGTGTTCAGAGCGGTGGCCGTTGCGTACCGATCGTCACCAGCGATGCGCTTGATGTTCGAGTACTTCACACCGTTGTCGATGAGCTGCGACTCGACTGCGCTCGGCACTGCCGACGCACCACCGACGATGAACGCCTTGGCGCCAGCGGTAGCGGTGGTGATGCGCTTCACCTCTGCGGCCGTGGCGGTGTCGAGGCCCGAAGCACCGGCGAGCAGCACCGGGTAGCCGGTGGCGAATGCCCAAGCAGCGGCAGCGACGCCGTCGGCGAAGCCGGTGCCCGACACCACGATGAAGTTCGAGGTGGTGCCGTTGGCGGTCGACAACGCAATGGCCGAGGCGTAGCGGCTGTCGCCGCTGATGCGGGTGGGCGTAGTGCCCGTGAGCGAGGCGATCTGCGTCGCCGTGGCGGCGCTGATGGCCGAGGTGCCACCCACGATGTAGGTCTTCAGGCCGGCGCCGAGGTTCGACGCGTTGCTGAGGAAGTTCTGCACCGTCGCCGGCAACGAAGCCGCCGAGGTGAGCAGCATGATGGCTTCACCGGCGCCAGCATCGAGCTTGCCGGCATAGCCAGCGGCTGCGAGGGCATCCGGGTAGTTCTCGCCCGACACGAATACGATGTGCTCGGCGTTGACGCCGGCGAGGCGGGCCTCAGCCAGCTTCACCGAGGTGTCGTAGCGGTCGACGCCCGCGATGCGGGACGTCGTGGGGGTGACTGCCGATACCGGCGACGCACCCGAGATCGCAAGCGCACCAATTGCCATGCCAGCGGCTGCAAGACCCGCTGCGAGGCGCTTGGCTGCTCGCTTCCCTTCGTACTTCAAGAGGTTCCTCCTCATGTTGTGGTTGTTAGAAGTTTGGCTTGCGATCACCTGGTGGCACCTTTCGGTAGACCCTTCGATTTTCGCACCTGCCCGATTTGCCACCTGCTCGGCAACGCCGAGGCCATGGACTTGACGTTCGACTCGTCACCCGGGTTCCCGTCACGGCGTCGATCTTTCGATCGACGATTTCCCGAGTCGGCTTTCCCAGGCTAGCGCCTGCAGTCAGGGTTGATGTCCGTTGGATTCGGAGCCGAGCACCCGGTGGTACCGGGCTTCGGCGGGCGTGCGGTGTTTGCCGAAGGCATTCACCTCACTGGCTTCTGTAACGCCGCCACGACCGAAGTTGTGACAAGGAAACAGAAGTTGCGTGAAGATTAGGCGGGCCAGCAGGGGCAGTCAAACACTGCGGATCGCGAAACACCTGCATACGGGCCACTTTTCTAGATCACGCGCGCGAAAGGCCCGAATCACCGACTGCCTCGCACCGCCACTCTGCGTGCTCGTTCGCCCAGCGGCGAGTACCGCACGATGCAGTAGAGCGCTCTGACACCGTCTCGCCAGCCGATCTTCTTGCCTTCTGCATACGTCCGGCCCGAATACGAGATACCCACCTCGTAGAGGCGCCAACCGCCACGCGCCACCTTGGCCGTGATCTCGGGCTCGAAGCCGAACCGGTCTTCCTCGATCGCAATGCTCTGGATCACCTCACGGCGGAACACCTTGTAACAGGTCTCCATATCGGTGAGGTTCAGATCGGTGAACACGTTCGACGCCAACGTCAACACCCGATTGCCCAACGAATGCCAGAAATAGAGCACCCGGTGCGGGCGGCCCCCCATGAACCGCGAGCCGAACACCACATCGGCCCGGTCGTCTTCCAGCGGCTCGAGCAACAGGCCGAACTCGGCCGGGTCGTACTCCAGGTCGGCGTCTTGCACCACGACGTACTCGGCCGTCGCCCGGGCGAACCCCGTGCGCAGCGCCGCCCCCTTGCCCTGGTTACGCGGTTGCAGCACCACCTGCAGGCGAGCATCGCTCAACCCGGCCAGGATCTCGCGGCTGCGGTCGGTGCTGCCGTCGTCGACCACCACCACCTCGGCCACCCACGGGTTGTCGAGTACCCGCTGCACCACCGCAGCCACCGTCGCTTCTTCGTTGAAGCACGGAATCACCACACTCAGACACGTACGAGGCCCACCAGACACCCCGGCGACATTACTCCCCACCCCCACTCCCACCACCCTCCCCACCGCCGCAGCCCCTCACCGCCACCGCCGCAGCCCCTCACCACTCGCGCCGCAGCCCCTCACCGCTCGGCGCAGCCGCCGACACGGGGCGGTACAGCGTGGCGACGTGGGGACACGGGGCGGCACGGTGTGGGCGGGCAGGCGACGACGGCCCGGAAACCTCCACGCCACATGGTGCAAACCCGCCGCCGGCCGGGTTCACTGCGCTGCCATGCCCGGAGAGACAACCGGTCAGCGTCGGCAGTCCGTAACGGAACCGACGTTCAGCAGCCGAGACACGAGCGGTCTGCGAATCGGCGGCCTCAAGCCGTCCGTCTGGGTCGAGCGCCTCAGCACGCTCACCTCCCTCGTCGCCGGTATCGACCAGTGTTGGATCTGCGGCCCCACGGCCGCAGCCCTCTATGGGTGGGACGGGTTCCGCTTCGAACCTCCCTTCCACCTCCTCGTGCACCGCGGCCGCAAGATCCACCGCATGCACCACTACATCCACACCGCATCGTGGATCCCCGTGCTCCACCAGGAATCCATCCACGGCCTGCCCATCACCTCGCCCACCCGCACGCTGATGGACATCGCCTCGGTCGTCGACCGCGAACGCCTGGTGAACGCCGTCGACTCGGCCTACGCCGACGGAGGTACCCATCCCGACCTGCTGCACCGCCAACTCGCCGTCCGCCGCAGCCGCGGCCAGAAGGGCTCCGAACGACTACTCGCCGCCATGGAGGCCGTCGAACTGACCCGAGGGTGCGAATCGTGGCTCGAGAGCACGTTCCTGAGGCTGATCCTCGCCGCCGGCCTACCCCGCCCCGACGTGCAGGTGGTGGTGGGCAAGCGGGGCACGAAGCTCATCCGTGTCGACTGCCGCTTCCCCGGCACGCCCGTGGTGGTCGAGCTGCTGGGCTACCGGTGGCACCGCACCGAGCTGCAGATGCGCATCGACGCCGAACGGATGAACGCCATGATCGCCAAGGGCCTCGCTCCCACGCAGTTCACCTACGTCCACGTGCGCGAGCACCCCGACTACGTGCTCGCCACCGTGCAAGCAGCCCTCGCCCCCTACCTCCCCTGATCCATTACCCCCTTCCATCACCCCCTCCCCTTCCCCAGCCACTTCCCCCAGCCCCTCCCCAGCCACTTGCCCCAGCCACTTCCCCCAGCCCCGTCCCCCACCGTCCCCGAACCCCGCCGCCGGCCGACACCGAGCGGTACAGCGTGGCGACGTCGGCACCGTGAGCGGCACCGTGTCAGGGCCAGCACCGTGTCGGGGCCAGCACCGGGCCGGGCCAGCACCGGGCAGTAGGCCACCACCGGGCCGGGCCAGCACCGGGCAGTAGGCCACCACCGGGCCGGGGGGCAACGAGGAAGACGGCCTACGTCGAACGGGCGCGCAATTGCGACGGCAGCGCGATGAGTGCCATCGCCACACTGGCCGCGCCACCGATGAACAACCAGGTCATCCAGCCGAGCGGCGGGGTCCACGCTGCCCGGTCGAAGTCGATCGCCGACCCGTTGAGGCCGATCGCATTGCGCTGCGCCCACACCAACAAGGTGGTGAAGTGCCCGATCGCCGCCACCACCAGGGCCGCACGCACCCACGACCAACCGAGGCGACCCACCTCCGTCGCCGACGCCCGACCCACCTCGGCCGCCTCCGCCCGACCCGCCTCCGCCCGATCCGCCGCCGCCCGACCCGCCGCCGCCCCCGCCGGATCCGCCTCCGTCTCATCGCCACGCTCGGCCGCGGCACACACCAGCACCACCATGCCCGCCGCCGCTATCGGCATGAGATAGCGGGCCTGCAGGGCGAACCCGCCTGCCTTCATGCCGCTGCTCACCACCACCCCCGCCAGCACGTACACCGCCGCCACGCCGGCAACCACCCACCGGGCACGACCGCCCATGCGGAGCAGTGCCATCGCCACACCCATCACCAACACGGTGCTCCACAGCAGAGAGGCCACCGGCTCCATCGGCACCACCAACCACCCCACGAGACCGATCGAGCCGTGCACCGCAGTGGCCACTGCCTGGAGGTTCGCCCACAGCGCGTCGAACGACGACAGATCCGGCTGCAGCGACGCCTTGTTCACCAGCTGCCACACCTGGGCACCGATCACGGCCACGATCAACACCGCCGCTGCCACCATGTCGCTGCGCGTGCGCTGTCGCCACCACGAACGGAACGCCAGCTCCGTCAGCGCCACCGCAGCCGCCCCCACCACCACTGCCGGGCCTCCCAGATCGCGTGCCCACGCGGCCATCACTGCGCACAGCACGGCCATCCACCACCATCGCGACGACTGCTGCCGCACCGCCACCACGAATGCAGCCGTGAACGCGGCGACACCGAGGATCTCGGTGCTGCTCGGCGACACCGTCGCCGACAAGAACATGAGCAACGGCGTGAAACCGAGCGCCGCCACCCTCGCCGCACCGGTGGTGATGCCGCCACCACGACGCACGGCACGTGCCAGCGCTGCCGCCGCCACCGCCAGCAACACGCCGTTCTGCACCAGCATGCCCACGCGGCTCGCCACCAGCGCTTTCCACGTGGAGTCGCCTGCAGTGCTGAACACCGCCGGCAGCACATAGGCACCCGGCAGATACCGGGCGTGATACGAGGTGTGCACATTGGGCTCGGCCGTAGCCGGGTACTGAGCACACGCGAAGGGCATATCGGCCTTGAACGCGTTGCACGGCAACGGTTCGCGCAGGTTGCCGGGCAGCAGGTAGTCGCCCGCCTCCGAGTTCACCCGCTCGAGTTGCTCACCCGACAGCGTTCCGAAGGGCCGATCGAGCGGCACCGGGTCGCCGAACAACCGCCCCTCCGCCAGACCCAGTGCCCGAATGAAGTGTGATGGCTCGTCGACACCGCCGCCAGGAGGAGTGGTGACCGCCCAGCACATGCCGAGAACGAAGAAGATCGTCACCACCGCCGACGGCACAGTGGCGAGACCACGTCGCACGGCCCCGAGCACCGGGCGAGGGTACCATCGCCGGCTGCGGCAGGCGTTCGATCGCCCGGAGCGCGCCTCGGCGACCCGGCTCGGCGACCCGGCTCGGCGACCCGGCTC
>JBEIIG010000112.1:0-8616 GCA_040380855.1 Acidimicrobiaceae bacterium | reverse complement strand
GCGCCCTTCGGCTTCCCGGTGGTGCCCGAGGTGTAGATCATCGTGGCACCGGGTTCGGTGCTCGACTCGATGGCCGGTTCGTCGGCCGAGGCCTGCGCCACCAGCGCATCGACGTCGATCTGGCCGGCGGGCACGGTGGCACCCTCGGCAGCAGCATCGAAGACGAGCACGTGCTGCACCTGGGGGATGTCGGGGCGGATCCGTTCGAACACCGGGGCGAACTCGGCGTCGACGTACACGAAGCCGGCGTCGCTGTGATCGGTGACGTACGCCGCCTCCTCGTCGCTGAGGCGGTAGTTCAGCGGCACGGCGGTGACACCCAACTTGCGCGCCGCGTTCACCATCACCACGATGCCGATCGAGTTCTGGCCGCACCACACCACCTTCGACTCTCCGGGCTTCACCCCGAGGTCGAGCAGCACGTTCGCCAGACGGTTGGCCTGCGCGTTCAACTCGGCATAGGTGAGGGAGTGCACCGTGCCGTCGGGTCGGTCGTCGACCACGGCGAGCTTGTCGGGCTGGGTGACCGCATAGGCGGTGAGGAAGTCGGCCATGACCCATTTCGTAGCAGGTGGCGAGGAGGGGTCGTGACCGACCGCCCGGGCGTGGCATGCTGCGGGGATGGCAGCACGCATCATCAACGGCACCGCAGAACTCAAGTCGCTCATCGGCGAGCACCTCGGCTACAGCGAGTGGATGGAGATCACCCAGGAGCGGGTGAACCAGTTCGCCGATGCCACCGGCGACCACCAGTGGATCCACATCGATGTCGAGCGGGCGAAGAAGGAGAGCCCCTTCGGTGGGCCCATCGCCCACGGTTACCTCACGCTGTCGCTCGGCCCGGTGCTGATGCCCCAGGTGGTCATCACCACGGGCTACAAGATGGGCGTCAACTACGGCTGCAACAAGGTGCGCTTCATGTCGCCGGTGCCGGTGGGCGCCAAGCTCCGCCTCGGCGTCACCCTGCTCGCGGTGGAAGACATCGCCGGCGGCGCGCAGGTCACCTACGGCTTCTCGTTCGAGTGTGAGGGTGCGGCCAAGCCCAGTTGCGTGGCCGAGGTCATCTTCCGTTCCTACGAGTGAACCCGACGCCATGAGCAACCTGGTCATCCCCAACTTCGGCGCACTGCTCGGCGAGTTCATCGGCCAGGTGCCTGCCGGCACCATGCCGCGGTTCCTCGCGTTGCTCGAACGCACCGCTGCCGACCGCTACCGCGGTTGGGCAGAGGCACTGCCCGACCACGCCGACGTGCTGCTGCAGTGCGCCGCCGACGAGGACGAGATCGCCAACCGTATCGAGAGCGTGTTCGCGCTCGACCCGACCCTGCGCGACCAACTCGAGGCACCGCTGCCCGCCGCCAAGCAGACCTACTACGACGCCTTCGCGCCGTACGACGTGTGGGACCAGTTGCGCATGCAGGCCAACGCCGAACGCCAGGGCGCTCAGGCGTGGCGCAACATCGCCGCCCGCCACCCCGACCCGGCGGTGGTGGAGGTGCTGCACAGCTGCTCGGCACTCGAGGAGGGCAGCGCCGACGCCGTCGACGCCCTCATCGCCACCCACGCCCCCACCGCCTGATTCGCGAACTTGCGACGGATCGCGTCGCATCCGACGCGAATCGTCGCAAGGTCAGGGTGAACGGCGATCGATGAACCACAGCAGCTCGGCCATCACCTCGTCGAGTCGGCGAAGGTCGCGCCACCACACCTCGACGAGTTCCCAGCCCAGCAGGCGGAGGCGCCGCTTGCGTGCCGCATCGGCCGCCCGGGCCGTAGGCGTCGCATGCCAGCGCCAACTCTGGCACTCCACGCCGATCTGCAGTTCGGGGATCGCCAGATCGAGCTCAGCGACCAGCCGGCCGTCGGGTGCATGCACCGGGTGCTCGTCGACCATCCGGAAGCCACGGGCCTGCAGCGCCCGCTTCGCGAGGCGCTGGAACCAGCTCCGCGGCAGCCGACCATCGACGCGCTGGTCGAGCAGCGACAGCACGGCGGGCGGCCCCGCCACACCGCGCCCCTTCCATCGCTCGGCGACCGAGCGGATCCATTCCGGCGAGTCACCGCGGCGCAGCATCGAGTCGAGTGCCCGCCCCGCCGCGTCGCGTCCATCGACCGCTGCCACCTGGATCAGCGCCACCGGACGGATCACACACTGCAACCCCTCCACCACCGCACACTCCCGCAGCGTCAACCGCATCGAGCGGATCGCGATTGCGCCAACGGCGGCCACCACCTCGACCCCCCGAGGTGCCGTGACGAGCAGTCGCTCGTCAGCGTCGTACCCGTCGAGCCCGGAGAGCCGGCACGATGCCGGGCCGGCCAAGCAGGCTTCCGGGCCGCCCACCAGCAGTGCCCGGCGCGCTCGACGACGCCAGGTCCAGTCCATGCCACCGATGCCGACGACACCTGATGCCACCCGCTCCCACTCGGCCGATCGCGCCTTTCGATCGATCATCGATCGACTCACGCCGGCTTCGACCAGCTGACCGACCGTCGCCATCCCGTCCTGCTGCCCGAACAGGCCCATGGCCGTCCGCATCCCCATCGTGCTCATACCCCAATGAGCGACCGTTGCCTCCCCGAGTCGGAACTTGCGACGATTCGGGTCGAATCCGACGCAACTTGTCGCAAGTTCGCACGTGGGCAGGGTCGACTCGGATGGGCAGCCGGGACCCGGGGGCGGCAGGAACTCGGTGGTGGACCGCTGGGACTCGGGCCTGGGTGGCTGAGACTCAGCGGAAGTTGGGCATGACCTGGGTGGCGAAGAGTTCGAGCGTCTCGGTGTCGGGGTAGTCGGCGCACCACGGGATGAAGCCGGTGCACCCGAGGTCGATGTAGCGCTGGATCTTCTCGCACACCTGCTCGGGGGTGCCCACCAGACTGGTCTCGCGCCAACTCTCGAACGGCTCGCCCCACAGGTTGCGCGACCCGGCGGCCACCACCTCGGCCTCGGTGGAGCGGATGAACACCTCGGGCGACCAGGTCTTGCCGATGGTCTCCTCGTCGCGGCCGACGGCGGCGCAGTGACCCTTCAGGATCTCGCGCTTGCGGGCCCACTCGTCGGGCTTGCCGCCGAAGTTGCTGTAGTCGGCGTAGCGCGCCACCACGCGCAGGGTGAGCTGCTCGCCACCGCCCCCGATCCAGATGGGCGGATGCGGCGACTGCAGCGGCTTGGGATCGCAGTTCGCTCGCGACAACTTGTAGTACTTGCCATTGAAGGTGGTCTCCTCCTCGGTCCACATGCTGCGGACGATCTCGACGGCCTCGCGCAACATGCCGATGCGGTCCTTCGGCTTGGGGAAGTCGAAGCCGTAGCCGCGGTACTCGTTCTCGTACCAGCCGGCGCCGATGCCCCAGTCGAGGCGGCCGCCGCTGATGACGTCGACGGTGGAGGTGATCTTCGCCAGCACCGCGGGCTGGCGGTAGCTGTTGCAGCCCACCATCTGACCGAGGCGGACCCGGCTGGTGCGCTGGCTGATAGCGGCCATGGTGGTCCAGCACTCGAAGACGGCCTCGTGGGCGGGGCGCGGCACGTTGTGGAAGTGGTCGTACACCCAGATCGAGTCGTAGCCCAGTTCCTCGGCGCGCACGGCGATCTCGACGGCCTTGTCCCACTTGGCCGCGGCACCGTCGATACCCGACAGCTCCATCTTCCAGCCCTGGGGCATGAACACACCGAAGATGATGGGACGCGACACAGCAGACATGCGAGTGACCCTACTAGCGTCGGCGCATGCAGTTCTCGGTCGCAGAGGTACACGAAGCCATCGCCGCCAGCCGTCCCGACGACGAGTGCCTGGTGTTCCGCGACCGTCGTTTCACCTGGGCGCAGGTGACCGAACGCACCCGTCGGCTCGCCAACCACCTCATCGGCGCGGGTCTGGGTGTACGCACCGAGCGCGGCCAGTTGGCGGGCCACGAGAGCGGGCAGTCGCACCTGGCGATCTACCTGCACAACGGCAACGAGTACCTCGAATGCATGCTCGGTGCGTTCAAGGCCCGCGTGGCACCGTTCAACGTGAACTACCGCTACGTCGCCGAGGAACTGCGCTACCTGCTGAACGACTCGCAGGCCGAGGCGGTGGTGGTGCACAGCCAGTTCGCGCCGGTACTGGCCGAGGTGCTCGCCGACCTGCCCCGTCTGCGCGTGATCCTGCAGGTGCCCGACGCCTCGGGCAACGCGCTCCTGCCTGGCGCGCAGTGGTACGACGACGCCCTTGCCGCTGCGTCGCCCGAGCGACCCGACGTGGTGTGGAGCCCCGACGACCTGTACATCCTCTACACCGGTGGCACCACGGGCATGCCGAAAGGTGTGCTGTGGCGCAACGGCGACGCCAACGTCGAGTGCTTCGGTGGCTCGCGGGCCGACACGCTCGACGGGGTGCTGGCCGAGGCCAACACCGGCCTGCGCGCACTGCTCGCCCCACCGTTCATGCACGGCGCCGGCCACTGGATGAGCTTCCGCACCTGGAACGGCGGCGGCACGGTGTTCGTGCAGTCGGAGCCCGAACGGCTCGATCCGGTCGACATCTGGGGGTTGATCGAGCGCGAGCGGTTGAGTTTCCTGCTGATCGTCGGCGATGCCTTCGCCCGTCCGCTGCTCGACGAACTCGAGCGCACCCGCTACGACCTGTCGAGCCTCACCGTGCTGCTCTCGGGCGGCGCTCCGCTGTCGGCGCATCTGAAGGAGCAGTTCCTGGGGCATCTGCCGACGTTGATGATCGTCGACGGTCTGGGGTCGTCGGAGGCGGGTGGGCAGTTGTCGCACGTCTCGGCCGGGTCGGGTGCCACCACCGGCACGTTCCCCATCTCACCGGGCAACCATGTGCTGTCGGCCGACCTCGACCGCGAACTCGCTGCGGGCGACCCCGAACTGGGTTGGCTGGCCAAGAGCGGCAACCTCGCCCTCGGCTACCTCGGCGATGCCGCCAAGACGGCCCGCACCTACCCGGTGGTGGCCGGCGTGCGGTATGCGGTGCCGGGCGACCGGGCCAGGCTGCGTGCCGACGGCATCATCGAGTTGCACGGCCGCGACTCGGTCACCATCAACTCGGGCGGCGAGAAGATCTTCGCCGAAGAGGTGGAGGCGGCAGTGAAGGCGCACCCCTCGGTGTACGACTGCGTGGTGGCCGGTCGCCCGAGCGAGCGCTGGGGCAACGAGGTGGTGGCGGTGGTGCGCCTGCGCGACGGGTACAGCGCCGACGAAGCAGCCCTGCTGCACGAGGCCGAACGGCACATCGCCCGCTACAAACTGCCCAAGGCATTCGTGTTCGTGCCCGAGATCGTGCGCTCACCCTCGGGCAAGGCCGACTACCGCTGGGCGAAGGAGACCGCCGTCAGCGCGGGTCGATCGGCGTGACCGGCGCAGCGTCGCCGAGCACGTCGCCGATGAGCTGAGCCACGCTCAGCGCAGCCAGATCGCTGAACCGGCGCGCCGTCACCTGCGCACCGACCGGCAGACCGTCGGCGAACCCGACGGGCACCACTGCGCCCGGCAGGCCGAGCAGGTTCAGCGGCACGACCGGACGGAGCACCTCGAGCATCGACACCGCGTTCTCGAGCGAGGCGATGTCGAACCCGTGCGGCAGCGCCGGCTGGCTCCACACCGGACTGAGGAACACGTCGTGGTCGATGAGGAAACGATGCCATTGCTTGTCGACCCGGTTGCGTGCCGCGTGCATCTCGGTGAGCTGTGCTGTGGTGGCCGGGCCGTACAACTCCATCGCGTAGGTGAGGAACCGGTAGCCGTCGGCACCCATCACCATCTCGATGAGCGGCGCCTGGCTGCGCACCTCTTCCACCAGCAGGCGGGCCCACAACTCGATCGACTCGGCATAGGTGTCGGGGGCGACTTCCACCACCTCGGCACCGGCGTCGGCCAACGCGTCGGCGGCACGCCGGATGGCGGCGGCGACACCGGGGTGGGTGGAGCCGCCGGGCGGTTCGGGTTCGACGGCCACCCGCAAGCGACGGCCCGGCTCGAGGTCGGACAGCGTGACCGGCAGCGCAAGCGGGTCGCGTCCGTGCGGACCGGCCACCACCTGCAGCCCGGCGCGCACATCGGCGACGTGACGCGCCATCACACCCTCGACGGCCATCAGCTGGAACATGATCGAGACGTCCTCGGGCGGGATGACCGTGGAGCTGGGCACCACACCCGTCGAGGGCTTGATGGACGCGATACCGCAACAGTGGGCCGGGTTGCGCAGCGACCCGCCGATGTCGTTGCCGAGCCCGAGGGGGCTCATGCCCGACGCCAACGCAGCACCCTCGCCACCGCTCGACCCGCCGGCCGTGCGACCCGACATCCACGGGTTGTCGGTGGTGCCGTGCAGGCTCGACTCGGTGAACACGCGCAACCCCAGGTCGGGAAGGTTGGTGCGGCCGATCGGGATGGCACCGGCAGCCCGCATCCGCTCGACCACCGGCGCATCGACCGGTGCTACAGCCTCGGCGAACGCGACGAGCGCCTGCGTGGTGGGCGTGCCGCTGAGGTCGATGTTCTCCTTCACGGTGATGGGCACACCGTGGAACGGACCCAGCGGTTCGCCAGCCGCCACAGCACGGTCGGCCGCATCGGCTGCGGCACGGGCCTCGTCGTCGAGGCGCCGCACGACGGCATTGAGGCGCGGATTCACCTCGTCGATACGGGCCAGGTGCGCGTCGATCACCTCACGACTCGACACCTCTCGCCGAGCGATCATCTCCGCCAGTTCGAGCGCCCCGTGCCGCCACAACTCGGTGCTCACAGCGGCAGATCTCCCGTCGCCTTCTTGGTGGTGCCGTAGTCCTTGTAGGCGGCGATGGTGCGCTGGGCGATGCGCATCTGGTGGATCTCGTCGGCACCGTCGGCGAAGCGGCTCCAGCGGGCCTGCTGCAGCATGTGCGCCAGTGGCGTGTCGGTGCTGTAGCCCAGCGCGCCGTGCACCTGGATGGCCCGGTCGATGATGCGCCACAGGCTGTTGGCCACGAAGTGCTTCGCCATCGAGACCTCGCTGGTGAAGTCCATCTTGTTCTCGATCTTGTACGCGGCGTGCAGCACCATCAGCTTGCACTGGTACATCTCCATCGCCGAGTCGGCGATGAGCCACTGGATGCCCTGCTTCTCGGCCAGCAGCGAACCGTGGCTGTAGCGCTCGAGCGCCCTCGCCACCATCATGTCGAGCGCCGTCTCGCACTGGGCGATCCAGCGCATGCAGTGCGCCAGGCGGGCGGGCCCGAGCCGGTACTGGCCGAGCAAGTGGCCCTGACCACGGCCGCCGAGCATCTGGTCCTTGTGCACGCGTAGATCGTTGATGCGGATCTCGCAGTGGTTGTGCCCCCCGCTCATCGTGTGCACATCGCGCACGATCTCCCAGCCCTCGCTGGGCAGATCGACGATGAACGCCGAGTTGGCGGCCTGCGGGATGTCGGGGTCGTCCTCGGTACGGGCGATGAGGATGGCGAACTGGGCGCCACGGGCACCGGAGATGAACCACTTGTGGCCGTTGATGACCCATTCGTCGCCGTCCTGGTAGGCGTGGGTCTGGATGAGTGTGGGGTCGCTGCCGGCCACCTCGGGCTCGGTCATCGCGAAGCAGCTGCGGGCTGTGCCCTCGCACAGCGGCCGGAGGTACTTCTCCTTCTGGTAGTCGGAGCCCCAGTGCTCGATGGTGTGCTGGTTGCCCTCGTCGGGTGCCTGGGCGTTGATGACGAACGGACCGATGCCCACCTTGGCGGCCTCGGCGCTGACCGCAGCCATGGCGGTGGGGCCGAGGCCCATGCCACCCCACTCCTTCGGCATGTGCGGCAACCAGATCCCCCACTCGTGGCGGGCAACGTTGCGCAGCTTCACGATGGTCTTCACCAGCTGATTGCGGTCGTTCTGGTCGATCGACTCCCATTCGGGCCGCACCACCTCGTCCATGAGGCGCCGTACCTTCAGGCGGACCTCGTCGACCTCGGGCGAGAAACTGAAATCGATCATGAGTGCTCCTGCTCCCCTGCTCCGGCGGCCCCCGTGCCCCCGGTCACCTCAGTCTGCCCGATCACCGTCGGGCACTGCGACTCGTCACCCCGTAGCCTGAGCGAAGTGAGTGCCGACACCCGCAAGACGTGGGACAGCGAGGAACTGCCGCAGGGCGAGCAGAAGGTGCAGGCGGTGCGCGACATGTTCGACGCCATCGCCCCCCGCTACGACCTCGTGAACCGGGTGATGACCTTCCGGCTCGACGTCCGCTGGCGGCGAACCGCGGTGCGGCGCCTCGCTCTGCCGGCGGGCAGCACCGTGCTCGACCTGGCCAGCGGCACCGGCGACCTGTGCATCGACCTCGCTGAGGCCGGGCTGCGGCCGATCTCGATCGACCTCAGCTTCGGCATGCTGAGCGCCGACCGCAGCGGTGTGCCGCGTGTGCAGGCCGACATCCTCCGCCTACCGGTACCCGACGGAGCGGTCGACGGCGTGACGTGCGGGTTCGCGCTGCGCAACCTGCTCGACCTGCCCACGTTCTTCGCCGAACTGGCCCGGGTGGTGCGGCGCGGTGGGCGTGTGGCGCTGCTCGACGTGGGCGTGCCCCACAACCCGCTGGTGCGCACCGGCAACAACATCTACTTCGGCAAGGTGGTGCCGAAGATCGG
>JBEIIG010000111.1:0-8636 GCA_040380855.1 Acidimicrobiaceae bacterium | reverse complement strand
TGGTCGGCGGTGGCGGTGCGCAACTCGTCGGGCACCAACCCGAAGGCGAGCGCCCTCACGAGATCGGCCTGTCGTTCTGAGACGACGCGCCCGTCGACCACGAACTCGGTGCGCCAGGCGGCGAGCACGTTCGCTGCCAGGTCGCCGTAGTGGCGGGCGGTGGCTCGGTCGCCGATCAGCGCCGCCAACTGCGCCAGCTCGCTGGCCGAGCGGTACAGGTAGGCGGTGGCCACGATGCCGTGGTCCTCCCGGCGGAGACGGCGGACGATGGTCTCCATCTCGTCACCCGGCACCAGCCACTCGCCGAAGTGCCAGCCGCTGTCCCACAGGTACCGCTCATGCGGCAGTGGTTCGGCCGAGCGTTCCACACGCGACGGATGCCGCCCTTCGGTGGCGGCCCCGGCAGCGAAGTCGACCCAGCGGCACATCGAGGGCAGCTGGTCGGCGACGAAGTCGGTGCGGCCGGTGGCCCGGTACAGCTCCCACGGCACGTGCACCGCGGCGTCGCCCCAGCCCGACGACCCGTGCATGTTCCGCCAGATCGGCGCCTCGGGGCTGGGGTCGGGCACGATACTGGTGACGCGTCCGTCGGGAAGTTGGTCGGCGGCGAGATCGCGCGACCAGCCCACCGAGAAGTCGGTGACGTCGAACAGGTAGGCCGCGGTGTCGAGGTAGATCTGCCAGTCGCCCACCCACCCCGATCGCTCTCGCGTGGGGCAGTCGGTGGGCAGCCCGCAGGCGTTGCCACGGAAGCTCCACACCGCGGCCTCGTGGAGCCGGTTGACGCGCTCGTCGGAGCAGTCGAACGAGCCGAGGGTGTCGAAGTCGTTGTGCACGACGATGCTCGTCACCGTCGCTGGGTCGAGGCTGCCGGGCAGGCCGTCGACGCGCACGTAGCGGAAGCCCTTCGTGCTGTGGCGCGGCTCGAACACCGAGCCGTCGCCGGCCGACACCACCGTGTCGGTCTGGAACGGCACCTCGCGCTGTTCGGCGAAGGCGCCGTGCTCGATGTTGGCGAGTGTCACGTCGCCGTCGGCGTCGAGCGCTTCGCCGTGGGCGATGGCGAGCACGGTTCCCTCCGGGCCGAGGGTGCCGAGGCGGATCCATCCGTTGCTGTTCTGCCCGAAGTCGACGATGTGCCGACCGGGAGCGATCTCGGTGACCGACACGGCAGGCAGTTCCTGCACGCGGCGGATCTGTGGACCGATGGGCGTGCACAGTCGGTCGTAGCCGTGGTCGGCTGTTCGCGCCCGGTCCCAACCGCTGCGGTCGGTACCCGCGGTGGCCCAGCCCGCCACGCGGCGGCGGAGGTCGTGCACCTCGCCGGCGATGAGGTCGGCGGCCAGCACATGGCTGGGCGTGGACCGCCATGTGCTGTCGGTGCCTACGACCACGCGCTCGCCCGACGCCAGGTCGATGTGCAGTTCGGCCAGGAACGCGGTGGTGGCGCCGTAGGCGTCGATCTCGCGGATCACGCCGTGCTGGCCGCGCCACCAGCCGTCGCTGAGCAACGCCCCCATCGCGTTGGTGCCCTCACCGACGAGGCCGGTCACGTCGAAGGCATGCACCTGCAGGCGGTGGCGATACGCCGTGAACCCGGGTGTGAGCTCGAGGTCGCCCACCCGGGTGTCGTTGATGAACGCCTCGTACAGCCCGTGGGCGGTGGTGAACAACGTCGCCGCCACCACCGGGCCGTCGACGGTGAACTCGCCGGCGAGGTGGTGGGCCGGCCGGTGCACCGCTGGTCCGTCGGTGGGCTCGGCCGGCTCGATCCAGGTGGCCGTCCAGTCGCCGGGATGCATGGCCGTGGGGAGGTGAGCGTTCGGCGCCATACGCCATTGTCGCCGATCGTCAGGACGACACTGCAGTGGGGGCGATCACGCGCACCAGGCAGGGACCACCTGCGGCCAGCGCGGCACCGATGGCATCGGCCAGAGCATCGGGCCGGTCGACCTGGGCGGTCGACCAGCCGAACCCACGGGCGATGGTGACGGGGTCGGCCGAGGTGACGGCCACGCCCACCGGCTCGGCGTCGACATCGACGAACGACTGATGGATCTGGGCGTAGCCACGGTTGTCCCACAGCACCAGCACCACGTCCAGGCCCAGGTCGGCGGCGACGGCCATCTCGGCCACGGTGAACAACCAGCCGCCGTCGCCGGCGATGGCCACGACGGGCCGGTCGGGTGCGGCGATCGCGGCGCCGATGGCCATCGGGAGCGCGCACCCCAGCGTGCCGAAGCCGTAGGGGGCCAGCCACGAGCGGGGTCGTCGGGCAGGCAGCCAGGTCTGCGCGGCGTAGGCCAACTGGGTGGAGTCGAGGGCCACGACGGCGGCGGCGGGGAGTACCCGTTCGATGGCCTCGAGCCAGGGCACCAGGTCGGCCCGCGACGCATCGCGCCACGCGGCCCTGAGTGCAGCGCTGCGTTCGATGCCGCGGTTCGCATCGGGATCAGAGGGTCCGAGCGCGTCGACGAGCGCCGCCACGGTCGGTGCGGCATCGCCGACGAGGGCCACGGCGGGGTCGACCCGGCGCGTGATCTGCTCGGCGTCGATGTCGATGCGCACCACCGGACCGGCGAACGACAGAGCCCGGCCGCCGTTGTCGAGGTCGGCGTCGCCCAGTTCGGTGCCCACCAGCACCACGGCATCGGCCGTTTCGATCGCCTGCTGTGCTGCGGCGAACCACAGGCACGCGTCGGCGTTGCGCGGATGATCGCTCGGCAGCAGTCCCTTGGCGTTGCCGGTGAGCACCACCATGGCGTCGAGCCGATTGGCGAGTTGCTCGATCTCGCGGGCAGCGCCCAACGCTCCGCCTCCCGCAACAACCACCGGTGTACCCGCCGCCCGCACCACCTGCGCCGCCTCGTCGACCAGGTGCGGCGCAGCGACCGGCAGTGAACGGCGCGACGGCACGGGAACGTACGGCTCGACCTCGCGTCGCAACACGTCGGTGGGGAAGGCCAGGTGCACGGGTCGGGGTCGGGCCGAGGTGAACACGTCCCATGCCCGGGCGATCAGCTCGGGCACCTGCGCAGGGTCGGTGACGGTCTCGCTGAACGCGCACACCGAGCGGGCCAGCAGCGCCTGGTCGTCGAGGTCGTGCAGCGGTGCGATGTGCTTGCCCAACGCATCGGTCGGCGTGGTGGCGGCCAGCACCAGCATCGGGTGCGAGTCGTGGAAGGCCTGCGCCATGGGCGTGATGGTGTTGGTGAGGCCGGGCCCGCTGATGACACAGCACACACCCGGCCGACCCGTGACCACCGACCAGGCATCGGCCATGAACCCGGCGCCCTGCTCGTGGCGTGGCGACACGAGGCGCACGCCCGACCGGTGCAGGCCGCGGAACAACTCGATGTTGTGCACCCCGGGGATGCCGAACACGGTGTCGACCCCGTAGTGACGCACCAGCAACTCGGCGACGGCTTCGCCGACGCGCAACCGACCGGTCATACCGACGCCTGTGCAGCCCGCTCCGCCACCAGTGTCTCGGCGAGCCCGCGCAGGATGCTGCACGCGCTGCGCAGCACCTCGGCCTCGGCGGTGAGCGCGATGCGAACATGCCCGGCGCCGCGCGAGCCGAAGCTCTCGCCGGGCATCACCACCACCCGGTACTCGTCGAGCAGACGCCAGGCGAACTGCTCGCCGGTGAGCCCGGTGGGCCGCACGTCGACCATCAGGAACATGCCGCCCTCGGGTACCCGGGTGGAACATGCGGTCGAGCCGGCAAGGGTGGCGGCAACGACATGGCCGCGGGCCTCGAACGTGCCCTTCAGTGCCGCCACCTCGGGGTGATCGCCGTCGAGCGCCTCGGCCAGTGCATCGGCGAGGAACGGCTGACCGCCGAACAACATCGTCTCGGTGAGCAGCGTCACCCGCTCCATCGCCTCGGCTGGGCCCGCCACCCAACCCACGCGCAGGCCGGGCAGTGCGTGCGACTTGGAGATCGACGCCGTGGTGATGGTGCGCTCGCGCAGCACCGGATGGTCGAACGGCGAGACGAACGGCTGGCCGTACACCAGGTCGGCGTACACCTCGTCGCACACGATCCACAGGTCGTGGCGGGCGCACACCTCGCCGATGGCCTCGACCTCGGCCGCCGACAGCACGGCGCCGGTGGGGTTGCTGGGCGAGTTCAGCAGCAGCACGCGGCTGCGGGGGGTGATGGCCGCTTCGAGCGCTTCGGGCCGGAGGTGGAAGTTGTCCTCGGGAACGGTTGGCACCGCCACGAACGTGGCGCCGCTCGACGCGACGACGGCCTCGTAGGTGGCGTAGTAGGGGTCGGGCACGAGCACCTCGTCGCCCTGCTCGACCAAGGTGTTGATGGTGGCGTACAGGCCCGACTGGGTGCCGGGCACACAGATCACCTCGTCCTCGCCGACCGGGCGTCCCGAGCGGCGGGTGAGGTGCGCCGCCACGGCTCGCACCGCACCGGGTTCGCCGCGGCTGGGTGCGTAGCGGGTGCGGCCACGCTGCAGACCCGACACCGCGGCCTCGACGACCGACGGGGGCGGGGGCAGATCGGGCTCGCCGATCGAGAGGAACACCAACTGCTCGCCGGCGCGGGCGCGCTGGATGGCGGTGAAGTGCACCGCCCACTTGTCGGAACCGAGGCCGTTCAATCGACCGGTGACTGACGCGTATCTCACGGCACAGAGTCTCGCACCGGTGACGGTCCTCCGCGCGAAAGCGGTCGGCCGGGGCGATGCCGGCCGTCGCTCAGGCGCTGGTCAGACCCGGCGGCCGACGAAGCTGAGGAACTGGGTCTGCTCGTCGGCGTCGGGCGCGCACTCGACCTTCGGGCCGAACAGGCCGGGCTGGCGGATCATCGCGTCGAGCGGCTTCAGGCCCGAGTACGACTGGGCGACGGCATCGGCGTCGAGCCGTTCGTCGCCGCCCACCGCGCGGGCCAGGTCCCAGGTGTGCACCAGCACGTCCATCGCGACGAGGCGACCCAGCACCTGCTCGGCGGGCATCGGGCCCATCGGGCCCGGCACCGCGGTCGACAGGTCGGCCGTCGGCAACGTGCCGAGGAAGCCGTCGCGGATGCCGTTCCACGTGGCGACGATGTCGTCGTCGGTACCGATCTCCACGGGTGCGCTGCCGGCCAGGGCAGCGGTGAGGCGGCCGAGGTTGTTGCCGACGTGCACCACCACGTCGCGGGCGGTCCATCCGTCGCACGGGGCGGCGTTGCCCCATGCATCTGCCGGCGCGGCCTGCACGCGGGCATCGAAGGCGGTGAGGAGGTTGGTGACACGGTCGACGACGGGGTTGCTCATGGGTCGAACCGTAGCCGCGCAGCTGGGCGCTCGACGCGGTCGCACGCCGACTGTTCGACATAGGTCGCGCAACGACGTATGGTGTGAACATGAAGTCAGCCGCCTCGGCACCGCTGGGCGATGTGACGATGCTCATCCTCACCGCGCTCACCGACGACGACCGCCACGGGTACGGCATCATGACCGAGGTGCGTGCTCTGTCGGAGGGCCGGGTCACCCTGGGCACCGGCACGCTGTACGGGGCGCTCGAGCGCATGCTCGACGCCGACCAGGTGCGCGTCGTACGCGAAGAGACGGTCGAGGGTCGCCTGCGCCGCTACTACCGCATCACCGACCACGGGCGGCGCACACTGCTCGACGATCTCGATCGGCGCGAACAGCAGGTGCGTGCGGCGCGGGTGCGTCTGCTGGGGGCCATGTGAACGCCGATCGGCGACTGGCCCTGGCGCTGCGCGCGTTCCCGAAACGCTTCCGAGCCGCACGTAACGACGAGATCCTGGGCACCCTGGCCGAGGTGCGAGCTGCGGGTGGGGGCGACGACGTCGACGCGCGCGAACTCGTCGACCTGGTGCGGGCCGGGTGGGTGGAGCGCCGGCGTACGCGGCCGCAGACGTGGGCGCTCTTCCGGTACCACTGGTTCGACGGGCGGCTCGACCAGCGCTGGCACGGCTGGATGTTCGACGACCTCCGCGGCTGGTACCCGCTGCGGCACTGTTTGCGGAACCTGTTCGGAATGACGTTCCTCCTCATGATCTACCTGTGGGTCAAGAGTGCTGTCTCGGGCTCCGACTCGCGCTCGCCGTTCGACTACCCCGATGTCGTCCTCTACCTGGTCTTCCTGTCGGGTACGAACGGGTTGATCGAGGTGTTCGTCCACGCGCAGCGCAACCGAACCCTGCGGCGGCACGGGTACGACGCCAGCACCTGGCGGCCGAACGAGGCTGTGCCGATCTCGCGACCGACGTCGTTGTCACCGCGCGCACTGTCACGAGCGGTCCCTGTCCTGCGGGGCGCGGCTCTCGGCCTTGCCCTGGCAGGGCCGGTCGCGGCAGTGGCGTTGTTCGTGCCTTCGTCGAACGCGACCGTCGAGTTCGGTGCGCCGTCGATCGATCGTGACACGACGTACAACGACATGGTCGGTCTGGCGATGCTGGTGGTCGCGTGTCTGCTGGTCGCCTCGTCGCTCTGGTGGAGCGGTGTACTGCGCCGCCGGTTCGTCACGGCCCAGCCCTGGTTGCTGCCGGATCAGCAGTACCGCGAGCGCTCATGGTGGCTCACCCTCGTCGTGGCTGCCTTCGTCATCGGTGTCCCTGGCATCGTCCTCAGCGCACTGCCCATCGCTCCCATGGCGGTGCCGGCCGTCTATCTCGCTGCACTCGGGCTCGTGCCCGAACTGCTGGTCACTGCCCGGGCCGTCGAGCGCCTCGAGGCCGAGACCGGCCGGTCGTACTGGCTGTCGCGGTCGTCACAAGTCGAGTCGATCGCTGGCTGAGACTGTCGGGCGACGCGTCCCGGTCAGGTCACCTCGATGCGGCCTCGGTCGAGTGGCAGCAGCCCCGAGGTCTTGCTGAGGAAATCGAGGCCCGGGATCTTGATCCGCACCCGATCGGGGCCCACGGCCTTGCATGCACGACCGTTGTCGGTCGGGTCGCCGTCCTCCACCAGCAGTTCGAAGTACACCAGGTCGGGTTGCTTCACCCAGCCGGCCTTCTTGCCGACGGTGCCCCACAGCCACAGCGTGCCCGTCCCGCCGACGAGCCCGCAGCGGGCTCCCAGCGTCGTATTGGACTGTGGCGGGCACCAGGTGGTGTAGCCGGTGACCGTGCCGTTGAACTTGGCCAACCGGTCGATCCGCCAGCTCACGTTGCCGCGCGCCGTTGCCGTGGGCGGCAGGCCCATCTCCGAGGGGCGCACGCGAGCGCGGGCTGAGAACTCGAGATGCGCCCGGCCGATGCTCGGGTATTCGTACCAACCTGAACCGCCGGCCTGCGAGCCTGGCTCGGCCACGAACAGATCGACGGCCACCGCAGCTGCGCTGCACCGCGAGGTGGCCTCGACCTCGGTGACCACCTGGTACGCACCGGCTGCCAGGCCGCGCACCACAGCCTTTGCCGCGCCGGTGGTCAACGAGAAGGACACCCAGTACTCGTTGGGATCGAACTTTCCGTCCCGATTGGCGTCGATGCGGAAGCGCACCGTGCGTTCGGCGATGCATGCCGGGTCGCTCGATGACAACGTGACACCCAATGTGGCAGCGCCCAGTCCTGCCACGACCATGACATCGCCGTCATAGGTGGCCGTGGTGGTCGCGAGCGGTGCCCCCGCATCGACCGTGCCCACCGACGGAATCGCCAGTGCTGTGACGGCCATCATCAGCGCCGTCGTCCGCCGTGTCATTCGCTGCATCGCAACACTCCTCGTCTCGCCGGCCGGTCTGGCATCGAATGGCTGCACCGTAGAGAGCCGCTCCTCCCGCGCCGAGGGCCAGATCGACCTCCCTGGCCAGTCGAGGTGCTGAGCTGTTGGGCCGAGTGGCCTACCGGATGCGTTGCCGCAGGTGCGTCACCAGCCGGTCGGTGCGGTGGGTCGAGAAAGGTTCAGCTCCCGGGTTGACGTCGAACATGTGTTCGTATAGGGTTGCCGGTGTTCCGGTCTTCCCCTCGGAACCAGATCGAACCCGTCTGTCGGGTTCCCGTTCGTCCGGTTGATCGCTGGTCGCCTGCTGGTGCGGGTGCGAGGGGAGGTGCGCGTGGGTGGTGTGTCGTTGGGTGACCGGTTCGTGCGCGTTGCCGAAACGGATGTGGCGGTCCTCGACCAGGTCGCGGTGGCCGGGTTGTTGTGCGATGTGGCCGGGTTGCAGCGGTTCTTGCAGGCGCGTGAGATCGATTTGAACCAGCGCTTGCGTCAGCTGGCCGCGCAGCAGCCCGGTGTCGACCCGACCGCGATCAACGCGAGCGCGACCGGCCGCTCCGCTGGTGGTGCGGGCCGGGCGCTCGAGCGTGCCGAACAGGCCGCGCAGGCGCCCGAGTTGAAAGCATCGATGGACGAAGGCTGCTTGTCGGGTGAGCATCTCGACGCGTTCACCACCGCAGTCCGCTCCCTCGAACCGCGCCTGCAGCCCGTGCTGCGCGCGTTGGAAGCCGACCTCGTCGCCCGCGCCGTCGCGCAACGCGCCACCGTCGAGCAGTTCCGGGGCTGGTTGCAACGCGAACTCCGACTCATCGAAACCGACGACGGCAAACAACGGCTCGAACGCCAAAAACGCGACACCCGCTGCCGGGTGTGGACCGACCCGAACACCGGCATGATCCGCGCCAGCCTCACACTCGACCCCGAACGCGGTGCCGTGTTCGTGCA
>JBEIIG010000110.1:0-8767 GCA_040380855.1 Acidimicrobiaceae bacterium | reverse complement strand
TCGACGCCGGCTACGAGAGCGGCGACACCGTCAGCCAGTACTACGACAACCTCATCGGCAAGGTGATCGTGTGGGGCAAAGACCGCCCCACGGCGATCGCGCGCACCATCCGGGCACTCGAGGAGATGGTGGTCGAGGGCGTTGCCACCACCATCCCGGCCGACCTCGCCCTCTTGAAGCATCCCGACTTCGCGGCGATGCAGCACAGCACCAAGTGGGTCGAGGAGCGTCTCGACCTGTCGGGGGTCGAGCCCCCCAAGCCGCCCGCCCCGAGCGACGACGACGCCGCACCGCTGGTGCAGCGCACCACCACCGTCGAGGTGAACGGCAAGCGCTTCGACGTGAAGATGTGGGTGCCCGATGTGCCGATGGTCGCCGCTGCGGCAGCGCCGAAGGCCAAGAAGCCCGCCCGTGCCGCCGGTGGCGGTGGGGCCGGCGGCGGTGGCGGCTCGGGCAACGTCGAGGTGCCGATGCAGGGCACGATCGTGAAGGTGCTCGTCGCCGTGGGCGACACCGTCGAGGCCGGTCAGGCCGTGGTGGTGCTCGAGGCCATGAAGATGGAGAACCAGATCACCGCCGACAAGGCCGGCACCGTGAAAGAAGTGAAGGTGAGCGCCGGCGCAACGGTGGGTGCCGGCGATGTGGTGGTGGTGATCGCCTGACCGGCGTCACTCGGCCGCTTCGGCCAGCGCCTCGCTGAGCGCGGGGTGCACCAACAGGCTCTCGAGGATGTCGGTGACCTTCAGGTTGGCCGTCACGGCGAGGGCGATCACGCTGATCAGTTCGGCCGCGTGCCGACCCACGATCGACCCGCCCAGCACCACGCCGGTGGCCGGGTCGGAGATGATCTTCACGAACCCGCGCCAGTCGTTGTTGATGAGCGCCTTCGGGGTGGCCGAGAACGGCACCTTGGTGACGCGGATCTTGCGGCCCGCGGCGAAGGCATCGGCCTCGGCCAGGCCGACGTCGGCGATCTCGGGCTCGGTGAAGATGGCGCTGGCGGCCTTGTCGTAGTCGAGGTGGCGGTGGGCCACCTTCTGCAGGCCCATCACGTGCTCGGCCACTTTGCGGCCCTGCATGCTGGCCACGCTCGACAGCGGCAGCTTGCCGCTCACGTCGCCGGCGGCGTAGATGTGGGCGACATTGCTCTGGCAGTGGCGGTTGATGGTGACGTAGCCACCGTCGGTCTGCACACCGGCGGCGGCGAGGTCGAGGCCGTCGACGTTGGGCACCGAACCGATGGCCAGCACGGCGTGGGTGCTGGTGATCACCCGGCCGTCGTCGCAGCGCACCACCACCTGGTCGGTGCCGTCGGCACCGCGCTCGCGCTCGATCGCCGTGGCGCGGGCGCCCTTCAGCAGCTTCACGCCGCGCCGCAGGAAGTCTTCCTCGAGCACGGCTGCCACTTCGGGGTCTTTGCTCGGCAGCACCTGTTGGCGGCTGACGACGAGGGTGACGTCGGAGCCGAACGAGCTGAACATGTGCACGAACTCCACACCGGTGACACCGGAGCCGACCACCGTGATGCTGCTCGGGAACTGCTTGGGCGGATAGCAGTCGCGTGTGGTGAGGATGCGTTCGCCGTCGGGGTGGCACCAGTCGGGGATGCGGGGCCGGGTGCCGGTGGCGATGAGCACGGCGTCGGCTTCGAGCACGGTGACGCCGTCGGCCGACGTGACCTCGATGCGGTGCGGGTCGATGAAGCGGGCCGAACCGTGCACCAGCTCGACGCCCTGGCTGCTGAGCAGTTGCGTGGTGTTGCGCTGCATCCGCGTCTGGATGCTGGTGATGCGTTCGGTGAGCGCATCGACGTCGACTTCGGGCTCGCTCTTCTCCAGGCCCATGCCGCGCATGCGACGGGCGTCGGACATCGCCCCACCGGTGGCGATCATCGTCTTGGAGGGGATGCAGTCCCACAGGTGGGCGGCACCGCCGATGACGTCGCGCTCGACGAGCGTCACCTGCGCGCCGAGCCGGGCCGCATAGGTCGCCGCCGTGTTCCCTGCGGGTCCGCCACCGATGATCACGAATCGAGTCGCCACGGGGGCGAGGCTACCGGCAGGGCTCGCCTCAGTCGGCGAACATCGTGTCGCGGGCGGTGGCGACAGGCCCCGGCGCCCAGGCTGCGGTGATGCCGCCGTCGGGCAGGTTGGGGCAGTACGCCGATGGATACTGCCAGGTGTTCCGCGGCTCGCCCACCCACTCGAGATGCATCCCGTCGGGGTAGAGGAAGTTGCCACCCCACGCGAAGCCGTGCTTGCGGAAAATGCGCACGATGCGGCAGTCGAGCCGTGGCTGGCGGCCCTGGCCGTTGGTGCTGACGTTCATGTCGAACGCCATGCCCCAGGCGTGCCTGCTGACCGACCCCACCGTGCTCGACGCGCGGGCGTAACGCGGGTTCCAGCACCCGCCCCAGTGGTTGGTGTCGGCCACGTCGAAGTACGGAGCGAGCCCGAGTTCGGCGATCTCGGCGAGTGCTGCGTCGAGGTCGGCGATCACACGCCGATGGCACGAGGCGCGCACCTTGATGGGCGAGTACTGGACGAACACGATGTTGGCGTCGACCCAGGCCGGGTCGAGGGTGAGCGAGTCGTCGCGGTTGATGCGGTAGTCGAACTCGCCGAGCAGTGCCTTCGTGCGCGCCAGGCCCAGCAGTCCGTCGGGGTTGGGCGGGGCCCACGAGCGGGTCACCCGCACACCGTTGTTGTCGACCAGCCCGGCGGCGGTGAGCGCGGCATCGAGGTCGGCGCGGACGAAGCGACCGAAGAACAGCACCCGGGTGGTGGCACCGGCGCCGAGCAGATCGGCCGAGCCGTTCGACATGACGATCTCGGCGCCACCCACCTGTGCATCGGGCGCGATCAGGCCCACCCGGTAGCGAACGGCGTACCGGTCGGCGCGCACCAACTCGATCACATCGCCCACCTGTGCGGTGCGCAACGCTGCGCCCGTCGCGCTCAACACCACATCGCCGGTTGCAACGGTCGCCGACACGTCGAGCCCCATGATCGGCCCGAGCGCCTCGCCGGGCAGCGCGGTGATGACCACGGGGTACTGCCACTGGCCCGACGAACCACTCGCCTGCTGCACCACCGTGTCGCCGCGCCACACGGTGGTGACACCAGCGGCGTACGAGCGGCCACGCGCCGTCGGGATGCCGAGCGAACGACCGACCTCCTCGATGCGGTCGACCGTGGCAGCGTTCATCGCGCCGTACTCGCTCACCGACACCACATCGGCCTTCGGCATCGTCCGCACAGCCGGGGCGAGGCCCTGTGCCGGCTGGTCGATCGGGTCGTCGCCGAGTGCGGCGACGGGCACCGCGGCGCAGATCAGCGCCGCTGCCACCATGACGACGACCCCCCGGCGGTGCACGGCCGGACCCTACCAGCGCGTAATGGACCACCGGGGCTGGGCTGCGAACCGGTACCGTCTCTGCCTTGTGAGCGAGACAGCCCCCGAACCGCACGACGAACCGGCCACCGACGAACACCACGAGCACGGCAGCGGTCTCGTGGCCGAGAAGGCCAAGCGGTTCGCCAAGATCGATCGGGTGCGCGAGTCGGGCGCCAACCCCTACCCGTACCGCTTCGACCGCACCCACACCCTGGGCGAGATCCGTGCCGGCCACGGCCACCTGGAACCCGGTGTCGAGACCGAGGTGCGTGTGGCCGTCGCTGGCCGGGTGATGCTGCTGCGCGAGCAGGGCAAGCTCATCTTCGTCACGATGCGCGACCGCAGCGACGACATCCAGTTGTTCGTGTCGAAGGCCGTCATCGGCGACGACGCGTTCGACGCGTTCGGCGCGCTCGACCTCGGCGATTGGGTCGGTGTGGAAGGCACGGTGATGACCACCCGCAAGGGCGAGCTCAGCGTGAAGGTCGACCGCTTCGAGCTGCTGTCGAAGGCCGTGCGCCCCATGCCCGACAAGTGGCACGGCCTCACCGACACCGACACCCGCTTCCGCCAGCGCTACGCCGACCTCATCGTGAACGCCGACGCCCGGCGCACGTTCGAGATCCGCCATGCGGTGATCGCCAGCTTCCGCCGCACCCTGCACCAGGCCGGGTTCATCGAGGTCGAGACACCGGTGCTGCACGTCGAGGCGGGTGGTGCACACGCCCGGCCGTTCATCACCCACCACAACGCGCTCGACATGACGATGTTCCTGCGCATCGCGCTCGAGCTGCACCTGAAGCGCCTCATCGTCGGCGGCATGGAGCGGGTGTACGAAATCGGCCGCGTGTTCCGCAACGAGGGCATCAGCACCCGACACAACCCCGAGTTCACGATGATGGAGCTCTACCAGGCGTTCGCCGATCACACCGAGATGATCGACATCACCGAACAGCTCATCACCACTGCTGCCATCGAGGCCACCGGTTCGTCGGTGGTCACCGTGCACGGGCCGGGCGAGGTGGTGGAAGCCGTCGATCTGGCCGAGCCGTGGCGGCGGGTGCGGATGATCGATCTGGTGCAGGAGTACACCGGCGTGGAGGTGCACCCGTCGCAGCCCATCGAGCATCTGCGCAAGCTGGCCAGCGAGTACAGCGTGCCGGTGCTGCCTCGCTGGGGCGCGGGCAAGATCATCGAAGAGTTGTTCGAGGCCACCGCCGAACACACGCTCATCCGCCCCACGTTCGTCACCGGACATCCGGTCGAGATCTCGCCGCTGGCGCGCACCGACCGCAACGACCCGTTCCTCACCGAGCGGTTCGAGTTGTTCATCGGTGGCCGCGAGTACGCCAACGGCTACAGCGAGCTGAACGACCCCGTCGAGCAGCGCGCCCGGTTCGAGGACGAGCAGAAGGCCAAGGAGGCCGGCGACGACGAGGCGGGCGGTATCGACGAGGACTACCTGCGTGCCCTCGAGTACGGCATGCCGCCCACCGGTGGTCTCGGGATCGGCATGGACCGTGTGGCGATGCTCATCGCCGGTGTCACCTCCATCAAGGAGGTCATCTTGTTCCCCACCCTCCGCCACGAAGTGCTCTGACGAAAGGCTCACCGATGACCGCAGCTTGGGGCGCCGGCCTCGCCACCGTGACGAACGACGGCACCGTGCTCGACACCTGGTTCCCGCATGTCGGGTTGGGCGATCTGCCCGACCGGCCATGGCACGACCTGCTGCCCGAGGTGGCGCCGAGCGACGATGTGCGCGGCTGTGCCCGGCGGGTGACGGTGATGGCGATCGACACCGACGACGCACCGTCGTCGACAAGTGACGCCTACCTGCGCCTGCACCTGCTGTCGAACCGGCTGATGCAGCCCCGCACGGTGAACATCGACGGCATCTTCGGGCAGCTGCCGAACAACGCCTGGACCACCGTGGGCCCGGTGCAGCCCGATCAGGTCGACGCGTTGCGGTTGCGGCTGATGGCCGACGGCGTGCACCTGCAGGTGTTCGGCCTCGACAAGTTCCCGCGCATGACCGACTACGTGGTGCCCTCGGGCGTGCGTATCGCCGACGCCGACCGGGTGCGCCTCGGCGCCCACCTCGCCCCCGGCACCACCGTGATGCACGAAGGGTTCTGCAACTTCAACGCGGGAACGCTCGGCACCTCGATGGTGGAGGGCCGCATCTCGCAGGGTGTGGTGGTGGGCGACGGCAGCGACATCGGCGGCGGCGCGTCGATCCAGGGCACCCTGTCGGGTGGCGGCACCGAGCGGGTCACCATCGGGCAGCGCTGCCTGCTCGGCGCCGAGTCGGGCCTCGGCATCAGCCTGGGCGACGACTGCATCGTCGAAGCCGGCCTCTACGTCACCGCCGGCACGCTGGTGCGCCTGCCCGACGGCAGCGTCGTGAAGGCCCGCCAACTGAGTGGCACCGCGAACGCGCTGTTCCGGCGCCACAGCCAGACCGGCGCTGTCGAGCTCGTCGTCCGCTCGGGCGGCTGGGGCGGCCTCAACGAAGCACTCCACGCCAACGACTGAACCCGCGTCGACGCACAGTTGCTGAATGCGCCGTGCAGATCACCGCCATTCAGGACGAGTCGAACACTAGGAAAGTGTCGTCACCGATACGTCGCAAGGTCACTATTCAGTGCCTCGGCCTGCTGCGACCGTTGCCTCTTCTGCGGAACGAGCGACGGGAGGAAGTCGATGCGGTGGTCAGGTTCGAGGTCATGGTCGGTCGCAACGTCGATCGCACTGTTTGCGTCTCCACTGGTCGTCGCCGCCCCCGGCTCGACCACCGGCTCGCTCGTCCACCGAGCGCCACCATCGTCGACCCTGGCCGGGCAGAGTTGCGACAGCAACCGCGGCCCACGCGCATCGTCGACCGGTCGCGTGCAGCGGCCCGACGGGACCCCGGTGTCGGGTGCTCGGGTGGCGGTGGTCGCGTTGCAGGAACCGGTGATGGTGCTGGCCTGCCGGCTGACCGACTCCGACGGCTATTACACCCTGCCGACGAGCCTTGCCGGCAGCGCGATGGTGATCGTCGATCCGCCCTCGGACGGTCCGGTCGAGGCGGGCTCGAGCAGCGGCATGCGCACCCTTCCCGCCACCACGCCGCTGGACTGGACCCTCGGCAGTGCCGATGTCGCCGGCCGTCTCACGGTCGATGCAGGCGCCCCGCGCGACATCGCGACCACCCTCCACGCAGTGTGCACCCGGCGCATCGACGTGCCGTCGTCGCAGGTCCGCATCGAATCGTGCGGCCTGCTGATCGACCGACCGAACGGTCGCAACTTCGCACTCGACCTGGGTGCGAATCCGTCGCTCGCCGGTCGTCAACTCCAGGCGCTCACCACGCAGGAACAGCCGGCCGGTAGAGCTCGCTACTTCTTCGCTCCGATTCCACCCCCCGACCGTCGCCTCACCACGCAACTGAACATGACCACCGGTGTCGCCGCTGGCGGCGCTGCAGCGCCGTGCGCCGTGTCGACCCTCACCGCGGGCAATCTGTCGGGCACCGTGCGCGACGGCGGCGGCAGCCCTGTGGCGAATACGCGTGTCGAACTGCTCGAGCCGAACGCATTCCCGCCCGCGACAGCCGCCTGCGTGCTCACCCGTGCCGACGGCACCTACGTGATCGACACCAGCCTGTACCAGACCTATCAGTCGGTGAGACCCGCACCCGGAGTGCCGGGGCCGAGCGGGCCACTGCCGTGGGAGTGCTCGACCTGGCAGGGCGCTGGTTGCCTGCCCGAGGATCGCCAGTACCTGGCCGTCGTCGACCCGCCGATCGGGTCGTCGCCCAGCGCCGGTTCGTCGGGCGGTCTCGTCGCCACTGCGCCGGGCGCGGTGCGCAACTGGACGCTCGGCACCGCCGACCTGACCGGCCGGATCACCGTGACGGGCAGCGACTGGCCCGATGGGGTGCTGACGGCATGTCTCCTCGGCCCCGCACCTCAGTCAGCGGCCGTGGTGTGCGGCCGCACCGTTCAGCGCAGCGACGGGTCGCGTCGCTATGCCATCGATGCGCCCGACGTTCTCGCCGATGGCGCGCCGGTCGAGTTCTCCGCGATCGGCTTCTACACGGCGCTGAGGTCTGCTCCGGTCCCCCTTCCTGCGGCTCAGTCGGTGCGACGACTCGACCACGAGTTCGGCGACACACAACTGGCCGGCTCCGTGGGGGTCGACAGCGCAACGCGGGCGGGCAAGGTGGTGCTCGACGTCGAACGCAAGCAGAACGGCGCCTTCGTGCGGGTGACCGGGACGATCACCTCCGCCGACGGATCCTTCACGCTCTCCGGGCTCGCCGACGGCCAGTACCGCATCGTGCGTCGGGCACCCGACCGGTGCGACTCGTCGCAACCAGCACTCGTTCCACCGTGCTGGCCGCTGACCGACCGCTACCTCGATGCCGTCTCCACGTTCTCGGTGGTCGCCGGTGGCGTCGTCCTCAGCACCGGGTTCGAATCGGGGTCGATCCCGCTGCAGGCATCGATCCGGATCCCCCGCGGTAACGCGCGATTCGAACTGCGCGACGGCTCGAGAGGCGTGGCGCTGTCGTCGGGCGGCGCCTGGCCGGCGAGCTCGGATTCGATGTACGGCAGTCCCGCGATCGCCTTCACCCTCGGCTCCGACTTCGCTGTCGGCATCCTGCCGAACGGCGTGTGGCTGGTGCGTCTGGTCAGCACGTCGTCACCGGCGTATCGGCCCGGTCTCGCCAAGGTGACGGTCGAGCGTGGTGCCGTCAGCGCCGCCGAGTCGATGAATGGCGACCCCGCCGGGCACGTCCGTCTCCGCCGCGACGCCAGCGTCGAGATCCGCGCCACACGCAACTCATAGGTGCTGCGTGCGATTCGCGCCACCGGCCCACTGCGCTCAGCGGGCAGAGTCACCCAGAGAAATCGCCTGAACACGCTCAGTGATGTACCGCCACCGTGCGTGTAGATGACGACATGTGCGCGCGGCCCTGACCAGGGCGGAGCACCCGGGCTAGACACCGACCTTTCGTGCGTGATCTGGGGGCCCGATGTCGCGGAAGCTCGTGAAGTGTTGGTCGATCGCAACGGCAATCGCCGTCGTCATCGGCATCGTTCCGTTCCCGGCGTTGCCGACCGTCGCTGCCCAGAGCCCGGCCACCCCGGACATCGCTGCCGTGGCGGCACCGACCCTCGACCCTGCAGCCACCACACTCCGCCCCCTCACAGTCGACGTTCCGGCTGCGGGTGTTGTGAATGGTGTTTCGTGTGCGGGTGACGCGCTTGTGGGCGCGTCGGCGACCGGTCGTGTCACGTATGCCGATGGGACACCGGCGTTCGGTGCCCGGGTGGTCGTCGTCGTGCTTCCTGCGGATGAGCCGATGACGATCCTCGGT
>JBEIIG010000109.1:0-8839 GCA_040380855.1 Acidimicrobiaceae bacterium | reverse complement strand
TGTCGACGCATCGAGATAGAGCACCCGCACCCGATGGTCGGCCCGCAGTCGGGCGATCGCATCGGCCAGCGCCCCGGGGTTGGTGGTGGGGCCGGCCACCAGGCCGAGCCGATCGAACGAACTGGTGTTGGTGCCCAGTTCGACGATCTTGTCGAGCAACTCGATGGGCAGGTTGTCGACGACGAACCAGCCGAGGTCTTCGAGGAAGTCGGCTGCCTGCGAGCGGCCCGCCCCTGACAACCCGGTGATGACGAGGATGTCGGTCACGACCGCGATGGTACGCCTTCCACCTTGCGCGTTCGGAGATACAGCAGCCGCGGGATGGTGGCCGCCTCGGCGTACTCCGACGCTCGATCGATGAAGCCGCTCGGCGGTGCCGGTTCGAGCATGCGTTCCAGCAGCAGCCCGTTGTCGGCGAGCGCATTCACATAGCGGCTGAGCGGACGGTGGATGAACGGGATGAACACGCCCTTCTCCACCTCCTCGATGGTCTCGTCCTCGATGAGGTAGGGCCCGATGCGCCAGTACTGCTCGGGCGGGTCGAGCACCTGGTCGTCGATCCATCCGCTGTTGGGGGTCTGCAGCAGCGGGTGGTTCAGGAAGAAGCAGAACCGGCCGCCGGGGGCGAGCACCCGGGCCACCTCGGCAATCGCATCGTCGACATCGCGGATGTGCTCGAACACCAGGCACGCCACGACGGCGTCGAAACTGGCATCGGCGAACGGCAACGAGCCGGCGCCGGAGCGGGCGAACGCCGCTCCTCCCCCACGCTCGGCGGCCACGCGCACCTGGTTCCACGTCGGGTCGACGCCCACCACCACCTCGGCGCCGATGCGCACCGCGAGCCGACTCACCTGGCCGTCGCCGCAGCCGACGTCGAGCACACGTGCGGCCCCGGCCAACTCGGCTGCAGCCAACGGCAGGATCTGCTCTTCGTACTCGGGGTCGGCTCCGTCGGTGAATCCGTCGATCCACCACTCGGCATGGGTCTCCCACAGATCGTCGCGCTCCATTCACCCCACCCTAGGTCCCCACCCCTCCACCCCATCCCGTCCGTGAGCGTGGACCACCCACCACGGGGCCCACACTCACGGACCCCCGGGCTCCGTGCGCCTCGACCACCCTCCACGTGGTCCACGCTCACGGATCTCCGGGCTTCGTGCGCCTCGACCACCTTCCACGTGGTCCACACTCACGCACTCCCGTTCGTGCGCCTCGACCACCCTCCACGTGGCCTCGGCTCACGGATCTCCGGGCTTCGTGCGCCTGGGCCACCCTCCACGTGGTCCACGCTCACGGAGCCCTGGCGCGTAGGGTCGGGGGATGGACTTCGCAGTGTGGCCCTCGTACCAGCGCACGTGGGACGAGGCGATCGACCTCGCCCGCTGGGCGGCAGCCAACAGCCTGCAGGGCTTCTGGTTCGCCGACCACTTCATGCCCGACACCAGCACCACCACCCCCGACGACGGCCCGGCGCTCGAGTGCTGGAGCGTACTCGCCGCGGTCGGCGCGCTGGTGCCCGGCCTGCGCCTCACCTCGATGGTGTCGCCGGTGAGCATCCACCACCCCGTGGTACTGGCCAAACGAGCCGCCACGGTGGCCGAGATCACCGGCGGGCGCGCCGTGCTGGGCCTCGGCGCAGGCTGGCAGTTGAACGAACACGCGGTCTACGGCTTCGACCTGCTGGAGCCCGGCGAGCGGGTGAGCCGCTTCGCCGAGGCGATCGAGGTGATCCACCGCCTACTGCACGAACCATCAGCCACGTTCGAGGGCCGCTGGTACCGCCTCACCGACGCCCCGTTCTCGCCGAAGCCGACGTTGCCCATCATGGTGGGAACCGGCAGCCCGCGCATGGCGCGCATCACGGCGCGCTGGGCCGACGAGTGGAACACCTGGGGCAACCCCGACGAACTCCGGCGCCGGACCGACCTGTGGCTGGCCGGTTGTGAAGCAGTGGGTCGCGAGCCTGCAACCATGCGCCGCTCGGCGCAGGCACTGGTCTTCCTCACCGACGACGACACCACCCGCGACGCCATCCGCGCCAAGGCCCCGGGCGACCGCACCCTGGCCGGCGGCCCCGCCGAGCTGATCGACCTCATCGGCACCTACGTCGAGGCGGGGATCGACGAGTTCGCCATCCCCGACTTCACCCTCGGCAAGACCGCTGAAGAACGCCGCCACACCTACGCCCGCCTGCGCGACGAGGTGCTGTCAGCGTTCCTCCCGCGATGAGCAACCTGCGCAGCCAGCGGTTCGAACGCTCATCGCGCTGGGGGTCAGCGTTCCTCTGAGCACCAGGCGCGGGCGACGCCGGTAAGGGCGGCGGCGACCCGGCGCAGACTGTCGGTGCTCACCCACTCGAGATCTTCGTGCAGACCCTCACCACGTGGCCCGAACACCACGGTGGGGGTGCCCGCCGCCATGTGCAGCGCGGCATCGGTCCAGTAGGGGGCCGCAGCCACCACCGCTTCACGGTGTTCGGCTCGTGCCACCGCTGCGCACACGGTGAGCACGAACGGATGGTCGGATGCCAGGGCGACCGGCGACCGGGCCAGCGCGACACGCGACGACAGGTCGGCCTCGCCAGCGGCTCCGGCGATGACCCGCATCACCTCACCCACCTGCTCGCCCGGCGAACCGGCCGTGGTGCGCACCTCGACCACCAGCCGACACCGGGCTGGCACCGTGAACGTCTCGCCTTCGCTGTGCACACCGCTCACCAGCACGGCCGGCCGCTCGACCGGATCGGCACCGGCAGCCCACCGTTCGTCGAGCACGCGCAGCGCCTCCACCACCCGAGCCGCGGCGTGCACTGCGTTCACACCGCGCTCGGGCCGCGAGGTGTGCGCAGCGCGACCCTCGAGATCGACCTCGATGACGGCGAAACCCCGGTGCCGGGCGATCACCGTGGCCTCGGTGGGCTCGAGCACCACCGCCCCGTCGGCGCCCCACTCGCGCACCAACGCCGCCGTGCCGATACTGGCGAACTCCTCGTCGGCGGTGCCCGCAACGATGACATCGCCCGCCAACTCGCCATCGGCGAACGACGCCGCCGCCAGCAGCGCCGCCGCCAGCCCACCCTTGGTGTCGAGCACGCCGCGACCCTCTAGACGGCCGTCGCCGAGACGCACCTCGGCCGTCGCCGCCTGCCCCACCCCCACGGTGTCGAGATGGCCGTTGAACAGCAGCGACCGGCCTGTGCCGCGCCCGCGCCGGACGCACACCACGTTGTGCCGACCGGGTGCCACCTCCTGACGGTGCACCTCCAGACCGCGTGCCGCAGCCCAGACGGCCACGGCGTCGGCCATCGCCGCCTCACCCGCCGCACCCGGCACGAGATCGGGGTTCACCGAGTCGATCGAGGCGAGGTGCGCAGTGAGCCCCACCACCTGGTCGGCGGCGTCGAGCACCATCAGCCAGCAGTCGCGTGCCTCGCCCTCGTGCACCTCGTGCTCGGCGAGCACCTTCCTCCGCCGGAAGCCCACCTTCTCGTAGGAACGGATCGCACGCTCGTTGCCCACCCAGGGGTCGATGAGGACCTGGCGCGCGCCCTCGGCGACCACCAGGTGATCGACGAGCAGGGCGAGTGCCGCCGTGCCGAGCCCGCGACCCCACCGCGCCGGATCGCCCAGGAACAGGTCGACCGCCCACACGTCGGTGGGGTCGTCGTGCCATTCGTACTCGTGGGTGTCGGCCGCGATCGGATACCACTGCACGTAACCCACCGGCCAGCCACCGTCGTTGATGATGCCCGCCTGCACCTGCTGCGCCGCCAGCACGTCGGGCGCGTACCGGGCACGCACCTGCTCGACGCCGTGCGGCCGATCGCGCCCCTCGAACCACTCGAGCACCCGCTGGTCGGACAGCCAACCCGACAGCAACGACACGTCGGACGAGTCGCCCCGATAGGCGCGGATCTCGGTGCGGCCGGCTCGGGCGATGGTCATGACGGCTCCGGGTGGAACTTGGCGTGGATGGCCTCGGCCACGGCGTCGGGAAGGAACGACAGGCTGCGCAGATCGTCGAGCGACGCGGCCTTCACCGCATTCACACCACCCATCGCCTTCACCAGCTTCTGCTTGCGCGCCTCACCCAGGCCGGCGATGCCGTCGAGCGAACTGGCGGTCATCCGCTTGCCACGCAACTCGCGGTGGAAGGTGTTGGCGAACCGGTGGGCCTCGTCGCGGATGCGTTGCAACATGAACAGCGCATCGCTGCCGCGGGGCACCTCGACCGGTTCGCTGCGGCCCGGCAGGAACACCTCCTCGAACCGCTTCGCCAACGAGGCGATGGGGATCTCGTCGGCCAGGCCGAGCGCGGTCACCACCTTCTGCGCCACACCCAGCTGACCCTTGCCACCGTCGACCAGCAGCAACTGCGGCGGATAGGCAAAGCGTTTCGGACGGCCGCGCTGGCCCTCGTCGAGTTCGTCGAGCGGGGCGTCGCGTTCGTCGAGATAGGCGCTCAGCCGGCGGGTGAGCACCTCTTCCATCGCTGCGTAGTCGTCGTTACCGGGCACGTCTTTCACCTTGAACCGCCGGTACTCGCGCTTGTTCGGCAGACCGTCTTCCAGCACCACCATCGAACCCACGTAGTCGGTGCCCTGCAGGTGCGCCATGTCGTAGCACTCGATCCGCAACGGTGCCTCGGCCAGGCCGAGCAGATCTTGCAGTTCGGTGAGCGCCCGGCTGCGCGCGTTGTGATCCGACGCACGCCGCAAGCGGTGCCGCATGAACTCTTCGCGGGCATTGCGGGTGACGGTCTCGTGCAGTTCGCGTTTGTCGCCGCGCAACGGCACGCGGATCTGCACACGCGAACCGCGCAGATGGGCGAGCCACTCCTCGTAGGTGTCGGCGTCGTCGGGCAGATGGGGCACCAGCACCTGCTTGGGGATACCGGTGGGCGGCTCGTCGCCGTAGAGCGCCTCGAGGATGCGGTCGATCAACCCTCCGGGCGTGAGGTCCTCCACCTTGTCGAGCACGAACCCCTTGCGCCCCACCACACGCCCCTTGCGCACGAAGAACACCTGCACCGCGGCTTCGAGTTCGTCGTCGGCCAGGCCGACCAGGTCGAGGTCTTCGTTGCGGTCGGCCACCATCTGCTGCTTCTCGACGGCGCGCTGCACCGACGCCAGCCGGTCGCGCAGCCGTGCGGCCCGCTCGAACTCCAACTCCTTCGCCGCGCTGCGCATCTCGACCTCGAGACGGGTGACGATCTCGTCGGTGTCGCCGTCGAGGAACTCGCACAACTCGGTGACGAGCTGCCGATAGGGCATCTGCTCGATCTCGCCCACGCACGGGCCGCTGCACTTCTCGATGTGGAACAACAGGCACGGGCGGCCCAGGCGGTGGTGCTCGTTGAACTTGCTCGGGCTGCAGGTGCGCACCGGAAAGCTGCGCAGCAGCAGGTCGAGGGTTTCGCGGATGGCGTAGGCGTGCGCATAGGGCCCGAAGTAGCGCACCCCCTTGCGCTTGCGACCGCGCATCACCATCGCCCGCGGGTACTCCTCGTCGAGCGTCACGGCCAGGAACGGGTAACTCTTGTCGTCGCGCAGGCGGATGTTGAACCGCGGCCGGTGCTGCTTGATGAGGCTGTACTCGAGCATCAGCGCCTCGACCTCGTTGCGCACCTCGATCCACTCGACCGTCTCGGCGGTGGCCACCATCTGAGCCGTGCGGGGGTGCAGGTTGCGCGGGTCCTGGAAGTAGTTCGACAACCGCTGGCGCAGACTCGATGCCTTGCCGACGTAGATGACCCGGCCCTGCGCGTCCTTGAACTGATACGAACCGGGCGCTTCGGGGATTGTGCCGGCGGGCGGTCGCGTCACCATCGGCGCCACTCTACGGCACCCCTCCCCCTCTGGCCCTGGGACGAGCGGTAGCGTTCCAGGCGTGACCGGTCGCTTCCAGTTGTCGTTCCCCGAGCCCCGCCGTCGTGATGGCTGGTTCCGCGTCGGCAACATCGACGTCACCACCACAGCGCTGCTGTGCGCGCTGAGCCTGACGTCGATGGTGCTGTACGCCATCAGCCGCGCCGCCTTCCTGAAGCTGGTGTTCTACGCACCGCTCGTGCGCGACGGCGAGCTCTGGCGCCTCATCACCTGGCCCATCGCCAGCGAGCCCAGCATCTGGGTGCTCATCGGCATCGTGTTCTTCTGGATCTTCGGCCACTACGCCGAAGAGACGATCGGCAAACGCCGTTTCGCCGGACTGGTGGCGTTGGCCGTGATCGTGCCTGCCGCCATCGTCACCCTGGTGCCGGGCCTCGACGTCACCGCCGGATCGGCCGGGCTGTCGCTGCTGGGAACGGTGATGCTGGTGTTGTTCGCTGCCGAACGGCCGAATGCGCCGTTCTTCTTCGGCATTCCCGCCTGGGTGATCGCTGCCGTGTTCGTGGGTCTCGATGTGCTGCGCTACACGGGCAACCGCATGTGGGGCGTGCTCGTGCAGGAACTGCTCATGATCGTGTTCGCCCTGGTGATGGTGCGCCAATGGGGTCACCTCACCGATCTCACGTTCATTCCCCGCTTCGGCAAAGGCGGCGGGCGCAGCAACTCCAAGCCGCGTCGCAAGCAGAGCCGCGACTTCGACCGCGTGGTCAGCGGGCCGTGGCAGGGGCCCAGCCCATCGGATCAGGCCGAGATGGACCGCCTGCTCGACAAGATGAACTCGGTCGGCCTCAGCGACGCCGAGCGCAAACGACTGAGCGAACTCGGCAAGCGCCTGCGCGGCGGCTGAGCCGCCTCGGCCGACTCAACCCGCTCCGGGAACGCGGCGCTCGGCGAGCGCGATCTGATTGCCCTCGCTGTCGTGGAAGAAGGCCATCCACTCCTCCACCCCCTCGACATCGAACGTGCCGTCGTGCCGATGGATGAGGTGCGGCTCCTGGTTGAACACCAGGCCCGCCTCGCGGAGGTGCCGCACCGCATGGTCGATGTCGCCCACCTCGAGGTACAGCAACGACGACGGCGCCTTGGTGTCGAGCAACAGACGCGATCCGCCGAGGTCGAAGAACACCAGACCAGGAGGGTGGAACTCGGCGAGCAGCGACAGGCCCAGCACATCGCGGTAGAAGGCCGTGGCCCGAGCCAGATCGGTGGCGCGCTGAGCCACCTGTAGCAGACGGTTCACCCGGAACATCGGCGCATCATCCCACGAGCGTGGGAGCCTGCACCTGGGCCGAACGTCCCCGGGCGAACACGATGAGGGCAACCGCCACCAGTGCGGCCGACATGGCGAGGGTGCCGTACCCGAACGACTGCTTCACGAACCCCGAACTGAGTGCAGCGGCGCCGCCGAACAGGCTCATCAGCAGGTCGCCCGCACCCTGCACCTCCACCCGCGTCTCGGCCGGCACCGACTCGGTGAGCAGGGTGCTGCCACCCACCAGGCAGAAGCTCCAGCCCACACCCAGCAGCAACAGGCCGACGAACATCATCAGCGACGAGTAGCCGAACACCACCGACACCGCCGCGCCGCCGCCCAGCACCAGAGCACCCACCATGATCGAGCGCGGTCGACCGAACCGCTCGACCACCCTGCCGACGAACGGAGCGAACCCGTACATGCCCACGATGTGGAGCGCGATCACATAGGCGCTCAGGTCGTCGTGGTGATTGTCCTTCATGTGCGGGGGCGTCATCGTCATCACCGCCACCATCGCTGTCTGCGACACCACCATCGACGCCAGGCCCAACTGGGCCATCGGACGCGTGCGCAACACGGCAGCGGCACGACGCACCTGCAGCAGCGGTCGCACCCGCTCGGCTGCCGGATCGACCAGCCCGGCCACCACCAGCGGGTCGGGGCGAAGGCGGATCGCGAGGATGGCGGCCGACAGCGCGAAGAACAGCCCGGCGAACACGAACGGACCGACGAGCGGTTCGAGCCCTGCGGCGTCGGCCACACGTCGCTCCCACGGCGTGAGCAGCGGCCCGAAGGCTGCGCCGAGCGTGCCCACCCACACCACCGAACCGATCGCCCGCGATCGTTCGTCGGGGTCGGCCAGATCGGCGCCGACGAACCGCGCCTGCAGGGCCGCAGCCTGCCCCGAGCCGAACGCCAACATGCCGACGAGGAACACCGGGAACGAGCCGATCTGCCCACCGAGCGCAGCGACGAAGCCGCCGATCGACCCGAGCGCGAACGCTCGCACCAGGCCAGGACGTCGACCGTTGCGGCGCATGTAACCCGACAGCGGCACCGCCACCAGTGCCGAGCCGAAGGTGAACGCAGCGCTGCCCGTACCCGCCAGGCGGTCGCTGTCGAGCAGCTGCTTGCCCAGCAGGGCCACCACCGCCACGACACCGGCGAACGCCGCCTGGGCCGGCACCTGCGCAATGCGCATGGTGACCAGGGTGCGCCGTTGGGTTGCGGCGCGGTCGGGCGTTGCTGCGGTGGTCACCGCGGCAGTTTCACAGACCCAGCAGCGGCCGCAGGAATCTGCCCGTGTGACTCGCCTTCACGGTTGCAACGTGCTCGGGTGGCCCTTCGGCCACCACGGCGCCACCGCCGCTGCCACCCTCGGGGCCGAGGTCGATCAGCCAGTCGGCGGTCTTGATGACGTCGAGGTTGTGCTCGATCACCAGCACCGTGTTGCCCTGGTCGACCAGGCGCGACAGCACCGTGAGCAGCCGGCGCACGTCTTCGAAGTGCAACCCGGTGGTGGGTTCGTCGAGCAGGTAGATGGTGTGGCCCGTGCTGCGCTTGGCCAACTCAGCAGCCAGCTTCACACGCTGCGCCTCGCCGCCCGACAGGGTGGGCGCCGACTGGCCGAGGCGCACATACCCCAGGCCCACGTCGACGAGCGTCTGCATGTGCCGGGCGATCGACGGCTGGTT
>JBEIIG010000108.1:0-9386 GCA_040380855.1 Acidimicrobiaceae bacterium | reverse complement strand
TCCGGGTTCACCACGCCCGATGACGGCACCGTGGTGCTCGACGGCCGCGACATCACCGGGCTCGGGCCCTCGGCTCGCGCGCACGCGGGCGTGGTGCGCACGTTCCAGAACTCGCCGCTGTTCCCCACCCTCACCGTGGTGGAGTGCATCGCCACCGCGCTCGAGCGATCCACCCCCACCCGGGTGCTCAGTTCGCTGGCGGGATTCAGCCGGCCCGAACGACAGCGCACCGCTCGAGCGATCGCGCTCGCCGAACGCTTCGGCCTGGGCGCCTACCTCGACCACCAGATGAAGGAACTGTCCACCGGCACGCGCCGCATCTGCGAACTGGCCTGCATCACCGCCCTGGCGCCACGCGTGCTGCTGCTCGACGAACCGGCCGCCGGCCTCGCCCAACGCGAGGTGGAGGCGCTCGTGCCCGTGCTGCGCACACTGCGCGCCGAGCTCGACTGCACGATGATCGTGATCGAGCACGACCTGCCGATGCTCACCCTGCTCGCCGACCGGATGGTGGCGATGGTGGCGGGCGAGATCGTGGCCGAGGGAACACCCGCCGAGGTGACCCACCATCCCATTGTGGTGGCCGCATACCTCGGCGACCGCGAAGTGGCCGTCGAACGATCGGGACCGCAAACATGAGCAACATGGACGACCTGCAGATCACGCTGCCGGAGGGCATCGACACGCCGACGGTGATCGTCGACATCGACGTGCTCGAGCGCAACATCGCCACGTGGGCGCAGCGCATGGCCGACCGGGGTGTGGGGCTGCGGCCGCACACCAAGACCAGCAAGTGCATCGAGGTGATCCGCCGTCAGGTCGACGCCGGTGCCGTCGGGCTGACCGTCGCCACCCTCGGCGAGGCCGAGGTGCTCGCCGCCGCCGGTTTCACCGAGTTGTTCCAGGCCTATCCGCTGTGGGCGGGCAGGCCCGAGCGCGCCCGACGCCTGCGTGCCCTGCACGAGCGGGTCGAGCTGGTGGTGGGCGTCGAGTCGGTGGAGGCCGCCGCCGAACTGGGCCGTGCCGTGGCCGGCAGCGAGCGCCCATTGCGGGTACTGGTGGAGATCGACCCGGGCCTGCACCGCTCGGGGGTGCGCCCCGACGAGGTGGCCACCATCGCCCGCGCCGCCCACGACGCCGGCCTCGACGTGCGCGGTGCGTTCACCTTCGGCGGCCACGGCTACGCCGCCTGCGACGCCGCGCCGACTGCTGGCGACGACGAGGTGCGCACCCTCACCCTGGCGGCCGAGTTGCTCACTGCGGCCGGCTTCGAGCCCGAGGTGCTGAGCGCAGGCTCCACCCCCACCGCTCTGCACTCGGCCCGCGGACCGGTGACCGACGAACGCCCGGGCACCTACGTGTTCCAGGACAGCCAGCAGGTCACCCTCGGGGTGGCGTCGCTCGGCGACGTGGCGATGGTGGTGGCCGCCACGGTGGTGGCCAGCCACACCGATGGCCGCTTCGTACTCGACACCGGCTCGAAGGCCATCGCCGCCGACCGGCCGGTGTGGGCGAGGGGCCACGGCCGCGTGCCTGCTTACCCCGACGCCGAACTGCGGTCGTTGAGCGAGCACCACTGCGTCGGCTGGACCACCGGGCCCCGTCCGAGGGTGGGCGAGGTGGTGGCCGTGGTGCCCAATCATGCCTGCGTGGTGGTGAACCTGGTCGACACGCTCACCGTGGTGCGCAACGGCGTGATCGTCGACGAATGGGTCGTCGCCAGCCGCGGCCGCAACTCCTGATTCCCGGCCGCATCAGGCCGAGCGCGCAGGCAACACCGTCGTCTTGCCCGAAACTGTGCACTTCAGATGCCCGAAACTGTGCAATAGAACTTCCCGAAACTGTTCGGTTCAGACGCCCGAAAGTGTACGGTAGGAGGTACCCTCTCGTCCGTGAGTACCTCCCTGCGGGCCGCGGCGTATCAACGTCGGGTGGTCGACGCCGAGCTCGACGAGCTGCTGTCGGGTGCTGCGGCGGTGGCACTCGAAGGCGCCAAAGGCGTGGGCAAGAGCGCCACGGCGGCCGAGCGGGTCGACACCGAGTTCCGGCTCGAGTCGCCGACCACGCGCCAATTGGTGGAGTCCGACCCCGGCCGCATCGTCACCGGGCACAGGGTGCTCCTCGACGAATGGCAACACCTGCCGTTCACCTGGGATCTCGTCCGTCGTGCAGTCGACGCCGGAGCCGCACCGGGCACCTTCCTCCTCACCGGCTCGGCATCACCCGTGGAATCAGGGCGACACTCCGGCGCCGGGCGCATTCTCCGGCTGCTCATGCGACCACTCGCGTTGTCGGAGCGCGGGTACGAACCGTCGGTGAGCCTGGCAGATCTTCTCCGCGGGAAAAGGCCGCACGTCTCCGGCGACACGTCGGTGGGCCTTCGCGAGTACACCGCCGAGATCGTGGCCTCGGGGTTTCCCGGTATCCGTGGTCTTCCACCTCGGATTCGTCGCGCGCAACTCGACAGCTACGTCGAACGGGTGGTCGATCGCGACATCGCCGAACTCGGTTCGAAGATCCGCAACCCTGCTGCGCTCAAGCACTGGATGCGTGCCTATGCGGCCGCCACTGCCACCGTCGCGAGCGCGCCGAAGATCGCCGCGGCAGCAGATCCAGGCACCCGCGATCAGCCGACACGTGCAACCCTTGCTGCGTACCGTGATGCACTCGAGCGACTGTTCATCATCGACCCGCTGCCGGGGTGGCTCCCCACCAAGGTGCACCTCAGCGAGCTCGCAGCCGCACCGAAGCATCACCTCGTCGATCCGGCACTGGCAGTGACCCTGCTCGGCCTCGACGAGGAGGCCCTCCTCGCGGGCGACGACCGCGGCAGCACCGTCTTTCGGGACGGAGCGTTTCTCGGTGCGTTGTTCGAGTCGCTCGTCACCCTGAGCCTGCGCGTGTACGCGCAGCGCTCCGAAGCACGGGTGGCCCACTTCCGAACGCACCGTGGCGAACACGAAGTCGACGTCATCGTCGAGCGACGCGACGGGCGATGCATCGCCGTCGAGGTGAAGTTGTCGCCCCTCGTCACCGACGACGATGTGCGCCATCTCGTCTGGCTCCGCAACCGACTCGGCGACGAACTCATCGACGCCGTCATCATCACCACCGGAACTCACGCCTACCGCCGCGCCGACGGCATCGCCGTCATCCCTGCTGCCCTGCTCGGGCCCTGACCCGGCGCCGACGAGTGGTCGTCAGGCGGGCGGCATGCCTGCTGCGATCCAGCGCAGGGCGCGCGGGAACGTGGCGCGCCAACTGAGGAAGTCGTGCCCACCGCTGTAGCGCTCGAAGACCGCACTGTTGCCGTGGCGGGTGGCCACCTCGACGAAGTGCCGGGCATCGTCCTGGCCCTCGAAGTCGCCCATCTCCACGTAGCACCGCGTGGCGGGCGACGCCTGATGCGGCCACACCTCGGCCATCCAGTTGCGCTGCTCGGGTGTGTCGGGGTGCCACCAGAAGCTGGGGCTCTGGGCCACCACGTTGCCGAACCGCTGCGGGTGACGCAGCGCCATGAACGTGGCACCGAGGCCACCCAGGCTGCTGCCCGCCACCACCGTGCGCGCAGGGTCGTCGGTGCAGCGCCACGTGGCGGCCGCCCACGGCACCAATTCGTCGGTCACGAACGCGGCGAAGTCGTCGCGGCACATCAGCTCGTCGTTGCGTTCCTCGTCGCTCACGAAGTGGCAGTAGACGGTGACGGTGGGCGGGAACTCGCCCAGCGACACCAGCGCATCGACCTGCTCGGGCGTGTGCATGAGATGGGCGTAGATCCCGCCGTCGAACACCACCATCAACGCAGGCGGTGGGCCGTCGGGCGCGATGCCGACGCTCTCGTGCACCCACACCCGGCGGGCCCCGAAGCGGTGCTCGCTCAGCGTGCCCAGCAGTGGGGCGCCGACGAACGGTTCGGCGATCGACGCAGGGCCGCGCACGATGCTCTGCACGAACGGCTCGCCGGGATGTTCGGGATCGACCGGGTAGACGAGGCGGTCGGGGTTGTCGGGATCGGGCAGCGGCCGGCCGTGCTGGCTGTAGAAGAAGGGCATCAGCTCGTCGATCGGCTCGGGCAGTTCCACACCCTCGTCGCCCACCCAGAACAGGTACGTGCCCAGGTAGTCGTCGGGCAGGTCGTACGAGCGCTCGACCAGGTCGGAACCGGGCACGGGGTGCAGCAGGCGTTCATCGCGCCCACCCTGCACGAACCCGGCCACCATCAGCACCGGGCCCTCGCCGGGCTTGCGCCGATAGCGGAACGTCACCGTGGTCATCGGCCCATTGGAACCCACCGCAGCAGTCTGCCGTTCGGGCGGCGCCACCGAACCACTGCGCCCGATTGGTAGCGGCGACCAACTCCCGCTCCCGAGTGGCGCGGAAGGATGTGCCCATGATCGCCACCGCTCAGCGCCGACACCGCACCGTCGCAGCCAGTCTCGTCCTCGCCCTGGGCCTCGCCGCCTGCGGCGCGTCCGGTGGCGAGACCACCGACTCAGCACCCGACACCGCGGCACCCACCACGGCCGCACCCGACACGGTTGCGCCCGACACGGTTGCGCCCACGACGGCGGCCCCCGACACGGCGCCACCCACCACCGAGGCCGGCCCGCCCGCCGACATCAACCTGGGCTTCGATCTGTCGAGCGGCGACATCAACGCCACCCGCGAGAAGTACGGCGTGAGCGGCCAGAACACCAACCTGCTGAACGAGGACTACTACGTCGCCCTGATCGACGCCTACAACGAGGCGGGTGGCATCAACGGCCACAAGATCGTGCCCGTCACCTACACCGCACCCACCGGCGACGTGCCGAGCGACGTGAAGAACCAGGAGCGCTGCGAGGCCTACTTCGCCGGCGACACCGTTGCCAACGTGGTGGTGGGCACCACCGACCCCATCCTCAACACCTGCGCCACCGATGCCGGCGCCATTCTGTTCGGGCGTGGCTTCACCGGCCTCGACCAGGCGAGCCTCGACCGCTTCCCCGGCCACGTGAACCCACAGGCCGCCACGTTCGACCGGGCCGCGCTCGCCACCGTCGACCTGGCCGTGGCCGAGGGCAAGCTGAACGCCGGCGACACGGTGGGTGTGGCATATCCCGGTTGCGAGGCACAGACCGCAGTGTTCGAGAACACGCTGAAGCCAGCGCTCGAAGCGGCCGGTGCCACGGTGTCGGCGTTCAAGGGCACGTGCGTGCGGTCGTCGGCCGATGAGGGCACCGCCCTGTCGGAGCTGCCCAACGCCGTGCTGCAGTGGAAGGCCGACGGCGTGACCGCCGTGTTCAACCTGTCGACCGGGTTCATCCCGGTGGTGCTGATGATGGCCGAAGCCGACAAGCAGGGCCTCACCCCCACCTGGGTGCTGAACACGAACAACGAGTTCGGGGCGATGAGCACGATGAACCCGCCCGCTGCGCAGATGGCCAACGTCATCGCCGCCGGTTGGGCCGCTTCGCTCGACACGTTCGAACTCGACCCGGCCAAGCTGGGTCCGAAGGCGCAGGAGTGCCTCGACAAGTACGCCGCAGTCGGGTTCCCAGCACCGGGCAACCTCGGTGAACTCGCGTCGCAACTCGATGTGTGCAGCACGTTCTTCGCTCTCGAGTTGATGCTGGCCGACCTGCCGGGCGCCATCGACCGCGACCAGATGGTGGCAGCGCTCACCGCATCGACGGTCGACACAGCGGCGCTCACCAACTCGGTCGACTGGACCCAGGGTCGTCAGCCCAACGTCACCTACACCAAGGCTGTGTACGACACGGCGACGGCGCGGTTCGTGTACGTGGGCGACCCCGTGCCGATGCCCGCAGCCTGACCTGCTACGAACAGCACATGGAGCTGGCCCTGCAGGTGCTGGGCACTGCGGTGCCCACCGACCCGGTGTTGCGGGCCGACGGGGATGCAGTGGCGTGCACGGTCACACGCGCCGACCTCGCGGGCAACCGCTGGGACCGGCGCGTGCGCGTGGACGATGTCGAGTCGACGGGGCCGGCCGATCGACACCCGCGCTGGTCGCCGACGGGAGACACGCTGGCGTTCATCCGGCCCGACGCCCGTGGTGTCGACCAGGTGGTGCGCTGGCCCGACGGGGCCGCTCTCACCTCGGGCGATCACGCAGTGCGCCAGTTCGCCTGGTCGCCCGACGGAACGGCGCTGGCACTGTTGGTCGCAGTGCGTGCGCATGCGGCGGCACCCGGCACCCCACTCGTCGCATCGTCGCCCGCGTACCTGCGCGACGGTGAAGGACGCGAGTTGTCGTCGACCGCGCTCGATGTCGTCGACCTCGGCACCGGCGAAGTGCGGCGCCTGGTGGAGCCGCGACGCGCGATCGGCGATGTCGCGTGGCTCGGTTGCGAAGCACTCGTGTTCACGGCGCCGTTCGACGACCGCCAGTGGCGGTGGGACATCTGGCAGGTCGGCCTCGACGGCACCCTGACCGCACGCACCGAACACGGCCCCTGGGAGCGCGCGGCATGCCCCGTGGTGCTGACCGACGGCGAGTTGCTCTACGCAGGTGGCGAGAGCGGCCCCGAGCACACGGTGCTCCTGCTCGACGGGCCACGCGGTCGGCACCGCGTGTTCCCCACCCTCGACCGCAACATCACCATCGGCATGCCCGCCTACCCGGGTGCCCGGCCCGTCGCCGACGGGTCGACGGTGTGGTGCACGGCCAACGACCGCGGCGTCAGCCGCCTGTGGTCGGGCAGCCTCGACGCCGCTGCGCCCGTGGCCCTCACGCCCCTCACCACCGTGGTCACCGGCGCCGACGCACGAGCCGGACGGGTGGTGGTCACCGAGGCCACGGTCGATTCACCCGGCCGCCTGCGACGTCTCGACGGCACGACGGCCTGGCCGAGCGACACGGTCGACGTGCCGTGGACCGTGGAGGAACTCGACGGCGAGGTGCCGTGCTGGCTGCTGCGCTCGCGTCACACATCGGGCACCGGCCCGGCACCGCTGCTGGTGGATCTGCACGGTGGCCCGCACAACGTGTCGAACGGGGTGCTCGGCCCGGGCAACCTGCACCGACTGCACCTCGCCCTCGCCGGCTGGCACGTGCTGTTGCCCAACTACCGCGGCAGCGACGGCTACGGCACTGCCTGGTATCGCGGGCTCGAGGCCTCGGGCGGTTGGTGCAGCGACGACGTGCTCGACGTGCTGCAGGTGGTCGACGCGGCCGGGGCCGCCGGCATCGGCGACGCGGCACGGCTGGCGGTCACCGGCTACAGCTACGGCGGGCTGCTGACGGCCGCGCTCACCGCCACCGACCACCGCTTCCGCGCCGCGGCACTGGGCGGTGCCCCGGTCGACCTGCGCGCCTTCACGGGCAGCAGCGACATGGGCCCGGTGCTGTGCGCCCGCGAGGTGGGCGACCCGGAGGCCGCCGACCTGCGCTCGCCCATCCGCCGGGTGGGCGACGTCCGCACCCCCACCCTGGTGTTCCACGGGGCCGACGACCGTCGTGTCCCCGTCACCCAGGCCGACCAGTGGTATCAGGGGCTGGTGCACGCCGGCGTGCCCTGCGAACTGGCGGTGTACCCGGGCATGCCGCACGGCTTCGTCACCGCCGGCCCACCGCGCTCCGTGCTCGACATCGGCGCCCGAATCGCCGCCTGGCTCCAGCGGTGGACGACGTCATGACGGACGACCGCGCCGTCGCGGCCTGACTGCCGCCGAGCGGTCGGGGTTCGAACACCACCAGTTCGTGCACGTCCACGCGGGGCACCACGACGGTGACCGCATCGCCGTCGCCGTGCACCGCCAACTCGTGGCCGCCGAACACGGTGAAGGCGCGCGTCGCCGTACCGCGCACGGTGAGCCGAACGTCGCGCAACGGGATCGGTTCGCCCAGCGCCTCGATGTGTCCGGTGGGTCGCCGCTCGGCGTGGTAGTTCACCACGTGCACCACTCGCCGGTCGGCCTGCTGGTGCACGACGACGGTGGCGGTGCTGGGCGCATCGGTGCGCACCAGCGGGGTGGGCAGCAGCAGGTCGATCACCTTGCCCACGAGTTCGCGGTGGTGCACGTGGCCGAAGCGTTCGTGCACGGCGAACACGGGCCCGTGCAGGTAGGCAACTCGACCCGCCAGCGTGATGGCGGGCGAAGTCGCGGCCTCGCCCGCCGGGCCACCCAACGGTGCGGTGATGAAGTGCGACGAGAAGTGCTCGGGCGTGCGATCGAAGTGACTGGGCACGGCGGTGGCCAGCACCTCGGTGCCCGGCGCAGCAGCCACCCGCGCCCCACCGCGGTAGTGCGTGTACGGGAAGTCGAGGTGCACGGCGCGCCCGGCCAGACGCGGGTCGTGCACCCGGTAGAAGTCGGGGCTGGTGGTGGTGCGGCCGAGCCGGGTGATGCCCGCCAGATCGCCCACCACGAACCGACCCGTCGAATCGGTGAGCGCCTCGTTGCTGAACAGCAGCGCACCGCCCTGCGCCACGTGGGCGCGCAGCAACGCCTCGATCGTGTCGGCGGCGGGCCCCTGGTCGGGCACGACGACGAGGTCGTAGCGACCCGGCTCCCACGTGTCGCGCGTGACCACGTCGAAGTCGTGGTGCAGTTCCAACAGCATCCGCGCGCATCCGTCGAGATGGTCGTTCTTCGCGTTGCGGCCACGGCGGTAGTTCCCCGGGTGCTGCACCAGCACGGCCACCTCGGGCACGGGGCGCGCGCCGACCACGAACGGCTCGGCCTGCTCGACCGCGGCGAACACCTCGCCGATCACCCGGTACACCGCGGGTTCCAACCGGCCGCGGCTGGGCAACTGATCGCCCACCGACACCCGCCCGCCGGCGGCCAGCACCTGGGCGGCGTCGTAGCGCAGTGCGTCGGGGTGCTTCAGGCCGCCCCAGTCGGCCCAGCTGAGTGCGAAGCGACCGGTCATGCCCAGCATGGGCAGCCCCAGCGTGCGGCCGAAGCGGGCCCACAGCGGGAAGAAGCCATAGCCCCACCCTCCGGTGGGCAGCGACTCGACCTCGAGGTGGGTGTACACGTCGACTTCGTCGGCCAGGTGCATGCCCCAGCGCGAGTTGTAGAACAGGCCCACTTCGGGCCGGCGCTCGCGTACGAAGGCCGACATCCGCCGCATCCATCGCCGGGCCACGTGGTCGTGGAACCGTCGGCGCAGCGCCGGGTCGGTGATGGCACTGCCCGCGGCAGCAGCGAACTCGCGCAGTTCGGGCAGGCACACGTGGCACGCGCACGCATCGGGGTCGTACCGCACGATGTCGAAGAAGAACCCGTCGAGCGGGTAGCGGTCGAGCAGTTCGCCCACCACCGCTTCGAGCTCGTCGGCGTACCCGCCGTTCACGCACATCGTCGGCCAGTTGCCCCACGGCGCCTCGGTGGCGGGCGGGCGCACGAGGGTGCCGTCGAGGCGCACCTGCAGC
>JBEIIG010000107.1:0-9449 GCA_040380855.1 Acidimicrobiaceae bacterium | reverse complement strand
GCGTAGTCGTGCAGCACCACCGAGCGGGGCACGTCGAGCGAGCTCAGCACCATCGCCGCCAGTAGGCCGGTGCGGTCCTTGCCGGCGGCGCAGTGGAACACGGCGGGCAGTGCGTCGGGCCGGGCAAGGGCGTGGAGGGCGGCGGCGAAGCGCGGCCAGCCGACCTCGAGCATCTCGGTGTAGGCCATCGTCAGGAAGTCGACGGCTTCCATGTCGGCGGCGTCGGCGTAGTGCTCCCAGGTGGTGTCGATCACCGGCAGGTGCAGGAACTCGACGGGCACCGCCTCGTGGGGGAACCTGCCGCGTTCGTCGATCTCGGCCTGCGAGCGCAGGTCGATCACGGTCACCAACCCGAGATCGCGCACTGTCTCGCGGTCGTCGAGGGTGAGTCGGTACAGCCCGTCGGAGCGGAACAGCGTGCGCCAGCGGGTGACCGAGCCGTCGCGCGCTGGATAACCGCCGAGGTCGCGGAAGTTGTGCACCGCATCGAGCCGGACGAGCCGACGGGGATCGTCGAGGGGGAGGGAGACGACTCGGTCGGCGTCGTCGCGGCCCGGGCGGTTCACGAGATCACCGTACCGAGCGAGGGGCGCGTCATCGGCAGCCGCCCGGTGAACTCATGGTGAACCCTCGGCTCGGTCCCACTGGTCGAGCAGCGCCAGGGCGTGGGCCCACACATCGGGCAACGCCGGCTCCACGTGAGGGCCGTTGCGGTCGATCACCCGCTGCCGGGTGATGCCGTGTTCGCGCCAGGTGGTTCCCCCTTCGGCGAGGTTCAGCATCATCGGAGCCATCCGGTCGATCGCCATCACGTAGCGGGCCTCGGGGGTGTCGCCCCGCTCGTACTCGTCCCACAACGAGCGGAGGTGATCGCCGAGAGGGGCGGGCAGCATGCCGAAGATCCGGTCGGCGGCAGTGTTCTCGCGCTCCTCTTTCGAGGCCGCATCGGCGCCCTGGTCGTAGGCGAAGGTGTCGCCGGCGTCGATCTCGACGATGTCGTGGGCGAGCGCCATCGCCACGGCTCGACCGATGTCGACGGGCTCGGTGGCATAGGGCGCGAACACCAGCACGGCCATGCCGAGGTGCCACGAGTGCTCGGCCGTGTTCTCGCGGCGACTGCCGTCGGCGAGGTGGTTGCGACGCTCGACCGACTTCAGCCGGTCGAGTTCCATGAAGAACGCCATGGTGGCCAACACGTCGGGGCCGTTCGGCGCTTGGGAGAAGTTACCCATGAGTAGGTACCATGCCGGTCATGGGAACAGTCAAGCGCGTCGGTGTGATCGGGTCGGGCATCATGGGTGCGGGCCTTGCAGAAGTGGCAGCCCGGGCGGGCTATGACGTGGTGGTGCGTTCGCGCACCCAGTCGAGCGCCGACGCCATGGTGAGCGCCCTCGGGCGCAGCCTCGCCAAGGCGGTCGAACGGGGCAAGGCCACCGACGACGAGCGCACCGCCATCCTCGGGCGCATTACCGCCACCGATCACCTCGGCTCGCTGGTCGACTGCGATCTGGTGATCGAGTCGGTGGTGGAAGACCTGGCCGTCAAAAAGGCCCTGGTCGCCGAACTCGACAGCGTGCTGAAGGCCGACGCGATCATCGCCACCAACACCTCCACCCTGCCGGTCGTCGAGTTGGCGATGGCCACGCAGCGGCCCGACCGGGTGTGCGGCATCCACTTCTTCAACCCGGCACCGATGATGAAGTTGGTCGAGATCATCCGGCCCCTCACCGCCAGCGACGACACCATCGACACGGCCACCGAGTTCGCCACCTCGTGCGGGAAAGACGCCGTCGCCGTCGCCGACCGTGCCGGGTTCATCGTCAACGCGCTGCTGTTCCCCTACCTCAACAACGCCGTGCGCATGCTCGAACAGGGCACCGCCGGGATGGAAGCGATCGACACGGCGATGAAGGGCGGGTGCAACTTCCCGATGGGCCCCTTCGCCCTGCTCGATCTCGTCGGCCTCGACACCTCGCTCGCCATTCTCGATGCGCTGTACGCCGAATTCCGCGATCCGAACTACGCAGCGGTGCCCACACTGCGCCGCATGGTCGCTGCCGGCCACCTCGGCCGCAAGACCGCCCGCGGCTTCTACTCCTACTGACGCTGGTCGTCCGGAGCAGTCGGTCCACCCGGCTCGCCCTGATCTCGTCCCGGCGAGCGAGAACGAGATCGCGCAACGGAGTCGGAGCCGCATCGGTCACCTGCGCAGTGCACGGGTCCGGCCACGGGCAAGCCGCTCGGTGGTGCGCTGCGCGCGCCATGATGCGGGGGTGACCACCTGGCGCGTACCCGACGAGCCGCCGCCGACACGGTGGCGGCTGCCGCACGCCGAGACGGCCGACGCCGACGGCTTGTGCGCAGTGGGCGCCGACCTGGAACCGGGCACCCTGCTGGCGGCCTACCGGCTGGGGCTGTTCCCGATGCCGATCCGTAAGCGCATGGTCGGCTGGTGGTCGCCCGACCCACGCGGCATCCTGCCGCTCGACGGACTGGTCGTGCACCGGTCGCTGCGCCAGAGCTGCCGCCGCTACGAGGTGCGCGTCGACACCGACTTCCGGGCCGTGATGACGCAGTGCGGCGACCCACACCGTCCGAACGGCTGGATCACACCGGCGTTCATCGATGCCTACGAACGGCTGCACCGCCTCGGCTGGGCGCATTCGGTCGAGACCTATCTCGACGGGGTGCTGGTCGGCGGGCTGTACGGCGTGTCGATCAACCGCCTCTTCGCCGGCGAGTCGATGTTCTCGCATGCGCGCGATGCGTCGAAGGTGGCCCTGGTGGCGTTGGTCGACATCCTGCGCGAGCGGGGCGCGACCCTGCTCGACGTGCAATGGACCACCGATCACCTGCGTTCGCTCGGCGCCATCGACATCCCTCGCTCGACGTACCTGGCGCTGCTCGCCGAGGCGGTGGGCTGATGGCGCGCCGGCGCCCGGCCCGTCGGTGGGGGGGAACACCGACGAGGCCCCGGGCTGCGCGGCAACGGTGTGGTGTCGGTGACCTCCGCCGGCCACCGACACCGGAACCCTCTGTGGGCAGAGACCGCCGAAATCGCTCCCACAGCGGTCCACCTGTTCGCTCGGAGTTCCTCATCGGATCCGGGCGACTACACCGTTGCACGAGAGGTATCGGTGTACTCCACGGCCGACTTGAGCGTTTCTTGAAGATTTTCTGTGCCGGTCTCGCAGTCGTCGGCCTGATGGCCAGCGCCGGGTGTGCCTCGCTCGATCCTGCCCCACCCACCACTGTGCCCGGCCCCGATCTGTTCGAACGCCTCACCGCCGATCGACCGGCACCCGCCATCGACGTCGTCGAGGTGTGGGTGTGCCGCGTTCCGCTCAGCACCACCGCGCCGCTCTACGGCGAGATGGACCTGCGCCTCGGCCTCACTCCCGAACAGATCGTCGACCTCATCGGCGACCGCATCCGCGACTACTTCCGGACCATCTCGTTCGACCGCTACGACATGGAGTTCCGACCCGGACGCACCATCACGATGGACGACGACGACACCGACGAAGACTGCGCCGCTGCCGCGCTGAAGCGTTCGTCGGGAACCGCCGATGTGGTGCTGGCTGTCGCCGACGCCGAACACGCCGGCAACATGTCGGGCGGGTGGGGTCGGCCCGGCACCTGGTTCACGTGCGAGGGCACCTGCAACGCCCGCACCACCGGGCGGGCTGCGTACGTGGGGGCCAGCGACTTCAGCCCCGACTGGGGCAAGGTGCCGCTGCTCGACCTGATCGAGCACGAGCTGGGCCACACCCTCGGGCTGCCCCACTCGGGCATCGTCGTGGGCCGCAGCACGGCCGACGGCACGGGCACCGAACTCGCCTACACCAGCGCGCTCGACGTGATGAGCGATTCGGCGGCACCGCGCTCGGTCGACCCTGACCGACGCGACGGGCCGAGCACGCTGGGCATCAACCGGTTCGACATCGGCTGGCTCGACCGCGACGACGTGGTGGTGTTCGACCCTTCATCGCCGCCATCGCCGGCACCGATCACCCTGGCGCCAGCCAGCACCCGCATCATCGGCGGCAACCAGGTGTCGCGCACGCCCCGCCTCGCGGTCATCCGGCTCGGACCCGACCGGCTGGTGTCGGTCGAGTACCTCGTACCCGCAGGTTTCGACGACCATCTGCCGACTGCGGGGGTGGCCGTCCACCTCGTGAGCGACTCACCGGCCGACCAGGCGGGCCCTGGCGTGTTGCGCATGCAGCGCCCGGTCGGTTCGGAGTCGCCGCACACCGATCTGCTCGAAGCGGGCGAGTCGTTGGTGGTGGAGGGGTGGGGTCCGTCGTGGACGGTGCAGGTCGTGACGGTCACCCCCACGGGTGCCGAGGTGGTCATCACCCCTACCGCTGGGTAACACTGAGGGGATGACAGGCCGCGACGAACCCTGGTTGATGCGTACCTACTCCGGGCACTCCACCGCCCGGAAGAGCAACGAGCTGTACCGCACGAACCTGGCCAAGGGCCAGACCGGGTTGTCGATCGCCTTCGACCTGCCCACCCAGACTGGTTACGACCCCGACGCGCTGATCGCCCGCGGCGAGGTGGGCAAGGTGGGGGTGCCGGTGGCGCATCTCGGCCACATGCGGACTCTGCTCGAGGCCATTCCGCCCGGCACCATGAACACGTCGATGACCATCAACGCCACCGCCGCTTGGCTGCTGGCGCTCTACGTGGCCAACGCCGACGAGCAGGGGGTGCCGCCGGGCGCGCTGCGTGGCACCACGCAGAACGACATCGTGAAGGAGTACCTGTCGCGCGGCACCTACATCTTCCCGCCCGAGCCCAGCAAGCGGCTCATCGTCGACATGGTGGCCTGGTGCGCCAATCATGCGCCGAAGTGGAACCCGATGAACGTGTGCTCGTACCACCTGCAAGAAGCCGGGGCGACGCCGGTGCAGGAGATCGCCTACTCGCTCGCCACCGCGGTCGACATCCTCGACGCCGTGCAGGCCAGTGGCCAGGTGCAGCCCGAGCAGTTCGCTCAGGTGTTCGGGTCGATCTCGTTCTTCGTCAACGCCGGTATCCGCTTCATCGAGGAGGTGTGCAAGATGCGCGCCTTCACCGATCTGTGGGATCGCATCGGCCTCGAGCGGTACGGCGTCACCGACGCCAAAGCCCGCCGCTTCCGCTACGGCGTGCAGGTGAACAGCCTCGGCCTCACCGAGGCCCAGCCCGAGAACAACGTGCAGCGCATCGTGCTCGAGATGCTGGCGGTCACGCTGTCGAAGAAGGCCCGGGCGCGCAGTGTGCAGCTGCCCGCCTGGAACGAGGCGCTCGGCCTGCCCCGCCCGTGGGACCAGCAGTGGTCGTTGCGGATGCAACAGGTGCTGGCGTTCGAGACCGACCTGCTGGAGTACGGCGACATCTTCGACGGCTCGCACGTGGTCGAGGCCCGTACGGCCGAGTTGCGCGATGCGGCCTGGGCCGAGCTGAACGAGGTACTGGCGCTCGGCGGCGCGTTCGCCGCGATCGACGAGCTGAAGGGCCGCCTGGTGCGGTCGATGGCCGAGCGCACGCGTCGCATCGAGGCGGGCGAGCAGACCGTGGTGGGCTTGAATGCGTATCGCGAGACCGAGGTGTCGCCGTTGGGTGGCAGCGACAGCATCCTCACCGTCGACCCGGCGCTCGAGGCCGAGACCGTGGCCGATGTGCAGGCCTGGCGGGCGGCACGCGACCACGCTGCCGTGACGGCTGCGCTCGACGAACTGCGTCGCGCCGCCCGCGAGGGCGACAACATCATGGAGCCCTCCATCGCGCTGGCCCGCGCCGGTGGCACCACCGGCGAGTGGGGTGCCGCGCTGCGCGAGGTGTTCGGCGAGTACCGCGCTCCCACCGGTGTGTCGGCTGCGGTGGGCAAGCGGGTGGGCGAGTTGGCCGAGGTGGCGGCGTTCGTGAAGACCATCGCCGGTGGCCCGCCCAAGTTCCTCGTGGCCAAGCCCGGCCTCGACGGCCACTCGAACGGGGCCGAGCAGATCGCCGTCGCCGCCCGCGACGCCGGCATGGAGGTGGTGTACGCGGGTATCCGCAGCACACCCGAGCAGATCGCTGCGGCAGCGCTCGACGAAGATCCCGACGTGATCGGCCTATCGATCCTGTCGGGCTCGCACCTGGCACTCGTGCCCGACATCCTCGCCCGCCTGGCAGCCGACGGTGTCGACGCACCGGTGGTGGTGGGCGGCATCATCCCCGAGGCCGACCAGACCACACTGCTCGCGGCCGGGGTGGCGGCGGTCTACACCCCGAAGGACTTCGAGTTGTCGCGCATCATGCGCGATGTGGCCGACCTCGCAGTGGTGCACCGCGGCGGCTGAGCCCGCCTGGTGCCGGTCAGACGCCGACGGGCAACTGCGAGTCGATCCAGCGCTCGAGCACCGGGCCCGACTCGAAACTGGTGATCAGCGCGTAGCGCGGCGCGTTGCCGTTGTGCACGACGACGTGCCACAGCCGCTGGGTGTCGACCACGAACCGGGAACCCTTGTTCAGCGGCACGCGGCGTTCGGTGCTGGGGTCGGGCAACCCCTGTTCATCGTTGTCCATCAGCAACATGTAGCTGTCGGGATTGTCGGTGAGTTCGAGCCAACTGCGCACCACCCACCCCTCGTGCTCGGGGTTGAAGCGGTTGTTGTCGTCGCGGTGGATCGAGCGGATGGCCCGCTCGCGGTCCTGTGGTTCGAGCTTGATGATGCGCACCCGGCCGAAGTTGGCGCCCACGCCATCTACGTACGCACGCAACGTCGGCGCCAGATCGGCATTGCTGGTCCACAGCGCGTCTTTGTCGGTCTTGCCCTTGTCCCAGAACCCGCGGCAGTCGAGTTGCCCGTCGGCCGAGGCGAGGGGCGCGAAGTTGGTGTCGCCGCCACTCTTCCAGTCCATGTACTCGAGCGGTAGGTATTCGGTGGGAGGCACGTCGAACGGCGCAGGCGTGAGTTCCACGAACCCGGTCTCGGCGAGCACCGGCATGCGCACATGCCCGGTGTGGAGCGGGATCTTCACGCTCCAGTGCTCGAGGGTGGGCCAGAAACCGCGTGTCTCGGACGCTGTGCTCATGCGGGCAGTGTAGGCAACGGGCCCACCCACCGTCCTGGGACCTCGGTCCCGATCATGGCGAGGGCAGCGTGTCGACGACGTTGGCAACCGTCGCCGGCGGGATCTCGAGCTTCTGCCCGGCCTGGATGTTGTCGGGGTCGGTGATGCCGTTCAGTTCCATCAGGGCGTCCATGTCGACCCCGAACGAGGTGGCGATGTTGCCGAGTTGATCGCCTGACTGGATGACGTAGATGAACGGCACGTACTCGGTGGTGGTGGTGGCGATCGTGGTGGTCGTGGTGGTGGTGAGAATGGGCGGCAACTGGTCGGCGCCGCTGGTGTCGCGCCCACAGGCGGCCACGACGAGGGGCACGGCCATGAAGACCCCGCTGATGGCCACCAGACCTGCACGTCGCATGGCGCACGAGCGTAGACCGGATTCGGGTTGTCTGCGCCGCGGGCCATAGGGTCGACGCACCATGTCGGCCAGTTCACCTGTCACCTTTCCCGGCGCTGCTGCCCCCGACCGCCACTACCGACTCGACGCAGGCGGCCTGCATCTGGCCGTCCACGAATGGGGCGACACCGCTGCACCGCCGTTGTTCCTGGTGCACGGCGGGTTCGATTTCGCCCGCACCTACTCGGTGTTCGCGCCGTTGCTGGCGGCGGCCGGATGGCGCGTGGTGGCGTGGGACCAGCGCGGCCACGGCGACAGCGACTACGCCGCGCTGTACTCGTGGGACGGCGACCTCCGCGACGCCATGTCGGTGATGGATTCGGTCACCGATCGGCCGGCACCTGTCGTGGGCCACTCGAAAGGTGGGGCGATGATGATCCAGCTCGCCGACGCCGAACCGTTCCGCTTCAGTCATCTCGTCAACCTCGACGGCATCCCCTACAAGCGGCGCCTGCCCGACGTGTCGGAGCACGAGCGCACCCGGATGATGGCGAGCGACATCTCGGCCTGGCTCGACCACCGCCGCAGCACGGCTGACGCCGCCCGCAAGCCCGGCACCCTCGACGAGTTGGCCAAGCGCCGCGGCCGCATGAACCCGCGGCTGCCGTTCGAGTGGCTGCGCTACCTGGTGTCGGTGGGTGCGTTCGAGTCGGCCGACGGTTGGCGCTGGAAGATCGACCCCAGCATGCGGTTCGGCGGATTCGGCCCGTGGCGACCGGAGTGGACGATCAACTGGCTGCCCGGCCTGCCGATGCCGTTCCTCGGTGTGCTCGGCCGCGAGCAGGAGGAGATGGGCTGGGGCACCCTGCCGCATCACGTCATGCCGTATCTGCCCGAGGGTGGCCGCTGCGAGGTGCTCGACGATGTGGGCCACTTCGTGCACATCGAACGGCCCGAGCAGGTGGCCGCCATGGTGCTCGAGTTCCTGGGCGCGCCGCGATGAGCGACGTCACGATGCTGGTGCACAACCGGGTGCATCTCGCGCTCCACCACCTACGCCCGGCGGCGGCGGGCGGACGGCCGCTGCTGTTGCTGCACGGCCTGGGCGAGTCGTCACCCACCTCGGTGCCGTCGTGGGCGGCGGCCTGGCCGGGGGCGGTACACGCGCTCGACTTCACCGGGCACGGCGCCTCCACCGTGCCATCGGGTGGTGGCTACAGCGCCGAGATCCTGCTGGCCGACGCCGACGCAGCACTGGCCCATCTCGTGGCCGACGGCACCCCGGCCATCACCGTGGTGGGTCGTGGCCTGGGTGCCTATGTGGCGTTGATGCTGGCCGGTGCACGGGCGGGGCAGGTGCACGGAGCGGTGCTGTGCGACGGCCCTGGCCTGGCGGGCGGTGCGATCGCACCCACCTCGCAGAGTTTCGTCATCCTGCCGTCGCGGCCGAACCCTCCCGACCCGTATGCGCTGTTCGAGTTGTCGCGCGACCTCCGTCCGCCCGATTACGCCACGCTGTTCGTGCGTCTGGCCGTGGAGGGTTCGGGGCTCGACGAGCCGTTCGCCGTGGCCGCCCTGGTGCGACCGCCGTGGCTGGCCGCAGTGGCCGGCGAGGTGGGTGTGGCGAGCACCACTGGCTCTGCCAGCGCCATCGCCGACGCCCTCGCCCTCTACACCCCCTGACCCCCAGCCCCCAGCCCCCGCCCGGCCCCGCCCGGCCCCGCCCGGCCACACCCCAGCCCGGCCCCGCCCCGGGGCTTCGTGAGCCGTGACCCCCTCCACCGTGGTCCACGCGCACGAAGCCCGGTGGTCCGTGAGCCCAGACCCCCACCCACGTGGTCCACGCTCACGAAGCTGCGGTTCGGAGTGGCGCAGGTCAGGAGCGGCGTGGGTCAGGTGCGGCGGGTTCGGCGCGGCGCCGGGTCGAGCGCACCCACGGGCAGGCCCATGTCGCGCTCGGCATAACGGCGCTGCAACTCGGCCATCCGCGCTGTGTCGACGG
>JBEIIG010000106.1:0-9569 GCA_040380855.1 Acidimicrobiaceae bacterium | reverse complement strand
GGAGGAACCCATGTCACTCGTCAACACCACCATCAAGCCCTTCGAGGCCACCGCCTACCGCAACGGCCACTTCATCCCCGTCACCGACGCCGACCTGCGCGGCCAGTGGTCGATCGTGTTCTTCTACCCGGCCGACTTCACGTTCGTCTGCCCCACCGAACTCGGCGACCTGGCCGACCACTACGCCGAACTGCAGGCCATGGGCGTGGAGGTGTACTCGGTGTCGACCGACACCCACTTCACCCACAAGGCGTGGCACGACTCGTCGGAGACCATCGGCACGATCCGCTACGCGATGATCGGCGACCCCGCCGGTGTGCTCACCACCAACTTCGGTGTGATGCGCGAGGGCCAGGGTCTGGCCGACCGCGGCACGTTCGTGGTCGACCCCGACGGCGTCATCCAGGTGATGGAAGTGACGGCCGAGGGCATCGGCCGGAATGCCGCCGAACTGGTGCGCAAGGTGAAGGCCGCCCAGTACGTGCGCAACCACCCGGGCGAGGTGTGCCCCGCCAAGTGGGAGCAGGGCGCCGAGACTCTGGCCCCGTCGCTCGATCTCGTCGGGAAGATCTGATCGCCGTGCTCGACACCGCCATCACCACCCAGCTGCGCGGCCACTTCGCCAAGATCGTCCACCCGGTGCGTCTGGTCGCCGCTCTCGACGACTCGGCCACTTCTGCCGAGCTGCGCCGCCTGCTCGACGAGCTGGCCTCGCTGAGCGAGCAGATCACGGTCGTCCTCGATCCGTCGGCCGAGCCTTCGGTGCGGCGCCCCTCGTTCGCCATCGAACGGGCGGGCACCGACATCGCCGTGCGCTTCGCCGGCGTACCGTTGGGGCACGAGTTCACCTCGTTGGTGCTCGCCCTGCTGCAGGTGGGCGGCCACCCCTCCACGGCGTCGGCCGAACTGATCGATCAGATCCGTTCGCTCGACGGCGGGTACGAGTTCGAGACGTACTACTCGCTGTCGTGCCAGAACTGCCCCGACGTGGTGCAGGCGCTGAACCTGATGAGCGTGCTGAACCCGCGGGTGCGTCACATCGCCATCGACGGTGCCGTGTTCCAGCACGAGGTGGAGGAGCGCCGGGTGATGGCGGTGCCGAGCGTGTTCCTGAACGGCGAGCCGTTCGCCCAGGGGCGGATGAGCCTCGAGCAGATCGTGGCGAGGCTCGACACCCGTGCGGCCAGCCGGGCAGCTGCGGCGATCGATGCCAAGGACTCCTTCGACGTGCTCGTCGTCGGTGGCGGCCCGGCCGGCGCGGCCGCCGCGGTGTACGCCGCCCGTAAGGGCATCCGCGTCGGTGTCGCCGCCGACCGCTTCGGTGGACAGGTGCTCGACACGATGGGCATCGAGAACCTCATCTCGGTGCCGCACACCGAGGGCCCTCGGCTCGCTGCTGCCCTCGAGCAGCACGTGAAGGAATACGACGTCGACGTGATGAACCTGCAGCGCGCCGTGTCGCTCGAGCCCGCCACCGAGCCCGGTGGCCTGGCGACGGTACGCCTCGAGAGCGGTGCCGCGCTGCGTGCCCGCACCGTGGTGCTCAGCACCGGCGCCCGCTGGCGCACGCTGGGCGTGCCGGGCGAAGAGCAGTACCGCAACAAGGGCGTCACCTTCTGCCCCCACTGCGACGGCCCGCTGTTCCGTGGCAAGGACGTGGCGGTCGTGGGCGGTGGCAACTCGGGCGTCGAGGCCGCCATCGACCTCGCCGGGCTGGTGCGCCACGTCACGCTGGTCGAGTTCGACGATCGCCTGCGCGCCGACGAGGTGCTGCAGCGCACGCTGCGCTCGCTGCCCAACGTCACCGTCGTCACCGGCGCCCGCACCACCGAGGTGTTGGGCGACGGCACCAAGGTGACCGGCCTCGTGTACGACGAGCGGGCCACCGGTGGGTCGCGCACCCTGCCGCTCGACGGTGTGTTCGTGCAGATCGGCCTGCTGCCCAACACCGACTGGCTGCGCGGCACGGTTGCGTTGAGCGACCGGGGCGAGGTGGTGATCGACGACCGCGGCCGCACCTCGGTGCCAGGCGTGTTCGCTGCGGGCGACTGCACGACGGTGCCGTACAAGCAGATCGTCATCGCCCTGGGTGCCGGGTCGACCGCGGCGCTCAGCGCATTCGATCACCTCATCCGAACCGTCGCCCCCGAGCCGGTGCTGGCCGGCGCGTAGGGTTCGCCCCGATGAACCTGCGCGATCTGCAGTACCTGGTGGCGGTGGCCGACCATCGCCACTTCGGCAAGGCGGCCGAGGCCTGCTTCGTCAGCCAGCCGACACTCAGCGCGCAGATCAAGAAACTCGAGCGAGAACTGGGAGTCGACCTCTTCGAGCGCCACCCCCGCCAGGTATTGCTCACCCCCGCCGGCGACCGCATCGTCGAGCGGGCCCGCACGCTGCTGCGCACCGCCGCCGAGATCGACGACATCGCCCGCAACGCGCGCGACCCCGAGGCGGGCACTCTGCGGCTGGGCCTCATCCCCACCCTCGCGCCCTACCTGTTGGCCCATGTCGTCGGGCCGTTGCAGCAGCGCTTCCCGAACCTCGAGTTGCTGCTGGTGGAGGAGAAGACCGATGTGTTGCACCAACGGCTCCGTGAGGGTCGGATCGACGCAGCCGTGCTGGCGTTGCCACTGGGCGACGACCAACTGCACGAGGAGTTCCTCTTCGACGAAGCGTTCGTGCTCGCCGTGCCCACGACGCACCGGCTCGCGGCCTCGACCGGCCCTGTCGGCACCGACACGCTCGACGGCGAGACCGTGCTGCTGCTCGAAGAGGGGCACTGCCTGCGCGACCAGGCGCTGAGCGTGTGCCAACTCGCCGGTGCCGGCGAGCGCACCGACTTCCGGGCGACCAGCCTCGAGACACTGCGCCAGATGGTTGCCGGCGGCGTAGGCATCACCCTGCTGCCAGCGCTCGCCGTCGACTCGCCGGTGTCGACCGCGACCGGCGTGGCCGTGCGGCCGTTCACGTCGCCAGCGCCACACCGCGAGGTGGGCATGGTGTGGCGGCGCAGCACCGTCAGCGCGCCGCTGCTGCTCGAGATCGGCCGCGTGATCCGCCAGGCCGTGTTGCCGGTGCTGCAGTCGGCCGCAACAACGGCTGCTGTCAGTGCACGCCGACGTCGCGCCGGCGCACCCCCCACAGCGACATCAGCACCAGCGCCACGGCGACGGCGCTGAGCACCGCGGGGGCTGCACCGCCGAACGACTCGGCCGGCACCGCCGGCAATCGCTCGAACGGCGACACGTCGATCAGCCAGTGCGGCAGGTCGAGTGCTTCGCCCAGGAACCCCACGACGGCCACGAAGGCGAGCACTCCCCATGCCGCCCCGGCCATCCGGGGCGCCACGCCGACGCCCAGCGCCGCCACGCCCAGCACCACGAACACCGCCGGCAGGGTGGCCAGTGCCGCCACCACCTGCTGGCCCACACGGCTCGGCTCGTCGAGCACCAGGGCAGCCGACAATCCGGCACCCGCACCGCCGGCGAGCACCGCCAGCACGCAGGCGAACGCGGCGACACCCAGATGCGCGCCCAGCCACCGTCGCCGATCGACGGCGGCAGCCAGCAGTGCCTCGACACGCCCCGACCGCTCTTCGCGATGGGCGGCGAGCGTGGCCGCCACCGCCAGTCCACCCACCACGAGGGCAAGCATTCGCGCTGTCGTGGCGAAGTACACATCGGTGATGTCGGCACCCTCGAGCCGGGCGAAGTAGTCGGCGAGCTGCGGGTTGTCGACGAGCATCGACTCGACATCGTCGGCGATCGAGCCGTACACCAGGCCCATCAGCGCCATCCCCAGCACCCAGGCGGCCACCGTGGCACGTTCGAGGCGCACCACCAGCCCGACCGGGCCCGACAGGCGCGCCGGGGCGGAGGCGCTGCCCGCACGAGGCGGCACCAGACCGGCCCCCACATCGCGCCGCGACGCGAGCGCGAACGCCGACGCCACGAGGCCCACGGCAACCACCGCACAGAGGGCGAGCACCCACCACCGCTCGTCGGCGTAGGCACGCACCGCCTGGGCCCAGCCGATGGGCGAGGCCCACACCAGTGCGTTGTGGCCGATGTCGCCGACGGCCCGCACCACGAACGCCACCACCAGCACCAGCGAGGCGAGGCCGAGCGCTGCCCGTGCACTGCCCACCAGTTGCGCCACCACGGCCGTCACACCGACGAACACCAGGCCCACGGCGCTGTACGACGCAGCTAACGCGAGCGACCCCACGACCGGATAGCCGATCGCCACGAACGACACCGCCGCCAACAGGCCGACGATCATCTCGGCGACGGCGATCACCACGACGGCGGCGGCAGTGGGGGCATGGCGGCCGACCACGGCCGAGCGCAGCAACTCGGCTCGCTCGCTGTCTTCCTCGGCACGTGTGTGGCGGATCACCAGGAACACGCTCATCAACGCCATCGCCACCATGCCCCACAGCTGGGTCTCGTTCACCAGGATCACGCCGATGCTCGGATCGTCGAAGCCGTACCCGGGCCCAGCGAACGCCACGAGTGCCGGGTTGTCGCCGAACAGGCGCACGTACGACTCGACCGCCTGCCGGGTGGCGTACACGCGGTCGAGGCTCTGCGCCGACACGGCCACGACGGTCGCCATGCCCACCACCCAGACCACCAGCCGCAAGCGGTCGCGCCGCACGACGAAGCGCATCAGCCGCCCGGTGCCGACGAGTGTGGTCACGTCGACTCGTCGAGCTGGTCGCGGTAGTGCCGCAGGAACAGCGCCTCGAGCGTGGGTGGTTGGCTGGTGAGCGACTGCACCCCGAGCGGGGCGAGATGCGCCACCACGGCTTCGAGTCGCTCGCCGTCGACCTCGAACACCAGATGACCATCGTGTTCGCGGAAGTCGTGCACGCCATCGAGGTGGGCGAGGTCGGTGGCGGGTCGGCGCACCCGCACGTCGATCGTGGTGCGTGTGAGGTGCCGCAGGTCGTCGAGGCTGCCGCTCTCGACGGTTCGGCCATGGCGGATGATCGTCACGCGGTCGCACACCTGCTCGACCTCGGCCAGCACATGGCTCGACAGCAGCACCGCCCGCCCGGCGGCACGGGCCTCGAGCACGTGCTCGCGGAAGATCGCCTCCATGATCGGGTCGAGCCCCGAGGTGGGTTCGTCGAGCACCAGCAACTCGGCATCGCTCGCCATCGCCGCCACCAGCGCCACCTTCTGGCGGTTGCCCTTCGAGTAGGCGCGGGCCTTGATGCGCAGGTCGAGTTCGAAGCGCTGCACCAGATGTGCCCGTCGCGCCGGGTCGAGCCCACCGCGGAGATCGCCCAGCAGGTCGATGATCTCGCCGCCGGTGAGGTTCGGCCACAGGTTGGTGTCGCCCGGCACGTAGGCCATGCGTCGGTGCAGCGCCACTGCATCGCTCCACGGATCGCAACCGAGCACCGTCACCTCCCCGCCGTCGCACTGCAGCAGTCCGAGCAGGATGCGCATGGTCACGGTCTTGCCGGCTCCGTTGGGGCCGAGGAAGCCGTGGATCTCGCCCGGGAACACGTCGAGATCGAGGCCGTCGAGCGCGGTTGCCGCCCCGAACCGCTTGGTGAGTCCGGCGCACCGGATCGCTGGTGTCACGCCGCGGACCATACTCCCGCCTGGCGGTGGGCACTACGGGCCTTCGGCCCGTACCGACCCCGGTTCACCGGTGGCCGCGGGCCGGCCACCTACGCTGGCCCGATGTCGCACGCAGCGGTGAGCCACGACGAGCAGCGTCTCGCGCACTGGAAGCAGCGGATGAGCCCCGTGATGATGGTGGCCACCCTGCTGCCCATCGTCGTCGGCCTCACCCGTCGTGGGCAGAGCGACCATGCCGTGTGGATCGACGTCACCTCGTGGCTCGTGTTCCTCGTCGACTTCATCGTCCACCTCCGCCTGCGACGCGGGTTCCTGCGCACCAGGGCGGGCATCTTCGACCTGGTCATCGTCGTGCTCACCGTGCCGTGGTACCTCATCCCCGGTCTCGGCGCAGGTCGTCTGCTCAGCCTGGCCCGCCTCGGTCGCCTGTTGCGGGTGTTCGTGGTGTCGAACCACAGCCAGAAGCTGCAGGAACTGGGCCAGCGCCTCGGCAAGGCCGCGCTCTACAGCGGTGTGCTCGTGCTGGTGTGCGCTGTCGTCGTCCGGGCCGTCGAACCGGCATCGTCGGGCTACGCCACCTTCGGCGACGCCGTGTGGTGGGCGGTCGTCACGTTCACCACCGTCGGCTACGGCGACCTCTACCCGGTCACCACCGGTGGTCGAGTGGCGGGGGTGATGCTCATGCTCGGTGGCATCGCCCTGATCGGCAGCCTCGCGGCATCGCTCGGGTCGTTCTTCAACTCCGGTGGCACCCTGGCGGGCGACGACGAATCCGACGGCGTCGATCCCGACACGCCAGGTGGCGACGAACGCAGCGAGCTGCTGACCGAACTCCGGGCGCTGCGGGCCGAGGTGGCCGAGATCCGCCAGCGTCTCGACGAGCGGCCGATGCCGCAGGGCTGATCGGCCCGCCGTCGGCGGATCAGCTGAGTGGCTTGGCGAGACGCAGCGCACCCACCCGATCGGGTGCCGACAGCGCCGCCAGGGCGAGGTCGAAGTCGGGCAGACCGAACACCTCGCCGTCGTCGGTGATCATGACGAATCGATCGAGTGAGGCGAGGAACGTACGGTCGTGGCTCACGGCCACCACCGTGCCCTCGAACCCGTCGAGCGCCTGTTCGAGCGCTTCGCTCGACTCGATGTCGAGGTTGTCGGTGGGCTCGTCGAGCAGCAGCACGTTGTGGCCCTCGAGCTCGAGGCAGAGGATCTCGAGGCGTGCCTTCTGCCCACCCGACAGCGTCTGGAACTCCTGCCGTGCGTTCAGCCGCAACCCGTAGCGGGCCAGCGACTGCATGGCCTTCATCTCGTCGTACACACGCTCACGCACGATGTCGATGCACTCGCGGCCCAGGAAGTCGGGCCGGTCGTTCACCTGGGTGAACACGCCCACCGACGTGCGCGGTCCGAACGTGATGGTGCCGTGATCGGGTGTCGACTCGCCCGACAGGGCTCGCAGGAGATGGCTCTTGCCGGTGCCGTTGGGGCCGATCAGACCCACCCGTTCGCCGTGGTGCACCTCGTCGGAGAAGGGCAGGAACAAGTCGCCGATCGCCACGTTGTCGAGCTTCGCCACCCGGCGAGCCGCATCGGCGCCGCGCAGGCGCACGTGGATCTGCTGATCGGCCACCGGCGGGGGTGGCGGCCCAGCGGCCACGAACTTCTCCCAGCGGGTCTCGGCTGCGTTGGCCTTGGTCGCGTTCTTGAAGTTCTGCGCGGCGCGCTGCTTCATGATCTTCATGTGCTGGAACAGGCGCCGTTCCTCGTCGTTCCACCGCTTCAACTCGTCGCCCAGCAGTTCCTGCCGCTTGGACCGCGCCTCGGGGAACGTGGTGTACGACCCGCCGTGCACCCAGCATCCCGAGCCTTCGACGACGATGATCTTGGTGGCCACGCGCTCGAGCAGTGTGCGGTCGTGGCTCACCATCACGATGGTCGACCGCGAGGCGCGGATCTGCTCTTCGAGCCAGTGTCGCGTGGGGATGTCGAGGTAGTTGTCGGGTTCGTCGAGCAGCAGCACGTCGGCACCCGAGGTGAGCAGCAGGTCGAGCACCAGGCGTTTGCGCTCGCCGCCCGACAGCTCGCCGACCTGGCGACGCGACATGTCGTCGACAGGCGTTTTCACGCTGCGCTGCGCCGCCGCATACCAGGCGGCCTCGAGTTCGTAGCCGCCCAGATCGCCCCAGTCGGCGAGCGCCGTGGCGTAGGCCATGCCGTCGTCGCTGCCGTCGAGCAGACCGCGCTCGGCGGCCACCAGCGCCTTGCCAGCGGTGCGCAACGCAGGCGGCGCCACCTCCAGCAGCATCTCGCGCAGGGTGTCGGTGGGGCGCGACATGCCCACGTCCTGGGTCATGCTCAGCACCGTGCCGCCCACGGCGAACTCGCCCTCGTCGGCCTCGAGCACACCCGACAGGATGCGCAGAATGGTGCTCTTGCCCACCCCGTTGGCGCCCACGATGGCAGCGTGCTCGCCCGGCGCGACACCGAACGACACATCGAAGAACAACTGGTCGGCGCCCGGGGGCGCGTAGGCGAGTTCCGAGACGGTGACGCTGCTCACGGCAGCGAGTATCGCCTACCCGGTGGCGGAACCGGGCAGCAATTGCCGAGGGTGATGGGCGTCAGCCCCTGACGTTGTAGACGGTCGACGACCCGGCGCCGGCCAGCAGCGACGACACGAGGATGCCGAGCGGCAGGGTGCCCCAGTAGCCGAGCCCCACGCCCGGGGCGACGTTGCCGATGAAGAGCATCAGCAGCCAGGTTGCCGGGAAGGTGGCGATGAGCAGGATGAGAACGATCGAGACGATGCCGCGGATCATGGTGGGTCCCTTCCGAGGAGCTGGGAAATCAAGCGAAAACCTAGTTTGCCGCTTCGTGTCGGCCGGGGATGTCAGCGCGGCAGGCGCAGCGGGGCGCCGCGCAACAGGCCGAGGTCGACGGCCAGCGCCGTCACCAGTCGATCGCACACGCCGCCGCCGGTCGACGGCCGATCACCGGCCACCACTCCGGCCACCACGGTGCCGTCGGCGAACCGCCACGCACAGGCCTTCGCGCCGTCGAGCGTGCCGGTGTGTCCCCAGCCGTACTGGTCGTTCATGATCGCGGGATAGGTCAACGTGGCCAGGTCGGCCGGCGTGATCGAGGCGACCACGGCCGCGACGTCGTCGCTCGATGCGAGCCAGGCACCGGCCCCGCCCAGACGGTCGAGTCGGCCGACCCCCTTCGCGTACGGGGCCATGTCGGGCCGGGCGCCCGCCGTGTTGAGCGACGGCCCGGCCACCCCGGCGGGCTCGAACACGAGCTGCGATGTCGCAGCATCGAGCGGCAGGCCGGTGAGGTGCTCGACGAGCAGGCCGAGCGCGCAGTAGTTGCCGTTCGAGTAGCGCCATTCGCCGCGCGTTGCGGTCGGTGGTGCTGCCATCACCTCGGCCAGCGGCACGGCACACCGCCCGGGGAGATCGAGCCACGACTTCCGGGCCACCGGCATGCCGCTGGTGTGGTCGAGCAGTTCGCGCACGGTGACCGTGTCCCAGTCGGGGTGGTGGGCGACACCGATCGCCGTCCAGGGCACCGCCGTGGTGGTGTCGACCACGCCCTGTTCCACGAGGCGGGCGACCGCCAACGCAGTGAACACCTTGCTGACGCTGGCGATCACGAAGGGTGTGTCGGCGTCGACCGCTGCCCCGTCGAGGCGACGTCCCGAGGCGTGCCGGAGCACCATGGCGCCGTCGCGCCACACGCTCACGCTCGACGCGGTGTTGCCGGTACCGAGGCCGACGGCCGCAGCAGCCGACCAGGGCAGGCTGGGGTCGGCGGGTGTCGTGGCCGGTGGCGCGCGCGGTATGGCTCGATCTGCCCGGGCGGTGTGCCGTGCCGCTGGCCGAGGTGATGGCAGCACCACCGACCGCAACGCGCGGCGAGTGGCGCTACTCGAACGGCAACTACTGCGCGCTCGGCCTGCTCGTCGAGCACCTC
>JBEIIG010000105.1:0-9703 GCA_040380855.1 Acidimicrobiaceae bacterium | reverse complement strand
GCCGTGGGCGCCGATGAGGTTGAAGTCGAGGTGGGCGAGTCCGCACAGCGAGATGACGTGGTACTTCTCGCCGGCCGGCCCGCGGTCGAAGCGGCGGGTGACGAAGTGGCGGCGCGGGCCCTCGTCGAGCAGTCGGCACTCGGTCATCTCGATACCGGCCGCCAGCGCCATCTGCGAGTACGCGTACTCGATGCGGCCGAAGGCCATGCCGCCGCCCAGGCTGACGCTGTGCCCGTCGAGCGCAGCGCCGCCGACGCCGTCGAGTTTGAACAGCCAGTGCTCGAAACCGGGTTCGAGCGGCCGCCAGGCCGAGCGGATCTGGAACGTGGCCGGGTTGAAGGCCACCAGTGCCTTCGGTCGTGCGCCGCCGGCCGACGAGCCGACGACGATGAGTTGCTCGAGCGCGTCGCGGTCGACCGGGCGGTCGCCCGAACCGTCGAAGGCGGAGCGGGCGGCCAGCACCAGGTCGGCCATCTGCACGGCGGATGCGGCGGGCGAGTCGCGTGCGATCGGCGGTCGGAACTCGAGCGCGCCCATCGCCCGATCGGCCACGTAGGCGAGCCGGTCGAGCACGGTGAACTGCCCGGGGTCGATGCCCTGCATGGCCGTCCACCGGTCGATGAGCGCGTTGCCGAAGCGGTCGGGAAGTGCATCGGCGATCGCCGGCGGCAGGCGACGGAACGTGTCGGCCGACAGGCCGGGGAACTCGAAGGGCGCCGTGCGCAGTGGCATGTGCAGCGGTGCGAGTTCGACACCTGCCGCCACCCAGGCCGGGTCGTACTGGAAGGCGTACCACCCGGTGGACGGGTTCAGCGCCAGCGCGCCCACGCGTCGGCCCCAGGCGAACACCTCGAGCGCGGGCACGGGCCGGTACGTCATCGCGGTTGCCGGGCCCGGGCGCGTGGTCGGGGTGGTCGGTGGTCGGCGTGCAGGGTCTGTTCGACGACGGCCAGCGGGCTGAACGGCGCGGGCGCGGGCTCGAGCAGGGTGAGCCAGTCGTCGGCGCCGAGCGCGTGCACCGCCCGCACCAGCGTGGTGACGTTGGCGCCCGCCCCGGTCTCGAGGTTGCGCAGCGCACCGACCGAGACGTTGGCCCGTTCGGCCAACACCTCACGGGTGATGCCCTGGGCGACGCGTCGTCGGCGCAGTGCCAGGCCCAACTGCTGTTCGAGCTGCTGATCGTCCACGGTCAGAAGAGTAGCACTTCTAGTCGCTGTACGACGACGGCCGATCAATTACCGTCAGATATCTGCTGTTTAGATCCGAATGAACTGTTACTGACAGAGATCTGACAGTAGAAGCGTGCTGGTGACGCAGCGCTCGCCGTGGTCAGTTGATGAGCGGGTCGCGGGGGAGGCCGAGGATGCGCTCGCCGATCTGGTTGCGCTTGATCTCGGAGGTACCACCGGCGATCGACATACCGCGGTGCCACAGCACCAGCTGACCTGCCACCGCACCGGCACCTTCGAGGAACAGCGCGTCGGGGCCCGCCAGTTCCGAAGCCATGGCGGCTGCCTCGTGGCCGTTCTCGGAGATGACCAGCTTGGCGATGTTGCCCTCGGGCCCGGGGCCGCCACCGGCGACCGCGCGGTGAGCGCTGCGCATGTTCATCAGCGCGATCGCCTCGACCGCCGACAGGTGCCGGCCGATGCGGCCCAGGCCGCCGGCCAGACGGTGCGGGTTGGCGTCGTGCATGGGCAGCGCCATCTCGGCGGGCACCACGAACCCGCCGCCACCGCCGCCACCGATGCTGACGCTCTCGTTGCCGAGCGTGGCACGGGCCACCGTCCAGCCGCCGTCGACGGGGCCGACCACGTCGTCGTCGGGCACGAACACGTCGTCGAAGAACACCTCGTTGAAGTCGGCGGTGCCGGTGGTCTGGCGCAGCGGGCGCACCTCGACACCCTTGCTGTGCATGTCGATGACCACCATCGTGATGCCCTGGTGCTTGGGCACGTCGGGGTTGGTGCGCACGGTGGCGAACCCGTAGCGGGCGAGATGGGCGCCACTGGTCCAGACCTTCTGGCCGTTGATCAGCCAGCCGCCGTCGACCCGGGTGGCCTTGGTCTTGATACCTGCGGCGTCGGAGCCCGAGTCGGGCTCGCTGAACAGCTGGCACCAGATGAGGTCTTGGCGCAGTGCCGGTCGCACCCAGCGGGCGATCTGGTCGGCGGTGGCGTGCTGGATGAGGGTGAGGATGACCCAGCCGGTGATGCCGTACTGCGGGCGCTTCAACCCGGCGGCGGCGAACTCCTGCTCGATGACCAGCTGCTCGACGGCACCGGCATCGCGGCCGTAGGGCTTGGGCCAGTGCGGCGTGGCATAGCCCTCGTCGATCATCGCGTCGCGCAGAGCGGCACCCTCGAGGCCCTGCACCTTCTCGCAGAACGCCTGCACCTCGGCGCGGATGGCCTCGGCCTCGGGCGGCAGGTCGATCGAGCGCTCGCGGCGCACCCGGGCGCGGGCCAGGTCGGCTACGGCGACGGCGGCGGCCTCGGCATCGAGGAACGCACCGATGGCGGTGGCCCGGCGCAGGAAGAGGTGGCCGTCGTGCTCCCAGGTGAAGCCGACGCCGCCGTGGACCTGGATGTTCAGGTTGGCGGCGAGGTCGGCGGCCTCGACCGCCTGGGTGGCAGCGACTGCGGCGGCGAACGAGAATTGGCTGCCGCCCGCCGACTGAGCACGGCTGGCGTCCCACACCGCGGCGGTGGCGAGTTCGCTGGCCACGGCCATGTTGGCGCAGTGGTGCTTCACGGCCTGGTACATGGCGATGGGGCGACCGAACTGGATGCGGGCCTTGGCGTACTCGGCTGCCTGCCGGGTGCATTCGCGCGCCACGCCGGTGGCTTCGGCGGCCAGCAGGGCGCGGGTGTAGTCGAGCAGTGCGAACCGGCCACCGGGCAGCACCTCGACGGCCGCACCGGTGAGGGTGGCGCGGGCCGAACGGCGCGACGGGTCGAGGTTGGCCGGCACCGTCACCTCGACGCCGGCGGCGTTGCGGTCGACGAGCACCACGTCGTTGCCCGACGCCAGCACCAGCAGGTCGGCCAGGCCGCCGCCCAGCACGACGGCGGTGCCGTCGGCCGTGGCGCCGTTGTGGGTGATGGAGGTGTCGAGGGCGATACCGGCGGTGCGTGAGCCATCGGCCAGGCCGGGCAGCAGGCGGGCCTGCACGTCGTCGGGTGCCGAAGCGGCGATGGTGGCGCTGGCGATGACGGTGGGCACGAGCGGGCCGGGGGCCACGTTGGCGCCGAACTCCTCGACCACCACCACCAGTTCGGGCAGGCCGTAGCCCGAGCCGCCGTGGGCCTCGGGCAGGTGGAGGCCCAGCCAGCCCAGCTCGGCCATCTCGGCCCAGAAGGGAGGCAGGGTCTCGGTGTCGGCCTCGAGCAGGGCGCGGTTGGCGCCGCGGGCGTCGCGGCGCTGCAACAGGTCGGCAACGGTGGCGGTGAGGGCGAGGTGGTCGTCGGTGATGGCGATCGGCATGGAGCGCACCGTATGCGCCAACTCGGGGACGCGACGAACGAAGGTCGCGAGTCACGAGTTGGGCCTTCGAGCCTCGTCCCGGGATGATTCTCGCTCATCGCGGTTGTGTCACCGCGAGAGGTGAACGGTCGGTGATGGGTTTCACTCCGGATCAGCGGGCCGGACATGTGGCGTTCATGTGGGCTTCATCCGCCACTTTTAGGGTTCGCAGCCATGGAGACGGCACTGCACCACGGCACCGGTGAGGTGCCGGCGATCGATGCCGACGGCGATGTCGAGGGCTACTTCGACGTGCTCCGCGACGAACACGAGCGACTGCTGGCGGCACTGCGGCGGGCATCGACACTCATCGAACCGGGTGCCGGCCAACTCGCTTCGCTGGCCGCCACCCATGTGCGCCTGACCCAACGATTCTTCGACGCGCAGCGCGGCCTGTTGCGCCGGCGGGCGGCGGTCGACGCCGAGATCGCCCACCTGCGGTACACGGCCGAGGCCGATGCCCGGGCACTGCTCGCCGCCGCCCACGAGGAAGCGGCTGCCCGTACGGTGCGCCGGGCACTCGCCGCCTCGCACAACGGGCCGGGCGAGCACCCCGTCCTGGCCGAGTGGGATGCCGAACGGGTGGTGGCTGCACCGCTCGACATCGAGGCCCTGGCGCGATCGATCGAAGCCGACGTGCGCGGTCGCGACGAAACGGCGACACTCGCCCAGCGGCAGCTGGGCGACCTGGTCGACGAGTGGTGGACCACCGAGCAGCGCGAAGGTCGCGACCGCCTCGACGACGCCACTGCTCGCGCCGCCATGCTGCAGCACCTCGTGCTGCAGGAAGTCGAGGCCATCGTGTCGTCGGCCGCCACCGACGACACGATGCCCGAATCCATCGACGACACATCCCTCAGGGTGCTGCCGGTGGAACTGATCGATGCACTCGACACAGCGGGTGACCGCGGCCTGCACGGGCTGCTCGACGAGCTGACGAATTGGCTCGACCGCGAAGACGGTGTCGTGGAGACGCGCATCCCGCTCGCTCCGCCGGCTGCGCCGTTGATCAGGTTCGACGAGCCGGCGGCGGTCCGCGTGCAGCCACCGGCGCCGGAGCAGGCCGCGCCGGAGCTGGCACCGACGTCGCCCGGCGACGAGGCCCTGTTCTGGGGAGAGCCTGCGACCGCGCCTCGTGCGGTGCTCGCCGACCCTGCGACCCCGACGCTGCCGAGCCTGCTCGTGCGAGCCGTCGTGCCGGTCGGCGTGTTCACGGCGCTGCTCGGCCTCCTCATGGCATGGATCGGGTGACCGGGATGAGCGACGCGAACGATCCGTCGGCGCCGGCATTCGATCATCCGTCGGCAGGGATCGGCGCGTGGTTGCCCGACCTAGCGACCGGCGACGACGTCATCTACGACGACCTCGCTCTGGAGAGCGCTCGGCTGGAGGCCGAGATCCAGGCTGCGAAGGCACGTGCTGCTGCAGCCCGCCATCGTGCTGTCGATCGCACCGCCGAGGTGCGCAGCCGGTTGCGGGCCGAGGTGGCTGCATCGCAGTACCGCCTCGACGAACTCGACCGCCGCCTGGAGGTCGAGATCGACAGCGTTCGCGAAGCGGGTCGGGCCGAGGCCGAGCGCATCATCGCCGACGCCCGCCGCGAGGTGGCGCGCATCCGCAGTGGCGCACCGGGGGAGGGCGGCGATGTTGGGTGAGGAACTGTCGTGGGATGCGCCACCGGCTGCAGCGCAGCCCCGGGTGGCGCTGCTGAAACTGCAGTTGCGGGCTGCCCTGCGCGAGGCGGCCGACGCCGAGGCCGCAGAGGCAGCGATCGACGTCGATGCTGCCGTGGCGGAGCTGCGCAGCCGACTCGAGCCGTTGTTCGTCGAACGACGGGCCTCGCTGGAAGCGACGCTCGAGGCCGAACGAAGCCGCGCCGACGCAGCGGTCGCCGCCGCCCGACGCGCCGCGGCGGTGATGATCGCCCAGGCAACTACGGCGCCTGCGGTCGCAGCGCCGGAGGTCGTTCCAGAGCCGGTGGTTCCGGAGCCGGCCGCTCCCGAGTCGGTGGCGGTGGTCGTCGACGAGCCCGTCGCAGTCGAGACGGAACCGCTTGCCGACGTCTTCGACGTGCCGCTGGTCCCCGAGGTCGATCCCGGCACCGCCGACGAGGTCCGCTGGGCGGCCCAGTTGCCGCCGCCGGTCGCGGCCTCGTCGACCACGCTGACGATCGATGCCGAGGCCTTCGCGCGGCTGCTCGCCACCATGGTGGCCTCCGCGGTCGACGAGCGGCTGCGGGCCGGCGGCGTGATGCCTGCGCCGCAGTTCCAGCAGTTGCCGTACCAGCCGCAGCCGTTCCAGTACGTGGTGCCGGTTGCGCCCGGCCCTGTTGCACCGGCCGAGAAGCGTTCGTTCTGGAAGCACGCCTGGCACGCCGATGTCGTGCTGCTCGGCATCAGCACCGTGATCGTGCTCGTCGTCCTCGCTGCCTGGTTGGGGTGACCGGACGTCGATGAGCGCCACCGTCATCCCTGCGCGAGACGAACGCGCCGGCGAACCCGAGCAGCGCGACATCGCCGCCGTCCCCGGCAAGAGCGACCGCATCTTCTTCCGCGGCCTGTCGTCGAGTGGTCTGCTCGTGTTGGTCATCACCGGTGCCGTCGGTGTGTTCCTGGCCTACGAGGCGGCACAGGCGCTCGGCGAGGCGGGTCTGTCGTTCTTCACCACCTCGACCTGGGAGGTCGACCGCGGCAAGTTCGGCATTGCCGCGGTGCTGCTGTTCACGGTGTTGATCGCTGCAGTGGCGGTGGCTGTGGCGTTGCCGATCTCGTTGGGTACGGCACTGTTCATCACCGAGGTCGCGCCGGTTCGACTGCGCAGCGCCCTGGTCGCACTCGTCGATCTGATGGCTGCGGTGCCAAGCGTCGTGTACGGCCTGTGGGGCGTTGCGCTGCTGCAAGGTCAGGCGCTGGGCGTGGCACGTTGGCTGTCGAGCTGGTTCGGCTGGATCCCGTTCTTCTCCGTGTCGGGTGCCGACCCCGACAACCCGCTGTCATCGGCGTCGGTGTTCACCGCCTCGACCTTCATCGCCGGTCTGGTGGTGGCGATGATGGTGATCCCCATCCAGTGCGTGGTGATGCGCGAGGTGTTCTCGCAGGTTCCCGTCGGCGAACGAGAAGGAGCGTTCGCGCTGGGCGCCACCCGCTGGGGGATGATCCAAGTGGTGACGTTGCCCTTCGGGCGCGGCGGCATCATCGGTGGCACGATGCTCGGCCTCGGGCGTGCGCTCGGCGAGACGATCGCAGTCGTGCTCATCATCTCGCCGCGGTTCGACATCACGTTCAACGTCCTCGAGGCCGGCAGCAACTCGGTGTCGGCATTGATCGCGTTGCGCTACAGCGAGGCATCGGGCCTGGGGCTGTCGGCGTTGTTCGCGGCCGGCCTGGTGCTGTTCATGCTCACCCTCGTCGTGAACTTCACGGCGTCGTGGTTCATCGCCCGCTCGCGGTCGGGCGCAGGGAGCGAAGCATGAGCCCCACCGCCACCACCGTTGGAGCACCGGTCGGCGCCGACGCTCAGCGCAGCGGCGTCGAGGTCGCATCACCGGTCGACAACGTGCGCACCACCTCGACGGCCGGCGAGGTCGGCACGGTGTGTCCGCAGCCCCCCGGGCCCGGGTTGCCGCCGCAGCAGCGTCGAGCACTCGGCACGATGTCGCGTCGCGACGTGATGGTGCTGGTGGGCGCAGCGGTGAGTGCCGTGTGCACGGCCCTGCTCTTGTTCGGTCGACTCACCCCACTGACGGGCCGCCTCGGGTTCGTCGTCGTGGCCTTCGTGTTCTTCCTCGCCACCTATGCAGCACTGGTGTCGCTCGACGACAGCAGGCCGGCGGTGGTCGACCGGGTGATGGCAGCTCTGTTCGCTGCAGCCGGCGTGGTCGCGTTCGTCGCGCTGCTCTCGGTGGTCGTCTACACGACCTACCGCGGTTGGTCGGCGCTCGTCCACGTCAACTTCTTCACTCAGGACATGAGTGCTGCCGGACCGCAATCGCCGCTCACCGAGGGCGGGGTGATCCATTCGGTCGCGGGCACGGTGATCATCATGGCGATCTGCTTGGTACTGACGGTGCCGCTCAGCATCGCCTGCGCGGTATTCCTGAACGAGACCGACAACCGCTTCTCGTCGCTGGTCCGCACGATCGTCACAGCGATGACCGCGCTGCCGTCGATCATCGCCGGTCTGTTCATCTTCGCCACGTGGATCCTCATTCTCGGCTTCGAGCGTTCGGGGCTCGCGGCGGCGATCTCGGTGAGTCTGATGATGTTGCCCATCATCGTCCGCTCGGCCGACGTGGTGCTGCGCCTGGTGCCGGGCAACCTCCGCGAGGCATCGGCGGCGCTGGGCGCGCCGCAATGGCGCACGGTGTGGCACGTGGTGCTGCCCACGGCCCGGTCGGGCCTCACCACGTCGGTGATCCTGGGCGTGGCCCGAGGGATCGGCGAGACAGCGCCGGTGTTGCTGACGGCCGGGTTCATCCAGTCGATGAACCTCAACCCGTTCGGTGCGCCGATGGTGTCGCTGCCCTTGACGGCCTTCAAGTTCGTCACCAGTGGTGTGCCCAATCTGATCGCTCGTGGCTTCGCCACGGCCGCCTTGCTGATGGTGCTGGTGCTGGTGCTGTTCAGCCTGGCGCGAATCCTCGGCGGTCGGCCGGCAGGTCGCCTGTCGCCGCGTCAGGTGCGCAAGGCGGCCCAGCAGTCGGCGGCCGACCTCGAGCGGATCGAACACATGGCGCAGGAGGTGCAACGGTGATCGGTGGAGGTCGTGAGGGCAGGAGGCGGCGTCCGTCGTCGAAGGTGGCGCTGCTGGTGGCGGGGTTCCTGCTGGCTGCGTTGGTGGCGGGTACCAGTACCCCGAGCGCCGCCGAGGACTACCAGAAGATCGTCGGTGAAGGGTCGTCGTGGGCGGCGAACGCCATCGATGCGATGCGCGTGAACGTGTCGCAGTTCGGTATCGAAGTCGCCTACAACGCAGTCGGATCGACGACGGGTAGGAGGAACTTCCTCAACGGAAACGTCGACTTCGCGGCCTCCGACATCCCCTTCCAGTTCAAGCCCGAAGACGGCTCGGCGCCCGAGAACCCGGCCCCGGGCAGCTACGCGTACATGCCGATCACCGCCGGTGGGACGGCGTTCATGTACAACCTGATCATCAACGGCAAGCAGGTGACGAACCTGCGCCTGTCGGGCGAGAACGTCGTGAAGCTCTTCACCGGCGTGATCACCCAGTGGAATGATCCGGCCATCGCCGCCGACAACCCGGGATTGGTGCTGCCGGCCCGCAAGGTGGTGCCCGTGGTGCGCTCGGACAGTTCCGGTTCCACCGCGCAGTTGACGCTCTGGATGATCGACCGATTCCCGGCGCTGTGGAACGACTACTGCAACCGGTCGGGCCGCGCCCCGGCGTGCGGGTCGACCTCGAACTACCCGCTGATCTCGGGCATGATCGGACAGCCCGGCGACACCGGTGTGTCGACCTACGTGTCGGCGCCGTTCGGCGAAGGCGCGATCGGCTACGTGAACTATTCGTATGCCATCGGTGCGGGCTTTCCGGTGGTGAAGATGCTGAATGCTGCCGGCTACTACACCGAGCCCACCCCGCAGAACGTCGCGGTGTCGTTGCTGAAGGCCAAGATCAACACCAACGAGAGCGACCCGTCGGTGTACCTGACCCAAGATCTGCGCGAGGTCTACACCGACACCGATCCACGCAACTACCAACTGTCGTCGTACTCGTACCTCATCTTGCCGACGAAGATCGGCGGTCAGTTCAACGAACTGAAGGGCAAGACGCTCGCCGCGTTCTCGTACTACGCGATGTGTCAGGCGCAGCAGCAGTCGGCGTCGCTCGGCTACTCACCGATGCCCATCAATCTCGTGGAGGCCAGTCTCGAACAGATCACCAAGATCCCTGGCGCCGTCGTGCAGAACATCAATCTCAAGGACTGCAAGAACCCGACCTTTTCCGCCGACGGTACGAACGTGCTCGCAGCGACGGCGCCCCAGCCGCAGGTGTGCGACAAGCAGGGCCCGGCCCAGTGCCCCAACGGCACAGCGGGAGCAGCCAATATCCCCACCGCAGTGGCGGCCCCGGCGGCCGCTGCACCGTCGCCAGCGGCAGGCGGTGGGGCGCCGGCAGCCGGTGGCGGCGCCCCGGCGGCGGGTGGCAGCACCCCGGC
>JBEIIG010000104.1:0-9870 GCA_040380855.1 Acidimicrobiaceae bacterium | reverse complement strand
GTCCGTTGCGAGCCGAGCGTCGCGTCGCTCGACGTCGCGACAACCCTGCCTCCCGAGGTGTTCGTCGACCCGGCGTGGTTCGATGCGGAACGAAAGGTCGCGCACGCGGGCTGGGTCGCGGTCGCACGTTCCGTCGAGGTTGCCGAACGCGGTGCGTTCGTGTGTGCCGAGGTGTTCGGCGAGCCGGTGGTCGTCGTGCGGGCCCGAGATGGTGTGCTCCACGCGCTGTCGAACGTGTGCCGACATCGGTCGATGGTGATGCTCGAGGGATCGGGTGTCGCGTCGGCGCTGCAGTGCCCCTACCACCTGTGGACGTACCGGCTCGATGGTCGGCTGGGTGCAGCACCATCGATGGAGGCGGCGTCTGGGTTCGACGTCGGCGAGGTCTGCCTGCCCGAGTTCGGTGTCGTGGAGTGGCACGGATGGGTGCTCGTCAATATCAACCGTGCGGCAGCCGACCCGGCCGTGGCAATGCCGACGCTGGACTCATTGCTGGCCGAGGAGCGCCTCGGCGAGATGGTGTCGGTGGGCACGATCTCGTCGCCGGCCGACTGGAACTGGAAGGTCTCGGTGGAGAACTTCCTCGAGTCGTACCACCACCGCGGCGTGCACCCGGCGACGCTGGACACCACGTTCCCCGGCCACCGGTCGTTCGCGTCGGATCCGGCGGGTGAGCCGTGGGCGGCGGTCGACCACGTGAGTGCCGCGGACGGAGCCGAACCGTTCATCGCCATCACGGTGTTTCCGACGCTGGTGTTCGCGGTCGTCCGCGGCGTAGGGCTCACCTGGTTTCGCTTGGACCCGGTCAGCGAACTGGCGAGCGCTCTGACGATCGACGTGCTCGTCCTGCCCGAGTTCGCTGATGACGTGGCGCTCGGCGAGATGCTCGTGTCGAGCACGAGGGCGATCAACGATGAGGACGTGCCGATCAACCGGCGCACGATGGCCGGTCTTCGTTCGAGATTCGCCACGCAGGGACGGATCAGCAGCCTCGAAGCGGCCACGTGGCACTTCCGGCGATGGCTTGTCGAGTCGGTACGCCAGACCACGTGCAGGTGAGTTCGGCTGATGGCGGGCTCCGCATGCTGTGGTCGCAGGACGTCGGGGAATCCCCGCCACGAAGGGAAGTCCTGGATCTCTGGTTCGGTGGTCGCCCCCGATACGACGAGGAGTGACCAACGGCTCAAACCGGTGAGGGCCCAGATCGAGTCGTTGCAGGGTCGGGATCTGCGGCGTGGGCCGTTCGCCAAGCAGACCCCGTGGGGCGGCGACCCGTACTCGATGCCACGCGCTCGTCGGCTTCGTTACTGGGCGATGCGCGAGGCGGCGGGTCGCTTCGTCGCCACGCCCACCTCTACCCGTCGGGTGGAGGACGCCCAGGTGATCGAGCTGGGGGTCGCGAGCGGGTGGCGGATCACACCCCAGGTCACACGATCGATCGTCTCGTTCTCTGCGACCCGGCGGGTGGAGTGATGATCAGCGGCGAGATCGGCAGCGGCACCGTGCACGAGTTCATGCAGGTGTTGTTCCAGGAGCGGTCGTGGGTCTCGATGGCCGAGAGCGGCTACCAACTCCGCTACCGCTTCAACTGAACGGCGGGCACTTCCCTCGGTGCTCGAGCGAGGCGCCAGTTGTTCGAGGGTATCGGTGACCGGCTGTCAGCCGCGACCGCGGGCCAGCAACACGGCCACCACGTTGTCGGCCCACGCGATGTTGGCCCGTTCGAACTCGAGCCCTCGTTCCAAGGTGAGGTAGGGGCCGACCCGCCGTGCGGTGCGCAGGTAGGTCTCCCGGTCCTTGCCGCGCAGGAACCCCTTCTCCAGTTGTTCGAACACGGCCAGGCGCTCGGCGCGCTGCCCGCGCCACACCGAGACCAGATCGATCATCAACCCCACGTCCACCAACTCGGCAGCGGCCAGCTTCACCAGCAACTCGTCTTTCACCACGTTCGGTGCAGCAGGCTCCGACACCCACCGCGCCAGTTCCTGCCGCCCGGCAGCGGTGATGCTGCAGTCGCGGCGGTCGGGTCTGCCGGCTTGCTGCACCACGGTTGCTGCTACGAGCCCGTCAGCCTCCAACGACTTCAACTCGGCGTAGATCTGCTGCCGTCGTGCAGGCCAGAAGCTCGCAGTCGACGCATCGAACCGCTTCGACAGTTCGTAGCCGCTGGCGGCACCGGACAGCAGCGTGACCAGAAGGGCGTGGCGCAGGCTCACGAGCGACCATGCTACTTTGTCATAGGCAAATCTTTGCCTATGCAGACTACAGCACCACACCACGTCCGTCGGAGACACGATGTACCGCACCACTACCACGTACGCCATTCATCGTCGGTTGCACCACCGCGGCGCCATCGCCCTGCTGGCCGTCGCCTTGCTCGCGGCCGCCTGCAGCGACGACGGCTCGTCAGGTGGCACCACGGCCGCTCCTGTCTCATCGTCCGCGCCTGCCACGGCGGCCCCCACCAGTGCGCCGGCACCCGACACCAACGGGGTTGCCGACAGCATCTACCGGGCCACCATCACCTACACCCAGTACGGCATCCCCCACATCACCGCCGACAGCCTCGGCAGCGCGTTCTTCGGGCAGGGCTGGGCGATGGCCCACGATCACCTCTGCACGATCGTCGATCAGATCGTGAAGGTGCGCGGCGAGCGATCGAAGTACCACGGCGCCGGAGCCGACGACTCGTACCTTCACAGCGACCTCGTCTACAAGGCCCTCAACCTGGTGGGAACCGCACAGACCGTCATCCCCACCTTGCCGCAGGACGCGCAGGACACGTTGAACGGCTTCGCGGCCGGCGTCAGCAAGTACGCAGCCGATCAGGCGGCCGGCGCCGAGGGCACCGCGCCCTTGCCCGAGTGGTGCGACGGCGCTGAGTGGTTGGGGCCCATCACCGCAGCGGAGGTCTACGCGTACGTGCGCGACTTCGCGCTGGTGGGCGGCACGCGCAACCTCATCGACTACATCGCCACCGCGGCACCGCCGGAGTCGACGCCGGAGCCACCCAGCACCGAACCGGTCGACACCGACGCCGCCAGCGCCAGCGCACCCGACGATGCCGACCGACTGGCACCTGTGGTGGGCGTCGGCTCGAATGCCTGGAGCATCGGCAGCGAACAGGCCGACGGTGCGAACAGCATCCTGCTCGCGAACCCGCACTTCCCATGGGAGGGTGAACTGCGCTTCTGGGAATCGCACCTCACCGTGCCGGGCGACATCGACGTGTACGGCACGACGCCCATCGGAGTTCCCGGCGTGGTCATCGGCTTCAACGACAGCGTCGCCTGGACCCGCACCGTCAGCGCTGGGCGTCGATTCACCGGCTACGTGCTCACCCTCGACCCGGCTGACCCCACTGCCTACCAGTACGGCGACAGCGTCGAGAAGATGGAGCCCGTCGACGTGCGTGTGGACGTGCTGCAGGACGGCAGTATCCGCACCGAGCAGCGCACCCTGTGGCGCAGCCGGTACGGGCTGATGGTGGCACTGCCCGGCGGCGACTGGACGGCAGAGAAGGCCTACACCGTGCGCGACTCGAACCTGCAGAACGATGTGATGGTGCAGATGGTGCTGGCCGAGATGCGTGCCGGCTCGCTCGACGAGTTCGAGCAGGCCAACCGCGACTTCGGCGGCAACCCCTTCGCCAACACGATCCTCGCCGACGCCAGTGGAGAGGTGGCGTACATCGACACGGCGGTGACGCCCAATCTCGACCCCGGCAGCATCGCCAGGTGGGAGGAACGCAAGGCCGCCGACGGGTACCTGCAACTGCTCGACCGGCAGCGCGTCACCCTGCTCGACGGCAGCGACCCTCGCGACGAGTGGATCGACGATCCTGCTGCGGCGGTGCCAGGCACTGTCCCGTTCGATCAGTTGCCCGAACTACGCCGTACCGACTTCGTGATGAACGCGAACGACAGTTACTGGCTCGCGAACCCCAACGCCCCGCAGACCGGCCTGAGCATGATGCACGGTCTCGCCGAGGTGCCCCAGTCGTCGCGCACGCGCATGAACCTGATGAGCCTGACCGGCGGCAGGAACGGCGACGGAACATGGACCGACACCGAGTTGTGGAACGCCATGCTGTCGAACCAGGGTTTGGAGGCAACGCTCCTGCGCGAACCCGTGGTGGAGCGCTGTCGCGCCGCCGGCGGACCCGACCTGCAGGACGTGTGCGACACGCTCGGCGCGTGGAACGGGCTAGCAGACCTCGACGCGCCCGGCGCCGTGCTGTGGCGCGAGTTCATGGCCCAGTTCGCGTACAACGACCACCTCGACGCGGGGTCGCTGTGGGCGAACGGGTTCGACCCTGCCGACCCGATCAACACCCCCCAACGGCTTGGCGCCTGCTCCGGCCGACGGACCTGATCCGGTGATCACTGCGCTGGCGAAGGCCGAGGAACTGATGGCCACCGCCGGTCTCGCGCTCGACGCCACGCTCGGCGACACCCAGTACTTCCTGGCCGGGCCGAACCGCACCGAACGCATCCCGGTGCACGGCGCCGGCCCGCTCGAGGGTGTGGAGAACGTGGTCGGGTTCTCGCCCGGCAGCCACTCCACCGAGCCGCAGATCCCCAAGGGGGCGGTGCTCGACGGCAGCTTCGAGTTGAGCAAGGACGGTTACCCCCTGAACTACGGCACCAGCTTCCTGCTGGCGGTCGCGTTCACCGACGAGGGGCCGGTGGCCCACGCAGTGCTCACCTACGGCCAATCGGGCGATCTGCGCAGCGAGTTCAGTCGCGATCAGATGGAGCTCTTCTCGAACAAGGAGTGGCGCGACATCTGGTTCCGGGCCGCCGACGTTGCGGCCAATGTCGTCGGCACGCCGATGACCATCACCATGTAGCAACGGGGTCGAGGTCGTCGGCAACACGAGGCACCGCGACAACGCGGCAGGCGCCTGGTACGTTGCCGACCTCTTGACCGGAAGAAGGTTGGCCCAGTGAACGTTCGAGCTTTCCGTCGCCTTGGCGCCTTCACGGTCGTCACCCTGTCGCTGATCGGGTGTGGAGGCTCGGGCGACGACGACTCGGCGAGCGGTGCAAGCACCACCGAGTCGCCCGCAGCCACCACGGTGGCGCCTGCGCCCACCACCGGGGCGCCGGTCGTCACCACCGCCGCCCCTGCACCCACCACCGCCGCCCCTGCGCCCACCACGGCAGCGCCTGCGCCCACCACGGCAGCACCCGACGACGGTGGCACCGCCACGTGCGACAAGGCATCGGTTGCCGTGGGCATCGGCGACGAGGTGGCCGACATCGTCGACCTCCAGTGCGATTCGGGCTGGGCGGCGGCGGTCTACACCGACAACGACGGACTGAGCCGACCCGCGATCCTGAAGGCCGAGGGATCATCGTGGATCCTTCAGGACTGGTACGCCGTGTGCGAGGGCGACCCGATGGTTCCCGGCGACATCGCCGTTCCCGAGTCGTTGCGCATGTACTGCCCCGGCGGGTGACGCTGCGCGCCCGAGCAACCTGACGGGTCCGCGCCTCGGGCTACCTTCGTGACGTGATTCCCCAAGCGCGACCTGCCGTCCAGAGCCTGCCCGCCTACCGCCCCGGCAAGGGTGCCGCACAGGCCGAGAAGGAGCACGGCATCACCAATGCCATCAAGCTCGCCTCGAACGAGAACCCCGAGCCGCCGCTCGATGCGATCGTCGAAGCGGTCACGCAGACCGCCAGGGGAGCACACCGGTACGCGGATCATCGTGCCACTGCGCTTCGAGAGCGCCTCGCCTCGTGGCTCGGGGTGGACGTGTCGGGCGTGACCGTGGGCGCCGGCTCGGTGGGCCTGCTGCAGCAGTTGTTCCTCACCTTCGTCGACGCAGGCGATGAGGTGGTGTACCCGTGGCGCTCGTTCGAGGTGTACCCGGTGTACACGAAGTTGATGGGTGGCAGGGAGGTCACCACGCCGCTCGATGCCCGGAACGCCTTCGACCTCGATGCGCTCGCGCAGGCCATCACGCCAACGACGCGGATGGTGTTGCTCGCAACGCCCAACAACCCCACCGGGACGGCGCTGCGGGTTGCCGAGTTGCAGCAGTTGCTCGCCGGCATCAGCCCGAGCACCGTGGTGGTCATCGACGAGGCATACCGCGAGTTCATCGACCCCTCGTTCGGCGACCCGGTGACCGAACTGGTACCGCACCATCCCAACGTGGTGGTCACCCGCACGTTCTCGAAGGCGCATGGCCTTGCCGGCATCCGAGTCGGCTACGCGATCGGCCACCCCGACGTGATCGCGTCGATCGACAAGACGCTGTTCCCGTTCGCGGTAAACGGTCTGGCGCAGGCAGCGGCCATCGCGGCGATCGACAACGAGGACCAGATCAACGAGCGGGTGGGCCGCATCCTCGACGAGCGGCGTCGTGTGGTCGCGACGCTGCAGGCCGCCGGGTGGACGATGCCTGATGCGCAGGCGAACTTCGTGTACCTGCCGCTGGGCGCCGACACCGACACGGTGTACCTCGAGATGGAGAAGCGTGGCGTGGTGACCCGCCCGTTCAGCAACGAGGGCATCCGCATCACCATCGGCAGCAGCGACGAGAACGACCGCTTCCTGCGCACCCTCGCCGAGGTGGCAGCACCGCGCTGATCGAGCGCCCGCTGAAGCAAGGGTGGCAACAGCGGTGTTGCTCGGTAGGTTCCGTGAAAGGCGCACGCGAGGCGTCGTATCGAAGCCACCGCTTCCCGTCGCATCCCCGAGGGGGTGCCTGCTCGTTCGACGACGACGCAATGGAGGCGACATGCCGACGCGATCACAGTGCTTCATTGGAAACTCGTTCCTCACCGCACTCGATCTGACGAGTGGTCCGGTGTGGTCACCACTCGAACAGCTTGCCGCATCGGTGTGGCAGCGCCCCGAACTTCCGCAGTTCCACCCAGGTGAGTTCATGTACATGGCTGCCGTCCGTGGCCAGCGTCCGCGGGTGGTGATCCATCTGTACAAGCACATCGACACGTGCCGTTATCTGAACCTCGACGAGGCCGGTCACGCGTACGCGTACCGGCCCCGCTTCGGTGATCCGCGCACGCTCGACGACGGCGGGCGTTACCGCCGGTATCGCAGCATTGTCGACGCACTCGACCGGGTCGACTTCGAGGCGTTCGAGGGAGACGACCCGCTCTACCGATCATTTCCGCCGGAGGAGTGGGCACAGGCACTGGAGGTTGGTTCCGACGATGTTGCGGCGATTGAAGTCAGGGATGCCGCAGGAGTGCAGAAGAGCACCCGCAGGAATCATTGAGCCGCCAGGCGGAACGGTGGTCGCCCAGCCGCTCAGGGCTCAGCCCTTGCGCGAGAACGAGGTGACGCCCGTGACGCGGTAGAGGCGTTGGGCGGCGGGCCTCGTGACCCGTTCGTGGGTGCAACGCCACTGCGGCGTGAGCTGCCCCGCAGCGAGCAACGCCGTGGCTCGGCCGGGCGACTCGGATTCCTCCGTGAGACCTCTGGTGGCACCCACGGCTGCGTCTTTCGCAGCCGACGTCTCGTGGGTCAGACCGGTGCGACGACGACGAGACCCGATGCCTGTGCTGCCTCGGCGAGTCGGTGGTCGTAGGTGACCATCACGTCGAGTTCGTCGCCGAGGTCGAGTGCAGTGGCGAGGTGGACGGAGTCGAGGCTGCGCATCGTCGTCGGCTCGAGCAGGGCAGCGCGTTCGAGGATCGTGGTGCTCACGCTGATGAGCGTGACCGAGTCGAGCACTGCACGGGCTTGTGCGACTGCACCCGGCGCAACCCGGCGCGTGGCTCGGACCAGTTCCGTCCGCATGATGTCGCTGGCGACCACCTCGTCGCTCCGTTGGCGCAGCCACCGTCGCAACGCAGTGGTCTCGGCTTCGCGAACGACGAGCTTCGACGCTGCCGACGTGTCGAGGTATACGGCCACGTCGTCACCCGCGTTCGTCGGCCCGCATTGCGATCACTGCCTCGGTGACCGACCGGCCGCGGCCGGGTGCGGGGAGTTCGGCCAAGGATCGCTTTGGCGGGCGGGCCTGCCCGGTGTCGCGCAGGGTTGCCAGTCGGCTCGCAGGCAGGGGCCCGAGTTGCGCAACGGGGCTTCCGCGATCGGTGACCACGATCACCTCACCGGCAGCCGCTCGGGCCACGACCGCAGACGCATTCTGCTTCAGCGCCCTGATGCCGATCTCGGTCATGTGCTACATCGTAGAACATCAGACCTGACATGAGTTCCTCACATCGGATAGTCGAATGAGCCGGTCGGTGAGATGCACTTCGTCGATCCGGAGGTCGTTGAGAGTGGGACGTTGCTTCATGTGGCCGACCCTACGGAGGGGGTGTGACATCCCTGACCCCAGCAGGATGCCGAGCGCCGGACGGCGCCGACCGGGGCTCAGCCGTCGCGCGTGAACGAGGTGACACCCGTGCCGCGGTAGAGGCGCTGGGCGGTTGCGTTCGTGACCCGTTCGTGGAGGGCTGTCATCGCCGGGTCGCGATCGACCGTGGCGCGGGGTTCGTGGTCGAAGTGGCCGAACCGATCGACGCCGCGCACCAAGGTTGCCGAGTCGCGATCGCCGACCAACTGGGCCACCGACGTGGGGATGAAGCGCATCGCGAACCCGATACGACGCTGGCCCGATGTGTTCGGGGCCGAGCCGTGCACGAGCCTCACATGGTGCAGCGAGATCTCACCGGGCTCGAGTTCGATCACCGTCGGCGTCGCATCGCCGATGTCGACGGCGATCTCCTGCCCGCGGCTCAGCAGGTTCTCGGCATCGAACGTGTCGTGGTGCGGGAGTTGATCGAGCAGGTGCGTCCCCGAGATCACCTCCAACGCTCCGTTGGTGCGGTTCGACGGGGTGAGAGCACACCACGCGGTCACCACGTCGGGGCGGCTGAGGCCCCAGTACGTGGAGTCCTGGTGCCACGAGACGAACGATGCGGTGTTGGCCTCCTTGGCGAACAGCGTCGACGACCAACACAGCAGGTCGGGGCCGTAGAGATCTTCCACCGCATCGAGGATCGTGTCGTTGAACACCAGGTCGGCCAACCACGAGTACACGAGGTGCGGCTTCTGGAGCATCGCCCCTCGCAGCGGGCTTCCGAGCCGTTGCTCCTCGTGCTCGAGTCGTTCGCGCACCTCGTGCGCCGCGTCGACGGTCATCACCCTGACGGGCGCAACCCAGCCGTGCTGGGTGAAGTGATCCACCTGGTCGGTCGTCAGTGCGCTCCCCACGTCCGAACCGTACCGTTCGGCCGCTCCGGTCCAGCGCCGCCGCTGCCGGTTCCGTGAACCGGGCGGCCAGGGTGAGGTCACTCGAGGCCGCGGCGGCCGGGTTTCCAGTAGACGTGCGTGCGGAGCCGCGCTGGTGTGCGTTCGAGGTCGGCGACCGTGCGCCGTGTGAGAGCGACGAGTTCGTGGCCGCCGATGGCGAGAACGCGGTGACCTGGACGATGGTGCCCGTGGATCCACGCGACGAGTTGGTCGGTGTGTCGAGCGATGGTCGTGTGTCGAACGACGGTGGCGTCGGGCACAGCGTGCCAGCAGTCGGCGACGACGGAGATGTCGACATCGGTGTGGGCCGTCACGATGGCGACCTGGATGTCGGTTCCCGCCGACGACACCGACTCGCGATGGACGACCGCCTCGGCGGTCGCGAGTCCGGTGAGGTCGGTGACGATCAGGAGGGGATCGTCGCCGGCGGGCGCGAGCACCGGTTTCGCCGGGCCGCGCACCGCCATCGTGCTGCCGCACTCCAACTGGTCGAAGAAGGGTGCCGCGGCCCCGATCGGGTTGCGCTCGATCAGCAGCCGGAACGTGTGGTCGTCGGCACCGGCAATGGTGTAGCGACGCCAGGTTCCTGCCGGTCCGACGGCCGCACCGCCAACGCGGACGGCAACG
>JBEIIG010000103.1:0-10054 GCA_040380855.1 Acidimicrobiaceae bacterium | reverse complement strand
CCCTTCCAGCGGTAGCCGGTGCGCAGCACCTCGGCCACCACCGGTTCGCCGTCGCCGGGTTCGTGGATGACGGCCTCGGCCACGGCCGGGTCGAATGGTTGGCCGGCCAGGTCGAGGGCTTCGAGGCCCTGCTTCTGCAGCACCCCGATGAGTGCCGACCAGATCGACTCGACCCCTTGCACGCCGTGCGCGAACGCCGCTTCGCACGCATCGAGCACCGGCAGGATGGCTTCGGCCATCTTGCCGGTGGCACGGTCGATCTCGTCGGCCTGCTGGGTGGCCGCCCGCTTGCGGTAGTTCTCGAAGTCGGCCTGCAGCCGCAGGGCGATCTCCTTGAACTGATCGCGCTCGAGGAGGATGGCCTCGACGTCGTGCTCGACTTCGGTGGCCGCAGCCTGTGTTGCGTCGCCCGCCTCGGCGGCCGCTGCAGCCGCAGCGGAGGGTTCGTACACGTCGCCCGTGTCGCTCATCGCCCGCGACTCACTTCTCGTCGACGATCTCGGCGTCGATGATCGTGTCGTCGTCGCCACCGGCCTGGCCTGCCTGGCCGCTGGCCGACGTGCCGGCGGCCGACGCGTCGTCGCGCGACGCGGCCTCGTACAGCTTCTGGCTGAACGCCTGGCTGGCGGCCATGAGCGCCTCGTGGGCCTGCTTGATGGCGGCCATGTCGTTGCCGGCGAGGGCTGCCTTCAACTCGGCGAGCGGCATCTCGACCGCGCCCTTGTCGGCGCTCGACACCTTGTCGCCCTGGTCGCGCAGCACCTTTTCGGTCTGGTACACGAGCGAGTCGGCGTTGTTGCGGATCTCGGCCTCTTCGCGGCGCTGGCGATCGTCCTCGGCGTGGGCCTCGGCGTCGCGCACCATCTGGTCGATGTCCTTCTTGTCGAGCGTGCTCTGCCCGGTGATGGTCATCGACTGTTCCTTGCTGGTGGCCCGGTCCTTGGCGCTGACGTGCACGATGCCGTTGGCGTCGATGTCGAAGGTGACCTCGATCTGCGGCACACCACGCGGGGCGGGCGGCAGGTCGACGAGCTGGAACTTGCCGAGGGTCTTGTTGTAGGCGGCCATCTCGCGCTCGCCCTGCAGCACGTGGATCTCGACGCTCGGCTGCATGTCTTCAGCCGTGGTGAACACCTCGGTGCGGCGGGTGGGGATGGTGGTGTTGCGCTCGATGAGCTTGGTCATCACGCCACCCTTGGTCTCGATGCCGAGGCTGAGCGGGGTGACGTCGAGCAGCAGCACGTCCTTCACGTCGCCGCGCAGCACACCGGCCTGCACCGCGGCGCCGACGGCCACCACCTCGTCGGGGTTCACCGTCTTGTTCGGCTCCTTGCCGGTGAGGCTCTGCACCAGGTCTTGCACGGCCGGCATACGGGTGGAGCCACCCACGAGCAGCACGTGGTTGATCTGGCCCTTGGTGAGGCCGGCGTCCTTGATGGCCTGTTCGAACGGGATGCGGCAGCGCTCGAGCAGGTCGGCGGTGAGCTCTTGGAACTTGGCGCGGGTGAGGGTTTCGTCGAGGTGCAACGGGCCCTCGGGGGTGGCGGTGATGAACGGCAGGTTGATCTGCGTCTGCTGCACCTGGCTGAGCTCGATCTTCGCCTTCTCGGCCGCTTCCTTCAGGCGCTGGGTGGCCATGCGGTCGGCGGCGAGGTCGACACCGTGGGCGGCCTTGAACTGCTTCACCAGCCAGTCGATGATGCGCTGGTCCCAGTCGTCGCCACCGAGGTGGGTGTCGCCGTGGGTGCTCTTCACCTCGAACACACCGTCGCCGATCTCGAGCACCGACACGTCGAACGTGCCGCCGCCGAGGTCGAACACCAGCACGGTCTCGTCCTCGGCACCCTTGTCGAGGCCGTAGGCGAGTGCAGCCGCGGTGGGCTCGTTGATGATGCGCAGCACCTCGAGGCCGGCGATCTGGCCCGCTTCCTTGGTGGCGGTGCGCTGGGCGTCGTCGAAGTAGGCGGGAACGGTGATGACGGCCTGGGTGACCGTGTCGCCCAGATAGGCCTCGGCGTCGCGCTTCAGCTTCATGAGCGTGCGGGCGCTGATCTCCTGCGGGGTGTAGCGCTTTCCGTCGATGTCATCGCTGCGCCAGGCCTGACCCATCTTCGACTTGATGCTGCGGAAGGTGCGGTCGGGGTTGGTGATGGCCTGGCGCTTGGCCACCTCGCCCACCAGCACCTCGCCGGTCTTCGAGAAGGCGACGACCGACGGCGTGGTGCGCCCGCCTTCGGCGTTGGGGATGACGACGGGGTCGCCGGCCTCGAGGACCGAGACGACCGAGTTCGTGGTACCGAGGTCGATGCCGACTGCCTTGGCCATGTGCTGCTCCTGAACGTGATGGGGGATGGGGGATGGGCTGGAACGGGGGATCAGGAAAGGAACCTGAGTGATCTGCACGCAAGGCTAGGCGTCGCAGCGTCCGGCCGCCAACCCGCGAAGAAGAAAACCTGAGTCATGTCTACTCAACTTCTCACGGACTCCCCGGCGCGCACCCGAGTCGCCGACGACCGCTCGAGTACCGATGGCACACCCGGGCGTGCGAACAACCCTCGGGTGGGTCGGGTACCGTGCAGGTCGTGAGTCTCTGGACCGGAGTCGTCGTCGCCGTCGTCGCCTTCGTGCTGATGGAACCGCTCACCGCCCTCACGCACCGGTGGGTGATGCACGGCTTCGGCATCGGCCTGCACCGCAGCCACCACCGCCGCGTGCGGCCCGGTGAGTCACCTCGGCGCTGGGAGGCGAACGACGCCTACCCGGTGATGTTCGCCGCACTGGTGATGCTCGGCTTCGCCGTCGGGTTCAATGTGGCCGGTTTCGCGGCGCTCGTCCCGGTCGGCATCGGCGTCACCCTGTACGGCCTCACCTACGCACTGGTGCACGACGTCTACATCCACCGTCGACTCCCGCTCTTCGGCGACCGACCGGTGCCCGGCCTCGAACGGCTCGCCGCCGCGCATCGGGTGCACCACGAGCGCAACGCCGCGCCCTACGGGATGCTCATCCCCCTGCGCTCCCCGGCCCGACGCCGCTCCCCGACCCAGCGTTTGTGAGCGCAGCCCGGTAGGGCGGGGGTCGGCTCACACACGCTGCATCGGGGTCAGGGGGCGAGGGGGTCGCGACCGTTCCAGCGACCCGTCGAGGCCGACGGTTCGAAACGGGCGAACAGTTCTTCGCCGTACCAACCCTCGGTGCGGGTGCGGCGCATCACCTCGCGGTGGTGCGGGCTCTGCAGGGCGAACGTGCGCGCGGCCTCCGTCGACGACCACAGGCTGAAGGTGCCCAACCTGCCGAAGGGGGCCTCGCCGATGCCCACCACGCCGAGCAGGCCGTCGGACGCATTCAACTCGGCGCTCACCGCTGGCCCGGCCTGACGGAACGCACGCCACGACCGACGGCGCACGTTCGCACGGGTGATGATGGCCACCGGACCCGCGGCGTCGGGGGCCACCGCCGGCTCGAGCAGACCGAGGACGTCGACCCCGTGCCAGGCACCGTGCCCACCCCAGCCGCGCAGACGCACCGACCACACCTCCTGCGCATTCGCCCAGCGGTCGGCCATCGACGCCTCGAACGCATCGAGTGATGCGACGTCTTTCCACACGGCGAACAGCGCGCTGCGCTGCAGATCGGCACCAGGGCCGGTGTCGCTGCCAGCACCCGTACCGAGCAGTCGCCAGAACACCAGGCCCGGAACACGGCGGAGGCGGCGGCGGTCGAGCCCGAGTCGGGCCATGGTGCGCAGTCGGCTCGCATCGCGGACGAGATGGAATGAGGCGATGCAGTGCGGCGCCGTGTCGGTCACCCTGCCAGCATGGCAGCCGTGAGCATCGTGCTGACAGTGCTGTTCGGGTATCTGTTCGGCTCCATTCCCGTGGCCCGACTGGCCACCCGCCGCGACCTGCGCACCGTGGGCGACGGCAACCCGGGGTACTGGAACGCCCGCGAGTCGGTGGGCGGCAACGCAGCCCGCCTGGTGTTCGTCGGCGATGTGGCCAAAGGTGCGGTGGCGGCCACCCTGGGGCTACTGCTCGCCGCCGAGGGCCAGTGGTGGCTGGGCTACGTCGGCGGGTTCGCGGCGATGGTGGGCCATGCCTGGCCGGTGTTCGACCGGTTCCGTGGCGGGCGCAGTGTGTTGTGCTTCGTCGGGGCGATCTGCGTGGTCGCCCCGCTCACCGCGCTGATCGCGATCGCCGTGCTGTTGATCGTCGTCGCCGCCACCCGTTCGTTCGCCTGGGGGGCGCGGGCGGGGGTGTTCGCCGTTCCGTTCATCCAACTGGTGGTCGACGGGCCCTACCGCACTGCCGCCACCGGGGTGTTGATGACGCTGATCGGCGTGCGCTTCGCCCAGGCCGCATGGGCCGGCCGACGAACGCCCGACCCGGCCTGACCCCCACGCGACCGACATCGGCCTGCTGTACTGGGTCGATGGCACGGCCGCAGTACACATCGCTCACGTTCGACCAGGTCGCCGCGGTCGACGGCCTCGACGACTGGCGGGTCGTGCTGCGGTTCCTGGTGGCGCACTTCCGGGCCGGATCGTTCCAGGCCGCCACGGCACTGGCGGCCGCCATCGCCACCGCCGCCGACGAGGCCGACCACCATCCCGATCTCGACATCCGCTACCCCGACCGGGTACGTGTTGCACTCACCACCCACGATGTCGGTGGCATCACCACCCACGACGTCGACCTGGCCCGCCGCATCTCGCAACTGGCAGTGGCCGCCGGTGCCGCGGCCCAGCCCGGTGCGGTGCAGGCGGTGGAGGTGGCGATCGACACGCTCGACGCCGACCGGATCCGACCGTTCTGGGCTGCGGTGCTGGGCTATCGCGAGGTGGATGGCGTGCTGGTCGATCCGCTGCGGCTCGGCCCGCCGGTGTGGTTCCAGACGATGGACGAACCGCGACCCGGACGCGACCGGTTCCACATCGACGTCTCGGTACCGCACGATCAGGCGGCGGCGCGCCTCGAGGCGGCGTTGGCCGCGGGTGGGCGGATGGTGACCGACCGCTTCGCCCGCTCGTGGTGGGTGCTCGCCGACGCCGACGGCAACGAAGCCTGCGTGTGCACCTGGCAGGACCGCGACTGACGTCCCGCCGCCTCAGCCGTAGCTGCGGCCGCGCCAGACGTGGCGCCGGCCGAGCACCGGGCGGGCGATGCCGGCGGCCAGCGCAGCCACTGCCGGCAGATCGGCCAACGGCGACAACCAATAGGTGCGACCGGGCCGCTCGTACGCCTGGGCCGTACCGCCGAGCGTGCCCAGGCGGGCCATCAGCAGCACCACGTCGAGCAGGTCGCCGCGCCGGGTGAGCAGCCTGGGCATCGGCAGGGCCTGCGCCACCAGCACCACCGCGAGATCGCCGAGTTGCCGCCACACGGGTTCGACCCCGGGCAAGGCGAGCGATCGACCCCAGCCGCGAAAGGTGTCGCCGAGGTCGTCGAACATCCGGGTGGTCAGCATCTCGGCACCGTCGAGCATCGCCACGGCCCAGCCCAGACCGGCCAGGTGCCGGACCAGCGCCACATCCTCCACCACCTCGCCGGCCACCGGTGCCAGACCACCCACCGCGAGCAGATCGGCACGCCGGAACGCCATGCACTGGCCGTTGGCGAGTTGCCGGTGGGCGGCCACCCGGCCGTCGTATCCGGCCGGGCCGAAGCGGTAGACGAGTGTGGTGAGCATCGCCGGGTGCAGCCAGGCCACACCGGGTGTGGGGCACTCGAAGCGTCCACCCACGCTGACCGCAGCGAGGCCATCGGCGACGGCGCGGGCGACGAGCGCACGGGGCAACTCGGGTGACGGACGGGTATCGGCGTCGAGGGTGACCACCCACTCGCCCACCGCTGCTTCGATGCCCTGCTGCAGGGCCCATGCCTTCCCGGCCCAGCCCGTGGGCAACGGTGAACCGGCGATCACCCGGGCACCGGCTGCGGCAGCGAGCGCAGCGGTGCCGTCGCTGCTCTCGTCGTCGACCACCACCACCTCGGCGACACCGGACGCTGCGCACACGGCGGCGAGGAGCGGACCGATGCGCGTCGCTTCGTCGCGAGCCGGCACCACCACCGAGATGCTGGGCCCGTCGTCGGTCGCGACCGGCTGCACCGGGGGGCGACGGCGGGCGGCACGGGCGATACGGGCCAAGGCCACGCCTGCCGCGACGAGTCGCACGGCGAACCACACCCGCGAACGCACTCGGTTCATGCGCGGTCGACCTCGACGAGCTCGGCGACGATGCGCGCCCCGATGGTGACGAGCGGCAGTCCGCCACCGGGATGGCTGCTGCCACCGACCAGATAGAGGCCGCGCCGCGCACCGCGGTTCGCCGGCCGCACGAACGCCGCGCGGGCACCGTTCGACGACGTGCCGTAGATGGCCCCACCCGGTGCCCGGTAGCGAGCCTGCAGATCGAGCGGGGTGATCGTCTCGGTGAACAGCAGGCGTTCGCGCAGGTCGACACCGTGGGCAGCGAGACGCTCGAACACCACTGCCTCGTACGCCGTCGGGTCGACGTCGACACCCGGCGGGGTGTTCACGAGCAGGAACCAGTTCTCGCACCCCGCCGGCGCCTGCGATGCATCGGTGACGGAGCTGACGCACGCGTACACCGTCGGGTCGTCGGCGCAGCGACCATCGGCCAACTGGGCGAACTCGGTGGCGTAGTCGTCGCTGAACCACACGTTGTGGTGGCCGACACCCGGCGTCGCACCGCGCACCCCGGCGATCACGACGAAACCGCTCGTCGACGGTTCGGCTCGCCGCACCTTGCGCAGTGCTCGACTGTCGGGCAACAGATCGCTGTACAGATGGGTGGCATCGACATTCGCCACCACCACATCGGCGTCGAGGTGGGTGCCGTCGGCCAGCACCACTCCGTCGACGGTGCCACCGATGCGTGCATCGGCCGTGACGGTGATGACCTCGACACCACAGCGCACCTCCACACCCATGCGTTCGGCCAGGCGCACGAACGCATCGCGCAGCACACCGAGGCCGCCCATCGGGTACCAGCAGCCGTAGCGCTGTTCGACCGCGGCGATGCACCCCAGTGTTCCCGGCGCGGCATAGGGCGACGACCCCGAGTAGGTGGCGTACCGGCCTGCCCACTGCACCAGATGGGGGTCGGTGAAGCAGGCCGACGCCGACCGGTGAAGGGTGCGCAGGGCGTCGATGTCGGTGAGGTCGCGCGGCCGACGAAGCCGACGGGCCAGCGCCACCGGGCCGCTCATCGGGCCGGCGAAGAACGTGCGCTCGCTCACGTCCCAGATGCGTCCGCCGTGCTCGATCCACTCGGCGTAACCCGGGGCGTCGCACCCGTCGTCGCGCACCGTCAACTCGAACCCGTCGAGCCAGTGGTAGTGGAACTGCGGGTCGAGCCGGACGAGGGGAACCTCGTCGGCCAGGGTGGTGCCCGCCAACCGGAACAACTCGTCGAACACCTGCGGCAAGGTGACGAGCGACGGCCCGATGTCGAACGTGAATCCATCGCGTTGCCGAACGGCCAACTTGCCCCCGGGCACCTCGTTGCGCTCGAGCACCGTGACGCGATGACCCGCAGCGCGCAGCCGGATGGCGACTGCGAGACCACCGACGCCACCACCCACCACCAGGACGTCGGCGGGTGCGCCAGCCGGCGATCGACGACGGCTCGCCTCAGCCACGGGCCCACCGCCGCCGGCGCACCACCTGTCGCACTGCGGCCGCAGCGATCGGCAGCATCGCGGCACCACCCACGGCCGCCACCACACGGTCGCGGAAGAAGGCGGCGAAACCCACGGTCTCCATGGTGGCCATCGTGGCGTACTGGGCAACCGAGACCGCGTCGGCCGCCTCACCGTCGTCGATGGGCAGCGCCACCTCGAGCGCCGCCATCACGCCCGCACTCACCAACAGCCAGCCGACGTAGTTGCTGAACGGGATACCGCGGTAGCGGCCGCGCCGAGCCCAGCGCCAGTAGCCCTCGCCCACCATCTGCGGATCGAGGAACAGGTCCCACGCGGTGAGCGCGCCTGCGCCGAGGGCGATGCGCGTGACGCGGCGCGATCGGTGACCGAGCGCTGCGTGTGCGGCGTCGCGTGCAGGCACCGCCATCGCGAACCACGCGAGCGGCACGATGACCGGCACACCACCCACCTGTGGGCGCAGCGCATCCGTGTAGTGGTAGCGACCGAAGGGCAGCCCGGTGGCAGTTCCCACGCGTTCGGCCACGGCTGTCGCTGCCGCCACACCGGCTGCCACGCCCGCAGCGCGCCGCACGCCCCACCGCCGGGTCGAGCCAGCCGCGGTGGTGACGAACAGGCCGGTCACCACCACGCTCGACAGTCCCCGGCGCACCGAACCGCCACGGCGGGCAAGTGGTGTGGCGATCATCGCCGCCAGGGTCACCGCACCTGCGGCAGCAGCGACCCGCTGAGCAACTGACGGCACGGCTCCGGTCGACTCGGGGCCGGGCGTCGCGGCACCGGCTGCGTTCATCGACCGAACGGCGACGTGAGCTTGGCGACCATCAGCGCCTTCTCGGCCGTGGTGACCCGCGCCCGCTTGGCGAACACGTCGTAGTGCAGTTGCTCGATCTTGTCGAGGATGCGGCCGTACAGCACGCGGGCCGCACCGATGCACTTGGCCGACTCGGTGGGCAGCATGGACAGGCCGAGGTCGGCCGACACGTACAGCTCGCGACAGCGGGCGATCTCGAAGCGCATCAGCTCGACGAACTCGGGCGTGCAACGACGGGTGGTGAGGTCGACCCCGAATCGGCGCAGGTCTTCCTGAGGCACGTACTGCCGGTTGCGGTCGAGGTCTTCGGCGATGTCGCGCAGGAAGTTGGTGAGCTGGAAGGCATTGCCGAGATCGCGAGCGTGCGGCAGGGCCTCGGGCCGCAACGGCTCGAGGATCGGCAGCATCATCTCGCCGATCACCGCCGCCGAGCCGTCCATGTAGACGAGCAGGTCGTCCCATGTCTCGTACGTGGCCACGGTGAGGTCCATGGTCATCGACCGCAGGAAGCGGCGGAAGCAGTCGGGGTCGATGTCGAACGCCTTCACCGTGTGCACCACGGCCTTCAGCACCGGATCGTCGCTGCGACCCGCAGCGAGGTCGAGGAAGAAGCGGTTACCGAAATCGGCCAGGGCGTCGGCGCGCCGTTCGACCGACACGGGGCCGAGGTCGTCGACGATGTCGTCGGCGTAGCGGCAGAACGCGTACAGCGCCCACACGTGGTGCTGCTTCACCCGGGGCAGCACCTTCGTGCTCCAGTAGTACGTGGTGCCGTACCGCTTGTTCAGTTCGCGGCAGCGGGCATAGCTCTCGTCGAGCGTGACCGTGGTGGTGCTCACCGCTGCCGTCCGGCGAACTGCTGCACCCGTGCAGCGGCCAACTTGCCCGACACCAGCACCATCGGCACCCCGACGCCCGGCAGGGTGCTCGACCCGGTGAACACCAGGCCCGGCACCCGCTTGTCGACGTTGTTCGGCCGGAACGGCCCGGTCTGGCGGAACGTGTGGGCGAGCGCGAACGGCGTGCCGCGCTCCATGCCCATCGCCTCCCAGTCGAGCGGGTCGTAGAGACGTTCGACCACGACATCGGTGGGATAGCCGAGGCCGGCCACCTTGGCGCGCAGCGAGTCGGTGATTCGGTCGCGCTCGCGACTCCAGTCGATACGGCCGTCGAGGTTGGGGGTGGGCTCGAGCACGTAGATGCTGCTGCATCCTGCGGGCGCCAGCGACGCATCGTCGAGCGAGTGGAGCGTGACGAGGATCGACGGGTCGGGCATGCGCACACCGTCGTGGATGAGCGCCTTGAACGACGCGTCCCAGTCGTGGCCGAAGTGGATGTTGTGGTGGGCTGCCTCGGCGGGGGGCAGGCCCTTCACCCCGGCCACCCACAGCAGACAGCTGGGCGAGTACTTCCCGCGGCGGGCCACCCGTGGCGCGTCGACACCACCCAGCAGCGTGCGGTACGCGACGGGCAGGTCGGGGTTGCACACCACGACGTCGGCGGCGATGCGTTCGCTACCGGCGACATCGACCCCACTCACCGCGCCGCTGCCGGT
>JBEIIG010000102.1:0-10357 GCA_040380855.1 Acidimicrobiaceae bacterium | reverse complement strand
GACCCGAGCACCGTCGTGGCGATGGGCTTCGTGGTGGAGGCGAGGCAGAACGGCGAGTCGAGCCGGGCCGTCCCGTAGGCCTCGGCCAGCACGATGCCCGTGTGGGCGTCGGCCACACCGAACGCCGCTGCGGGAAGCGAGCCATCAGCCACCGCCGCCTGCACGACGGCAGCAGCCCGCCGTGCCGCGTCGCCGAGCTCGTTCACGTGTCGACCTCACCGCGCTCGTCGAGCAGGGTGAGGTGCAGGTGCGCCATCAGCCGCTCGACGGGATGGTCGAGATCGAGCCCGGCCGTCTCGACCGCGCGGCGCAGGCGGTAGCGGAACGTGTTGGGATGCACATCGAGCGCCGCGGCCGCGGCGATGACGTCGCCGAAGTGGTCGAGGAAGCTGCGCAGCGTGGCCACGTACTGGGTGTCGCGATCGCTGTCACTCACCACCAGCGCGTCGACGCGCCCCACCCGCAATTCGGGCTGACCCGCAGCGACACGACGCCACCGCTCCAGCGCCACCGCACCGAGCACGTCGACAAGTTCGGCCACACGGCCCTCGTCGGCCACGCAGGCAGCCAACACGTCGTCGACCTCGGCTCGTGCCGCGACAAGGCCGTCGAGACCGTTCGCCGACCGGGCGAGCGCTGCCTTCACCGGCACCTTCACGCTGCTGCGCGACCGCTGGACGAGATCGTCGACCGTGGGTTCGAGCCGGTCGCCGCCCACCAACACGACATGCATCGTCGACCCCGTCGTGGTCTGCGCCAACTGCAGGTGCTCGGTGCGCCGGAACAGCGCCACCACACTCGACAACCGACCGAGGTGCATCGTCGCCTCCACCTCGTCGACACACACCGGCTGCAGCCCGAGCACCATCACCCGCTGATGGGCCCGAACAGCGAGATGCTGAGCGAGCGAGCTCGGCGGCACGCGGCCCGCCAGGACGGCGCGCACCATCTCGGCCTCCTGCCGCCGCTCGACGTCGCCTGCGAAATGCCGCACCAGGTGCAGCGCAGCGAGCGGCGCAACTTCTTCGAGCAACGCCTCGTGCATCGCCCCGAGCGGTTCGCTGCCCTCTTGGATCCAGATCGAACCGATCGGCTCGCCACCGGCCCGGATGGCGACGACCAGCCGGTCGCGGTAGCCGGGCTCGGTCGACTTGTAGCTGATCCGCACCGGCGAGTCGCCGCGCCAGATCCGCTGGAACACGCCGTCGCTCTGCAGACGCTTCACCCAGCTCTCGGGCACCCGGCGCCCGAGGATGGTGTCGCGCCGGTAGTCGTCGATCACATCGTCGCCGGTGCTGTAGGCCAGCACCCGCGACTGGGCGTCTTCGATGGTGACCGGGCCGTTCGCACGCACCGCGATCACGTTGGCCAGCGCGAACAGGTCGCCCAGCGGCGGCCGACCCTCGCCGCCCGCGCCGCCCGTGGTGGTGACCATCCGGGCCAACGCATGCAGTTGGCCCCACTCGACATCGCGCGACACGCGCAGCAGCGCCACCTTCGCCTGGGTGGCGGCAGCAGCCACCGCATCGGCCCCCACGCCTTCGTCGATCTTGGCGATCACCGCCGCAGCACCGGCGGCACCCGCAGCAGCGAGCAGGTCGAGCATCTCGGGCGACCGGGGGTCGACCCCGACGGCCAGCACCACATCGGCCGACGCAAAGCTCGTACCGGCCAGGCGATCGTGGATGACCGGATCGCCCACGGGCACCTCGAGGCCGAGCGGCGACACCTCCACCCGCACGACCTCGTACCCCAGCCCCTCGATGAGATCGGCGAGCGTGGTTCCCTGCGTCATCGGGTGCAGTCTCGCAGCGACGGTGCCGACCATGCTCAGCCCGTCGACCCACCGAAGCGGTAGAAACCGTCGCTCGTGATCAGATCGGCCACCGAGCCGGCCGCGAAGGCGGCAGTGAACGCCTCGCGGATGGCGTGCCGCCAGCGCACCGCCAGGTCGGGCCGGGCGCGGCGCAGCGCCACGATGTCGACGGGTGTGGCCACCAGCAGCGCGGTGGCGGGCTCGTCGAACACGACCGGGCCACCGCGGTCGTCGATGGCCAGCACCACACGGTGCACACCGTCGGCCAGCAGAGCCGCGGCCGATGGCGCAACTCCCGGTTGCGAGCCGTGGCACCGGCCGCCGTCGACCGGCGCGGGCGGGTCGCCGGTGACGTCCCAACTCACCACACAGCGATCGGTCTCGTCGGCCCCGTTCAGCCCGTCGTCGAGCGAGCCGTAGAAGTCGGGGACGAACCGCACGATGCGGGCGCCGAGGCGGTCGAGGTTGAAGTGCGCGTTCGAACGCACCAGCGGATCGAAGGTCCAGGTGATGTGCCGCATCCCGCGCTCGGCGGCCCAGGCCCACTGGTGCCGTTTGAGCGCCTCGCCGATGCCGTGGCGCGGGCGCACCGTGCCGGTCACCTGGCTGCGCAACGCCGGGCCGTCGACATCGAGATAGGTGACACCGAACGATGCGCCCACCAGTTCGTCGTCGATCCACGCCCCGGCCACGTAGCCGTCGGTGTCGACGATCGCCGACAGCACATTGCGCGGTGCGGGCGAGGTGTCGGCCGTGGTGCCCCACACCCGGGCGAGCAGTTCGCTGACGGCCCGCACCTCGCCGGCACCGTGCACCGACCTCACCACCACGTCGTTGCGCGCCGAGGCCACCGTCGCCGCGGATGGTGCGGCGCGGGGCACGACGGGCTGCGGCTGGTCGATGGCGGCCACCTCCCCACCTTGGCCCGCTGCACGCGAGGTGTGCTTGGTGGCGCCGACCGAATCCGCCCGACGAGTGTTGTCAGCGCCGACGGTCGACGGCATCGATCCGCTCGAGCACGAGCCCCTCGGCGCGGTGCAGCACCACTCGACCGTGTCGGCCATCGGCGTCGAGTTCGAGCAGGCCCCACGGTGCAGCCAGCACGACCCGCCCCTCGCGTTCAACGACAGCGACGAGCGGCTCGGGCGGTTGTTGGCCCCTATGCAGCCAGGTGGTGTCGCCATCGCGGGTGATGTGCAGCGCGGTGTGCGCCGACGGGCACCACCACCAGCCGGCGAGCATGTCGAGGTGATCGGCACCGAGCGGACGGCCGGCCATCGGCAGCAACCGGGCCATCTCGGCCACACCGTCGCGCACCACCAGCGCCTCGCCCTCCCACGCCACGCCGATCGACGGCCGCTCGGCCACGGTCCAGCCGATGCCGTCGGGCACGAGGTGGAACACGAGGCCGCCGACCGAGGCCCGGCAGACGGCGGCGGAGCCGGGTCGCGCCGAGTCACCAGGGGCCCGGTTACCCGACGCCTGATCGTCGCGTGCAGGTTGGGCAGCGAGCGGCTCGAACCGCCACGGCGCACCGCCCACACCGACGAGCACACCGGCAGGCACCGGCCCCTCACGGCGAACAGGTTGCGCTGTCGGTGGCGACGCGGGCAGCCCGAGGGCTGCGGCGAGTGCGTCGAGGTGCGGCCCGACCCGTGCGTCCTGACGGTTCGCCATGGCGCCGATCGCAACACCGTCGTACACGCGCAGTTCGGCCCGGAACCCGGTGAACTCGGCGAGCGCCCCGAACCAGGCGCCACCGGCCCCGATCGTGCACCCGGTGGCCAGGCCGGGCAGCGAGCCGTCGGGCAGGGGCACCTGCTGTCGCATCGCCTGCGTCGCAGCATCATTCGCCAGCAACGACCGGCCGAGCGCGACCAGGTCGTTCCCGGCCCACCACATGCCACCGTCGCCCTGCGATGCGGCGCCCAGCAGGGCGCGCCGGAACCCGTCGCCGTGGGCCACATAACCGCTCGCGGCACCAGCGATCAGTTCGTCGGCGCTGCGACGCACCGACGCGGTGCGCATCGCTGCCGGCCGGAACACCAACTCGTCGACCGCCACTGCGAACGGCCGGTCCGTCACGGCAGCGACGATCATGGCGAGCAGGGCGAAGTTGGTGTTGTTGTACGACACCTGGGTGCCGGGCTCGAACCAGGTGGTCATCGCATCGACGAGCCGACGGACATCGGCCTGTTCGAGCCGGTCGTCGACCGTGAACCCCGCCACCAGCCGCAGCGCGTGGTACTCGGGGAGCCCGCTGCGATGCAGCAGCAGATGGCGCACGGTGATCGCCGAAGCGGCGTCGAGAGCAGGGAACCAGCGGTCGATCGTGTCGTCGAGGCTGAGACGCCCGTCGGCCACGAGCAGGTGGACACAGCGGGCCGTCACCAACTTGGCCAGCGACGCCGCATACAACGGGGTGCCGGCCGTGAGGGGAACCCCGTGCTCCAGCACCGCCGCGCCCCAGGCGTCGACCGCTGCCCCGTTCGGTGTGCACACCATCACCACCATGCCGGGCTCGCCGACCGCGGGATCGGGCGAACCGCTGGTGGCGTCGACGCCGCGGAGCGAGCGCAGGAGGTCGCCGAGTTCCACCGCCCCATCCTGCCCGCACCGGAACCTCCGCGCATCTGCATCCGGCCGACGAACCACGACCCGTCGGTTCGTCCGTGCCGACGAACGCGTCCGCGAGCGTTGCGTGTCACGATGCCTCGATGCACGTGCGCCGCGCCCTTGCTCTGCTGTCGTGCGCCGTGCTCGCCGGATGCTCGACATCACGCCTCGCGTTCCGGCTCGACGACCGGCTGCAGATCGAGAACCTGGCCGACCGGAGCACGATCGAGGTGCCGTTCACGCTCGAGTTCAGCTTCGACGGCGAGTTGTCGGCCGATGGCGCTGCGGCCTTCGGCGTGCTGATCGACTGGACACCTCCCCCACCCGGCAAGCCGCTGAGCGATCTGCTCGCCGACGACCCGGCCTGCAACGGTCCAGCCGGTTGCCCCGACGGATACCTCGAACGCAACCGCATCGTGGTCACCACCGACACCACGTACGTGATGGACAACGTTCCGGTGGGCACCGACCGACAGGAGCGCCGTGGCTTCCACGAAGTGACCATCATCCTCGTCGACGCCGAGGGCCGCCGCGTGGGCGAGTCGTCGGCATTCGCCCGCTTCCGGACGCCGGGGGTCGACGCGTGACCGTCGACGACAGCCAACTCGACCGGATCGCCGTCACAGCGGCCGACCGCGCCCACGCCCGCAGCCTGCTCGGCCTCGGTGGCAGCCAGGCCGGCACCGACACCGAGACCGACGACGATCGCCGCTCGCTGCGCACCGTGCTGCGCGACGCGCACGTCGGCTGGTACGTGGTGCTGGTGCTCGGCCTGCTCGGCCTGGCCGACACCCTGCAGGGCTACGCGTTCGGCGTGATGGCGCCCGAGATCGCCCGCACCCTGGGCATCAGCCGCAGCGAACTCGCCACCCTCAACTCGTTGAAGACCCTCGCCACTGCAGCGCTCACCGTGCCGCTGGTGATGACCGTGCAGCGCACCCCGCGCCGCGCGCTGGTGAGTGTCGTCGCAGCCTTCGTGTGGGCCCTGTTCGCGTTGCTGACCTCGTTCGTCACCACACTCGCGGGCCTGGCCGTGGTGTTGTTGATCGACGGCGCCACCAGCGGGGCCCGCGGCACGATGCACATGCCGCTGCTGTCGGACAGCTATCCCACTCGCGCCCGGGTGCGTGTGCTCAGTTGGTACAGCGGCCTGGGTGCACTGGGCAACGTGATCGCCCCGCTGGCGGTGGCCGTGCTCACCACCTGGGCGGGGCTCACGTGGCGCGGCGTGTTCCTGTTCACCGGCGCGTTCACCTTGGTGGTGGCGGTGGCGGCGCTGTGGTTGCGCGACCCCGGCTTCGGCCGCTTCGACACCGAGCAACTGCGCCGGGAACAACAGGGCAGCGAACAGCGACGCAGCGGGCGTGGCCCGGCCGCGACCGACACCGACGGGCCGCCGACCGCCGACACGGCGACGCGCCCGATCCTGGGCTTCGGCGAGATCGCCCGCCGCCTGCTGATGGTGCCCACGATCCGCCGCCAGATGGCGGGCTGGGTGGTGCTCGGCGTGATGGCCATCCCGCTCGGCACGTTCCTCACCTTCCTGCTCGACGAGCGCTGGGGTGTGGGCCCCGGCGGCCGTGGCCTGATCGCCGCGCTGCAGGCAGCCGCCGCGCTGGTGACCCTGGCGCTGTTCGGCTCCGTGGGCGAGCGCATGCTGCGCCGCGACCCGTCGTCGGTGGTGCGCCTCGCGTCGGTGTTCATCATCGTGTCGACCGCGGCCACCGCACTGGCCGCCATCACGCCGGTGTTCGCGCTGGTGATCGTGCTGCTGGTGCTCGGCTCGGCCGGCATGGCCATGCTGGCCCCGGCACTCGGCGCGCTGCAGATGGGCCTGGTGCCCGCCGAGATGCGGCCCCACGCCATCGCGCTCGGCGGCCTGGCGAGCGGCTTCGGCGGCCTCACCGGGTCGCTCTACCTGTCGGGCATCGATCGCCGCTTCGGTGTGGCGGGAGCGATCGTGGCGCTCGCCATTCCCGGGGTGATCGCCGGGCTGATCATGCGGCGTTGCGCCCGCACGCTCGATGCCGACATCGACCGGATGGTGACCGACGTGATGGAGGAGGCCCGCGTGCAGGCCGCCCGCAGCAGCGGCGCCACGCTGCCGTTGCTGGCGGTTCGTGGCGTCGACGCCAGATACGGCAACCTGCAGGTGCTGTTCGACGTCGACCTCACCGTGGCCGAGGGTGAGGTGGTGGCGCTGCTGGGCACCAACGGCTCGGGCAAGTCGACCCTGCTGAAGGTGGTGTCGGGCCTGATGCTGCCGAGCGCCGGCTCGGTGCGCCTGTCGGGTGCCGACATCACGTTCGTCAGCGCCGAGCGCCGCGTGGGCATGGGCATCACCCAGATCCCCGGCGGACACGCCGTGTTCGGGCCGCTCACGGTGGTGGAGAACCTGCGGGCCTACGCCGACACGTTGGCGCTCGGCTCGCGCAGCGCCCCCGAGATCGAGCGCTGCTTCGAGCTGTTCCCCGCGCTGGCCGACCGCCGCAACCAGCGCGCCTCGACGCTGTCGGGCGGCGAACAGCAGATGCTCGCGCTGGCGAAAGCGGCCATCCTGCGGCCGCGGGTGCTGCTGATCGACGAACTGTCGCTCGGCCTGGCACCTGCCGTGGTGGGTGAGTTGCTCGACCGGGTGGGCGACCTGCGCGACGCCGGCAGCACGATTGTGCTCGTCGAGCAGAGCGTCAACCTCGCCCTGTCGGTGTGCGAGCGGGCTTACTTCCTCGAGCGCGGCCAGGTGCGCTTCGAGGGCCTCGGCCGCGACCTGCTGGCCCGCGACGACCTGCTGCGCGCCGTCTTCCTCGGAGATCGCACATGAACGCCTTCGGCGCGTTCGGGTGGGACATCCCGCCCGAGATCGTCGTGCTCGGGGCGATCATCGGCGCCTCGTACGGCCTGCTGGCCGTGGGCCTCGTGCTCGTGCACCGCAGCAGTTCGTTGGTGAACTTCGCCCACGCCGAAGTGGGGGCGTTCGCAGCGACGATCCTGTACATCGGCGTGAACCGATGGGACCTGCCGTACTACCTGGTGCTGCCCGGTGCGCTTGCCGTGGCCGTGGGTCTGGGGATGGCGGTGGAGGGCATCGTGGTCGGTCGCCTCGGCCGCGCCCCGGCGTCGATGAGCATCGTGGCCACCCTCGGCGTGGCGCAGTTGCTGGCTGCGTTGGCCGCCGCCATCGCCAGCGGTGGTGGCGAGCGGTTCGCGTTCCCCGCCCCGCCCGGTATGCCGACGTTCGACATCGGCAACCTGCGCCTCACCGGCGACTACTCGGCCACGCTCATCCTGGCGCCCATCGTGGTGGCCGCGCTGGCGCTGTTCCTGGCCCGCACCCGAGCCGGGTTGCGCGTACGGGCCACCGCGGCCAACCGCGACGCGGCCCGCCTCGCCGGTATCCCGGCCGCGCGCATCTCGCGACTCGTGTGGGCACTGGCCGGCCTGCTGGCAGCGATGACCGCCATCCTCACCGCACCGTCGAAGGGCCCCGGGTTCGCCGCCGCCCTCGGGCCCGGCCTGCTGCTGCGCGGCCTCGCCCCAGCACTGGTGGCCCGGATGCGCAGCCTGCCGGTGGCGCTGGGCGCCGGCGTGGTGTTGGGCATCGTCGAGCAGATCGTGTTCTGGAATCAGCGCAGCGCGCAGAACGTCGATGCCATCCTGTTCGCCGTCATCCTGGTGGCCCTGCTGGTGCAGCGGCAGCGCACCGAACGCAATGCCGGTCATGCCGGGTGGTCGGGCATCGAGACCTGGCGACCCCTGGCCACCCATCTGCGCAACCACCCGCGGGTGCGGTTGATGGCCCCCACCGCGCTCGGTCTCGGTGTGGCCGTCGCCGCGTTGGTGCCGCTGCTGCTCGACCGCAGTCGTTCGATCACCCTCAGCAGCATGGTGGGCTACGCAGTCATCGGCATCGCCCTCGGATTGATCACCGGCCTCGCCGGGCAGTTGTCGCTCGGCCACTTCGCCATCGGCGCGATCGCGGGCACCAGCAGCGTCATCGTCGCCAACCACACGGCCAACTTCGGGCTGGGGGTGCTCATGGCCGCCGTCGTCGGTGGCGCGGTGAGCCTGCTCATCGGCCTGCCCGTGCTGCGGGCGCGCGGCATGTACCTCGCCGTCACCTCGCTCGCGCTGGCAGTGACCACGACGAGTTGGTTGCTGCCGAAGGAGTGGATGCTGGGCGACGGGCGCGAGCCGCCGAAGCCCGTGTTCGGGTCGCTCGCCATCACCGGTGCCCGTGGCTACTACTGGTTCGTCCTCGCCGTCGGTGTGGTCGTGTTCATGGCCATCGCCGCCCTGCGTCGTGGCGGCTTCGGCCGCGTGCTCATCGCCCTGCGCGACGGCGAAGACGTGGCCGAGTCGTTCGGCATCTCGGTGCCGCGCCGCAAGGTGCAGGCCTTCGTCGTGTCGGGCATCGTGGCCGGCATCGGCGGGGCGCTGTACGCGCACACCTTCGCCCGCATCACGGTGGCGTCGTTCCCGGCGTCGGCCAGCATCGACATCGCGGTGATGGTGGTGGTGGGTGGGGCGACGTTGCTGGCGGGGCCGTTGGTGGGCGTGCTGTTCGTGGTGGGCGTGCCCGCGTTCCTACCGCTCGACGCGGCCGGCCTGGCCACCACCAAACTCGGGTTGTTGCTGCTGATCGTCTACCTGCCCGGCGGCTTCGCCCAGTTGCTGCTGCCGCTGCGCGACCGGTTGGCCGCACGCCTGGCGGGCTCCGCTGCACACCGAGCCGACGGTGAGGCGGCCGCGGGGTCGCTCCTCGGATCGAGTGCAACGACCACCGACCGCTCGGAGGTGCCCGCCACGGCGCCCGTGGTGCTGCAGGCCACCGGGCTGACGAAGCACTACGGCGGCGTACGGGCCGTGCACGACGCCAGCCTGCAGGTTCGCGCCGGCGAGATCGTCGGGCTGATCGGGCCCAACGGCGCGGGCAAGACCACGCTGTTCGAGATGCTCACCGGCTTCACGGCACCCGATGCGGGCACCGTGGTGCTCGACGGCCGCGACGTCACCGCGCTCGGCCCGTCGGCCCGCGCCCATGCCGGCCTGGTGCGCACGTTCCAGAACTCGCCGCTGTTCCCAACCCTCACCGTGGTGGAGTGCATCGCCACCGCACTCGAACGGTCGCGCCCCACCAAGGTGCTCACCTCGCTGGCGGGCTGGAGCCGGCCCGAGCGGCAACGCACCACCGAGGCCATCGCCCTCGCCGAACGCTTCGGCCTGGGCGCGTACCTCGACCACCAGATGAAAGAGCTGTCCACCGGCACACGCCGCATCTGCGAACTGGCGTGCATCACGGCGCTCGCACCACGCGTGCTGCTGCTCGACGAGCCGGCCGCCGGCCTCGCCCAGCGCGAGGTGGAGGCGCTCGTGCCCGTGCTGCGTGCTCTCCGCCAGGAACTCGACTGCACGATGATCGTGATCGAGCACGACCTGCCGATGCTCACCCGACTCGCCGACCGGATGGTGGCGATGGTGGCCGGCGAGATCGTGGCCGAGGGAACCCCTGCCACCGTGACCGGCCACCCTGTCGTGGTGGCCGCCTACCTCGGCGACCGCGAGGTCGCCGTCGACCGATCGGGACCTCCAACATGACGACCATGGACGACCTGCAGATCACCCTGCCGGAAGGCATCGACACGCCGACGGTGATCGTCGACATCGATGTGCTCGAACGCAACATCACCACCTGGGCACAGCGCATGGCCGACCGCGGTGTGGGGTTGCGGCCTCACACCAAGACCAGCAAGTGCATCGAGGTGATCCGCCGTCAGGTCGACGCGGGTGCCGTGGGGCGGACCGTCGCCACCCTCGGCGAGGCCGAGGTGCTGGCCGCCGCCGGTTTCACCGAGTTGTTCCAGGCCTATCCGCTGTGGGCGGGCAGGCCCGAGCGCGCCCGACGCCTGCGTGCCCTGCACGAGCGGG
>JBEIIG010000101.1:0-10358 GCA_040380855.1 Acidimicrobiaceae bacterium | reverse complement strand
GGGTGTATCCGCGCACCTTGAACTTCGGCGTGGCGTTGCTCTTGTTGATCTGGGACTTCTTTGCCATCTCGATGCCCTTCCTTACTTCTTCTTCTTCGCAGCAGCAGGCTTGGCCGGGGCTTTCGACCCACGAACCGGACCGCGCCGCTTGGGCTTCTTCTTCGGGACCGGACCAGCGTCGGCGCCCCGCTTGAACGGGAAACCGAACGCATCGAGCAGAGCCTTGCCGTGCTCGTTGGTGACGGCAGTGGTGACGATGGTGATGTCCATGCCACGGGGAGCGTCGACCTTGTCGAAGTCGATCTCGGGGAAGACCGACTGCTCGTTGAGGCCGAAGGTGTAGTTGCCACGGCCGTCCCAGCTGTGGGCCGGCAGGCCGCGGAAGTCGCGGATACGCGGGATGGCGACGGCGATCAGGCGGTCGAGGAACTCCCACATCCGGTCGCCGCGCAAGGTGACCTTGCAGCCGATCGACTGACCCTCGCGCAGCTTGAAGCCGGCGATCGAGGTCTTCGCCTTGGTGATGACCGGCTTCTGGCCGGCGATCGCCGTGAGGTCGCGCACGGCGCCCTCGAGCAGCGACGGCTGCTGGGTGGCCCGGCCGACGCCCATGTTGATGACGATCTTTTCGATCTTCGGGACCTGCATCACGTTGGCGATGCCGAGTTCGCTCATCAGCGCAGCCTTGACCTGGTCGTTGTACTGCTGCTTCAGGCGCGGCGTGGTTGCGGTGGCAGTGCTCATCCGATCACCTCTCCGGTGCTCTTGGCGACCCGCACCTTCTTGCCGTCGGCACCGATGGTGTAGCCGACGCGGGTGGGCTTGCCCTTGTGCAGCAACATGACGTTGCTGGCATCGATGGGCATGTCGCGGTCGATGATGCCGCCCTGCTGGTTGGCAGCGCGGGGCTTCTGGTGCCGCTTGGCGGTGTTGACACCGCTCACGATCACCTTGTTCTCGCGAGGCATCGCTTCGACGACCTCGCCCTCCTTGCCCTTGTCCTTGCCGGTGATGACAACGACGGTGTCACCCTTCTTGAGCTTCATGTCAGATCACCTCCGGGGCCAACGACACGATGCGCATGAACTTCTTGTCGCGCAGTTCACGCCCGACGGGCCCGAAGATGCGGGTGCCACGCGGGGTGAGGTCGTCTTTGATGATGACGGCGGCGTTCTCGTCGAAGCGGATGTAGCTGCCGTCGGCGCGGCGCTTCTCCTTCTTCACGCGGACGACGACGCACTTGACGACGTCGCCCTTCTTCACCGCAGCGCCAGGAATGGCGTCTTTGACCGACGCCACGAAGATGTCGCCGATCGAGGCATAGCGGCGGCGTGTGCCACCGAGCACCTTGATGCACAGCACTTCTTTGGCGCCGCTGTTGTCGGCGACGCGGAGTCGTGATTCCTGCTGGATCATGTCACTTCGCCCTCTCGATGACTTCGACCACGCGCCAGCGCTTGTTCTTGCTGAGCGGACGGGTCTCCATGACGCGGACCTTGTCGCCGATGTTCACATCGTTGGTCTCGTCGTGTGCGTACAGCTTCTTGGTGCGCAGCATGAACTTGCCGTACTTGGGGTGGCGCACCCGCTCGACCACGGCGACGACCGCGGTCTTGTCCATCTTGTTGGACACGACCTGGCCCTCGCGGACCTTGCGGGCGCTGCGGCCTGCCTCGGTGGTGGGTTCGTTCGACATCGGGCTCACTTCCCGCTCTCGGCAGCGGCGATCTCGCGCTGGCGGATGTAGGTGTTGATGCGTGCGATCTGGCGGCGCACGGTGCGGATCTCGGCGTTGTTGTCGAGCTGTCCGGTGGCATTGCGGAAGCGCAGGTTGAGCGCCTCCTGCTTGGTGGCACGGAGCTCGTCTACGAGCGACGCCAGGTCGAGTTCGCTCAGTTCGGCATTGGACTTCGCCATGTCAGAACGTCTCCTCGCGAGTGATGATGCGGGCCTTCATCGGCAGCTTCTGGATGGCCTTGGCCAAGGCGGCCTTGGCCGTGGCCTCGTCGGGGAACGACAACTCGAACAGCACGCGACCGGGCTTGACGACAGCTACCCAGAACTCGGGGCTGCCCTTACCCGAACCCATGCGGGTCTCGGCCGGCTTCTTGGTGACGGGCTTGTCGGGGAAGACGTTGATCCACACCTTGCCACCACGCTTGATGGCGCGGGTCATGGCGATACGAGCGGCTTCGATCTGGCGGGCAGTGAGCCAACCGGGCTCGAGCGCCTGGATGCCGTACTGGCCGAACGCCAGGTCGGTGCCGCCCTTGGCGACGCCGTTCATCCGGCCGCGCTGGTGCTTGCGGTGTGCGACTTTACGGGGCATCAACATGACGGTCAGTCCTCCCCACGGAAGTGCGGTGCCTCGTGCAGGTCGTGGGTACGACGTGCGATGTCTTCTTCCTCGTCGAGCAACTTCTCGAGCTCGGGGTCGGCTTCTTTGATGAGCGGCGTCATCTCGGGCTCGAGTTCGTCGGTGCGACGCGGCCCGGCCGACGACACCACACGGCGAGGGGCGGCCTGGCCCGAGGTCTCGCCAACGGCCATGGCGGCCTCACGGGTGATCTTGTCCTCGGTCTGGGCCTTGTAGGGCACGATGTCGCCCTTGTAGATCCACACCTTCACGCCCACGCGGCCGCTCGAGGTGCGGGCCTCGCGCATGCCGTAGTCGATGTCGGCGCGCAGCGTGTGCAGCGGCACACGACCTTCGCGGTACCACTCGGTGCGGCTCATCTCGGCGCCGCCGAGACGACCCGAGCACTGCACGCGGATGCCGAGGGCACCGGCGCGCTGGGCGTTCTGCACGGCGCGCTTCATGGCCCGGCGGAACGCGATGCGGTTGACGAGCTGGTCGGCAACACCCTGGGCGATGAGCGCTGCGTCGAGCTCGGGGCTCTTGATCTCGACGATGTTCAGCTGCACCTTCGGGTTGCCCGTGATCTGCGTGAGCAGGGCGCGCAACTCGTCGGCCTGGGCGCCGCGGCGACCGATGACGATGCCGGGACGGGCGGTGTGGATGTCGACGCGGACCTTGTCGCGTGTGCGCTCGATCTCGATGCGGCTCACGGCAGCGCTCTCGAGCTTGTTCATCAGCGCCCGGCGGATCTTCCAGTCCTCGGTGAGGTAGTCCTTGTACTCACGCTCGGAGAACCAGCGGCTCTTCCAGTCGGTGGTGATACCGAGACGGAAGCCGTAGGGGTTGATCTTCTGACCCATCAGTTGCTCTCTTCTTCGGAAGCGGCGTCGTCGGCCAACGACGGCGGCAGGCTGAAGCCGGCAGCCTCGGCGTTGTCGACGGTGTCGAACCACACCTCGGCCACGGTGCGGCCGTAGTAGGGGCTGTCGGGCGTGTGGTACAGCATCGAGTCGGCGTTGCCCTTGATGGTGTAGCCCTCGGGAGCCGAACCGTCGTCGAGCGGCATCGCTGAACCGGCCCACTGGCCGGCCACCACGCCACCGTCGACAGCAGTCGTGTCGGCGAGGCCCTGCACCTCGGTGTCGGTGGCGTCGGTCTCGGTGGCAGCACCCGACTTCAGGCCGGCAGCGCGCTGACGGCTGCGCTCGACACGCTCGCGGCGCGAGGCGGCCGAACCACCGGCGGCTGCACGGCGACGGCCGGCAGCACCGCGGCGGGCCTCACGTGCCTGCACCACTTCGAGGCGGGCGTCGTCGAGGCGCTCGACCACGATCGTGATGTGCGTGGTGCGCTTGTTGATCTTGCCGGCGCGGCCACGGGCACGGGGGGTGAACCGCTTCAGCGTGGGGCCCTCATCGGCGTAGCAGGCCTTCACGTACAGTTCGTCGGCGTCCTGCTCGTCGTTGTGGACGGCGTTGGCGACGGCCGAAGCGAGCACCTTGCGAATGGTGTTCGACACCTCGCGGTCGGTGAACTGCAGGATCTCGTCGGCCTGCTTCACGGGCAGACCGCGGATGAGATCGAGCACCACACGGGCCTTCGAGGCCGACGAGCGCACGTACTTGGCGCTCGCCTTGGTACCGGAGCGCTCGCCAGCGACGAACGACTTCTCGTTGAGCTTCGGACCAGTCATCAGCGGCGACCCTTTGCGTTCTTTTCCTGGCCGGCGTGGTAGCGGAAGGTACGCGTGGGGCTGAACTCACCCAGCTTGTGACCGACCATGCTCTCGGTGACGTACACCGGCACGTGCTTGCGCCCGTCGTGCACGGCGATCGTGTGGCCCACCATGTCGGGGATGATGGTGCTGCGGCGGCTCCAGGTCTTGATGACCTTGCGATCGCCGGCGGCGTTCTGGGCGTCGACCTTCTTCAACAGATGGTCGTCGATGAACGGGCCCTTCTTCAGACTCCGCGACATGGTGGCTTACCTCCGGCCCTTCGACGTGCGGCGGCGGCGCACGATCATCTGCTGCGACGCCTTCTTCTTGTTGCGTGTGCGGCTCTCGGGCTTGCCCCACGGCGACACCGCCGGGCGACCGCCCGAGGTGCGGCCCTCGCCACCACCGAGGGGGTGGTCGACGGGGTTCATGGCCACGCCACGGGTCTGCGGACGCACACCCTTCCAACGGTTGCGACCGGCCTTGCCGATCTTCACCAGTTCGTGCTCGCTGTTGCCCACCTCGCCCACCGTGGCGCGGCAGTCGATGAGGACACGGCGCATCTCGGTGCTGGGCATGCGCAGGGTGGCGTATTCGCCTTCCTTGGCCACCAACTGCACCGCCATACCTGCAGACCGACCGATCTTGCCGCCCTGGCCGGGGCGCAGTTCGACGTTGTGCACCGTGGTACCCACGGGGATGTAGCGCAGCGGCAGCGCGTTGCCCGGCTTGATGTCGGCGCCCTGGCCGCTCATCACATGGGCGCCCACCTCGAGGCCCTTCGGGGCCAGGATGTAGGCCTTTTCGCCATCGGCGTAGTGCAGCAGGGCGATCCGGCAGGTGCGGTTCGGGTCGTACTCGATACCGGCGACCTTGGCGGTGACGCCGTCCTTGGTGCGCTTGAAGTCGATGATGCGGTACTGCTGCTTGTGGCCGCCGCCGCGGTGGCGGGCGGTCTTGCGGCCGTAGGTGTTGCGGCCACCGCTCTTGGGCTTCGACGTGAGCAGCGACTTCTCAGGGCTCGACTTGGTGATCTCGGAGAAGTCGGACGTGGTCTGGAAGCGACGGCCGGCGCTGGTGGGCTTGCGTGAACGAATCGCCATGGGAGTCTCAGTTCTCGAACAGCGGGATCTCGTTGCCCGCTGCCAGGGTGACGATGGCCCGCTTGGTGTCGGGCTTCGAACCGGTGCGGTTGGAACGACGCTGACGCGTCTTCTTGCCCTTCCGGTTGAGGGTGTTGACATTCACCACGGTGACGCCCCAGATGGCCTCGATCGCATCGTGGATCTCGGGCTTGGAGGCGCTCGGGTGCACCACGAAGGTGTAGACGCCCTGCTCGATGAGGGCGTAGCTCTTCTCGCTCACCACCGGAGCGATGATGATGTCGCGGGGGTCTTTCATGACTGGGGCTCGCTTTCGGCGGCCGACGTACCGGGCAGCGTCGACTTCGTGAACACGATGTACTCGTTGCACAGCACGTCGTAGGCGTTGAGTTCGGCGCGCTCGATCAGCTGCACCTCACGCAGGTTGAGGAAGCTCTTGATCGTGTTGACGTCGTTGCGGTCGACCACGACCAGGGCGCGACCCTCGATACCGAGCGAGGTGAGCGCAGCCTTGGCGTCTTTGGTCTTCGGGGCGGCGAAGCCCCAGTCGTCGACCACGACGACCTTGCCCTCGGCGAAACGGTCGGACAGGGCCGAGCGCAGTGCCAGGTTGATCATCTTCTTCGGAGTCTTCTGGCCGTACTTGCGGGGCTTGGGCCCGAGGGCCACGCCACCACCGCTGAAGTGCGGGGCACGCGTCGAACCCTGACGGGCGTTGCCGGTGCCCTTCTGCTTGAACGGCTTCTTGCCGCCACCCGACACCTCGGCGCGGGTCTTGGTGCTCTGGGTACCGGCGCGGCGGGCAGCCAGTTGTGCGGTCACCACCTGGTGCATCACCGGCACGTTGGGCTGGATGCCGAACACGTCATCGGCCACCTGCAGGTCGCCGACCGACTTGCCGGCTGCGCTCTTCACGTTCACGGACGCCATGTCACTTGCCCTTCACTGCGTTACGGACGATCACCACGCCGCCGTTGGGGCCCGGAACCGAGCCCTTCACCAGCAGCAGATTGCGCTCGGCGTCGGCCTCGACCACCTCGAGGTTGAGGGTGGTGACCTGCTCGTTGCCCATGTGGCCGGCCATGCGCAGACCCTTGAACACGCGGCCCGGGAAGCTGCACGAGCCGATCGAACCAGGCGCACGGTGGTGCTTGTGGTTACCGTGGCTGGCGCCCTGGCCACTGAAGTTGTGGCGCTTCATCGTGCCGGCGTAGCCCTTGCCACGGCTGACCGCCGTGACATCGACCTTCTGGCCCTGGGCGAGACGGGTGACGTCGATCACCTGGCCCACTTCGAAGCCGTCGACCGAGTCGAGGCGCAGTTCGACGACACGGCGGCCCGGCTCGACGCCGGCCTTCGCGAAGTGGCCCGCCTCGGGCTTGGTGAGCTTCTTGGGGTCCTTGTGGCCATAGGTGACCTGCAGCGCGGTGTATCCGTCGCGCTCGGTGGTCTTCACCTGGACGATTCGAGCCGGCTCGACGCGCAGCACGGTGACGGGCACGACCTTGTCGTTCACCCACACCTGGCTCATGGCGACTTTTTCGCCAACGATCGCTTGCAGTGCCATATCGGCAGCCTCTTCGGTCGGACCCGGCCGGAGCCGGGCGATGGTTCACCTTGTTGCACGGCTCTGTGGGTACAGGTGCCGTTCACGACAATGCTCCGCTGGTCGCGAGACCGGCGGAGCACCGACTTGCGTTGCGCCGAGTGGTCCCCTCCCCGAAGGAAGGGCGCACCCGGACGGAAATTGACTTCGCAACGCTACCCGTCCGGCACCCCTCGCGCCAACCCGGCTGTCGCGACGGCCGGTGCGGTCAGATCGAGAGGCGATAGATGCGGCGCACGTTGGCGCCCAGCACTGCGCTGCGGGTGTCGGACCCGAGCGGCTCGACCAGACGGGTGAGCGCATCGACCCAGGTACCGGGGTGGTCGGGGTGCGGGTAGTCGGTCGCCCACATGAAGCACTGCGCGCCGACGTGGTCCATGATGAGTGGTGCAGCGGTCTCGTCGGGATCGCCACTCAGGAAGCACTGCCGGGCGAACAGTTCGCTCGGACGGCTGGTGATGGGGAGTCCGCGGGCGCTGATCGTCTCGAACACGGCGTCGGCCCGGTCGAGGAACGACCCGATCCAGCCCATCCCGCTCTCGAGCACACCGAGGCGCAGGTCGGGGAACCGTTCGAGCGTGCCGTGGGTGAAGAAACTGAGCAGGGCCTGCTGGCTGCCCTGGCGGAGCATCACGTTGTAGTGGAATTCGGCAGCACGGCCGAACCCGTCGAAGCGCACCGGGGTGCAGAACCCCGGCTCGTAGGTGGGGTGCACGGCCACGGGCACGTCGAGTTCCACCGCGGTGCGCCACAGCACGTCGTGATCGGGGTGTCCGTGGGCCTTGCGGGTGTGGGTGAACGGTGCCACCCAGGCACCCACACAGCCGTCGGCCACGGCACGGCGCAGTTCGGCGGCGGCAAGATCGGGGTCGAGCAGGCTGAGGTGGGCCACCGGGTTCAACCGCCCACCCGAGTCGCGGCAGAAGTCGGCGATCCAGCGGTTGTAGGCCCGGCAGTACACGTCGGTGAGCACCGGATCGGTCACCTCGCACTCCCACAGCAGCTCGACCGTTCCGTACAGCAGCACCCCGTCGAGGTGCTCCTTGTCGAGCAGCGCCAGGCGCTCGCTCGGGTCGCCGGCGCCGTAGGGGATCGAATCCATGTACCGGCGCTCGGGCGACGGGCGCGGGTCGTCCTCACCCATCGCACCCATCAGCGAGATCACCCCGCGCACCGTGCGTTCGCTCGAACGGCCGTCGATACGCAGGTACTCGAGGCCGTCGGCGTCGACGTCGATCCCCATCGCCCGGTCGCGGAACGAGGGGTCGATGTACTGCTCCCACAGCCAGTCGGGCTCGAGCAGGTGTCCGTCGGCATCGATGGCGCCGTCGTAGGGGAACGGCTTGATCTCGTACATGGTGGTTCCTCCCCACACACCGATCGTCGCGGCACGACCCCCATCGGCGCTCCAGCCCGACGTTAGTGCACCGCCGAATGCCATCGAGTCGAGATCGACCCGCTCACGTGTCACGCGCGTCGGCCGTGGTGGCACTGTTGCGCGGCGGCCACGGCGTGGTTCCCTGCGGCGACACGACCCGTCAGGTGGGTGACGAGGCGCTGGTGCTCGTCACCGGCGGTGCCGAGGACGACGTCCGCCGGCAACTGGTGGGCCGAGCCATGGGGCTGCTGCGTATGCACGCCAGGCCGACGAGTGGCCTTCCCTCGCTCGCTGTCACGCTCAGTGACGGCACCGGCACTGTGGTCGCTGTCTGGACGGGGAGGCGGGCGATCGGAGGCATCACCCTCGGGCGACGACTCCTGCTCGATGGGGTACCCCGGCGTGTCGGCGACCGCCTCGAGTTCGTGGATCCGGCCTACACCCTGCTCTCGCGCTGACGGTCAGGGATACCGGGCCGCCAGCCAGTCGGCCACGATCGCCAAGGCTTCGCGGCGGTGGCCTTCCAGATAGTGCGGCGCACCCTTCAGCTCCACATAGGTGGTGTCGGCCGCACCGGCGTTGGCGACGATCTCCTGCGCCTGCCACACCCTGATCTCGGTGTCGGCCGTGGGGTGCACCAGCAGGGTGGGCACGGCCACACGCGGCATCGTGTCGGCCAACTTGGCGTGGCTCGACAACCCCGACCACGTGCTCAGCCAGCCGCGGCTGGTCATCATGCGGGCCAGGCCGCCACGGCCGTAGTTGGCGTCGAACGGGTCGGGGAACGCGAACAGCGAACCCATCGGCCGCTCGTCGGGGTCGATCGACAGGTCGAGGTACGCAGGGTCGGCGAGGGTGCGATAGATCGTGTGGTAGCGGGTGAACACCGCCCGGCGGCGTTGCTCGCGCCACGCCGCCGTCGATGCGTCCTTGTCGATCCCGCGGAGCCGGCCGCCCGCCTCGGCGGCCTCCGCGATCGCCGCTTTCGCGATGGCATCGATACGCGCCACCCGGGCGACCTGTGCGGCGCGGTACTGCGCCAGCCACTCGCGGTCGTACTCGCACGGCTGCGGCCACGGGCGCCACCCGTTGTCGGGGTGGTACATGTCGAGTTCGGGCACGGTGCTGAACGGGTCGTCCTCGTCGGCCACGCTCGGGTCGATCACCTGCAGCATGAACACACCCTCGCCGGGATGGGCGGCCATGCCGATCCACCCGTCGCCGATCCCGAGTTCGGCCTGGGCGAGCGCCATCAGGCTGCCGCCGCCGCTGTTGCCGAGCAGCACCACGGCCTCGGCACCACGCCGCTTCATCTCGTCGTACACGGTGTTCACATCGACGATGCACTGCTCGTGCAGGCAGTCGGTGTCGTTGTTCATGTAGCGCGTGCCGAAGCCCAGCACCGCGTATCCGGCCGCCGCCAGCAGCGGGCACGCGTAGTGCACGCTGAAGTCGCCGCGCGGATGGCTCAAGATGACGGCGGTCTTCCACGGCCGTCCGTGCGGCGGTGTCCACAGCACACCGCGCACCAGCGCACCGTCGGGCGACACCAGACGGATCGATTCGCGCGGGATGTCCACCCCCGGATCGTCCTCGGCGAGCGGCCAGTAGTTCAGACCGAACGGTCGTCGGCCGCCGAGGTGCACGTCGAGGTCTTGCATGTGCCGAGCGTAGGGGGAACGCGAACGGGCCCCCGACACGAGGTCGGGGGCCCGTTCGACGAGTCGTCCTGCTCGGCGTGCGCCGGTCAGCTGCTCTGGATCTTGATCTCGATGTCGACACCGGCCGGCAGCTCGATGCGCTGCAGGCTGTCGATCGTCTTCGCATTGGGGTCGACGATGTCGATCAGCCGCTTGTGGACGCGCATCTCGAAGTGCTCACGCGAGTCCTTGTCGATGTGCGGGCCACGGATGACCGTGTACCGGTGCTTGTCGGTGGGCAGCGGGATCGGGCCACGGATGGTGGCATTGGTACGAGTCACGGTCTCGACGATCTTGCGCGTCGACTGGTCGATGATCTCGTGATCGAACGCCTTCAGGCGAATACGGATGGATTGAGCCATGATGAGCCGCCTTACTTGAGAATCTTGATGACGCGGCCGGCGCCAACGGTACGCCCACCCTCACGAATCGCGAACCGCAAACCCTCATCCATCGCGATCGGCTTACCCAACTCCACCTGAATCGTCACATTGT
>JBEIIG010000100.1:0-10500 GCA_040380855.1 Acidimicrobiaceae bacterium | reverse complement strand
GAGGACACCGAGGTGCTGATCATCGAGGTGGTGGAGGGTGTGTTGCGAGCCGTGGTCACCGATCAGGGCCTAATCGAGTGCGAGAAGGTGGTGGTGTGAGCCGTCAAGTGGAACAGCGACCTCGCCGCCACGGTGGGCGTAGCGGTGCCCCTGGTGTCGGTGGAGCACCAGTACGTCATCACCGAGCCGTTCACGCCAGAGGTGCCTCGCGCCCTGCCCACGCTGCGCGACCCCGACCGGCTCACCTACTACAAGGAGGAGGTGGGCGGCCTGGTGATGGGTGGCTACGAGCCCAACCCCATCCCGTGGGCGGTCGACGGCATCCCCCGCCCGTTCCAGTTCCAGTTGCTGGCCGAGAACTACGACCACTTCGCGCCCATCATGGAGCTGGCCATCGGCCGGGTGCCCGCGCTGGCCGAGACCGGTATCCGCACCCTCATCAACGGGCCCGAGAGCTTCACCCCCGACGGCAACTTCATCCTTGGCGAAGCGCCCGAACTGCCCAACTTCTACGTCGGAGCCGGCTTCAACGCGTTCGGCATTGCTGCCGGTGGCGGGGCAGGCCAGGCCCTTGCCCAGTGGGTGCACGACGGCCGCCCGCCCTACGACCTGTGGGTGGTCGACCTGCGCCGCTTCGGTCGCCCGCACCGCGACACCGACTGGGTGCGCACCCGCACGCTCGAGGCATACGCCAAGCACTACACGATGGCGTGGCCGTTCGAAGAGCACCACAGCGGCCGCCCGTGCCGCACGTCGCCGCTGTACAGCCGTCTCGCCGAGGCGGGTGCGGTGTTCGGCGAGAAGCTCGGCTGGGAGCGCCCGAACTGGTTCGCCGACGCCTCGACGGGCGAAGCCCCGCACGACGTCTACACCTACGGCCGACAGAACTGGTTCGCCGCCGTGGGCCGCGAACACCGGGCGTGCCGCGAGGCTGCGGTGCTGATCGACCAGACGTCGTTCGCCAAGTTCGCCCTGAAGGGCCCCGACGCCGGGGCCGCGCTCGACTGGATCTGCGCCAACAACGTGCGCAAGCCCGTGGGCTCGCTCACCTACACGCAGATGCTCGACGACGCCGGCGGCATCCAGGCCGACCTCACCGTCGGCCGGGTGGCCCACGACGAGTACTACCTCGTCACCGGCACCGGCTTCGCCACCCACGACTTCGACTGGATCGCCCGCAGCATCCCCGCCGGGATGAACGCGCAACTGTTCGACATCACCTCGGGCTGGTCGGTGCTCACCCTGATGGGGCCGAATGCGCGAGCCATCCTGCAGTCGGTCACCCGCGCCGATGTGGGCAACGAGGCCTTCCCGTTCGCCACGATGCAGACCATCGGCATCGCCGGTTGCCCGGTGCGCGCCCTGCGCATCACCTACATGGGCGAACTGGGCTGGGAGCTGCACCTGCCGGTCGAGTACGCGGCCACGGTGTTCGACACGATCACCTCGGCCGGAGCTGCGCACGGCCTGCGCCACGGTGGCTACCGGGCCATCGAGAGCTGCCGGCTCGAGAAGGGCTATCGCGCCTGGGGCAGCGACATCGGCCCCGACCACACCCCCATCGAGGCCGGCCTCGGCTGGGCCGTGAAATCGCGCACCGACATCGACTTCCGTGGCCGCGACGCGATCGCTGCGCAACGCGCCAACGGGGTGCGCAAGATGCTCACCACGTTCACCGTCGACCCGGCGGTGGTGCTGCTCGGCCGCGAGACCATCTATCGCGACGGCGAGCGGGTGGGCTGGCTCACCAGCGGCGGCTTCGGGTACACGATCGACCGGTCGATCGGTCTCGGCTACGTGCGCAACCCCGGTGGTGTGACCGCCGACTGGTTGCTCGCGGGCACCTACGAACTGGAGGTGGCCACCGTGCGCGTCGCCGCGCAGGCCAGCCTCGCTCCCCTCTACGACCCCCCGAACGCACGTGTGAAGGCCTGACCGATGAGCGAACCGACACTCCCCTCCAGCGCCCGCATCGTCATCATCGGTGGCGGCATCCTGGGCTGCAGCATCGCCTACTGGCTCACCAAGTACGGCGAGACCGACGTGGTGCTCGTCGAGCAGCACCACCTCACCGACGGCGCCACCTGGCACGCCGCCGGACTGGTGGGCCAGCTGCGTTCGTCGCGCAACACCACCCGCATGCTCGAGCAATCGGTCGAGATGTACCGCGGCCTCGAGGCCGAAACGGGCCAGGCCGTCGACTGGCACGAGACCGGCAGCCTGCGCCTGGCGTGCTCGCCCGAGCGGGTGATGGAACTGCGCCGCCTCACCACGATGGCCAAGAGCTTCGGCCTGCCGATGGAGGTGATCTCGGCCCAGCGCGCCCAGGAACTGTTCCCGCTCATGAGCACGGTCGACGTGCTCGCCGCGGCCTTCCTGCCCACCGACGGCTACATCGACCCGGCCAGCGTCACCATGGCCATCGCCAAGGGCGCCCGCCAGCGCGGCGCCCGCATCGTCGAGCAGACCCGCGTCGAGCGCATCACCGTCGACGGGCGCCGGGTCACCACCGTGCACACCACCCGCGGCGACATCGCCTGCGAGATGGTGGTGAATGCGGCCGGCATGTGGGGCATGGAGGTGGCCCGCCTGGCCGGTGTGCGCGCACCGGCCGTGGCCGTCGAGCACCAGTACCTGCTCAGCGGGCCGATCAGCGAGTTCACGCCCGCCGAACTGGGTCGTATGCCCACGATGCGCGACCCCGACCACCTCGTGTACTACAAGCCCGACGGCCCCGGCCTGCTGGTGGGTGGCTACGAGCCCGACACCGTGCCGTTCGGCGTCGACGGCATCCCCTACCCGTTCCAGCGCAAGCTGTTCGACCCGAACCACGACCGGTTCGCACAACTGGCCGAGCTGGCCGTGAAGCGCACACCGGTGCTCGAGACGGCGGGCATCCGCTCGCTCATCAACGGCCCCATCCCCTACACCGCCGACGCCGACTTCGTGATGGGCCGCGCCCCCGAACTCGACAACTTCTTCCTCGCCACCGGCTTCCTGTACGGCATCGCCGCCGGTGGCGGCGCCGGCAAGATGATGGCCGAGTGGATGCTGGAGGGTCGTCCCTCGCTCGACCTGTGGCCGCTCGACGTGCGCCGCTTCTCGTTCCACCACACCACGCGGCACTTCATCGGGCCGCGCATGGTGGAGTTGTACGGGCACCACTACAAGCTCGCGGCGCCGGGCAGCGAGCACCACACCAGCCGTGGCGTGCGGCGCAGCCCGCTGCACGACACGCTCGCCGCGAAGCGTGCCGTGTTCGGCAGCCGTGGCGGGTGGGAGCGCCCCAACTGGTTCGCGCCCGAGGGCGTCGAACCCGTCGACCGGCCGTCGTTCGGCGCGCCCAACTGGTTCGACCACGTGAACGCCGAGGCGGCCGTCGTGCGCGAGCGGGTGGCCCTCATCGACCAGACCTCGTTCGCCAAGTTCGAGATCACCGGCCCCGGAGCGCTGGCAGCGGTGCAGTGGCTGTCGGTGGCCGACATGGACAAGCCGGTGGGCACCGTCACCTATACCCAACTGTGCAATGAACGAGGCGGCATCGAGTGCGACCTCACCATGGCCCGCACCGCGCCCGACTCGTGGTACGTCGTCACCGGCGCTGCCTTCGGTGCGCACGACATGGGCTGGATCCGCAGCCAGTCGCCCACCGACGGCTCGGTCATCGTGCGCGACCTCACCTCGGCCCGCGCTGTCATCAACCTGTGCGGACCGCGTTCGCGCGACGTACTGCAGGCGGTGTGTGAGGACGACGTGTCGAACGCCGCGTTCCGCTACGGCCGGGCACGAGAGATCACCATCGGCGCCGCACCGGTGCTGGCGATGCGCATCGGCTACACGGGCGAACTGGGCTGGGAACTCCACATCCCCACCGAATACGCCGCGCACGTGTACGAGGTGCTGTGGGAAGCGGGCCAGGCGCACGGCATCGCCGACGTGGGCTACCGGGCCGTCGACCGGCTGCGGGTGGAGAAGGGGTACGTGTACTGGAGCACCGACGTCACCCCCGACACCACCCCGTGGGAGGCCGGCCTCGCGTGGCGCGTCGACCTCGGCAAGGGCGACTTCTGCGGCCGCGACGCGCTGGTGGCTCAACAGCAGGCCGGTGTGCAGCGCCGCCTGTGCACGTTCACCCTCGAGTCGATGGCCTACCCGGTGAGCGGTGAGGCCATCATCGCCGACGGCCGCGTGGTGGGCTTCACCACCACCGCCAACTTCGGCCCCACCGTGGGCAAGCCCGTGGTGTACGGGTACCTGCCGGTCGACCTGGCCGAGCGCACCGACTTCGTGGTCGAGGTGTACGGCGAGCCGATTCCTGCGGTGCGTCACGACGGCGCGCTGTACGACCCGACGGGCGCGAAACTGCGGGTATGAGCACCGTCGACCACGAACTCGCCGCCGCACTCGCCCGTGCCGGTTTCGCTGCCGATTCGCCAACCACTCGGCTGAAGGGCCTCACCAACGTGAACCACCTCGTCGAGCGCAGCGGCGAGCGGTTCGTGCTGCGCATCCCCGGTGCGGGCACCAGCGAGTACATCGACCGACGCGCCGAGGCAGTGGCGGCGCGTTCGGCGGCGGCGGCCGGAGTGAACGCCGAGGTGGTGTTCTTCGACGACAGCGACGGACTGATGGTCACCCGCTTCGTCGACGGCGCCGTCACCATGGACGCCGAGCGGTTCACCGACCTCGCCGCTGCGGCACGGGCCGGTGTGGCGTTCCGTCGTCTGCACACCACCGCTACCCCCTTCGCCACCGACTTCCGCTTGTTTCCGATGATCGACGAGTACAAAGCGCTGCTCGCCGCCAAGGGGGCCACCCTGCCCGACGGGTATGCCGAGGCCGAGCTGCAGGCAGCTGCGGCACGTGCGGCGTTGGAGGCGCACCCGGTTGCGTTGGTGCCGTCGCACTGCGACCCGCTGTGCGAGAACTTCCTCGACACGGGCGAGCGCATGTACGTGATCGACTACGAGTACTCGGGCAACAACGACCCGATGTGGGACCTCGGCGACCTGTCGGTGGAAGGCGGGTTCAACGCCGCCCAGGACGAAGCTCTGCTACGCGGCTACTTCGGCGGCGAACCACCGGCCCATCAGCTGGGCCGGATGGTGCTGTACAAGGCGTTGTGCGATCTGCTGTGGACCCTGTGGGGTGTGATCCAGCACGCGAACGACAACCCGGCCGACGACTTCTGGGCCTACGCCGTGGGGCGCTTCGAGCGGTGCCGCTCTCTGATGGACACACCGGCGTTCGCTGTGCACATCGCAGCCGTGGCCGCCGGGACGGACTGAATCACTTCCCGTCAGACCGGGTAGCGGACGATAACGACACCCGAACCCCCCGCACCGGGGCTGCCCGAACCCTGCGGCACTGCGCCGCCGCCACCGCCGCCGGTCCCCGCGGTGCCGCTGCTGCCCGACCCGGTGATGCCCACCCCGCCGTCGCCGCCGCCTCCGTCGCCGCCCAACTGCTGTGGGCCGTTCACATCGCCGCCGCCACCACCCCCGGCGTACACCACGGCTTCCCCCGTGATCGTCGCGGTGAGTCCGACGCCACCGGGCGCACCCTGCACACATTTCCCTGACGTACCACCTGCGCCACCGGCGCCGTCGCCGCCCGAGCACGCCGTCTCGTCTCCCGCACCGCCGCCATTCGCCGTCACGTTCCCGAACGTCGAGATCCCACCGTCGGCAACGGCGCCTACGCCGCCTGCCACACCACCCGAACCCACGACGACCGGATACGAGCCGACCGCCCAGCGATCGGGCGCGCCGACGTTCGAGACCACTGTGCCACCGTCGCCGCCCCCGGCCCGACCCGCGCCACCGCCGCCCACAACGAGATACTCGACATCGCTCGGCACGCACATCGTCAAACTCGCTGCGCCGGCCGTGTCGAACATGTGCACCCGGTAGGTCACGCGGTCGACGATGACGTCGAACACCTTCGTGCCACCGAGCGCGATCAGTCCGGTGTCGCAGCCCTCGAGTGCCACCTGCCCGGCAGTGCTGTCGGGCAGCGACAGGTTCGCCGCCCGCGCGCCGATCGCCACCGCGGCCAGGCACATGAGGCCAGCGCCACCGAGCAGCACGGCCGACGCTGTGTTCGATCGCCGACGACCCGGTCGACGTCGACGCCAGGCGTGCACCCTCAGCCCCGCGGCGGCATCGGGTCGTCGCCGACGGCTCGCTCCAACTGCAGCTGCAGTTCGGCGTCGATGCGCTCCCACTCGGCGCGCTCGCGTTCACGACGCGCCTGTCGTTCGGCGTCATCGGCCGCCCAGCGTGCCAACTGCCGGTCGCGTTTGGCTCGCTCCGCATGCTCGCGCTTCTCCACTCGGGCGATCGCCCGACTGCGCCGACGCTCGCGCCGCAGGTCGCGACGGCTCGGCCGACGGTCGGCCTCGGCTGCGGTGTACACGAACGTCGACAACGCGTCGGCCACGTAGTAGGAGGCGGCCGGGCCCGAGTCGTCGACCATCACCGGCAGCCCCAACTGCGTTCCCACAGCCAGCAGCGCGTCGAAACTGGTGAGTTGGAACGGTGTGGTGGTCGCGAGATCGGGCATCGAGCGCAGCGGAACCAGTCGGCTGCCGTAGCGTGCGGCGATGTAGGCAGCCTCACCGCTCCGTCGTGCACGACGCGCCGCCATGAGCCCGCTCACCCCGACGAACGCGCACAGCGACGCCAGTGCAGTCGCGGCGTAACGGACGATGCGCACGTCGACGTCGGCGACAGCAAGTGAGATCTGGTTGGGCACCGTGGCGATGGTGGGCGTCATCTGCACCACCGACTGCACACCTGGAGCAGCGGGGTCGCGGCCAGTGGCGCTGCTCGTCTGGGCGACCTGCACGGCCGAGTCGTTCCCGGTGGGAAGTTCGCCCGACGACGAGGGTGCCTGATCGCGCAGAGCAGCGGTACCGCTGGCGAGATCGAACGCGATGTCTGCGGTGGTGACCCGGTCGAGCGCCACGGGAACCTGATCGGGCCGGGTGACGGCTCCCACCACATCGGCGGTGGCGATCACTCGCACCACGAGCGGGCCCGTGGCGCCGACGACTTCGTCGATCTGAGTGGCGAGATCGCGTGCCGCGATGAAGTCGACCGGCACCGAGGTCTGGGCGGCTGCCCCGGTGACACGCTGTGGCGGTGGCGAGTCGAGCGTGCGCTGCCAACCGGCACCCGACTCGAGGACTACACGCACACTGAGTTCACCCGACGAGACGAGCGCGTCGGATGTCGGCACCCGCCACCCGACGTCGACGTCGATCGTGCCGACCACCGACAGGAACACGACGTCACCGAACTCGAGGGTCGGCGAGTCGTACACCGGGTTCTCGGGCAGCGACGCCCCATACCCGAACGTGAACTCGGTGCGTACCGGCCGCAACTCGGTCATCTCCGCCTCGAGTGGCATCGACCAGGCGAGGCCGGCGAGCGTGGCGAAGGCGACCGCAGGGATCAACCACCACAGCGGCCGACCGGGAATCGCCGCCGGCACACCGTGGTGCTCGCGGGACGCAGTCGTTGCGGTGGCAGTCATCAGATCCCTGCCGCTACGACGCCGTGAGTCGTCGCCGGCCGACACGCCGACGTGGCGACGCCGAAACACGTTGCAACCACAGCGACACCACGCCGAGCCCGACGACGATCAGCATCCATGGCGTCGCCATGACTGCGATGACGCGTTCGCCGTGCGGGACGACCAACACCTTGCGCCCGAGCACATCGGCCCGGTCGGGCTGATCGCGATCGACGAACGTGTTGTTGTCACCTTGCAGAAGATAGCCGTCACTCAGGGTGGCGACGATGCGATGCAGCACCACGGCACCACCCATCTCGGAGCGATATGCCACGACGTCGCCGACCTGATAGTCGTCCTGCTGGCGCACCATCACCAGGTCGCCGGCATGGATCGTCGGTTCCATCGAGGTACCGCGGATGCTGAGGTACGTCGCCGATCCGCCCCACGACACGGGCGCGGCGACTGCGAACATCCCTGCCAGGGCGATGAGCAGCGCGATGCTGCGAATCCGCACGGCCGTCTCGTTCGCAGGCGACCCGGTGCTACCCGGGCTCAGCTCGCCGTGTCGAGGTCGAACGCGACGACACTGATCTCGTTGATGTCGTCCATGTTCATCGTCGCCGTCGAGGTGTCGCAGGTGACGGTGTTGTTGCCGGTCGAGGTGCACTCCACCCAGTTGGCCGATGCCGCCGAGGCGCCACGCAACTGCAGCCAGACCTCTGCGTTCGGGGTGCCTGCCGACTTGGCGAGCACGGCGAGCGACTGCGTGTTCCGGGCGATCGTGAACGTCACGGTGTCGACGGTGGTGGTCTCGGCATTCGCAGCCGTGTCGTTCGTGTCGTACTTCACGTCGGTGACGGTGAAGCCGGCCACGACCGCCACGTTCTGGCCAGCGTTGGTGCCGGGAATCGTGTTGCTCGCCGTTGCTGCGGAACCGACAGCCACCGCAATGGCGGCGGTGGCCGCAGCGGCGGCGATTCCTGATGCCGATGAGAGATTCAAGAGACGGAACACTGCTCACTCCTTTGAGCTCGATCGGTGTCACCACCGAAGGTGTTCGACCCGCTATGCTCCGCGCGATCCAACGCTTGTAAGTGTCCGTTCACACGTGCACATTGCACGTATTTCGGCGTTTTCTCTTTTTTCCTTTCGTGCGCGAACGCGGGGCCGGCCCCGAACATGGCTTCGCGTCCACCCTCCTCAGGTGGTACGGTTTCACTATGCGGATAGTTTCCGCATCGTGGAACACACCCGGGAGTCTCCGAACCAGGAGCGTGCCCACCGATCCCGACGTGCGAAGGAATCACCATGACCGATGCCAATGACGACCTCGATCTCGCCACGCTGCCCGACGACGAGCTCGTCACGCAGATGCACGAAGACCTCTACGACGGCCTCGGCCCCGAGATCGTCGAGGGCACCACGATCCTGCTCGATCGTGGCTGGGGCCCCGACAAGGTGCTGAACGATGCCCTCGTCGAGGGCATGCGCATCGTCGGCATCGACTTCCGCGACGGCATCTTGTTCGTGCCCGAGGTGCTGCTGTCGGCCAACGCGATGAAGGCCGGGATGGAGATCCTGCGGCCGCTGCTCGCCGAGACCGGCGCCGAGCCCATCGGTAAGGTGGTCATCGGCACCGTGAAGGGCGACATCCACGACATCGGCAAGAACCTCGTGGCGATGATGCTCGAGGGCGCCGGCTTCGAGGTGGTCGACCTCGGCATCAACACCGACGCCGACGAGTTCCTCGCCGCGCTCGAGGAGCACAAGCCCGACATCCTCGGCATGTCGGCACTGCTCACCACCACCATGCCGTACATGAAGGTGGTCATCGACACCCTCGTCGAGCGTGGCCTGCGCGAGAAGTACATCGTGCTCGTGGGTGGCGCACCGCTGAACGAGGAGTTCGGTGCCGCCATCGGCGCCGACGCCTACTGCCGCGACGCAGCCATCGCCGCCGAGACCGCGAAGTCGTTCGTGCAGGCGCGGCGTGGCCGCGTCGAGCCCCCCGGCCCGTCGGTCTGATCGCGTCATGAGCGCCGCCGCGCCCGAACCGGCGGCGTCGCGGCCGCTCGTCGTGGCCTGCGGTGCGCTGGTTGCAGAACTCCGAGCCGTGCTCGCCGCCAACGGCCTGGCCGACGCGGTCGACGTGGCCTATCTGCCCGCGAACCTGCACAACCGTCCCGAGCGCATCGTCGATGCGGTACGCGGCGTACTCGTCGATCGCGGCGCCGACGTGCCCGGAGCACGCCCGGTGCTGCTCGGCTACGCCGACTGCGGCACCGGTGGAGGCATCGACGCGCTGCTGCGCGAGATGCCGCACCTCCGCCGCCTCCCGGGCGACCACTGCTACGCGTTCTTCACCGGGGTCGACACGTTCGCCGCGATGCACGACGCCGAACTCGGCACGTTCTTCCTCACCGACTTCCTCGCCAAGCACTTCGACGCGCTCGTGTGGGAAGGCCTCGGCCTCGACCGGCACCCGCAACTGCGCGACGCGTACTTCGGGCACTACACCCGTGTGTTGCTGCTCACCCAGCGCGCCGACGACACCGTGCTGGCCGCGGGCCGCGCCGCAGCCGAGCGACTGGGCCTGCGCTTCGAGCACCACCACACCGGCCTCGAGCCGTTCACCCACTCCGTCGCGGTCGCGCTGCGATCGCACCCTGCCGAGGAGGCCGCCTGACATGCCCCGCAACGTGAACGAACTCGTCATCATCATGTGGCGCGACATTCCTGCGCAGGTGAACGGCCGCCTCGGCGCCGAGCGCCACCAGATCATCCTCCCCCACCGCTTCCAGAAGGCGATCGACCGCGCCGCCATGGTGGCCGGCAAGAAGACCGCCCAGGAGTACGTCGGCGAATGGCGCCGCACGTCGCACACCATCGTCGGCGACGTGGCCGAGTGCGTCGCCACCACGGCCGAGAACATCGAGCGCGAGTTCACCAACGAGCGCCTCAACACCCTCGTCACCAACG
>JBEIIG010000099.1:0-10754 GCA_040380855.1 Acidimicrobiaceae bacterium | reverse complement strand
GGCCTGCGCGCGGAAGGCGGTGAGCACCGAGCCGCGAGAGCCGAGCACGTTTCCGAACCGCACCGACACGTAGGTACCGGTGGCCGACGAGGGCACCGACGCGGTCATCCGCTCGGTGACGCGCTTCGAGTAGCCCAGCACACTCGAGGGGTCGGCCGCCTTGTCGGTGCTGATGTTGACGAAGCGCTCCACACCGCTCGCCTGGGCTGCGGCGAGTACGTTGCGGGTGCCGAGCACATTGGTCTTCCAGGCCTCTTCCGGTGCTGTCTCGAGCAGCGGGAGGTGCTTCAGCGCAGCAGCATGGAACACCACCTGGGGGCGGTATTCGCTGAAGATCTCGTGCATGCGGCCGAGGTCGCGGATGTCGGCGAGCACGAGCCCGGGCGAGCTCAGCAGCGCCCGGCCCTCGATGCTGAGCTGTACGGCGTGCAGACCGCTCTCGTCGCGGTCGAGCATGATCAACTGGGCAGGCTGGAACATCGCCAACTGGCGGCACAGTTCGCTGCCGATGCTGCCGCCGGCGCCGGTGACGAGCACCCGCCGACCGGTGATGTAGTTGGCCACCACGGTGTCGTCGATCTCGACCTGGCGGCGGCCGAGCAGGTCGACCTCCGACACCGGGCGGATGTCGGCGAGGGTGGGCGAACCGAACAGCCCGTCGACGGTGGGCAGCACGAGCAGGTCGAGGTCGAGTCGGTAGCACTCGGTGCTCAGTTTCTGGACGAACGACCCCGACGCGTTGGGGATGGCCAACAGCACCGTTCGGGCACCGTGGGCGACGACCACGTCCTGCAGATCGTCGATGGTGCCCTCGACACGCACACCCTGCCAGCGCAGATTCGCCTTCAACGGGTCGTCGTCGAGCAGCGCAGCGGGTCGGTAGGGGCTCTCGGGGTTGGCCAGCAACGCAGCCACGATCCGGTACGAGTCCTCACCTGCGCCGATCACCACGATCGGCGAACCGGTGGTGGGCCGTGCCCGCTTCTCCTTCATCAGTCGCCACGCCGAGCGCACAGCGACCGCACCGTTCAGGGTGATGGCCATGGCGATGGGTGCCACCGACCGGTGGATACCGACGGGTCGCCACGACAGCACCGACACCATCAAGGTGGCACCGGTGAGGAAGATCGAGATGGCCAACGCCTTCACCTCGTCGAAGCTGCCGTAGCGCCAGCGCCGCGAGTAGAGCCCGCTCGTGAGGCCGAAGACGCCCTGCAGAGTGACAGCCGTGGTGACGATGAGCGCAACGCCCCAGTTCATGATCGGTGAGGCGTCGAAGTCGTAGCGCATCCACAGCGTGAACATGATCGCCATCACCCACATCGCCGAGTCGACGAGATAGTGGCCGAACGGGAGCAGGATGCCGCGGAGGGTGACCGGTCCGGTGTCATCGTTCGCATCGACAGTCGACGACACCGACGACTGGTCGGCGCGCGCCGGCGAGGCGTTGGTGGCGAGGGCGGCAGCGTCGGGCGAGTCCGACTCGACGATCACCGGAGGGGTGACGCGACGTTCGAACTGGCCGAGATGACGACGTCTGCTCGGGTCACGCTGATCGGGGACGAGCTGCCCGTTCACCACGACGAGTGGCCGCGAGCCCGTATCGGGCTCACGTTCCGTCGACGATCCGGTGTCTAGCGTCATGCTCGAGGTCTCTCTGTCGCCTGGTCAACGCCCACGGTCCAGACCGTGCGCAGATGTGATCGTCCGTCACCCAGGGTGCTCAGGCAATCTGCTCGGCCGAACAAGCCTTGACAATTTCCCGGCAGGCTATCGGCGCCTCCCGTCTCTCATCCCTCTGCTCGGCGTCAGCGGGCGGTGCGGGCGATGGAACGGAAGGGTTGATCATTGTCGACCGACGGTTCGCGCGGCAGGCCCAACACCTTCTCACCGATGATGTTGTGCTGGATCTCGTCGGTGCCACCGGCGATCGACTGCGCCGGTGTGCTGACGAGGATCTCGGCGATCACCCCGTCCAATGGGCTGTCGGCACCCGTGAGCATGCCGTCGGCGCCGGCCAGCAGGGTGTGCACCCGATGGGCCTGGCGGGCGATACCGCTGAGCGCCAGTTTCGCCAGCGACCCCTCGGCCCCCGGCGGACGGCCGAGTGCCTGCGCCGCCCGCGCCCGGGCAGCGGTCCACTGCGCGGTGCGCTGCAGTTCGACGAGCTGAGCGATCTGCTGGCGCACCAGCGAGTCGGTGTTGCGACCTGTGGCCGCTGCCCGCTCGGGCACCAGATCGACCCGGCCCGCCCGCTGCGGATACCACGCATAGGTGCGGTAGTACTCGTCGGCCTCGTGACGGGCCTCGTCGAGTGCGCGACCGGGCGCAGCCGAGTACTGCGGCCGACCCAGGGTGCCCATCCGGCGTTCGAAGGCAAGCGTGGTGAGCGCAACGTTCCATCCGTCGCCGGGAGCACCGATGACGAACTCGGCCGGGATGCGCGCATCGGTGAGGAACACCTCGTTGAACGAACTGTGCCGGTTCATCTGACGCAGCGGGCGCACCTCCACGCCGGGCTGGTGCATCGGCAGGGCGAAATAGGTGAGGCCACGGTGCTTGGTGGCGTCCCAGTCGGTGCGGGCCACCAGGATGCCGAAGTCGGCGTGATGGGCGCTGGTGTTCCACACCTTCTGCCCGTTCACCACCCACTCGTCGCCGTCGCGTTCGGCGCGGGTGGTGAGGCCGGCGAGATCGCTACCCGCACCCGGCTCGCTGAACAGCTGGCACCACGTCTCGGCCCCGGTGAGGATGGGCCGCAGGAACCGCTCGCGCACCGCATCGGGCCCGTGGGTGAGGATGGTCGGCGCGGCGAGCCCGGTACCGCCGCCCACGGGAATGCCCACGGCGCCGGCCCCGATGATCTCGGCCTGCACCAGCGGCACGCTCCACTCGGGCAGCCCACGGCCGAACCAGCGTTCGGGCCACGACGGCACCGCCCACCCGCTGGCGAGCAGCCGCTCGCGCCACGCTCGCAGGGCGAGGTCGGGACTCCAGTTCGCAGCTACCCAGGCGCGCACCTCGGCACGTACTGCGTCAGGCGTCACCGCGGCTCCGTCACCCACGGCCGGACGGTATCAGCACGTCGCCGTGCGGTCAGTCGTCGCCCGCGGTGGTGCCACGGCGCATGGGCAGCACGCTGCGCCACTCGCCGTCGAATTCGTGCAGCGCCGCGGCTACGGCCGGTGCAGTGGGCACCAGGCCGATCTCGCCCACACCCTTGATGCCGTAGGGCGAGCGGGGTTGGGGCACCTCGACGAGGTGCACCTCGATGGGCGGTACGTCCTTGGCGCGCAGGATGCCCAGCGACCGCAACGTCATGTTGGTGGGGAAGCCGGTCTCGGGATCGGACGGGAAGTCTTCGCTGAGCGCGTAGCCCAGGCCCATGTGCACGCTGCCCTCGATCTGGCCGACGCACAGCTGGGGGTTCACCGCCTTGCCCACGTCGTGGATGGCAACCACCTTGGCGATGCCGCCGGTGGCACGGTCGACCAGCACCAACTGCGCGGCGTAGCCGAACGCAGCGTGGATGGTGGGGTTCGGGTGCTCGGGGTCGCCGAGGTGGTGCGTCCAGTCGACGATGTGCTCGCCCACGTAGTCGACCTCGGGCCGGCAGCCGTCGGCCAGCGCGGCCGCACACGCCTTCTGTACCGAACCTGCAGCCATCAACGTGCCGCGCGACCCCGTGGTCTGGCCGAAGCCGAGTTCGCGGGTGGTGTCGACGATCACTTCGATTCGGTTGGGGTCGATGCCCAACTCGCCCGCCGCCACCTGGAGCGCCACGGTGTGCACACCCTGACCCATCTCGGTCCAGGCGTGGCGCACCTCCACCGTGCCGGGCCCGTCGCCCTCGGGCTCGCGGAAACGCACCACCGCGCGACACACCTCGCGGAAGCCGTTGCCGAGCCCGCTGTTCTTCAGGCCCAGACCCAGGCCCACCGCGTACCCGGCAGCACGCGCCTCGTCGTACAGCGGTTTCACGGCGTCGAGGCAGGCCTCGGCGCCGCCGCAGCCGTCGTCCATGATCTGGCCGGGGCCCCACACCTCGCCGGGGTGGATGACGTTGCGCTTGCGGATCTCCCAGCCGCTGATGCCCACCTGTTCGGCCAGGCGGTCGAGCACACCCTCCATCGCGAACTGGGCCTGGTTGGCGCCGAAGCCGCGGAAGGCGCCGCACACCGGGTTGTTGGTGCGCACGGCCACCGAGTGCACGTCGATGGAGGGCACCCGGTACGGGCCGCTGGCGTGGCCGGCTGCCCGCTCGAGCACCTTCATGCCCACACTCGCATAGGCGCCGCTGTCGCCGATGGCACGCACGCGCAACCCGGTGAGTCGGCCGTCGGCGTCGCAGCCAGCCCAGTACTCGAGGCGGATGGGGTGGCGCTTGGCGTGCATGATCAGGCTCTCTTCGCGCGACAGCGTGCACTTCACCGGGCGGTCGAGCAGCCATGCGGCCAGCGAGGCGTGCGCCTGGTTGCTCATGTCCTCCTTGCCGCCGACGGCGCCGCCGTTGGAGACGAGCGCGACCGTGACGGTGTCGTTGCCCACCGCCAGCATGCGGGCGATGTCGTTGCGGTCGTCCCACACGCCCTGGCCGCCCGAGTACACCTGCAGGTGCCGGCTGCCGTCGGGGCGTACGGAGGGGACGGCGAGCGTGCTCTCGGGTTCGAGGAACGCGTGCTCGATGCGCTGGGTCTGGAACACCTGGTGCACGGTGTGGGTCGACGCAGCCAGCGCTGCGTCGACGTCGCCACGGGTGTACTCGCTGGTGCTCAGCACATTGCCCGGCGTGTTCCACACAGCCACCGGCGCACCGGGTTCGAGCGCGGCCACGGCATCGGTGACCGGTTGGTGCACCGTGTAGTCGACGTGGACGAGCTTCGCTGCGGCACGGGCCTGCTCGCGGGTGTCGGCAACCACCACCGCCAGCACGTCGCCGGCGTAGCTGGTGCGCTGACCGACGCCGATCATCACCGGCCAGTCCTTGTGGATGAGGCCGACGTATGTCTCGCCCGGGATGTCGGCTGCGGTGAACACGGCATGCACGCCGGGCGCGGCCAGTGCGGCCTCGGTGTGGATGGCCACGATGTCGGCGCGGGTGTGGTCGGTGAGACGCAGCGCTGCGTGCAGTGTGCCGGGCACGCGCATGTCGTCGATGTACCCCCGGTCGCCGAGGGCGAGTTCGGCGGCCTCGTACTTGGCGCCGTCGCCACCCACCTCGCCCGAGAGGGCGGGCGTGCAGGCCGTGCCCTGTGCGACGGCTTCGATGGCATCGAGCACCTTCACGTAGCCGGTGCAGCGGCAGAGGTGCGCGCCGAGGTGACGCGCCATGTCGCTGCGTTCGAGTGCCGCACCCTTCTTGTCGATCTGGGCCTTGGCGCGCATCACGATGCCCGGGATGCAGAACCCGCACTGCAGGCCACCACAGGCTGCGAACGCATCGGCGAAGGCCTTCCGTTCGGCGGGCTCGACACCTTCGAGCGTGAGCACCTGCTTGCCGGCCGCCTTGGCGAGCGGGGTCTGGCAGCTCACCACGGCCTTGCCGTCGATGTGCACCGTGCAGCAGCCGCACTGTCCGCTCGGCGAGCAACCGTCCTTCGGTGAGGTGATGTCGAGTTCGTCGCGCAGCGCCGCCAGCAGGTGCGGATGGTCGGCGCGCACCGACACCGGGGTGCCGTTGACGACGAGGTCGACGGTGGTCGGAGGGGCGATGGGGTCGGCCAGTTCGGTCACGCTTTACATTTTGTCAAACCCTGAGCGAACCTGCACGCGTCAGTGCCAGAAGCCGGTCGTACGGGTCGGTGCCGTCGGCCTGCATCGCGACCTGCACCAGCCGACAGCCGCCGTGGTCGACCAGGTGTGCAAGGCCCTGTCGGGCGCCGATCGGCAGGCGCCGCGGCAGCGACACACCGAGGAGATCACCGTCCAGTTCGTGGGATGTGGCGGCCACGACACCGAGCCGACTCCGTCGCACCGCAGTGCTCCAGTGGCCGTAGATCTGTCGGAGCGACTCGGCGCGACCGGCCGCGACGACGGTCAACGCCGGATCGGCCGCAGCGACCAGTGCGGCGAGCCGACCACCGGGATCGGGCACCAGTTCGGCATCGTCGATCACCATCAGGCAGCGCCGCCCGGCCGCCAGCGCCCGCTCGATGCGCTCGAGCACTGCGTCGAGCACGGGTTCCACTGCGACACCGGTGCGACGCGCCCGACGCGGGGCGACCACCTCGATCACCCCGTTCGTGTCGTCGGCCTCGTGCCAGGCCGTGACCAGCCGCGCCAGCGTCGACGTGCGGCCGCTGCGCGCTGGTCCGATCACCATCAGGTGCTCGCCGTCGGGAACCTCCCCGACCGCGACCCCGAGCGTGGCGGCGTCGATGCCCACCACCGGCCACCACGAGCCACCGTGCCGGTTCGAACGTGGCATCGCGCTCTCGTCGACCCGGTGGGCCAGCACACCGATCGCACCGGGTGCGGCCGGCCAGCCAGTGCCGACGGCACCGGCCGGTGCCACCACCTGGGCCTCCACCGCCTTTCCGGCCATCACCAGTCGACCGGCGATCGGGGGCGGCACCAGCGCGGCGGGCACCCCGACCGTCGGGGCGTCGCTGCGGTCGTGCAGGTGCAGCACCCAACGGGTCGCGCAGCGCGCCACCAGCGCGCCGGGCACCGACACGGCCGAATCGGCCCCCACCGCCAGCACGACGCGACCACCGCCATGGGCGACGAGTCGTTCCAGCATCTCGTAGTCGTCGAGTCGGTCGAGGTCGTCGACGTCGCGGCGCAGGATGCCGATCCCGTCGATCACCACGAGGAGCGGGGGCCCGTCGCCGGCACGGTCGAGCGCAGCTACAGCGTGCTTGAGGGCACGCCAGAGCCGCTCGCGCTCGGCCGGACGGACCACCCCGGCGCAGCGCGGGTGACCGGCAAGAGCATCCCACCGCGCATCACCGACCGCATCGAACACCACGAACTCGGATGGCGCAGATGGTGCGTCGCCGAACACCGAGCCGACGACGGTCGCCAGCGTCGACGAGACGCCGGCCCCGGTCGAGCCCAGCACCAGCAGATGACCATCGGCAGGGCTCCAGCGAAGTGGCTCGCGACGCTGCTCGTCGGGCAGGTCGATCACGCCGATCGTGCCGGCGGGTGGCACCGCATCGAGCCATCGCGGAAGGTCATCGGCCGTCAGTCCGATCGGAAGCGGTTCGGTCCACGGGCTCGCCGCCCGGTGGCCACCGCGTTGTTCGGCGGCACGGCACACCGCAGCCACGACCGCAGGTGCGTCGTCGCCCACTGCGGCGGTCTGGAACGTGACCAGTTCGTCGGCGGCCAGACGCAACACCGCGCGTCCGGGCACACGGCGGGGCAGCAGCGACGGGGCGACGTCGCCGACGACGTCGAGCGCATCGGCGCGGTCGTGCAGCCGCAGCGCCAGACGCAGTTGCGTGTTCGCCCTGATGTCGTCGTCGATCACCCCGGCTGGGCGCTGTGTGGCGAGCAGCAGGTGCACACCCAGGCTGCGACCGCGCTGCGCCACCCCCACGAGCGCGTGGAGGAACTCGGGCTGCTCGGCCGCCAACGCGGCGAATTCGTCGACCACCACCACGAGACGAGCGAACACCGGGGCCGCGCACTGCTGTCGCGCCGTGGCGAGATCGGGCGCACCGAGGCTGCGCACGAGGTGCTCGCGGCGCGCCAGTTCGGCGCGGAGGCTACGCAACACCCGCTCGGCGAGCCGGCCGTCGAGGTCGGTCACCACACCCGCCACCTGCGGCAGCCGGGCGAGCGCATCGAATGTGGCACCGCCCTTGTAGTCGATCAGCACCAGGGCCAGGTGGTCGGGTGGCACCTGGCAGGCGAGGCCGAGCACCAGGCTGCGCAGCAGTTCGCTCTTCCCCGCACCCGTGGTGCCGGCGATCAACCCGTGCGGTCCATCGGCGACGAGATCGATGTCGATCCGGCCGTCGGCAGTGCGCCCCAGTGGTGTGGCCGGATGCGGGTCGACGGTCTGGCGAGCCCAGGCCGCCTCGATCGAGACCGGGTCGAGAGGGTCGACGCCGACGTGCCGGAGCACGTCGGCGAGAGCCACGTTCGTGGGGAGGTCGAGTGCCGCCTGACGTGGGTCTTCGGGGTCGCGGCACCGGGCGAGCTGCCGGGCGAGCTGCTCGGCGCGGGCGATGCCGAGGCCGCTGTAGCGCACGAGCGCCGGGTCGTGATGGCGCGCCGTGTCGGCGAGCACCCGTGCCCACCCGTCGGCCCGTGTGTCGACGACGGCGGTGCAGACCGCTGGGACAGCGACGCCCACCTCGGTGGCCGAGCCGTCGGCCACCACGACGACGGCAGGTGGGTTGGGGCCGGCCAGGAGTCGCCGTAGGGGCCCGGTGCGCACGGCGAGCAACCCCGGCTCGTCGGTGACGACGACCCGGTGCACCGTCGTCGGGCCGATGGCCGATGCCGTGGTGTCGAGTCGACTCGCTGCGACGAAGGCGGCGAGGCCGTGCTCGTCGGACACCGCCGCACCCCGCTCGGGGTCGAGCGCGTGCGGGAGGTGCGCAGCCCACTCCCAGCCGGTCGGGTTCGTCGTCACCACCATCAACCGCCAGTCGGCAGGGCCGGTCTGGCAGGCGAGTTGCATCATCAGGCTGCGACCCACTGCGGCAGCGGCTGCACCCCGCACCATCACCACCCGGCCGGGGTCGAGGGCGATCGGCACCGGCACTCCTGCGACCGTGCGAAGTGTGCCGACGTCGCAGCTCTGCCCGTCGACGGCAGCGCCTGCGGCAGCGGCGCCCGGCTGCCATGCCCGCGTGCCGTCGCCGAGGGTGACCACCCACGCATCGCCGTGGGAAGGGCGGCGCTGCCATACGGCGGGCTGGTCGCGCAGGGCCGACTCGAACCGTTCGGCCGCGGTGCCGTGGGCGCGCCGTTCGTGCGCGCTCCACGCGGCGCACTGGCGTTCGAGGGCGGTTCGCCACGCCGCCAACGCGGTCGCATGACGCGCTGCGTCGGCTCGGCGGCGCCGACGTTCGGCGGCCACCTGCACGGCCACACCGGCAGCACTGGCCAACAGACCGACACCGGCGAATACGGCCATCACCACCTGATGCATCACGGCTGCCATCACTGCTCCCGCTCCACACGCCACCGCTGCGGGCACGAGGGTGACAGCGGCCGATCGGCCCAGTGGTTCGCCGGGGTCGATCGGTGCCGGGTCGGGCGGAGGTGCCAGCGGTTCCGGCGCCCAGGACACGACGAGGCGCGGGGTGCGTACCACCTGGCGCACAGTCGATCGGCCGTCGCTGTCGCCGTCTGCCTCGGGGTGGCCCGGCGCACTGGCCGCCAACTCATCGGAGACTGCGCCGGGCACGCAGACGAAGCGCACCGTGCTCGCGCCCACCTCGAGATCGGACGTCGTGCATCTGATCGGCGTCCGGCCGGCCAACTGCACCAACGTCCACGTCCCGTCGGCGCCGAGACACACCTCGGCGTGGAAGGGCTCGAGCATCGGATCGTCGCATCGGATCGGAGCCTGCGGCGCTCGGCCGACGAGCATGCGGCCAGGGGCGACGAACCGCACTGCTCCGGCATCGGGGCCGGCACACCAGGAGATCTGCCACATCGTCATACCCCAGTGATCGACACCCGATCGTCGAACGGGGAAACCGGACATCGCGTCCCACCTGCTCGTGACGCTGTCTTGACACGTTCTTGACGATTGTCGCTCGTGGTGGGCGATGCGGTGAGCCGCGCGGAGAGCCCTCCGGTGAGGAACCAGGCCGACGATCCGGCCATGTCACCCCAACGCCTCAGCACACCCTGTTCCACGAGCCCTGCTCGCACCCGCCACAGCCTCATCCGCCTCCAGCGCGAATGGGACCGCCTCGCTGTCTCGCCGCACGCCGTGGCGACCGCACGCGGCTGGCACCTGCAGGTGGCGCGGCTCGACTCGCTCGACGATCTGCTCCTGGCGGCCGGTTATGGACAGTCGGGCCGACGCGCCGACCACGACGACGAGATCGTGCGCCAGCTCCTCCTGGTAGCGCGCAGCCAACCGCTGGCCGCACGGGTGTTGCTGCAGCGCCTGCTGCCTGGGCTCGGTTCGATCGCCCGCCGCCGGGTGCGGTTCGGCGGCGACCCAGTTGCGGCAGTCGACGATCTACTGGCGGCGGCCTGGACCGTGATCTGCACGTTTCCTGTCGAGCGGCGACCCACCTACCTGGTGGCCGGCCTGCTGCGCGACGCCGAGTACCACGCCTTTCGGCGCGACCAGCGGCGTCGCACACCGGTGATCGCCGTCGCGCCCGAGCGGTTCGACGAGTCGCCTGCTGCTGCGCCGCAGCTCACCGCTGCCGACGAACTCGCCCAGCTCCTGGCCGACGCAGCGCGTGCCGGCCTCGACGACGACGATCTGGCGCTCGCCCGACGCCTGGCCGCCGGGGCCACCTCAGCCGAGCTGGCGGCCGAGGCCCAGGTGACCGACCGGACGATCAGGAACCATCGCGCCACCATGCTGTACCGGCTCCGCACCGTCGCGAACGCCTCTGTCTGAGCCCGCGACCGGCCGATGTGAGGCGGCGATGACCGGCCGACGCGCGACCCGTCGGTGTCGTCGATGACATGTTCGGCGGTGCACCAATTGTCACCAACTGATGAAAAATGTGTCTGATCGACCGGCACAATCGCGCCTGCTCAGTACGGTCGCTCTTCGTGGCAACACGGGTGCTCATGCTCTGCGCGGACGACACGCTCGC
>JBEIIG010000098.1:0-10759 GCA_040380855.1 Acidimicrobiaceae bacterium | reverse complement strand
GCCACCACGCATCGGTGGTCGATGCTTGTCCTTGTGGCTGAGCCCACGCCGAGCGAACGACAAGCTCTGCAAACTCACCGTGCCGAAGATCGTTGTCGACAACCACGAGGGTCCCGCCGGGTCGCAGCACCCGCATCACCTCGTCGAAGCCGGCCTCGCATCCCGGCGGGAAGAAATAGGCGAACCGGGCATGCACGACGTCCACCGACGAGTCAGGAAGCGGAATGTGTTCGGCCGACCCCAACAACACCTCCATCCCGGGAACTCGACGACGAGCGGTCGGGATCAGCCGCTCGTCGGGCTCGACTCCGATGACCTCGGTGGCGTCGGTGTACTTCTGCAACCAGAACCCGCTTCCGCAACCGAGGTCGACCAGTGTGCGTCCTGCCCACGGCGCGAGCTTCCGCATCGCATCGAGAACGACACCCAGTCGGTCGAGTGCCCTGTTCTCGATCTCGTAGAGATCCAGATCCAGCTGGTTCGGCGACGGCACGAAATCAGGAAGGCCCACCCGCGGAGGATAGGTCGACGGCCTCGTGCTGGATCGGACACGCGGCCAGCATCGCCGCCGAGGAGAGATGGCCCTCTCGCGTTCCTGAGCGGTCCAACTCCATCGCCTCCGGCGGAGCGGTGTGCTCGACGCCGGACGGTGGGGGTGAAAATCTGGGAACTCTCCCAGACACTGGTGTCGAAGGGGGGACTTGAACCCCCACGCCCTTACGGGCACTAGCCCCTCAAGCTAGCGCGTCTGCCTATTTCGCCACTTCGACGTGGACCGACGTGAACGTCGGGAGAGTGAGGTTACCCGGTGGCGCTCAGCGCACCAACAAGAAGCCCAGTGCGATGACCGTCATGATCCACACCAGCGCGAACACCGTGGTGATGCGGGTGAGGTTGCGCTCGGCCGCAGCCGAACCGAGTGCTGTGGCCATGCCACCGCCACCGAGCATGTCGGACAACCCGCCACCACGGCCGCTGTGCATGAGCACACCGCCGATCATCCCCACCAGCGACAGCAGGTTGAGGATCACCATCAGGATCATGATGAAGTCGCGCACGGGCGGGATCCTATCGGGCAGCCACAGTGACCGGAACGGCCTGGGCGAAGTGGCAGGCAACCGGATGACCCTGGCCGCGATCGACCAGCACCGGCTCTTCCTCGGCGCACACCGGCTGGGCGATCGGGCAGCGGGTACGGAACCGGCAGCCGCTGGGCGGGTTGATGGGGCTGGGCACATCGCCCTGCAGCAAGATGCGTTGGCGCTGGCGCTCGGTCACCGGATCGGGCTCGGGAATGGCCGACAGCAGCGCCTGCGTATAGGGGTGGCTGGGCGAGTTGTACACCTCGTCGGCCGGCCCGATCTCCATCAACTTGCCCAGGTACATCACGGCCACGACATCGCTGATGTGGCGCACCACCGACAGGTCGTGGGCGATGAACAGATAGCTCAGGCCGCGCTGCTCCTGCAGGTCTTCGAGCAGGTTCACCACACCGGCCTGGATGCTCACGTCGAGCGCCGACACCGGCTCGTCGAGCACGATCAGCGATGGATTCAGTGCCAGGGCTCGAGCCACCCCGATGCGCTGGCGCTGGCCACCGGAGAACTCGTGCGGGAATCGGCGGGCATGGTCGGGGGCCAGTCCGACGAGTTCGAGGAGTTCGGCCACCCTCGCTGCATGATCGCCCGACACCTTCTGGATCTCGAGCGGCTCGGCCACGGCGTCGAACACCGTGCGGCGCGGGTCGAGCGACGCATACGGGTCCTGGAATACGATCTGCATCTCGCGCCGCAGCAGCCGCAGCTCGTTGGCCGGCATCCCGACCAGTTCCCGACCCTGGAACACGACCGATCCGCCGGTCGGTTGGATCAGCTGCAGCACACAGCGACCGACGGTGGTCTTGCCGGATCCCGACTCACCCACCAGGCCCAGGGTCTCACCGCGGCTGATCTGGAAGGACACATCCGACACCGCCTGAACGGTGCGAGTGACCGACCGCAGCCCCTTGGAACTGCGCACAGTGAAGTTCTTCGTGAGGTGCTCGACCGTCAGGATCGGTTCGGTGCTCACCGTGCCACCTCCGAGTACAACTCCACAGCCCGGATACAGGCTGACTCGCTCGACCCGAGTGGCACCAGTACCGGTGGTTCACCCTGAGCGCAGCGGTCGACAGCGAACTCGCAGCGGGGAGCGAAGGCACACCCGGCCGGGGGGCGCAGCATGTTGGGGGGAGATCCGGGAATGGGGACCAGGCGCTCGCGAGCGGTGCCGGGCAGCGACGCCATGAGGCCACGCGTGTACGGATGCGTGGAGCCGGCGAAAACGTCGTCGACCGACCCACGCTCGACCGTGCGGCCGGCGTACATCACCTGCACCCTGTCGGCTACACGAGCCACCACGCCGAGGTCGTGGGTGATGAGCACGATCGCCGTACCGAGTTCGCGCTGAATGCGCTGCATCACCTCGAGGATCTGCGCCTGGACGGTGACATCGAGCGCTGTGGTGGGCTCGTCGGCGATCAGCACCTCGGGATCGTTGGCGATAGCCATGGCGATCATCACGCGCTGGCGCATGCCCCCAGAGAACTCGTGCGGATACTGCCGCGCTCGCTGATCGGGCTGGGGGATGCCCACCAGGTCGAGCAACTCGATCGCTCGGCGCATGGCTGCGTCGCCCGACATGTCTTGGTGCTCCCTGATCATCTCCACGATCTGCTTGCCGATGCGGTGCGTTGGGTTGAGGGCCGACAGCGGATCCTGGAAGATCATCGCCACGCGCTTGCCACGGATCGCCCGCATCTCGTTCACCGAGGCGCCCACCATCTGCGCCCCTCGCACGGTGGCCGAGCCCTCCACGCGGGCGCTCCTGGGCAGCAGGCCCATCATGCCGAGGAAGGTGACCGACTTGCCCGAACCCGACTCGCCCACCACACCCACGATCTCGCCGGCGTGCACGTCGAGATCGACACCGCGCACCGCTTGCACGTTGCCCAAGAGGGTGCCGAACGTGACCCGCAGATCGCGCAGCGACAGCACCACCTCGCGACTCATCACTTGCCTCCCATGTCGAGCTTCGGATCGGTGGCATCGCGTAGGCCATCGCCCACGAAGTTCACACAGAGTGTGGTGACCACCAGGAGCACCCCGGGGAACACCACCAGCCACCAGTAGCCCGGCAACAGCGCCCCGCGCGATCCGGCCACCAGAATGCCAAGCGACGTTGCGCCGTCACCCGCCTGAGGGCCGTACCCGAAGAAGGCGAGCGTCGCCTCGGAGACGATCGAGGCGGCCACGGAGAATGTGAGCGCTACCAGGATCGGGCCGATGGAGTTGGGGATGAGGTGCTTCATGACGATGCGAGTGTTGCTGGCCCCGAGGGCCCTCGAGGCCTCGATGAACTCGCGCTCTTTCAGCGCCAGGACCTGGCCGCGCATGATGCGCGCCACCACCATCCACCCGGTGAGCCCGAACAGCACGATCACGAAACGGATCGATGTGATTTCGCCGACGATGGGCTCGAGCCACGAGACACTGGCCAGCACACTGCGCAGGAGCAGCAAGGTGACGAGGAACGGAAACGCGAGGAACAGGTCCGTCACCCGCATCAGGATGTCGTCGAAGCGCCCGCCCCGCAGACCGGCGATCGCACCGATCGACACCCCGAGGAGCGTGCTGATCACCGCCGATACCAAGGCAATGAGCAGCGACACGCGCAAACCGTAGATGAGTCGGCTGTAGAGGTCGCGTCCGATGTCGTCGGTGCCGAGCCATGCGACGCTCGAAGGTGGCAGGTTGTAGTTCGGACGCTCGGCGCTGGTCTTGAACACGGTCTCGTTCACGCCGTATCGGGCGGTGATCGGAGCGAGGAGGGCGATGAGCATCAAGATCGCCAGCACGACGAGGGCCACCACAGCCCCCTTGTGGTGCATGAACCGCTTCATCGCCAGTTTCGTGGGCGACAGCGATTCGCTGGTGAGGCCCTGCAGGGCGTCGGCACCGTCGTTGGACGGCGCGCTGGGGTGCAGAAGATCAGTCAAGGCGGATCCTCGGGTCGAGCACGGCGTACGACACGTCGGCGATGAGATTGAACAGGATCACGAGGATGGTGAAGAAGAACACCCACGGCATCATCAGCGGGAAGTCGCCGTTTTCGAAGGCCTTGAGGAAGTACATGCCCAGTCCTGGGTACGAGAACACTCCTTCGGTGATGATCAACCCCCCGAGGATCGCTCCGAAGTCGATCGCCACCAAGGTGACAATGGGGATGAGCGCGTTGCGCAGTGCATGCCTCACCAGCACCCGCCGCTCGCTGATGCCCTTCGCGCGGGCAGTGCGCATGTATTCGCTGTTCAACACGTCGAGCAGTGAGGCTCGCATGTAGCGGGTGTACACGGCGACGATCTGGATGACCACCACGGTGACCGGCAGGATCATGTGCTTCACCATCAGGCCGACGTCGAAACCTTGCTGGCCCGGCGGGTACACGCCCGACGTGGGTAGCAGCGGTGATTCGAACCATCGCGTCCAGTACACCGCGAAGAACAACTGGAGGAACAGCGCCGACACGAAAGGTGGCGTCGAGATCGCCACGAACGTGAGGGTGTTGGTGGCCGAGTCGCGCAGCGAGCCGGGTTTGAGCGCCACGAACACACCGAGCGTGAGCCCGATGGTGATACCGATCACCGACGACGTGATGCCCAGGCGCAGCGTGTTCATCATGGCTTCCTTGACCGCCGGCCACACCTCACGGCTGCCCTTGATGCTGCGCGGCCAGTCGCCGGTGAGGAAGCCCCCGAGCCACTGGAAGTAGCCCTTGATGTAACCACCGAAGCCGTCATACAGGCCGTTGGCCTCGATGTACTGCTGGATCTTCTTCGCCGACGCGCGCTGATTGACACGCTTGTAGCTGGCCACCGGGTCGGTACCGACACGCAACGCCACGTACACCACGAACGTCGCGATCAGCACAATCGGCACGGCCCACAACAGCCGCCTCAGGATGTAACGAAGCACACTCGACCCCCAACGAGATGTGATGCGGGGCCGACCTTGCGGTCGGCCCCGCTCACGGAACTACTGATTACTTCTCGTCAGTGCGTCAGAGCACTTCGACGACGGGCTCACCAGCCACCAGGTTGGTGATCTGGTAGGTGCCTTCGTTGGTGGTCTCCCAGACACCCTGCGAAATCGGGAAGGCAGTGGTCCACACCATCCACGACGAGTTCGCGCACTCGGTGACCGGGTTGAGGCACTCGGGCCACTGCTCGGCACCGATGATGATCTGGCCGTCGCCATCGGCATCTTCCCACTCGGAGAAGTTGTTGAAGGCGTTGTAGTTGTTCAACTGACCGTCGACGGCGCCGGCGAGCTTGTCGGTGCGCCAGAAACCGGCCTTCGGGAACTGGAACAGCGGCAGCATGACGCGATCGGCGGCCATGAGGGTGAGGGCGTCCTTGATGAGCGCGGCGCGAGCCGCCTCATCAACCGTCACGTCGCTCTCCTCGAGCTTGGCCGAAGCCTCCTCGTTGCACCAACCGGTCGAGTTCTGGCCCTGCTGCTGGTTCGCTTCGGTGGGAATCTGTGCGCAGGTGAAGCCGGGCACCAGGTAGCTCGGGTCCGGCGGGGCGGTGCTGATGTACATCGCCATGTCGTAGTCGAGCGATGGGAGGCGCTGCTGGAAGTAGCAGGCGGCGTCGCAGTTGTCGGCGACGACGTTGAAGCCGGCAGCCTGCATCAGCGGGATCAGGAAGGCCTGGGTGTTCTCGCGGCGCACGTTGCCGGTGTTGATGATCCAGCGGACCGTCGGCGCCTCGCCGCCGTCCTTGGCCCAGAAGCCATCGGCGTTCTTGGCCCAGCCGTTCTCCTCGAGGAGCGCAGCCGCACCCTCGGGATCGAACTGGCCTTCGGCCCAGGCGTCGTTGCAGTACGGGCCGGGAACGATCGGGCCGCAGTTGAGCAGCTTGCCCTTGCCTTCCGACAACGGGATGTAGATCTGCTCGAACACGGCATCGCGGTCGATCGACTTCACGAACGCCTCACGGAAGATCGGGTCGGAGAAGGGGCCGCCACGGCTCGGGTCACTCTGGAAGTAGAAGCCCTCGTAGTCGCCACCGAACTCCACCTTGCTGGTGACGTTCGGGTCGGCCAACGCATCGGAGATACCGGCGTAGAACTGCGGGTAGATGAAGTCGACCTCACCGGCCAGCAGTGCAGCGTTCTGCGTGTCACCGTCGGCGAACGGCACCATCACGATGCGCTCCACCTTCGGGGCCTCGCCCCAGTAGTTCGGGTTGGGCACGTAGACGAGCTGGCTCGGGCTCCACGAATCCATCAACCACTCGGTGTTCGACGTGCCGTTGAAGTCGGCGAAATCGGTGGAGATGTCATTGCAGTCCTCGACCGAGGCGGCCTTGATGAGGCTACCGAAGAGGCCCTTGTACGGGGCGTACACCTCGCTGAACTCGATGACGACCTGCTGGTCGCTCTCGCCGGCGCTGATACCGATGATCTTGTCGTAGCCGGTGGTGCTGATCGAGCCAGGCGTGTTGATGGCCGCGTTGAGCGTGCACTCGAAGTCGGCAACGGTGACCGGCGAACCATCTTCCCAGACTGCATCGGGGTTGATGTCGACGGTGATCCGCATGGCGGCCTCGGCGGCCGGCGCTCCGGTCGTCTCGGGTGCAGCGGTGGTGTCGGGTGCCGGAGCGGCGGTGGTCTCCGCAGCCGCTGCAGTGGTCTCGACGGCCGCTGCCGTCGTCGCCGTGGTGTATTCGCTGTCGTCGCCGCATGCGGCCACGACCATCGCAAGACCCACAGCAAGTGCAGCAAACTTCGTGCTGCGCTTGGTGGTGCTCACGTAGTGGTCCTCCTGATGGTGGTTCGGAGGGAGGGTGTGTGAGCAGTTCGTCTCCGGCGGACCGGGGGGCTCGGCTGCTCTCCTACCTCGCGCCGTCCTCCCCGATCAGCGCGAGCGTCGGAACGCTACCAGGTACGACAGCACCGGAACAGCATTCCCGTTCCACCGGCCGTGGATCTCGGAGCGTTCGTTCCCTCAGTCGTCAGATCCCGAGACGCACGATGCGCGCGAACTCGTCGGGGTCGAGACTGGCGCCGCCGACGAGGGCACCGTCGACATCGGGCCCGGCCATGAGTTCGGCGATCGTTCCTGCCTTCACCGAACCGCCGTACTGGATACGCACCCGCTGGGCGGCAGCCGCACCGAACACCTCGGCCACCACCCCGCGGATGGCGGCGCACACCTGCTGCGCATCGTCGGCCGTGGCGTTGCGGCCGGTGCCGATGGCCCAGATCGGTTCGTAGGCGATGACGAGCGAACCCACCTGCTCGGCGCTGCGGCCCGCCAGCGCGGCGCGCACCTGGCCCAGCACCTTGGTCTCGGTGGCGCCCGCCTCACGCTCGGCCAGCGTCTCGCCGACGCAGACGATCGGGGTCATCCCGTGCTTCGAGATGGCCGCGGCCTTCGCCGCCACCATCTCGTCGGTCTCGCCGAACAACTCGCGCCGCTCGCTGTGGCCGCAGATCACGTACTGCACGCCCAACTTGGCCAGGAACACCGGCGAGATCTCGCCCGTGAACGCGCCCTTGTCGTCCCAGTGGCAGTGCTGCGCGCCGAGCGCGAACGGCAACTTGTCGGCGTCGATGACCGTCTGCACGCTGCGCAGGTCGGTGAACGGGGGGTGGATGCTCACGTCCACCTTGGCCACATCGTCCTTGGACACCAGGTAGGCCAGTTTCTGCACGGTCTGGATGGCCTCGAAATGGTTGAGGTTCATCTTCCAGTTGCCCGAGATGAGTGGGCGGCGGGGATCAGCCATGTGCGTTGGGTGCCTTTCGCAGGGCGGCGAGACCGGGCAGATCGCCCAGTTCGAGCAGTTCGAGCGAGGCGCCACCACCGGTGGACACATGGTCGACCTCGTCGTCGAGGCCGAACTGTGCCAGCGCAGCGGCAGAGTCGCCACCGCCCACCACGGTGAACGCCTTCGTGTCGGCCATCGCCTGGGCGACGGTGCGGGTGCCGGCGGCGAAGCGGTCGTCTTCGAACATGCCCATCGGGCCGTTCCAGAACACGGTGCGGGCATCCATGATGATGTCGGTGAACGCGGCTGCGGTGCCGGGGCCGATATCGAAGCCCTTGGCGCCTTCGGGCAGGCGCACGCCGTAGGTGGCGAAGTTGCCGTTGGCGTCGAGGCCGACGATGTCGTCGGGCAGATGGATGGTCTTGCCCCGGGCAGCGGAGCTGTCGAGCAGCCGCTTGCAGGTGTCTACCTGGTCGGGCTCCCACAGCGACGCGCCGATGGGATAGCCCTTGGCGGCGAGGAACGTGAAGCACATCGCCCCGCCGATGGCCAACGCGTCGACGACGTCGAGCAAGGCCTCGACCACGCCGAGCTTGTCGGAGATCTTCGAACCACCGAGCACGGCGACGAACGGGTGCTTCGGGTGCTCGCGCAGGCCGAGGAGCACCTCGACCTCCTTCTCGAGCAGCAGCCCCATGGCCGACGGCAGCGACTGCGGTGGCCCGACGATCGAGGCATGCGCGCGATGTGCGGCACCGAATGCATCGTCGACGTAGGCGTCGATGCCGTCCACGAGACGGGCCACGAACGCCGGGTCGTTGCCCTCCTCGCCCGCGTCGAACCGCAGGTTCTCGAGCAAGTCCACCCCCGGGGCCAACTCGGCCAGCCGGGCGCGCACTGCGTCCATCGAGTACTTCGGATCGGGCGCACCCTTCGGCCGGCCGAGGTGCGAGGCGCACACCACGCTGGCGCCGCGTTCGGTGAGCCAGTTGATGGTGGGCAGCGCCGCACGGATGCGGAAGTCGTCGGTGATACGCCCGCCTTCCATCGGCACGTTGAAGTCGGTGCGCACGAGCACGCGCTTGCCGGCCACGTCGCCGAGGTCGGCCAGGGTGGGGATGCGGTTGGCCACGGCTACCGCCTCACTTCTTGCGCTTGGCGACCTTGGCCCCGGTGAACAGGGTGGTGTCGACGAGGCGGTTCGAGTAGCCCCATTCGTTGTCGTACCAGGCGAGCACCTTCACCATCGTGCCCATGCTCATCGTGAGGCCGGCGTCGAAGATGCTGCTGTGCGGGTCGGTGACGATGTCGCTCGACACGATGGGGTCGGTGCAGTAGCGCAGGATGCCCTTCAGCGAACCCGAGGCGGCCTTCTTGAACGCGGCGTTGATCTCGTCGACCGAGGCCGCCTTCTTCAGGTTGGCGGTGAAATCGACCACCGAACCCGTGGGCACCGGCACACGCAGCGACGTGCCGTCGAGCTTGCCCTTCATCGAGGCCAGCACGAGGCTGGTGGCACGGGCTGCACCGGTGCTGGTGGGCACGATGTTGATGGCGGCTCCACGGGCACGACGGAGGTCTTTGTGCGGACCGTCGACCAACTGCTGGTCGCCGGTGTAGGCGTGCACGGTCTGCATCAGGCCCTGCTCGACACCGAACGCATCGTCGAGCACCTTCACCAACGGCACGAAGCAGTTGGTGGTGCAGCTGGCGTTCGAGATGACCTTCTGGGTCTTCGGGTCGAAGTCCTTGTGGTTCACGCCGTACACGAAGGTGGCGTCGGCGCCGTCGCACGGCGCCGACACGATCACCAGCGGTGCACCGGCGTCGAGGTGAGCAGCAGCGGTGTCGCGCTTGGTGAAGATGCCGGTGGATTCGATGACCACATCGACACCCAACTCGCCCCACGGCAACTCGGCCGGGTTGCGATAGCTCAGCACCTTCAGCTCGTCGCCATCCACCGAGATACCACCCTTGGTGGCCTTGATGGTCTGCGGCAGCACGCCGAGCACCGAGTCGTACTTCAACAGATGCGCCATCGTGTCGAGCGAGCCGAGATCGTTCACGGCGACGATGTCGAGGTCGACGCCGCGCTGCTTGGCGGCGCGGAAGAAGTTGCGGCCGATGCGACCGAAGCCGTTGATGCCCACACGTACCGTCATGGCGGGAGGGGTCCTTTCACGTGATGATGTGCGCCAGCGACACTACTGGCCCGCTTTGTCAGTGATGAATATCCCGATGCGTCACGCGCGGCCGGTGCCCCATGGCCCGCAACCACGAGGCGATCTCCTCGGCGAGCGCCACCGAACGGTGATGCCCACCGGTGCAGCCGATCGCGATCGACAGGTAGCTCTTGCCCTCGGCCATGTACGACGGCAGCAGCAGCTCGAGCAGCGACTCGAAACGGTCGAGGAACTCCTTGGTGACCGGCTGGCCCAGCACGTAGTCGCGTACATCGGGGTCGAGGCCCGTATGCGGGCGGAGGTGCTCGATCCAGTGCGGGTTGGGCAGGAAGCGCACATCCATCACCAGGTCGACATCGAGCGGGATGCCGTGCCGGAACCCGAACGAGGTGACGGTGATCTTCATCGCCTCGGCCTCGGTCTCGGTGGCGAAGGCATCGACGACGATGGCCTTCAACTGGTGCACGTTCAACTCGGTGGTGTCGACCACCAGGTCGGCCGTCGCCTTCACCGGCTCGAGCAACTGGCGCTCGCGTTCGATCGAGTCGGCGATACCGCTGTGGCCGTCGTCGAGGGGGTGCTTGCGGCGGCTGCTGCCGTAGCTCTTCACCAGTTCGGTTGTCGACGCATCGAGATAGAGCACCCGCACCCGATGGTCGGCCCGCAGTCGGGCGATCGCATCGGCCAGCGCCCCGGGGTTGGTGGTGGGGCCGGCCACCAGGCCGAGCCGATCGAACGAACTGGTGTTGGTGCCCAGTTC
>JBEIIG010000097.1:0-10912 GCA_040380855.1 Acidimicrobiaceae bacterium | reverse complement strand
GGTGGCTCTCCACACCGACGGCCTGAACGAGTGCCTCAGCGTGGAAGACACCCTCGCCGTGCTGGGCGGCCGCACCATCCACGCCTTCCACATCGAGGGATGCGGCGGTGGGCACGTGCCCAACGTGATGAAGCTGGCCGGCGTGCCGAACGTGCTCGGCTCGTCGACCAACCCCACGTTGCCGTTCGGGCGCGACGCGCTCGACGAGCACTACGAGATGATCTTCGCCTGCCACGGTCTGAACCATCAGTCGCCGTCCGACCACGTGATGGTGGCCGACCGCATCCGCGGCGGCACGATGGGCGCCGAGGGTGTGCTGCACGACCTCGGCGTGATCGGCATCACGTCGAGCGACGCCCAGGGCATGGGCCGTGCGGGCGAGACCGTGCGGCGCACGTTCCAGTTGGCCGCGCAGATGAAGGCCGAACTCGACGATGGCCCCACCCGCAACGACAACGAGCGGGTGCGCCGCTACGTGGCCAAGCTCACCATCAACCCGGCAATCGCCCACGGCCTGTCGCACGAGATCGGGTCGCTCGAGGTGGGCAAGCTCGCCGACATCGTGCTGTGGCGCGCCGACCACTTCGGCGCCAAGCCACAGATGGTGCTGAAGGCCGGGTTCCCGGCGTACGGCGTGACGGGCGACCCCAACGCCACCACCGACGCGTGCGAGCCACTGGTGCTCGGCCCTCTGTTCGGCGCATTCGGTGCCACGGCCGCCGACCTGTCGGTGGCGTTCACCAGCCAGGCCGCGGCGGCCGACAGCAACGACCGGATGACCACCCGTCGCCGCCGCGTCGGCGTGCGCAACACCCGCAACATCGGCCCGGCCGATTTGGTGATGAACCGCACGCTCGGCACGGTCGACGTCGACCCGCGCACCGGCACCGTGTCATTCGAGGGCAACGTCGTGTATGCCGGCCCCGCCGAGTCGGTGCCCCTCAGTCGTCTCTACTTCCTCTAGCCCGGAGCCCTCCTCATGTCGACGCCCCGTATCGCCGGTTTCTCGATGCCCCCGGAGTGGGCACCGCACACGCGCACGTGGATGGAGTTCCCCACGAAGAACGACTCGTTCGGTGAGGACGATCCCGACCTGCTGGCGCACTACCGCAGCGTGTGGGCCTCGGTGGCCAGCACGATCGCCCGCTTCGAACCGGTGAGCCTGGTGTGCAACGTGGGCGAGGCCGAGGTGGCGCGCGGGCTGGTGGGGCCCGGTGTGACGCTGCACGAGACACCCATCGACGACGGTTGGGCGCGCGACAGCGGCCCCACGTTCCTCACCCACCCCGACGGCCGCCTCGGCGCAACGCACTGGCGTTTCAACGGCTGGGGCCAGCAGGACTTCGCCCGCTGGGACGACGAGCAGCACGTCGGCGCGTACATGGCCGGGTTGGCCGGTGCCGAGCTGTTCAGCTCGCAGATGGTGAACGAGGGCGGCGGTATCCACGTCGACGGTGAGGGCACGGTGATGATCACCGCCACCGTGCAGCTCGACCCGTTCCGCAACCCGACGATGAACGCCGAGTCGGTCGAGACCGAGCTGAAGGCGTACCTCGGTGTCGAGAAGGTGATCTGGCTGCCGCGTGGCCTCACCAAGGACTACGACCGCTTCGGCACCCGCGGCCATGTCGACATCATCGCCACCTTCGCCCGCCCCGGCGTGGTGCTGGCCCACAGCCAGCCCGACCCCACGCACCCCGACTACGAGGTGTGCCGCGAGAACCTCGCCATCCTGCGCGCCAGCACCGACGCGAAGGGTCGGCCGCTCGAGGTGATCGAGGTTCCTGCACCGCGCACCACACACGTCGACGGCGAGCTGGTCGACTGGGGCTACATCAACCACTACGTCTGCAACGGAGCGGTCATCCTCTGCACGTTCGATGACCCGAACGACGAGGCGGCGATGGAGCTGATGGCCAAGGCCTACCCGGGCCGTCAGATCGTGGGGCACGACGCCCGCTCGATCTTCGAGTGCGGTGGTGGCATCCACTGCATCACCCAGCAGCAACCTGCGGTCTGACCCGCCACGCGGCGGCGTTGTACGCTGTTCAACATGGGCGGTCGGCCGCGGCTGGGCATCACGGGCTTCATGCACGAGGTGAACGGCTTCGCCGACCCGGTGGGCCTCGCCAGCGGCATCGATGCCAGCCTCCGGCCCGGTGGCCTGGCCGACAGCTGGGAGGCCGGAGCGCTCGTCGCCCGGCTCCGGAGCCTGCGCGACCTCGACATCGTCGACCTGCCCGTGTGGGAGTTCGGCGCGTGCGGCCCGCTCGACGGCGACGACTTCCGTGCCATCGTGGCCGCCATCGTCGCTCGGCTGCGTGTCGAGGCACCGCTCGACGCCGTGGTGGTGTTGGGCCACGGTGCCGGTCGCACCACCGACGACCTCGACCCCGACGCAACGCTGTTCGAGGCAGTACGCGCCGTGGTGGGCCCGGCCGTGCCGATCGTGGTGGTGCTCGACTTCCACGCCAACCTCAGCGACCGCATGTGCACAGCCGTCGACGCGGTGGTCGGCTACCGCACCAACCCGCACGTCGACATCGCCCAGTGCCTGGAAGAGGCAGCCGACCACGCGGTTCGGCTGCTCGACGGGCCACCCACCTCGATGGTGTGGTGTCGATTGCCGTTGGCGCTGCCGCAGCTCGCCCAGCTCACCGCGCCGGACGAGCCGTTCGGGCGGGTGATGGCGCTGGCCGATTCGATGGTGCACCCTCCGGTGCGCAACGTGTCGGTGTTCGGCGGGTTCGCCCTCGCCGACGTCCCCGACGGTGGTGTGAGCGTGTGTGCCACCGTCGACCGGGGCGGCGAGGCCGAGGCCGAGGCCGTCGTGCGCACGCTGGCCGAGGCCCTGTGGGCCGAGCGCCCCAACTACCGCCTGCGCGGCACGTCGCTCTCCGACAGCGTCGCCATCGCTGCGGCTGCCTCGGCCGGCGAGCGACGGCCCGTCATCCTTGCCGATGTCGCCGACAACCCCGGGGGCGGCGCACCGGGCAACACCACGGCCGTGATGCGCGCCCTGTACGAGGCCAGGGTGCGCGGCGTGGTGATGGGGTTGCAGTTCGATCCAGCGCTGGTGGAGGTGGCATGGCAGGCGGGCCCGAGCCGCACCCTGCGGGCCACGTTCAACGCAGGCTCCACCCGGCCGCTCGCCGAACCCTTCACGGTCGAGGCCCGTGTGGTGGCCCTGGTCGACACCTCCTTCGTGCCCACCCGTGGCGTGTACGCCGGCCAGCAACGCCATCCGGGCCGGGCGTGTGCGCTCGACCTCGGTGGCATCAGGGTGGGGGTGTCGTCGCGTGCCGTGCAGTGCGCCGAGGCCGACACGCTGCGCCACGTCGGTCTCGACCCGGCAGCCGCTCGGGTGGTGGTGGTGAAGTCGCGCGGGCACTTCCGAGCCGGCTTCGACCACCTGTTCGGCCCCGATCAGGTGGTCGAGGTCGACGCTCCCGGGGTGGCCACTCCGGCGCTGCACCTGCTGACATGGCAGCATCTCACCCGTCCTGCGTTCCCCCTCGACCCCGTCGAGGCGTTCCACCCCGTCGTCCACCGCTCTGACGAGAGGCCGCTATGACCAGCCCCAGCCCTGCCCGCCGACGCGGCTCTCGTGCCGAGGTGCCCATCACGCGTGAGGCCATCGTCGACGCGGCGTTCCGCATCATCGACGAACGGGGGAGCGAGGGGTTCAGCATGCGCTCGCTCGCCACCGAACTCGGCGTGTTCCCGGCCACCCTCTACTGGCACGTGGGCGACCGTGCCCGTGTGCTGGGCCTGGTCGAGCAGCGATGGCTGGAAGGTATCGAACTGCCCGACGACCACACCGACTGGAAGGTGTGGATGCGCCAGCTCGGGTGCCGTTACCGGGCCCACGCCCAACGCCACCCGAACGTGGCCCGCATCATCAGCATCGAGCGCGCTCGCAACACCGATGCCATGGTCATCCCCGACGCAGTGCTCGGTCGGCTCGCCGGGTTGGGCCTCACGGGCGACATGCTGGTGTTCACCTACAACGCCATCGTCGGTGCCGTGCAGGGTTTCGTCGTGATGGAGCTGGCGCGTATCGCCGAGCCCGACGCCGAGAGCGCCCGCGACACCGAGGACGAGTTGCGCGGCCTCGACCCGGAACGGTTCCCGAACATCACCGCGCACTTCGATGTCGTGGCCGATCGGGTGCTGTCGGTGCGGTGGAGCGACGGTGCCCAGTCGCCGCTCGACGGGTCCTTCGAGCAGTTGCTCACCATGCTGATCGGCGGCGTCGAGGCCCTCATCGCACCACTACAGTGACGCCGTGCCGACCGACCGGGATGCTGTCGACGCCTCGCCGAGCGGGCTCGACCTGCTGGTCGCGATGGCGCATCACCACCACGGCGACGGGCCGCTCACCTCGTCGCGACTCGCCGCGCTGACCGGGCGCGACCGCGGCCTGGTGGCCCGTGTGGTCGACGATCTGGTCGAACTCGGCCTCGTGGAACGCAATCCCTCCGACCGCAGCCTGCACCTCGGCTGGGGGCTCTACACCGCAGCCGCGCAGGTGGTGGAACGCCGAATCATCACCCGCGGCCAGCCGCTCCTCGATCAACTGGCGCTCGAGTGCGGCGAGAGCGCCTATCTGGTGCGGCGTCGCGGCGCGCAGTCGGTCACCCTCGCCGAAGCGATGCCCCACGTGTCGGTGCGCGGCATGTCGTGGCTGGGCCGCAGCGTGCCGGTCACCCGCGGCGACGCAGGCCCGGTGCTGCTGCTCGACCTGTCGGCCACCGAGTTGCGCAGCCTGTTGGGCTCGGGGCCGTTGCCGGCCACCAGTGGCGCCCGAGCGCCGCGCACCCGTGAAGCGTTCGAACGCGAGATCGCCCGGGCCCGAACAGACGGGTTCTGCGTCCTGATCGAGCAGACCGAGGCAGGGGTCGCCTCGGTGGGGGCACCGGTGCGCGACTTCCGTTCGCGGCTCGCCGGCGCAGTCGTGGTCGTCGGCCCGTCCGACCGAATCGAGCCGCGGTCGATTGCGATCACGGCTGCCGTGCGTGCCGCCGCTGCGCAGTTGAGTTCCGACCTCGGGTGGCGCACATGACGGCCTATACCAACATCGGCCGACGGCTCGAGCTGGTGGCCTGCCTGCTCGACCACGAGGCCTCCACCGGCCGCGGAATGGGCGTCATCTCGGTCGCCTCGCGCGCCGGACGCGAGAAGTCGCAGATCTCGCGTGGCCTCGCGGCACTCGCCCACGACGGCCTCGTGGGGCGCGACCACGACAGTCTCGAGTTCAGTGTGGGCCCGGCATTGCTGTCGCTCGCGGCGCAGGCCGGAGCACCCGAACTGGTGACCAGCGCCATGCCGGTGCTCGAGCGTCTGGGAGCGGTCACCGGCGAGCGCGTCGACCTCGCCGTCCTGCACGATGCGCAGGTGCTCACCATCGAGAGCATCGCGTCGTCGAGCACGGTGCAGGCGGTGGGCTGGGTGGGTCGTCGCACACCGTTGCACTGCACCGCCGCGGGGCGTGTGCTGCTGGCGTCGATGACGGCAGCCGACGTGACGATGTTGGTGGGGCCCCCGCCTTTTCCGCCCGGCGGCCCGAACGGGCCCCGCAGTCGCGCCGACCTGATGCGCCGGATCGACGCAGCCCGACGCGACGGCTGGGCGCTCGCCGATGGCGAACTCGACGGCGATGTGACGGCGATCGCCGCCCCCATCCGCGCTGCCGACGGCAGTGCGCGGGCGGCTGTCACGGTCTCGGGCCCGTCGTTCCGCATGCGCAGCGCCGCCGACGATGTGGTGGCGGCAGTGTGCCGCGCCGCTGCCGACCTGTCGGATCCTGGTGCTTGACAGCAACTGCGGTTGCTGGTGTAAAACAGAACGGATCCGTCGGGTCGTGGGGACTGGAGGTCGGAAATGCCCATCGCGTCGACACCGAAGGTGTGGATGAACGGCGAACTCGTCGACTGGGAACGGGCCCAGGTGCACGTGCTCACCCACACCCTCCACTACGGCACCGGGGTGTTCGAGGGCATGCGGGCCTACCCCACGGCCAACGGCCCCGCCATCTTCCGGCTCACCGAGCACATCGAGCGCCTGCACCGCTCGGCCCACATCCTGATGATGCCGCTCGACTGGTCGGTCGCCGACCTGGTGCAGGCGTCGAAGGACACCGTGAACTCCACCGGGCTCGACGCCTGTTACGTGCGGCCGCTCGTCTACTACGGCTACGGCGAGATGGGGCTGAACACCCTGCCGTGCACCGTCGACGTGGCCATCGCCTGCTGGCCGTGGGCGCCCCTGCACGGGATGGAGGTGCTGCAGCGCGGGGTGCGGCTGAAGGTGTCGTCGTGGCGGCGGCACGACCACAACACGATGCCGCCGGCGGCGAAGACCGTGGGCAACTACGTGAACTCGTCGTTGGCCCAGACCGAGGCCATCCGGGCCGGCTACGACGGCACCATCATCCTCAACCCGCAGGGCCTGGTCAGCGAGTGCGCGGGTGAGAACATCTTCGTGGTGCGCAACGGCACGGTGTACACGCCGCCGCTGTCGGCGGGGGCGCTCGAGGGCCTCACCCAGGCGTCGGTGCGCACCATCCTGGCCGACCTCGGCATCCCGCTGGTCGTGTCCGACCTCGCCCGCACCGACCTGTACATCGCCGACGAGATGTTCACCTGCGGCACCGCGGCCGAGGTGGGGTCGGTGCGTTCGGTCGACGACCGCGAGATCGCCTGCCCCGGGCCCGTCACCGCGGCCGTCGCCGAGGCCTACTCGCGTGCCACCCGCGGCGACGACCCCCGGTACCTGCACTGGGTCGAGACCTGTCGATGAGCGGTCGGCTGTCGCTGCCCGGCGAGTGGGTTCCCCACGAGCGCACCCTCATGTTCTGGCCGTGCCGCGAGAGCATGTGGGGGTCGTTCTTCGCCGAGGTGCAGGACGAAAGCGCCCGCGTGGCCAACACCATCGCCGAGTTCGAGCCCGTCACCATGGTGGCCGCCGACGAAGCCGGTGCCGCAGTGGCTCGCCAGCGTCTGCACCCGGCCACCGACATCCGCGTCATCCCGATGGACGGCAGTTGGTCGCGCGACAACGGCCCCATCTACGTCACCGACGGCGAGCGCATCGAGGCCCGGCACGTCGTGTTCAACTCCTACGGCGAGCGCCACGCCAAGCGCGACCGCGACGCACGTGCGGGCGCCACGCTCGCCGAGCAACTCGGCCACCGGGTGGAGAAGATCGACGTCGTCATGGAGGGCGGGGCCATCGCCACCAACGGCCGCGACACCCTGGTGGCCACCGAGCACTGCGTGCTGAACCCCAACCGCAACTGGCACCTCCACAAAGCAACGGTCACCGAGCGGCTGCTCGCCGGGTTCGGGCTCGACCGGATGGTGTGGCTGCCGGGTGGCCCGCTGTTCGACCGCGGCCCCACCAACAGCGACGGCCACACCGACCTCATCCTGCAGTTCGTCGACGAGCAGCGCGCCCTGCTCATGGCCGCCTACGGGCCCGACGACGAGAGCGCCGAGATCTACGCCACCAACAAAGCGATCCTCGAGGCCGCGGGGTTCGACATCATCGACGTGCCCCTGTTGCCCGTCATCCACCACGGCGACCTCACCGTGCGCGCGTCGTACCTCAACCTCTATCTGTGCAACGGGGCGGTGCTCATCCCCGTGCCCGAGGAGGACCCCGAGCTCGACGCCGAGGCCGTGCGTATCATCGGCGGTGCCTTCCCCGATCGGCAGGCCATTCCGCTGCGGATGCGTGCGCATCCGGTGCACGGCGGCGCCATCCACTGCATCACCCAACAGGTGCCGGCCGTCTCCGGCGGGGGAGTGTCATGACCCTGTTGCTCACCGACGCGCAGCACGCCGAGATGGCGCAGCGCCTCTATGCGGCCAAGCAGAGCGGCCAGGGCGTCGACCCGCCCAGCGAATCGATGCAGTACACGATGGACGACGCCTACCGCGTGCGCCGCAAGTTCGTCGACCTGATGATCGCCGACGGCCACCGGCCGAAGGGGCACAAGATCGGCTTCACCTCCGAGGCCATCCAGCGCCAGTACGGCATGACCGGGCCCGACTTCGGCCAACTGCTCGACGACGTGTTCGTGCCTGCCGGTCGGCCGGTTCCCGCCAGCACGCTGTCCGATGCACGTGTGGAGGCCGAGATCGCCTTCGAGTTGTCGGCGCCCCTGCGCGGCCCCGGCGTCACCGTCGACGACGTGCTGGCCGCCACCCGTGTGGTGCGCGCCGCGATCGAGGTGATCGACAGTCGTGTCGGTGCGATGCGGGCGAAGGCGGTCGACTCGATCGCCGACAACGCAGGTGCCGGCCTCGTGGTGCTCGGCGAGGTCGAGATGTCACCCCTGGCGCTCGACCTCGCCGGCATCCCCATCCGCATGGAGGTCGACGCCGAGGTGCAGGCGGGTGTGAGCGGCGACGTGATGGGCAACCCGGCGGCCGCAGTGGCGTGGCTCGCCAACACGCTCCACGCCATCGACGGCCTGGGCGGCCAGCTGGAAGCCGGCGACATCGTCATGTCGGGTTCGGCCGTTCGCTCGGTGGCCGTGCGCGCCGGGTCGCGTCTGTCGGCCACATTCGGACCGTTCGGAACCATCGAGGTGGAGTTCACGTGAAAGATCAGTACCGCGTCGTCGTCATCGGCGGCGGCATCGTCGGCGTCAGCGTGCTCTACCACCTCGCCCGCGCGGGGTGGACCGACATCGCGCTCATCGAACGCTCCGAACTGACGGCCGGTTCCACCTGGCACGCGGCCGCCGGGTTCCACGCCATCAACGACGATCCCAACATCGCGGCGTTGCAGGAGTACGGCATCCGCCTCTACGAAGAGGTCGAGGCCGAGAGCGGCCAGGCCGTGGGCATGCACATGACCGGCGGCATCAGCCTGGCGGGCACCACCGAGCGTTGGGAGTTCCTCCGCCACGCGCACGCGCTGAACGCCACCCTCGGCATCCCGTCGCGGCTGATGACCCCGGGTGAGATCGCCGACGAGTGCCCCATCGTCGACGTCACCGGTGTCGTCGGCGGCATCTACGACCCGCACGAGGGCTACGTCGACGCGCACGGCGCCACCCACGCCTTCGCCATCGCCGCCCGCCAGCGCGGCGCCGAGGTCATCCTGCGCAACCGGGTGCTCAGCCTGCGTCAGGTGCCGGCCGGCTGGGAGGTCACCACCGAGCAGGGCACGGTCATCGCCGAACACGTCGTGAACGCCGGTGGCCTGTGGGGCCGCAAGGTGGGCCGCATGGTGGGCATCGACCTGCCCATGGTGCCGATGATCCACCACTACCTCGTCACCGAGGAGGTGCCGATGCTGCAGGCGTTGCCCGCCGAGATCCCATCGGTCACCGACCTCGAGGGCTTCACCTACCTGCAGCCGCACGGCGGCGGCGTGCTGCTGGGCGTGTACGAGCGCGACCCGCGGCACTGGGCCACCGAGGGCGCACCGTGGGAGTTCGGCATGGAGTTGTTCCCACCCGATCTCGAACGCATCGACCCCGAGCTGTCGATCGGCTTCGCCCGCTTCCCCGTGCTGGCCGAAGTGGGCATCCGCCGCTGGGTGCACGGCGCATTCACGTTCACCCCCGACGGCAACCCGCTGGTGGGCCCGGTGCGCGGGTTGCGCAACTTCTGGCTCGCCACCGGCTGCATGGCCGGGTTCTCGCAGGGCAGTGCCATCGCGCTCGCCCTGTCGAACTGGATGGTGAACGGCGAGCCCGGCTTCGACGTGTTCGGTATGGACATCGCCCGCTTCGGCCCGTTCGCCTCGAACGAGCACTACCTGCGCGACACCACCACCCAGTTCTACGCACGGCGTTTCGTCATCGCCTATCCCAATGAGGAACTGCCTGCAGGCCGACCCTCGAAGGTGTCGCCCGCCTACGACGCGATGGCCGCCGAAGGGGCGCGCTTCAGCGTGCTGTGGGGCATGGAGAGCCCCTCGTTCTTCGCGCCCGACGCGCCCGACTTCGACGAGCACCTCACGCTGCGTCGATCGAACGCGCACGACCTGGTGGCCGATGAGGTGCGCGCCACGCGCGAGGCCGCCGGCATGTTCGAGACGTCGGTGTACGCCCGCTACGAGGTGACCGGCCCCGATGCCCGCGCCTGGCTCGACCGTCTGCTGGCCTGCAAGCTGCCGGGCGAGGGCCGCATCCGCCTGGCGCCGATGCTGGCTCACGGCGGCACCCTGCTGGGCGACCTGTCGGTCGCCTGCCTGGGCGACGACCGCTACTGGCTGGTCGGCTCGTACTCGATGCAGGAGTTCCATCAGCGCTGGTTCGCCGAGAACCTGCCCGAACGTGGCGTGCGGGTCACCAACCGCAGCGACGACTACATGGGCTTCGCCCTGTCGGGCCCGAAGGCGCGCGACGTGGTGGCGGCGCTCACCACCGTCGACGTGTCGCCCGCAGCGATGCCGTTCTTCTCGATGCGATCGATGGCCATCGGCTACGGCGACGCACTCGTGGGCCGCGTGTCGTACACCGGCGAATCCGGGTTCGAGATCACCGTGCCCACCGTGCAGCACCGCACCCTGTTCCACGACCTCATGCGGGTTGGCCGCGACCTCGGCCTGCGCCCGTTCGGCCTGCGGGCGCTCGACTCGCTGCGCATCGAGAAGGCGTACGGCGGCTGGGGTACCGAGTTCGCTCAGAACATCACCCCGGCGATGTGCGGCCTCGACCGCCACGTAGCGGCGGGCAAGGGCGACTTCATCGGTCGCGACGCGTTCTTGCGGGCTGCCGAGCAGGCACCTGCCGAGCGTCTCGTGCTGCTCGCCATCGACACCGTCGATGCCGACGCCCGTGGCTGGGAGCCGGTGTGGTCGGGTGACCGCCGGGTGGGCTACGTCACCTCGGGCGCCTACGGGCACACGGTGGGCATGAGCCTGGCGATGGCCTATGTGGAGGCCGACG
>JBEIIG010000096.1:0-11469 GCA_040380855.1 Acidimicrobiaceae bacterium | reverse complement strand
GTGAACGTGAAGGTGAACATCGAGGGCTACAAGGACATCCCCGAGGGCACCACCACCATCGCCCACACCTGGAGCGCCGACCTCATCACCGGTGCCCTCAGCTACATGCCCGACGGCGTGTCGACCGATGTGCTCGGGTTCTGGCACCCGCCGTCGGACCGTTACCTCGTCGCCAACGACAGCATGGGTGTGTTGGCCAACGCCGAGAACCCGGTGCTCGCCCATCTCTATCTCAACTTCCTGCTCGACAACGACGTTGCGGAGAAGAACTTCAGTTGGCTCGGCTACCTGCCAGCGCTCGCCAAGCTCGACGCCGACTACGTGATCGCCCAGGGATACGTGCCCGAGAACCTGCGCAACTGCGTGCCCACCAACGACGACATCAGCAAGGGTCTGGTCGCCAGACCGCTCGGCCTCGACGGCGACGTGCTCTACGAACAGGCCTGGTCGACGTTCCGCACCGGCGCCTGATGCACGCCGCCGGCCGCTCCACCCGTGCCTGGGCCGGGTTCGCGCTGCCCGGCGTCGGCTGGCTGGTGGCCCTGTTCGTCGTGCCGGTCTATGCCGTGGTGGCGGTGGCCTTCGGGCGCATCGACCCGTTGCTGCGCACACCCATCCCGGTGTGGAACCCGCTCGAGTGGGACACCGCGGCGATGGGCGATGTGCTCGACCGCCTCGTCGGGGGCGATCTGGGCACGGTGTTCCTGCGCACGTTCTGGTTCGTCGGCCTGGCCCGGGTGGGCTGCATCGTCATCGGCTACCCCGTCGCCTACTACGCGGCCCGCAAGGCGAGTCGTTCGCGGGGCGTCCTGCTGGCCGCGCTGGTGCTGCCGTTCTGGATCAGCTACCTCATGCGCATGTTGGCCTGGACCAACCTGCTCGAGCCCGACGGCTACGTGAACGACGTACTGCAGTGGCTGCACCTCATGGACACGCCGCGCAACTGGCTCGACGGCGACTGGCCCGCGGTGGTGATCGGCCTGGTGTACGGCTATGTGCCGTTCTTCATCCTGCCGCTGTACTCGTCGCTCGAACGCATCGACGGCCGCCTCATCGAGGCGGGCCGCGACCTGGGGGCATCGGCGGCGCAGACGTTCCGCCGCGTCACCCTGCCGTTGTCGGTGCCGGGGCTGATGGCCGCCAGCGTCATCACCGTGCTGCCCATGTTCGGCGACTACTACACCAACACCTACCTCACCAGCGGCTCGCCGCGGGTGGAGATGATCGGCAACCAGATCGAGTTCTACCTGCGCCGCTCCAGCCAGCCGCAGGTGGGTGCGTCGCTGGTGCTCGTGCTCATGGCAGTGCTGCTGGTGCTGATGATCTACTACCTGGTCACCATCGTGCGACAACAGCGCGAGGCGGCCCGATGAACCGCCCGACACCCCGGCGGTGGCGCCGCACGGGTGCAGCACCCGGCCTGGCCACGGTCACCTGGCTCTACATCATCTGGTCGCTCGCGCCGGTGCTGGTGGCCGTGCGCATCTCGTTCAACTCGGGCAAGAGCCGCTCGACGTTCCAGTCGCCGTCGACGCGCTGGTACTGGGGCGACCCCACCAGTTCGGTGTGGCACGACGACACCCTGCACACGGCCATGGGCAACACGCTGAAACTGGCAGCGCTGTGCATGCTCATCGCCGTTCCGTTGGGGGTGGCGATGGCCATCGGCCTGCAACGGTGGCGGGGCAGGTTGGCGACGGCGTCGAACGGGTTGATGCTGGTGCCGATCGTCACCCCCGAGTTGGTGTTCGGTGTGGCTCTGTTCATCGTGTTCACCCAGGTGTACACGGGCTTGCCCGGCGGGCTGTTCACCCAGTTGCTCGGTCATGTCACGTTCACCATGTCGTTCGTGGTGGTGATCATCCGTGGCCGCCTGGCCGCCATCGGCGACCAGTACGAACAAGCGGCCCGCGACCTGGGCGCAACTCGTCTGCAGGCCATCCGCCTCGTGCTGCTGCCCATGCTCGGCCCAGCCATCTTCGCCAGCCTGATGGTCACGTTCGCCACCTCGGTCGACGACTTCGTCATCTCGTCGTTCCTGTCGACCGGCGAGGCCACCGAGACCGTGCCCATCAAGATCTACTCCGGAGCCCGCGCCGGCTCCACCCCGGCCCTGAACGCGCTGGCCACGGTGATGCTGGTCGTCACCCTCACCGCCATCGGCCTGGCCGGCCTGGTGCTGCGGCGGATGCGACGCCAGGGTGCCGGCGATGCCGGCCTGGCTAGCCTCACGGCATGAGCGACGAACCCTCACGTCGTGATCTGGTGGCCGTGGTGGGTGCCGGATTCGCCGGGCTCACCGTGGCCAGTCGGCTCGAGGCAGCAGGCCTCGACGTGGTGCTGCTCGACGCCCGAGCCCGGGTGGGCGGCAAGGTGGAGGCCGACCTCGATGCGCACGGCCGCTGGGTCGACACCGGCGGGCAGTTCGTGTGCGACGACATGCCCCACGTGCTGGCTCTGATCGCTGCACACGGTGGTCGGCTCGTGGAAGTCGACAACGACCGACCCGGCCGCGGCCTGCTGGGCGCCGACGCCACCACCGACGACCCCGACGCGGTCTGGGCCCATTTCGACGATGCCGGTTCGGTGTTCGACGCAGTGGCGCATCTGCCCGACGTGCCCCTCGACGACGATCGTTCGTTCGCCGACTGGGTCGCATCGCTCGGCCTCCCCCAGCGCACCGTCGACGCCGCCCGGTCGATGTTCGACGGGGTGATGTGCACCGACATCGGCACCATCCCCCTTCATCACGTGGTCGACCTCACCCGCCGCACACCCCTCACCGGCGAAGAGCTGCAGTACGTCGTGGCGGGCACGTTGCACGCCATCGCGCAGTCGCTGGCTGCCACCTTGCACACCTCACCCCTGCTGGGCACCCCGGCCCGAGCGGTGGAGGTGGCAGAGCACACCGTGTCGGTCATCACCGACGGCGGCACCCTCGCCGCCGACCATGTGGTGCTCGCCGTGCCGCCCAGCGCGCTCGGGCACATCGCCTTCAGCCCTCCCCTGCCGCCCCACCTCACCGCCGCCGCCGGGGCGTTCCGTGCCGGGTCGGTGCTGAAGTTCGTGCTGCGCTACGACCACGCCTTCTGGCACGACGAAGCGGTGGGCCCGAACCGTGCGTGGCTCGAACCGAAGGGCCTGTACGTGGCCGACGGCACCATCGACGACGTGCCGATGCTGGTGGGGTTCCTGGGTGGGCCGGCCAGCGGGTCGTGGCGATCGCTCGGGGCCGCGGCCCGGCGGCGCAGGCTGCTCGACCACTTGGTCGAGGCCTACGGCCCCGAGGCGGCCCGGCCCACGTCGTTCCTCGAACGCGACTGGTGCCCCGACGAGTGGGGAGGCGGTGGCTACTGGAACGTGCTCGTCGACAGCGCCCCCCGCGATGCCGTCGACGTGCTGCGGGCCGGCACCTCGGGCATCACGTTCGCCTCCACCGAGTTGGCCCCGTCGTTCCCCGGCTATGTGGAGGGTGCGATCACGGCAGGCCAACAGGCTGCCGAACGGGTGCTGCGAGCCCTCGGTCGCGTATGCCAGAGTGACGAACCATGACCGTCATCGATCAGCCAGCAGCAAAACGCCGCTTCGTGCGTGCCGACGGGCCCGACAAGGTGACCGGGAGCGGGCGCTACACCGCCGACCTCACCCTCACCGGGGTGCTCGCCGCCAAGTTCCGCTATGCCGAGGTGAGCCATGCCCGCATCACCCGCCTCGACACCAGTGCCGCGAAGGCGATCCCAGGGGTGTTCGCCGTCATCACCGCCGACGACGTGCCCGATGTGCGCTTCGGCCCGTTCGTGCAGGACCGCACCCTGTTCGCCCGCGACGTGGTGCGCTTCGAGGCCGAGATCGTGGCTGCGGTGGCCGCCAGCACCGCCGAGATCGCCCAGCGCGCCGTCGACGCCATCGTGGTCGAGTACGAACCGCTGCCCGTGGTCACCGATCTCGAGGCCGCGCTGCGCCCCGATTCGCCGCTCGTCCACGAACGCTGGGCCGACTACGGCGCCGCCGACGCGCTGGTGCGCGACCGCAACGACGCGTCGTTCGCATCGATCAGCAAGGGCGATGCTGCTGCGGCGATGAGCACGGCCGATGTGGTGGTGACCAGTCGTTACGTGGCCGACGGATGCCACGCCGCACCTATCGAGCCGCGTGCCGTGGTGGCCCAGTGGGAGGGCCAGAAGGTGACCATCTGGACCACCACGCAGGTGCCCTTCGACGCCCGCGCCGGGGTGTGCGAAACCCTCGAACTGCCCACCAACCGGGTGCGCATCATCGTGCCCCACCTCGGTGGCGGTTTCGGTGGCAAGTGCGGTTTCCACTACGAGGCGCATGTTGCCGCGCTGGCGCGCGCCGCGAAGCGTCCGGTGCGCCTGGTGTTCAGCCGCCGCGAAGAGTTCCTCGCCCCCGACCGCCGCCGCGAGGGCATGGTGATCGACATCACCACCGGGCTGTCGGCCGGCGGCGCCATCGTCGCCCGCGCCGCCGACATCATCGTCGACAACGGTGCCTACACCGCCGACTCGGGCTTTTTCTCGCAGCTGGCCGCCATGCACGTGGCCGGCCCGTACCGCATCCCCAACCTGCACGTGCAGGCGCACCTCGTCTACACCAACCACCAGCCCTCGGGGTCGGTGCGTGCGCCAACCGCGCCGCAGGCCTGCTGGGCCGTCGAGTCGCACACCGACGAACTGGCCCGCGCCGCCGGCATCGACCCGGTCGAGTTCCGCCGCCGCAACGCGGTCGACTCCGGTGTGGAGGGCCCGAGCGGCCAGGTGTACGGCGAGATCGGCCTGCAGCAGTGCATCGAGGCCGCCACGGCTGCGGCGGGCTACGGCCAGCCGCTGCCCGACGACGAGGCGATCGGCGTGGCCATCGGCTGGTGGCCCAGCTTCTCGGCCCCCTCGGGCGCCTACGTGAAGATCGACGCCGACGGTGCTGGGCAGATCCTCACCGGTGCGCAGGAGTGCGGTACCGGCGCGGTGATGACCCTGCGCCAGCTGGCCGCCGACGAACTGGGCATGGACCCCGAGGATTTCCAACTCGTCTACCAGGACACCTCGGTGGCCCCCTACGACATGGGTGCCACCGGCAGCCAGACGCTGTTCAACAACGGCCGGGCCGTGGTGGCCGCCGCCCAGCAGGTGGCCGAACAGCTGCGCAAGCTGGCTGCCGACCATCTCGAGGCGGCCGAGGCCGACATCGTGCTGGCCGACGGCCGGGCGTCGGTGGCCGGCACGCCTGGCGTCTCGGTCGGCATCGCCGAATTGGCGGGCATCGCCCAGGGCGGTGAACTGCTCATCGGTCACGGCTCGGGTATGCCGCCGTCGGCACCCGCGCTGGTGGGCGCCAGTTGTGTGGGTGACGTGGGCATGGCCGTGTGGGTTGCCCCGCAGTTCTCGTGCCATGCCGTGCGGGTGAAGCTCGACCGCGACACCGGCGTGGCCCGAGTGCTGCACGTCAGCACGGCACACGACTCGGGCACCATCTTGAACGAGGTGGGCGCACTGGGCCAGGTGGAGGGCGGTGTGCTGATGGGTATCGGCCAGGCCCTCACCGAGGGCACCCGCTACGACGACGAGGGCAAGCAGCGCAACGCGGCGATGCTCGAGTACAAGCTGCAGACCTGCGCCGACGCACCGACCATCACCACCCACTTCGTGCAGATCGCCACCCCCGACGCCGGCCCGCGCGGTGCCAAGGGCCTGGCCGAGGCACCCAACGTGCCCACTGCCGCTGCCATCAGCAACGCCCTCGCGGCGTTGGTGGGCCGTCCGATCCGGCAGTTGCCGATGACCGCCGAGCGGGTGTGGGACGCGCTGCACGACAACAGCAAGGGGGCGAAGGCATCATGAGGTTCGACATCGCCACCACCCTCGACGAGGCCCTGGCCACGCTTGCCGCGGGCGCCAAGCCGGTGGCCGGCGGCAGCGACCTGGTGGTGGGCGCCCGCCAGGGCAAGGCCCCACTGCCGCAGCACGTCGTCGCCATCGACCGCATCGACGCACTGCGCGAACTCACCGTGGCCGACGACGGCGTGTCGATCGGTGCGCTCGTGTCGCACGCCACCATCGAGTCGCACCCGCTCATCGCCGCCACGCTGCCCGGCCTGGCCGACGCCAGCGCGCTGGTTGGCTCGCCGTCCACCCGCAACGTGGGCACGTTGGGCGGCAACGTGATGAACGGCTCGCCCGCCATGGACACCGGCGCACCGTTGCTGGTGCTGGGCGCCGAGGCCGAACTCGCCTCCACCCGCGGTACCCGTCGCGTGTCGCTCGGCGACCTGTGGGTGGGGCCCGGCCGCACCAGTGCCGCCGCCGACGAACTGTGCGTCGCACTGCACCTGCCCCATCCGGCACCACGGTCGAGCAGCGCCTACGTGCGCCTCGAGTACCGCCGGGCGATGGAGATCGCCGTCGTGGGCGCCGGCGCCGCCGTCACCCTCGCCGACGACGGCACGGTGGCATCGCTGGCGGTGGCTCTCACGGCCGTCGCCCCGGTCATCCTGGCGGTGCACGGCCTCGACTCGTTGGTGGGCCGCCCGGTCGACGACGCGCTGCTGGCTGCGGTGGCCGACGCCGCCTCGGCCCAGGCCACACCCATCAGCGACCTGCGCGCCTCCGACCGCTATCGCCGCCACACCATCGGCGTCATGGCCCGCCGCGCCGTGCACGCCGCCGCCCGCCGCGCGGCGGGCGAGGCCATCGCCATCCCTGTCAACCGCGCCCTCGGCATCGGAGCAGCATCATGAGCGACCTCGTCGCGATCACCCTTTCCGTCAACGATGTCGACTACCCCGTCGCCGTCGACCCGCGCCGCAACCTGCTGAGCGTCATCCGCACCGAGGTGGGCCTCACCGGTACCAAGGAGGGCTGCGACGACTGCGAGTGCGGCGCCTGCATGGTGCTGGTCGACGGCCGCCCCGTGAACTCGTGCTCGTACCTGGCCGCCCAGGCCCAGGGCAAGCGCGTCACCACCATCGAGGGCGTGATGCAGGGCGACGAACTGCACCCGTTGCAGCGCAACCTGCTGGAGGAGGGGGGCGTGCAGTGCGGGTTCTGCACCCCCGGCATGATCATGTCGGCCACCGCCCTGCTGGCCGCCAACCCGTCGCCCTCCGACGACGAGATCCGCATCGGCCTGTCGGGCAACCTGTGTCGCTGCACGGGCTACGCGAAGATCATCGCTGCGGTCAGGCGCACCGCCACTGAAGTAATCTGAACGCACGTTCAGCCAAAGGAGCGACATGAACTGGGACGTCTTCATCACGTGTGCCGTCACCGGCGCCGGCGCCACAGTGGGCAAGAGCCCGCACGTGCCCGTCACCCCCGAGCAGATCGCCAACTCGGCCATCGACGCCGCCAAGGCGGGTGCCGCCGTGGTGCACATCCACGTGCGCGATCCGCAGACCGGTGTGGGCTCGCGAGATGTGGGCCTGTACGCCGAGGTGGCCGAGCGCATCCGCGCCAGCGATGTCGACGTGGTGCTGAACTTCACCGCCGGCATGGGCGGCGACCTGGTGCTGGGCGGCACCGAGCAGGTGCTGCCCATCAACCCCGACGGCACCGACATGGCGGGCGCCACCGAGCGCCTGGCCCATGTGCGCGAGTTGATGCCCGAGATCTGCACGCTCGACTGCGGCACGATGAACTTCGCCTCGGGTGGCGACTACATCATGGTGAACACCCCCGGTGTGCTCGACTCGATGGCCAAGCAGGTGCAAGAGCTCGGCGTTCGCCCCGAGTTGGAGGTGTTCGACTTCGGGCACCTGGTGTACGTGCACGAGATGATCCAGAAGGGTCTGCTCGACGACCCGGTGATGATCCAGCTGTGCATGGGCATCGCCTACGGCGCGCCCGACGACCCGAACACGTTCATGGCGATGGTGAACCAGTTGCCCCGCGACTGCGTGTTCTCGGCGTTCTCGATCGGCCGCATGCAGATCCCCTTCGTCGCCATGGCGGCCCTGGCCGGCGGCAACGTGCGCGTGGGCCTGGAGGACAACCTGTACCTCGGGCCCGGCCACAAGGCCACCAACGCCGACCTCGTCGCCCGCGCCAAGCAGGTGCTCGAGAGCATGAACGTGCGCGTGAAGGGCCCGCAGGAAGTGCGCGAGCAACTGAAGCTCGTGAAGCACGGCTGACGCGATGAGCCCCATCCCTGGTCTGTCACGCGTCGGCCTGCTGGGCGGCGGTGTCATCGGCGGCGGCTGGGCCGCCCGCTTCGTGCTGAACGGTGTCGATGTGCAGTTGTACGACCCCGACCCCGAGGCCCCGCGCAAGGTGGGCGAGGTGCTGGCCAACGCCCGCCGGGCGATGGGCAAGTTGGTGATGGCGCAACTGCCCCCCGAGGGCACCCTCACGTTCGTCGCCACCCCCGAAGAGGCCGCCACCGGCGTCGACTTCGTGCAGGAGAGCGCCCCCGAGCGCATCGCCCTGAAGCAGGAACTGCTCACCCGGGCCAGCCGCGTGGCCGGCCCCGAGGTGGTGTTCGGCTCGAGCACCTCGGGGCTGCTGCCCACCGAGATGCAGCAGGGCATGACCCACCCCGAGCGCCTGGTGGTGGGGCACCCGTTCAACCCGGTGTACCTCATGCCGCTGGTGGAGATCGTCGGCGGCGACCTCACGTCGCAGGCCGCCAAGGACCGCGCCGCCGAGGTGTACGCCGCACTGGGCATGCACCCGCTGCGCCTGAGCAAGGAGATCGACGGCTTCGTCGCCGACCGCCTGATGGAGGCGCTGTGGCGCGAGGCGCTGTGGCTGGTGCACGACGGTGTGGCCACCGCCGAGGAGATCGACGACGCGATGCGCTTCGGCCCCGGCCTGCGCTGGAGCTTCATGGGCACCTTCCTCGTGTACCGCATCGCCGGCGGCGAAGCCGGTATGCGCCACTTCATGGCCCAGTTCGGCCCGTCGCTGAAGTGGCCGTGGACGAAGTTGATGGACGTGCCCGAGCTCACCGACGAACTGCTCGACCTCATCGTCAGTCAGAGCGACAACCAGGCCGCCGGGGTGTCGATCCGCGATCTCGAGCGGTTGCGCGACGACTGCCTGGTGTCGGTCATCCAGGGCCTGCGCACCCGCGACTACGCGGCCGGCCGCGACCTGGCGGCCTACGAGCGGGCGCTGTACGACCGGTCGGGTGCGGCGAAGAGCACCGGCATCGTGCTGGGCGACGGCCCGCTGCGGGTGCACGAGCGCACCGTGCCCACCGAGTGGGTCGACTACAACGGCCACACCAACGACAGCCGCTACTTCCAGTTGGCCAGCGAGGCCGGCGACGCGTTCCTGCGCTACATCGGCATGGACGCCGACTACCTCGCCGGCGGCCACAGCTTCTTCACCGTCGAGAGCCACATCAACTTCGCGGCGCAGACCCGGGCGGGCGACCACCTCTACGTCACGGCGCAGTTGCTGTCGCACGACGAGAAGCGCTTCCGGCTGTTCACCAGCACGCACCGCGCCGACGACGACAGCGTCGTGTCGACCAGCGAACACATGCTGCTGCACGTCGACACCCGCATCGACAAGGCGTGCCCGGCCGATCCGGCAATCGTGGCCCGCTTGGCCGAGATCGCCCTCGTGCACGACCGCCTGCCGCACCCGCCGCAGGCCGGCCGTTCCGTGGGCCAGAAGAAGTAGGCGACTTCAGCGCACCAGCAGGCCGACGGTGGCGAAATGGCACGCGCCGGCGCACACCGTGAAGGCGTGCCAGATCTCGTGGTAGCCGAAGGTGCGCGGCCACGGGTTCGGCCGTTCACGCACCAGCACCGGAATACCCGCCGTGTACAGCAGGCCACCGGCGCACAGCAGCACCAACTCGGGTGTGGTGAGCCGGTCGAGCAGCACCGGCGCGGCGACGACGATGATCCAGCCCAGCAGCGGGTAGAGCGCGTACTCCAGGAACGCCAGCCGTTGGAAGGCGAACTGCTTCATCACCACGCCCAACAGCGCACCGGTCCAGGCGACGCACAGGATGGGGATGCCCCAGGCAGGCGGCATCGCCAGCAGGCACACCGGGGTGTAGGTGGCGGCGATGAGCACGAAGATCATCGAGTGGTCGAGGCGCTGCATGATGGTGAGCGCACGCTCGCTGCGGGCCAGGCGGTGGTAGGCGGCCGAGGTGCCGAAGCCCAGCAGTAGGCCCGCCGTGTAGATGGAGGCACCCACCACCGCTGCCGCGCCGCGCGCGGCGACGATGAGTAGCACCCCGCCGGGGATGGCGGCGACGAAGGTGACCGCATGGATCCACCCTCGCCACGTCGGTCGGTCGACCGGCAGGGTGAACGAAGGCGAGGCCATGCGGCACCCTAACGGGTGGTTCGCACCCGTTTCGGTCGCGCGTCGGGTCGCAGCGGTGAGGCGTCGAACCCGGGGCCCAGCAGTCGGCTCGCCTCGGCCAGCCAGGTGCGCTCCACGCGGTCGCGGGTGACGCCCTTGGCGCGCACTGCCAGCAGCGGCGCCATGCCGTCGAGCAGCGCGGCCAGCACGAACATCATCTGGTCGGCGTCGCCCGCGGCGAACTCGCCCCGCTCCTGCCCGTTGCGGATCTCGGCGCGCAGCGCGGCGCGCCACCGCCGGTCCATCCGGTCTCGTTCGGCCGCGGCCGCGTTGTCGCGCAGCGCCAGCACGCACAGTTCCATCCACAGCGCCCAGTCGTAGTGGCGCAGCATCGCGGCGATGAGGGCCCGCAACCGGTCGCTGGCTGACGACAGTTCGGTGAGGTGCGCCGTGTAGCGCTCGTGGAACTCCTGTTCGCGCAGCGCCAGCGCCTGGGCGAGCAGGCCGTCCTTGCCCTCGAACCAGTACAGGATGGCGGCCGGACTGGTGCCCGCCGCGGTGGCGATGTCGACCACCCGCGTGTTGGCGTAGCCACGTTCCGACAACACCTCGGCCGCGGCGGCAAGGATCTGCGCCTGGCGCACCTGGTCGAGTCGCGGTCGTGGCATCGTGCTGCACCCCAATCCTGAACTACTGTTCAGTTCATGTCGTCGGACACGATCGTCGTCGTCGGCTCGGGCATCCGTGCAGCCGAATGGGCCACCCGCCTGCTCGCCTCTGGCTTCGATGTGGTGGCCGATGATCGCACACTGCCGCAGGCTGTGCAGCACTGCTGGCCTGCGGCGGAGCGGATGGGCCTGTTCCCCGGCGCCTCGCCCGATCGTCTCACCATCGGCATCACCGCACAGCACCTCGCCACCGCCCGCCTGATACAGGTGGTGGGCGACGCACCCGTGCCCGCCACCGACGCGCCCGTCGCCACCGACGCCACCGCCCGGGCGCTGTCGCCCATCCACCTCGTGCCTCTGGTTGCCCTCGCCGACGGCCCGCACACCGCATTCCTCGCCGAGTTCTACGCCGGCATCGGCATGGCCCCGTGCCTGCCCGGCACCTCGGCCGACAAGGTGCACCGCCTCGGCCAGGCACTGGTCGACGTCACCGGCGGCGACCCCGATTCGATCATCGCCGT
>JBEIIG010000095.1:0-12468 GCA_040380855.1 Acidimicrobiaceae bacterium | reverse complement strand
CTGCGGCACGTACGCCACCAACTCGGCCCGGCGGCGCGCCGAACGCAACTCCAGCCGCGAGCCGTCGACCTCGATACTGCCGGTGTGCGGCACCAGGCCCGCCACGGCCCGCAGGATCGACGACTTGCCCGCACCGTTGGGGCCGATGAGGCACAACCACTCGCCGGGCCGCACCGTGTCGGTGAACGCGGCCAGTGCGGTGCGCTTGCCGTAGTGCACGGCCAGTTCGGTGAACGCCAGCGAACTCATGCAGCAACCTTCCGAGTGCGCAGAACGAGGATGAAGAACGGCGCACCGAGGAAGGCGGTGACCACACCGATCGGGGTCTCGGCAGGGTTCTGCAGCACCCGGCCGGGGATGTCGGCCAGGATGAGGAACGCCGCCCCGATCACCAGGCTGAGCGGAAGCAGACGCCGGTACGACGACCCGGCGAGCAGACGGACAGCATGGGGCACCACGATGCCGACGAAGCCGATGAGGCCGCTCACGCTCACCACCGCAGCGGTGCCCATCGTGGCGGCGATCACCACGGCCAGCCGCACCCGCTGCACCTGCGTGCCCAGCGCCGCGGCCTCGTCGTCGCCCACCCGCAACACGTCGAGATGGCGCCGGTGCAGCAGCAACACGATGCTCGACACCACCACATAGGGCAGCACCAGACGCACATCGCTCCACGTTGCGGTGGTGAGCCGACCGAGGATCCAGCTGTACACCTCGCGGATCACGTCGTTGTTTCGCTGCAGCACGAACGCCTGCACCGCGGTGGCCAACGAGGTGACCGCCACCCCCGCCAGCACCAGCGTGACACCGCTACGGCCGGCACCGAACGATGCGCCCACGAGATAGGTGAGCAGCACCGCCAGCAGGCCACCCACGAACGCCACCACCGGCAGCGGGTCGACCGGCCAGCCCGCGGTGGTGGACCGGCCGAGGGCGAACACGATGGTGGCCCCCAGGCCGGCGCCCGCCGCCACGCCCAGCAGGTACGGGTCGACGAGCGGATTGCGGAACACCCCCTGATAGCTGGCGCCGGCGAGCGACAGCATGGCGCCCACGATGCCCGCCAACGCCACGCGCGGCATCCGCACGTTCCAGATGATGTTCCAGTCGGCAGAGCCCCACGAACCCGCGGGCCCCACCATCACCCCGAGCGCGAGCGCGCCGAGCAGCACCACCAGGCTCACGGGGAGCCACCATCGACCACGAGTGGCGGGCAATGCGTGCGGCTCGGCCATCGCGGTCAGCCTGCCGACAGATCGGCTACGTACGCCATGGCGTCGGCGACCAACTCGACGTAGTCGACGACACGCGGCCCCCAACGCGAGGCGATGTCGTCGTCGATGATGAACACACTGCCGGTCGACACGGCACTCGTGGCGTTCCAGCCCGGGCGCTGCGCCACCGAGTCGCGGGTCTCGCCGCAGCACTTGCTGTCGGCCAGGAAGATCAGGTCGGGGCTCTGGCTGATGATGAACTCTTCGCTGAGCTGCGGGTAGTCGGTGGTGCCCTCGGTGGTGTCGGCGATGTTGCGCAACCCGAACAGGCCGTACACCTCGCCGATGAACGTGTTCGACGTGACGCTGAAGTACGTGGGGTCGAGCTCGTGGTAGTAGCGGGGCGGCTTGTCGAGCTTGGGCGCCGACGCCACGGCCGCATCGATTGCCGCCCGCATGTTCGCCACCAGCGCCGCCGCCTCGTCGACGTGACCGGTGGCGGCGCCGAGCTGTTCGATCTGCATGTAGATGTCGTCGAACGTCATCGCTGCGGCGCCCACCCAGTTGGCGATACCCAGCGAGTCGAGTTGCGCGCCGAGATCGGTACTGCCGTCGTGCACCACCAGGTCGGGGTCGTACGCGGCGATCGCCTCGACGTTGGGGGTGTAACCCGACAGCGCAGTGGCCTTGGCCACGGCCTCGGCGGGGTAGTTGCTCATCTCGTCGACGGCCACCACCTGGTCGCCGGCACCGATGGCGAACAGCATCTCGGTGGCCGTGGGCGACAGGCTGACGATGCGCTCGGGCACCGGGCCCGCTGCGCTGGTGTCGGGCGCCGGGGCGGCCGTTTCGCTCGGGGCAGGTGCTGTGGTTGCGGCCGGGGCCGCCGTGGTGGCGCTGCTGGCGCTGTTGTCGCCACATGCGGCGAGCGACCAGACGAGCGCACCCGCCGCAGCGAGTGCTGTGAACCTGCGTTTCATGGATCCTCCATGTCCCCGGCGAGGCACATCGTCCTCACCGGCTCGGGAGGACAAAGTTGGGACAACGGGGGAGGTACCGCTGCGATCCGCCCTTGCCTCGAGGGTTGGTCATCGCGCCCGAGCCAGGCGACCGGACTTGTCGTGTCGCCCTGGGCCGGAGCCGTGAGACGCACGCTTCACCGTTGCGGGACAGTGCCGGAGTTGAACCGGACTTCGCTGGGTTCGAGCAGGGCGACCATAGCGCACCATCCCTACACTCCCAAGTCTCATGACCGACCAGCCCGCTCCCGACTCGACACCGGCCGACTCGACACCGGCCGACTTGACACCGCCGGTCGACGATCCTCGACCGCAAGGCCTGCACGGCACCGACTCGCTGCTGCTGGTGAACACCGGCGACGGCAAGGGCAAGAGCAGCGCCGCGTTCGGCGTGATGGTGCGGTCGCTGGCCCGCGGCTGGAAGGTGGCCGTGGTGCAGTTCGTGAAGAGCGGCGACTGGAAGGTGGGCGAGGAACTGATCGGCCGCCAACTGGGCGTCGACTGGTTCAACGAGGGCGACGGCTTCACGTGGGACTCGAACGACCTCGAACACGACAAGGCGCTGGCCCGCGCCGGCTGGCAGCGGGCCGCTGCACTGGTGAAGGCCGGCGAACACCAGCTGGTCGTCCTCGACGAACTCACCTACCTCATGAACTGGGGCTGGATCGACGCCGACGAGGTGGTCCGCACCCTGGCCGAACGGCCCGCCACCGTGAACGTGGTGGTCACCGGCCGCGACGCGTCGCAGGCGCTCATCGACATCGCCGACACCGTCACCGAGATGCGCAACGTGAAGCACGCCTACGACCGCGGCATCGCCGCCAAGCGCGGTATCGACTACTGATGCGCACCTTCCTGGTGGGCGGGGCGCGCAGCGGCAAGAGTTCGCTCGCCGTCGACCTGGGCCTGCGCCACCGGGGTCCGGTCGAGTTCGTCGCCACGGCCGAGGCGTTCGACAACGACCTCGCGCAGCGCATCGCCCGCCACCGCGACGAACGACCCGACTGGCCGACGGTCGAGGCGCCCGTCGCCCTGGCCGAGGCCCTCGCGGCGCGCTCCCCCGGCGCACTCGTGATCGTCGACTGCCTCACCGTGTGGGTGGGCAACCTGTTCCACCATCTGCCCTCTGCTGCACAGCGGGCCGACGCCTACGCCGCGTTCGACGAGGCGTTCCGTGGCCGAACGGACCCCACCGTGGTGGTGTCGAACGAGGTGGGCCTGGGCCTGCACCCCGACACCGCCCTCGGCCGCGACTACCGCGACGAACTCGGCCGACTCAACCAGCGTGTCGCTGCCGCAGCCGACCGTACGCTGCTGCTCGTCGCCGGACGGGCACTCGCCCTCACCGATCCCTGGGAGATCCTCACATGACCTGGCTCACCGACGCACTCGCCGCGCTGCCCACCGGCGATGCCGCGGCCGCTGCCGCCGTGCGCGCCCGGGCCGACGACATCCTGCGGCCCCCCGGGGCCTTGGCCCGCCTCGACGAGGTCGCCGTGTTCATGGCGGCGTGGCAGGGCACCGCCCACCCGGCCGTGCGCCGCCCCGCCGGGCTGATCTTCGCCGCCGACCACGGGGTGGCTGCAGCCGGCGATGTGAGCGCCTACCCGGTGGCCGTCACCGCGGCGATGATGGCGGCATTCCGTGCCGAGCGCTCGACCGTCAGTGCGTTTGCTGCGGTTGCCGGCGCTTCCGTCGACGCGGTCGATGTGGGCGTCGGTCGTCCTACGAACGACTTCCGGTTCGAGGCGGCGCTGTCGCCCGAACGATTCGACGAGGCCGTGGCCGCCGGGCGCGCCGCCGTCGAGGCACTCGACGCCGACCTGCTGGTGCTGGGCGAGATGGGCATCGGCAACACCACCGCCGCTGCGGCCATCTCGGCTGCGCTCGACCGGGGCCCGGCCGACGCCTGGGTGGGCCGTGGCACCGGTGTCGACGACGAGGGCCTCGCCCGCAAGCGCGCCGCCGTCGCCGCAGCCGTGGCCCGTATCGACCATGTCACCGACCCGCTGGAGATCCTGCGCGAAGTCGGCGGTGCCGAGTTGGTCGCCATCGCCGCCGCCATCGTCGCGGCCCGCCACCGCAACCTGCCGGTGCTGCTCGACGGCTTCGTGGTCACCGCCGCCGCGGCACCGCTGGCCGCCGTGCGCGCCGATGCACTCGATCACTGCCTCGTGGGCCACTGCTCGGCCGAGCCCGGCCACCGCCGCCTGCTCGACCGGCTGGGCAAGCAACCGCTGCTCACCCTCGACATGCGCCTGGGTGAGGGTTCGGGCGCAATGGCGGCGGTGCCGCTCGTGGCGATGGCCTGCGCCGGCGTCACCGCCGTGCCCACGTTCGGGGAGTGGTTCGGCTGAGCGGTCTGCCGCCCTGGGGGCCGTTCGCCGCGCTGCAGTTCCTCACGCGCATCCCCATCCGGCTGCGTCGTGCGCCGTCGATGAGCGGGCTGGTCGTGTGGTTCCCCGTGGCCGGTGCCGTCATCGGCGCGCTGGTGGGTGGGGTGGGGGCAGGCCTGTGGCACGTGGTGCCGCCGCTCGTCGCCGGTGCCGTGGCCGTGGCCGTCGGACTGCTCGTCACCGGCGCCTTCCACGAAGACGGCCTCGGCGACATTGCCGACGCGTTCGGCGGCGGCTACACGCTCGAGCGTCGCCTCGAGATCATGAAGGATTCGCGCCACGGCACCTACGGCGTCGCCGCGATGTGCGCCTCGATCGTCGTGCGGATGCTCGCCCTCGGCTCGCTGCCGGGCCCGGCGACGATGTTCGCCGCCGCGGTCGCTGCCCACGTGCTGGCCCGCGCCGCGGCCGTGGTGCTGATGGCCGCCGCGCCGCTCGCCACCCATCGCGGCCTGGGCGCCGACTACGGGCAGTCCACCACTGCGGGGCGAGCCCTCACGGCGTCGGCGCTGGGCGCGGCCATCGGTGCGCTCGCCGTCGGCTGGTGGGCGGCGCCCCTGTTCGCCGCCGCACTGGTAGCCGTGGGTGCCGTCGGTGCGCTGGCCATGCGCAAGATCCAGGGCATCAGCGGCGATGTGCTCGGCGCCGCCGAACAGGTGGCCGAGTGCGTGGTGCTGGTGGTGGCCACCGGCCTCGCCGCCCACCACCCCCTCTGGTGGCCCTAGCCCATCCGTGAGCCCAAACCACCCACCACGTGGCCCACACTCACCGACACCCCCACACCCCGACCATCCGTGAGCCCAGACCACCCACCACGTGGCCCACGCTCACGAAGCAGGAGGGCGGGGGGTCAGGCGGGGGTGGCCATGGCGGCGATGGTGGCGGCGAGGATGGCGGCACTCGTGGCCATGTTGAGCCGCACGAAACCGGCACCGCCCGGGCCGTAGTCGGTGCCTGCGCCCAACTGCACCCCACGGCTGCGGAACACCTCGAACGGGTCGTCGTCGAACCCGCAGGCGCGGCAGTCGAGCCACGCCAGGTACGTCGCCTCGGGCACCCGGTAGCGCACCGCCGGCAGGTGCTCGGCCAGCAACTCGGCGGTGAGCCGGCGGTTGCGGTCGAGGTACTCGACCGCGGCGTCGAGCCAGTCGTCGCCCTCGGTCCAGGCGGCCACCGTCGCCTCGGCCGCCACCACGTTCAGCGCGCCGAGCAGATGGTTGGGCAGGGCGGCCATGCGCTCGCGCAACCGCACCGGCCCGATATGCGCAACGGCATGCCGCAGACCAGCGATGTTGAACGCCTTCGACGGCGAGTGCACCGTGACCGTGCGGGCCGCCACCTCGGGCCCGAGCGACGCGATGGGCACATGCGTCGCCGGTGCATAGGTGAGGTCGGCGTGGATCTCGTCGCTGATGACGAGCAGGTCGAAACGCTCGGCAATGGCCGCCAACCGCTCGAGTTCGGGTCGGTCGAAGCGGTGCCCGGTGGGGTTCTGCGGATGGCACAGCAACAGCACCGTGGCGCCCTCGCGCTCCAACCGTTCCTCGAGCGCGTCGTAGTCGAAGGAAACCGTGTCTTCGGTGATCGGGTCGTTGGTGATCGGGTCGTCGCCGATGTGGGCGGGCACGCCGACGAGACGCAACCCGAACGTGTCGATCGCATCGAGCAACGGCGGATACGACGGAGTGTGCAGCACCACGCCGTCACCCGGATTCGTGTGCAGATGCAACATCACCTGCACGGCCTGCACCACATCGCAGAACTCGCGCACCTCGCCCGGGTTCACCGACCAGTCGTAGCGCCGATCGCAGCGATCGGCCCACACCTCCACCGCCGGGCTACCGAACCCGGTGCCCTTCCATTCGGGATAGCCGAAGTCGGCACGATCGGCAGCCGCCCGGATGGTGTCGAGCACCACCGGCGCCGGCGGGAAGTCCATATCGGCCACCCACGCGGCGAACGGCGTGCCGTGCCGGCTCCACTTGGCGCTGCGCTTGGCGCGCAACCAGGCCAGGTCGAGCGTGTCGAACCCGAACGGGTCGGTGGCGTCGGAGGAGGGCAATGGACTCGGGCGCCGGACTCAGGCGCCGACCCAGGCACCGATTCGACGGATGCCCTCTTCCATGTCGGCGTCGGCCATCGCGAACGAGAACCGCGCATAGCCCGGGGTGCCGAAGGCCTCGCCCGGCACGAAGGCCACCTTGGCCTCGCTGAGGATGTTGTCGGCCAGTTCGAGGGTGGTGTGACTGACCGTGCCGTTGGGGCCGAGCGGCCGACCGAGCAGACCCTTCACGTTCGGGTAGCAGTAGAACGCGCCCTGCGGCTGAATGGCCGAGACACCGGTGATGTCGTTGAGCATGCGGTGCATCGTCTGGGCCCGGCGGGCGAACGCCTCGCGCATCATCGCCACGGCCGACAGGTCGCCGCTGACCGCTTCGAGTGCTGCCACCTGGGCCACGTTGGTGACGTTCGACGTGCTGTGCGACTGGAAGTTGATGGCCGCCTTCATCACGTCGGTGGGGCCGATCATCCAGCCCACGCGCCAACCGGTCATGGCATAGGTCTTGGCCACACCGTTCACGATGACGCACTGGTTCGCCAACTCGGGCACGACGGTGGGCATGCTGACGAAGCGGTTGTCGCCGTAGACGAGGTGCTCGTAGATCTCGTCGGTGAGCACCCACACGCCCTTGTCGACCGCCCAACGGCCGATGGCCTCCACCTCGTCCGGCGAGTAGATGGCACCACTCGGGTTGTCGGGGCTGACGAACAACAGCACCTTGGTGCGCGGCGTGAGCGCCGCATCGAGCTGCTCGATGGTGACCTTGAAGCCCGTGGTCTCGTCGGTGTCGACGATCACGGGCACGCCACCGGCGAGCGTGATGGCCTCGGGATAGGTGGTCCAGTACGGGGCCGGGCAGATCACCTCGTCGCCGTCGTCGCACAGCGCGGCGAAGGCCGTGAACACCGCATGCTTGCCACCGTTGGTGACCAGCACCTGCGCCGCGCTGCACTGGAAACCCGAGTCGCGCAGCGTCTTCGCGGCAATGGCCTCGCGCAGTTCGGGCAGACCGGCGGCCGGCGAGTACTTGTGGTGCTTGGGGTCGCGGCAGGCGCGTACGGCGGCCTCGACGATGTTCTCGGGGGTGGGGAAATCGGGCTCGCCCGCACCGAAGCCGATCACGTTCTCGCCCTTCGCCTTCAGCGCCTTGGCCTTGGCATCGACGGCCAGAGTGGCCGATTCGGCGATGGCGGCAAGACGATGGGAGGTGCGGTTCACGAACGAGCCTTTCGACAGGAACTCCGGCGGAGGAACATGGCGATGCTAGTGGCGCGACACCGCAGCGAGCTGAGCGTTTTGTTCATTCGGGCGCGTCACCCGGCCCACCTGCCGCCAGACTGGGCCGGTGATCCAGCCAGCCGACATCGAGATCCCCGACCGTTTGCTGCCCCTCGACGGACGCTTCGGTTGCGGCCCCTCGAAGGTGAGGCCCGAGCAGGTATTGGCCCTGGCCAAGTCGAACCAGCACCTCCTCGGCACGTCGCACCGCCAGGCACCCGTGAAGCAGCTCGTGCGCTCGGTGCGCCACGGGCTCACCGAACTGTTCGGCCTGCCCGACGGCTGGCAGATCGTGCTCGGCAACGGTGGCTCGACGGTGTTCTGGGACGTCGCCACGTTCGGCCTCATCCGCCAGCACAGCGCGCACGCAGTGTTCGGCGAGTTCTCGTCGAAGTTCGCCGAGGCGGCCGCTTCAGCACCCCACCTGGGCGAGCCGACCGTGGTGCGCAGCGAGCCCGGCGACCACCCCGCGCTGCACGCCGTCGACGGCGCCGACGTCTACGCCCTCACCCACAACGAGACGTCGACTGGCGTGGCGATGCACCTCCAGCGGCCTCACGGTGCCGACCCCGATGCACTGGTGGTGGTCGACGCCACCTCCGCCGCAGGCGGCCTGCTGTGGAACCCCGCCGAGGTCGATGTGTACTACTTCGCCCCGCAGAAGTGCTTCGCCTCCGACGGCGGTCTCTGGATCGCCGCGTGCTCGCCGAAGGCCGTCGAGCGCATCCGGTCGATCACCGCCACCAAACGCTGGGTGCCCGCCTCGCTCGACCTGTCGATCGCCCTCGACAACAGCCTGGCCGACCAGACGTACAACACCCCGGCGCTCGGCACGCTGGTGCTGCTCGACGAGCAGATCCGCTGGATGCTCGACCAGGGTGGCCTGGCCTGGTGCAACCAGCGCTCGCTCACCTCGGCAGGAATCCTCTACTCATGGGCCGAGGCCCGCCCCTGGGCAGCACCGTTCGTGGCCGACCCGACCAAGCGGTCGGCGGTGGTGGGCACCATCGACATCGAGGGCGTCGCCGCCACCGACGTGTGCACCGCCCTGCGCGCCAACCACATCGTCGACACCGACAGCTATCGCAAACTCGGCCGCAACCAGCTACGGGTCGGTATGTTCCCTGCCGTGGAACCATCCGACGTCGAGGCACTCACCGCCTGTATCGACTTCGTCGTCGAGGCCCTGGGCTGAGGTCGTAGGCGATGCGGGTCGACGAGGTGCTCACCACGGCGTTCGACGATCTGCCACCGATGCATTCGCCCATCCTCGTGGCGGCGCTGCGCGGTTGGTTCGATGTCGCCGAGGTGGCCACCGATGCGATCAGCACCCTCGTGCAGGGCCGCACCGCACCGATCGTCGCCACCATCGACCCCGACCCGTTCTTCGACTTCACCCAGGAACGCCCCGAGGTGTTCATCGACGACACCGACGACCGGCAGATCCGCTGGCCCTCGAACGAGTTCCGCGTCGTCCGCTTCCCCGACCACGCCCACGACCTGGTGCTGCTGGCCGGCGTGGAACCCCACCTGCGCTACGCCACCTTCGCCGACAGCATCATCAACGTGGCCGACCGGCTGGCGTGCGAAGTGGTGGTCACCGTCGGCGCGGCCGCCGAAGCCGTACCGCACACGCGACTGCCCAACGTGGTGGGCAGCACCACCAACCTCGCCCTCGCCCGCGCCCTCGGCCTCAGTCGCCCGCAGTACCAGGGCATCACCGGCCTCGTCGGTGTGCTGCAGGAACGCCTCGACCGCGTCGGCATCCCCGCCGTGTCGCTGCGCGTGGGCGTGCCGCACTACCTCGGCAACGCCAAGCACCCGCAGTCGTCGGCGGCGCTGCTGCGGCACCTGGGCCATGTGTTGGGTGTGCCCGCCGCGCACGATCTGCTCGACGACGAGATCGAGCGGTGGCGTTCCTTGCACGACGAAGCCGTAGCCGAAGACCGCCAGGCGCGCACCTATCTGGCCATGCTCGAGAGCGACTACGACCGGCGCGCCGAAGCATCGCTGCCATCGGGCGACGCGCTGGCCGCGGAGTTCGAACGCTTCCTCCGCGACCAGCGCGACGACACCTGATTCCACGACGCCCCGGCGGGCGGTCGGTCAGCCGGCGACGGCAGCGAAACCGACGGCGAGGTCGGCCAGGATGTCGTCGATCGACTCGAGGCCCACGCTCAGGCGCACCAGGCCGGGGCGCACACCCGAGGCAGCCTGCTCGGCTTCGGTGAGCTGGCTGTGGGTGGTGCTGGCCGGGTGGATGACGAGGCTGCGGGCATCGCCGATGTTGGCCACGTGGCTGTGCAACTGCAGCGCCTCGACGAACTTCTGGCCCGCCTCGCGAGCGGTGAGGCCGCCCGACGGCTTGATGTCGAACGCCAGCACGCTGCCATAGCCCTTGCCGCCGAAGTACTTCTTGGCCCGCTCGTGCCACGGGCTGCTGGGCAACCCGGCGTACGAGACGCTCTCGACCTGCGGGTGGGCGGTCAGGAACTCGGCCACCTTGTGGGCGTTGCTCCAGTGACGGTCCATGCGCAGGCTGAGGGTCTCGAGGCCCTGCAGGAACATGAAGGCGTTGAACGGCGACACAGCGGCGCCGAGGTCGCGCAGGATCTGCACGCGGGCCTTGATGATGTACGAGCCGGGGCCGAGCGCCGGCCAGTAGGCCAGGCCGTGGTAGCTGGGGTCGGGCTCGGTGAAGTTCGGGAAGCGACCGCTGGCGCCGAAGTCGAAGGTGCCGCCGTCGATGATGACGCCACCGATCGACGTGCCGTGGCCGCCGATGAACTTGGTGAGGCTGTGCACGACGATGTCGGCGCCCCACTCGATCGGGCGGATGCCGTACGGGGTGGGCACGGTGTTGTCGACCATCAGCGGGATGCCGTTGTCGTGCGCCACCTTGCTGACGCCTTCGATGTCGAACACGTCGTTGCGCGGGTTGGCGAGCACCTCACCGAAGAACAACTTGGTGTTCGGGCGGATGGCGCTGCGCCACTGCTCGAGATCGTGCGGATCGTCGACGAAGGTGACCTCGATACCCATCTTCGGCATCGTGTGGTGCAGCAGGTTGTACGTGCCGCCGTACAGCGACGGGCTGGCGACGATGTGGTCGCCGGCCTCGGCCAGGGTGAGGATGGCCAGTGTCTCGGCGGCCTGACCCGATGCCACCACCAGGGCACCGGGCAGGCCGACGGCCGTGGTGACCGCGCCTTCGAGGTTGGCGAGGCGGGCCTCGAGCGCACCCGTGGTGGGGTTCATGATGCGCGTGTAGATGTTGCCGATCTCGGCCAGCGCGAACAGGTTCTGCGCGTGCGCCGAGTCGCGGAACTCGAAACTCGTGGTCTGGTAGATGGGCACAGCACGCGCCCCGGTGGCCGGATCGGGCTCGCCGCCGATGTGGATCTGTCGTGTCTCGAAACCCCAGGTGTTGCTCATAGGGCCGACACCCTAGCGACCAATTCCCGACTCAACAAGTCGGAATTAGCACGATGGGAGCGGCACGTCGCCACGATGACGACGCACCGCTCCCATCGACGCAGATGGTGCAGCGAGGAGACGAGTGCCGACTCAGCCGCCGCTGATGTCGGCCACCTTCTGCTTGCCGGCGCCGAGGAACGGCATCCTGCTGCGCAGCTGCTTGCCGACTTCCTCGATCTGGTGGGCAGCACCGGCCTCGCGCAGGGCGTTGAAGTTGGCCCGACCGCTCTCGCTCTCGGCCACCCACTCCTTGGCGAACTTGCCGGTCTGGATCTCCTTCAGGATCTTCTTCATCTCGGCCTTGGTCTTCGGCGTCACGATGCGCGGGCCGCGCGACACGTCGCCGTACTCGGCGGTGTCGCTGATGCTGTAGCGCATACCGGCGATGCCCTCTTCGTACATCAGGTCGACGATGAGCTTCACCTCGTGCAGGCACTCGAAGTAGGCCATCTCGGGCTGGTAGCCGGCCTCGACGAGGGTCTCGAACCCGGCCTGCACCAGCGAGGTGAGGCCACCGCACAGCACGACCTGCTCGCCGAACAGGTCGGTCTCGGTCTCTTCGGCGAACGAGGTCTCGATCACACCGGCGCGGGCGCCACCGATGGCAGCGGCATAGCTGAGCGCCAGGGCGTGGGCGCCACCGGTGGCGTCCTGGTGCACGGCGATGAGCGCCGGCACGCCGCCGCCCTCGGTGTAGGTGCGGCGCACGAGGTGGCCCGGGCCCTTGGGGGCGATCATGATGACGTCGACGGTCTTCGGCGGGCGGATGCGCTTGAAGCGGATGTTGAAGCCGTGCGCGAACGCAAGGGCCTTGCCCTTGCGCATGTGCGGCTTGATGAACTCTTCGTAGGTGGCCTTCTGCTCGGTGTCGGGCATCGTCATCATGATGACGTTCGCCCACTTCGCGGCTTCGGCGATTCCCATCACCTTCAGGCCGGCGGCCTCGGCCTTGGCGGCCGACTTGCTGCCCTCGCGCAGGCCGACGACGACCTGCACACCCGACTCCTTCAGGTTCAGCGCGT
>JBEIIG010000094.1:0-12565 GCA_040380855.1 Acidimicrobiaceae bacterium | reverse complement strand
GCCGACCAGAGACGAACCCGTCCGTCCTGCCCGCCGGTGGCCAGCAGGTCGGCGGTGGGCGACCACGCCACCTGGGTGACGCCGAACTCGTGCAGCGGGGGGTGCTGCACCAGTCCGTCGTCGTCGACGATCGCAGTCGTGCCGTCGAGCGAGCCGACCGCGAGCCGCGATCCGTCGGCCGACCAGGCGAGTGCGCTCACGTAGTCGCCCACCCGGACGGCCGGCCCGCTGCTCGGCCGAAGGTCCACGTTCATGACACGAGGCAGGCGCGGAACCGGTCGGTCAGTTCCTCGCGGTCGAGGTTGCGGCCGATGAACACCATCCGGTTCAACCGGGGTTCGTCGGGCTGCCAGGCTCGGTCGGGCTGGCCGTCGAACAGCATGTGGACGCCCTGGAAGACGTAGCGCTGTTCAGCGCCGTCGATGTTGAGCACGCCCTTCATCCGGAAGATGTCGACGCCCTTGGTGCCGAGCAGCCAGCCCAGCCAGTCGTTGATCTTGTCGATCGCCGTTCCGCCGGGCAACTCGATACCGACCGACGTGACCGACTGGTCGTGCTGGTGCTCGCTGTCGACGAGGAACTCGGGCTCCATCTCGAGCACCTTGGTCAGATCGAACGCGCCGACCCCCAGGATTCGATCGAGGTCGACGTTGCTCATCGTGGTCGGGATGATCTCGGCGTTGGCATTGATGGCCCGGATGCGCCGCTCGACCGAGGCGCGCTCGGCCTCATCGACGAGGTCGATCTTGTTCAGCAGGATCCGGTCGGCGAACGCGAGTTGTTCGATGGCTTCGTTCTCGATCCCCTCGGGCTTGTCGTCGTCGAGGTGTTGCGGCAGGTGCTTGGCGTCGACGACGGTGACGATGGCGTCGAGTCTGAGTTGTGCTTTCACCTCGTCGTCGACGAAGAAGGTCTGCGCCACAGGAGCGGGGTCGGCCAGACCGGTGGTCTCGACGAGGATGTGGTCGAACTTGTCGCGGCGCTTCATGAGGTTGCCGAGGATGCGGATCAGATCGCCGCGCACGGTGCAGCAGATGCAGCCGTTGTTCATCTCGAAGATCTCCTCGTCGGCATCGATCACGAGTGCGTCGTCGATGCCGATCTCGCCGAACTCGTTCTCGATGACGGCGATCCGCTTGCCGTGCTGCTCGGTGAGGATGTGGTTGAGCAACGTGGTCTTGCCGGAACCGAGGAAACCGGTGATGACCGTGACGGGGACCCGATCGTCCATGGCGCGCCTTTCGTGGAAGGAGGGAGGAAGTGGCGAGGGACCGACAGCCGGTCCGTTGCAATTATGAGAATCATTATCATAACATGGCCCGATGGCAACCTCCGACTTGATCACCACATCGCTGCTCGACTGCAGCGGCGTCATCACCCATCGCCTCACGTTGCTGGCCGACGGCACGGTCGAGATCCGCTTCCCGAGCGGCGGAACCGCCACCGTCGAGCCTCGAACCGGCCGCGTGCTCACCCCCGGCCGGGTGATCCCCGAGCAGGTGCTCGCCGCCGCCCGGTCGCTGGGGGGTGCACGATGAACCGGCGTGCAGTCATCGGCTCGATGGCGATCGCCGGCGGTGTCATGTTCGGGGCGTGCGGCGGTGACGACGACAACGTCGGGACCGGCACCGGCACGCCGATGGTCTATGCGGCCTTCGCCCCGATCGAGGAGGTGGCTCGCGCCGTCGCCGGCGAGCGGGCCGACGTGGTGGGCCTGGTGCCCCCCGGCGGTGGGGCCCACGACTACGAGCCGACCGCGAAGCAGTTGGAGGCGCTCGCGACGGCCGACCTGGTCGTCTACTTCGGTGCCGACTTCCAGCCCGGAGTCCAAGATGCCGTTGCCGGACTGGACGACGAGGTGCGGATCATCGACCTCCTCGAGGGGTTGCTCCTGCTGCCGGTCGGCGAGCAGTTGCCCGGCACCGACGGTGAGGTCGATGGTGAGGTCCTGGCGACCGGCGACGACCCGCACGTGTGGCTCGACCCGCAGAACATGATGGCGATGACCCGCGCGGTCAGCGATGCCCTCGCCGACCTCGACCCCGACGGTCGTGAGATCTACGAGCGGGGCCGCGATGCGTATCTGGCCGAACTCGAGCGCCTCGACGACGAGATGGAGGTCGGACTTGCCCAGTGCGCGTCGGACGTGATCGTCACCAGCCACCGCGCCTTCGAGTACCTCGCTCGACGCTTCGGGCTCACCCAGATCTCCATCGCCGGCCTCTCGCCCGAGGTCGAACCGTCACCGTCGACACTCGAGGCCGTGGCGGCTGCAGCAGCAGCCGACAACGTGTCGGTGATCTACTTCGAAGAGAACCTCCCGCCCGACCTGGCCGAAACGGTGGCGCGCGAGATCGGTGCCGACACCGATGTGCTCGACCCGGTCGAGACCCTGTCCGACGAGCAGCTCGCGGCGGGCGAGTCGTACCTCACGGTGCAGCGGGCGAACCTCGCCGCGCTGCGCGCCGGCCTCGGCTGTTCGTGAGTAAGCCGCTCCTCCGGCTCAGCGACGTCGGCGTCAGGTACGGCGACCGGGTCGCGCTGGCCGGCGTGTCGTTCTCGCTGCAGCCGGGCGAACTCGTCGCGCTGATCGGCCCGAACGGTGCCGGGAAGTCGACGCTGCTGAAGGCGGTCGTCGGCTTGGTCCCGCACAGCGGGTTCGTCTCGGTACAGGGGCACGAGTGCCATCATCGGCCCGACCGTCTCGACCTCGCCTATGTCGCCCAGCACAGTGCTGTCGACCGCCTCTTCCCCATCACCGTCGACGAAGTGGTGCGATCCGGACGGCGCCGATTCGGGCGGTGGTGGCGCCGCGACTCCGCCGACGACATCGGGGCCGCACGCGCGGCGTTGGAACGGGTCGGCCTCGGCGACCGCGGTGCGGCGCGGCTGAGCGAACTCTCCGGCGGGCAGGTGCAACGGGTGTTCGTGGCCCGAGCGCTGGCCCAGGAGGCGAAGGTGGTCCTCCTCGACGAGGCGATGGCGGGCGTCGACCGGCCCACGACCCTGACCTTGCTCGACATGCTGCACCAGGTCACGGCAAGCGGCGCTGCGGTGGTCGTGGCCATGCACGACCTGGCCCTCGCGCGGCGTCACTTCGATCGATGTCTGGCAGTGAACGGCACGCTCATCGCCGATGGGCCACCCGAGGAGGTCTTGGTCGGCGACGTGCTCGAGTCGGTGTTCGGGGCCACGGTCTCGGTGGCGTGAGGTGAGCGCACTCTGGGAGCCGTTCTCCTCCGACTTCATGCAACGAGCCCTGGTGGCCACGCTCATCGTCGGGGTGCTCTCGCCAGCCGTGGGGACCTGGGTGGTGCTACGCCGGATGGCGAACCTCGGCGATGCACTCGGCCACGGCACCCTCGCCGGTGTCGCCGTGGCCTATGCCGCCGGAGTGAGCGTGCTGTGGGGTGCCCTGGTGCTCGCGGTGCTGATGGCGTTGGCCCTCGCCGCGCTGTTGCAGCACCGCGGCCTCGGCGCCGAGTCGGTGGTCAGCATCGTCGGCACCGGTCTGTTCGCCGTCGGCGTGATCGTGATCTCGCGCCAACGCACCGGTGTCGAACTCACGCACTTCCTGTTCGGTCGGATCCTCACCGTCTCGACGGCCGACATCGTCACCAACGTCGTGCTCTGCGGCGCCGCGCTCGCGACACTCGGCCTCGTCGGCCGAGACCTCCGTCTCGCCACCTTCGACCGCCAGCACGCCATCCAGGTCGGGGTGAAGGTCACAGCGGTCGACACCGTGCTCCTGGTGCTCGTGGCGGTGAGTGTGGTGGTGAGCCTGCGCACCGTCGGCACGGTGATGGCCGTGGCGATGGTGGTCACCCCGGCTGCGACGGCACAGCTGGTGGCGAGGCGCACGCCCACCATGACGCTGATCGCCATCGCGATCGCCGAACTCAGCGGTGTGTCGGGGCTGATCATCGCGTATCACCTCGATGTCTCACCGGGAGCGACGATCGCTCTGGTGTGCACCGGGGTGTTCGTGCTGGTGTACGTGCTGCGTACCGCCCCACAATGGGTCAGGCACGCTCGGTGGCGACCAGCAGGATCAGCGCCGACGCGATCGAGGTGAAGATGGCGATCGCCAGCGCGAAGGGTCGCACCGTCCCATCGAACGCGCTGGTGGCGAGACCTCCCCGCAGCGCGCCGCCCGCCGTGGTGACCGTGCCGATGACGGCTGAGGCGGTACCGGCCACGTGCGGCAACGGCTGCATGGCGGCGGTGTTGCAGTTGGGCACGAGTCCCTGCGCGACGGGGATGACGCCGGCTAGAGCGATCGTGAAGAGCCAGAAGTTCGGGCGACCTCCAGCGCTGAGCGACACGGCAACGAGGATCCATGCGGTCAACACACCGACCTGAGACATACTCCGCACGAGGCGGGTCAGGCCGATGCGCTGCACCAGCCGGGCGTTGTTGAGCGAACTGATCGCCAGGAGCACCGCGATCACACCGAAGAACGCCGGGAACCACTCGCCGTAGCCGAACACCTCACCGACGACGATCTCGGAGCCGGCGAGGTAGGTGGTCATCACGCCGAACAGGAACGTCATCGCCACTGTGAACGCACGCGTCTGGCGGTTCGACACCACCTCGCGGCAGGCGGTGCCGACTGCAGCAACCGTGAACGGTCGGCGCCGCTCGGGCGTCAGGGTCTCGGGTAGCCGGCGGGTCCAGACCAAGAGCGCGATGGCGACCACGGCCGGTAACCAATAGACCGCTCGCCACGGCAACACGGCGATCAACCCGGCACCGACAGCAGGTGCCAGGATCGGGACGAGCAGGAACACCGCCATGATCACCGACATCAGCCGGGCCATGGCATCGCCGCTGTAGCGGTCACGAACCATCGCGACCGAGAGCGAACGCGGCCCGGCGGCGCCGAGGCCCCAGGCGAACCGCGCGGCGACCATCACAGTCCACGACGTTGCCAGCGCCGCGACGACAGCGCTCAGCACATACAACACCAACCCCGCCTGCAGCGGCCGCCGCCGACCGAACCGGTCGGATGCGGGGCCGTAGAGCCACGGGCCGACGGCGAGGCCCAGGAAGAACGCGGTCACCAACCAGCCCACGCGGGTCGAGTCGGCCGGCATGCCGAACTCGGCCCGCACGTCGGCGAAGGCGGGAAGAATCGTGTCGATGGCGAGCGCGCCGCACGCCATGAGCGCGATGACGAGGATGATGAACTCGCGGTCGCCCGCGGTGCGCGGGCCGGCGTTTGCATCGGACCCTTCGGAGGTGGTCACCCGAGCGGTGGGGCCGCTCACTCGGTGCCGGTCAGTTTCCGGAGTTCGCTCTGGGCTCGGCTCGCTGCTGTCGCCAGTGCTCCGAGGCCGAGCACCCGCGAGAATCCGGCTCGGACGACGAGAGCGAAGGGAACGGCGAGCATCAGTCCGACGAGGCCGCCGATCACGCCGCCGAGGGAGGTGATCACCAGCACCAGCGCCGGGTGCATGTCGAGGCGGTCGCCCATCACCTTCGGTTCGACGAAGTTCTCGAGCAGCAGGTTGCTGAGCAACGAGACGATCAGCATCACCACGGCGGGCACGATGCCGCCGTCGGCGAACGCCACCGTCACGGCCAATCCGCCACCGATCAGGCCACCGAGATAGGGCACGTACCCGCCGATGAAGTTGACCACGGCAATCGTGAGCACCAGGGGCAGGCCGAGGACGATCGCGGTGACCGCGGTGATCGCAGCGACGATGGCCGACAGCACGGTGCGCCCCATGCCGTACTGGCGCAGCCCGCCGATGCTGTCGGCGAGCCATGCATCGACGTCGTCGCGGCGCGTCGCAGGGGTCATCCGGATCAGCCGTCGCCGGAGCACGCCGCCGTCGCGCAGCACGTAGTACATGATCAGCGCACCCATCAGGCCTGCGGCACCGAGTGCCGTGACCGCCTCCACGCCACCGATCACCACGGCGAGGAAACCCTTGGTCAGCATCGGGCTGATCGACTCCAGCGACTCGCGCACCCGGTCGATGGTGGGCGCGTCGAGGCCGGCCTCGGCCAGCGCCGCCGAGATGGCCGAGCCGATCTCGTCGAGTTGCTGCGCCACTCCGATCACCGTGAGCGTGATCACGCCGATCAGCAGGCCGAGGAGGCCGAGCACCACTGCGGCGGCGGCGATGCTGGGGTTGATGCCGCGCCGCACCATCCACCCGACGGCAGGTCGGAAGACGACGGCGAGCACGATGCCGAACACGATCGGCAGCACGAGGCCGCCCACCGCAGTGAGCGCCGAGACGACGATGCTGGCGAGGACGACGATGCCGACCGCCGCCCAGGCCCAACGGCCGGCGCGAACGATCCGCGGCTCAGCGGACGGAGCGGGGGTTGCGCTGTCGGTCACGGATGCTCGCCTGTCCGCACACGGTCGAGGAACGACACGACGGCGTCGTTGAACGCATCGTTGCGGTCGCCCGCCACCATGTGCCCGGCGCCGCCCACGTCGGCGTACTCGGCGTGCGGCACGGTACGCAGGAACTGCTGGGCGCCCTCTTCGCTGAGGAGATCGCTCTGTCTGCCGCGCACGAGCAGCGTGGGCACCGTCAGGCTGCGTGCTGCGTCGTCGAGGAACTCGGCGCGATGAGCCCGGGTGCGCGACTCGTCGTCGACCGGGCGGATGCTCATGAACGCGGGGTCCCAGTGCCAGTACCAGCGCCCGTCCTGGCGCTGGCGCACGTTCTTGCGCAGACCCGACAGGTCGGTGGGGCGGGGCCGGTGCGGGTTGTAGGCGTGCACCGCGTCGGCTACCTCGTCGAGCGAGGCGAAGCCCTGCTCCATGTTCGTGCGCATGAACGTGAGGATGCGGTCGGCGCCCGACACCTCGATGTGGGGGGCGATGTCGACCATCACCAGGGCTCGACCGCATGGGGCGTCGGCGGTGCGGCCGAGGGCGAGTAGCGACGACGTGCCGCCGAGCGATGCGCCGATGAGCGCCGGTCGGCCGAGCGTGCGGCACACCTCGATGAGGTCGCTCGAGAAGGCCTCGACGCTGTAGTCGCCGTCGGGCGCCCACGCGCTGTCGCCGTGGCCGCGCAGGTCGAGCGACATCGCGTACCAACCGTGCGTGCCGAGATAGGTAGTGGTGGTGTGCCACGAGTGCCGGGTCTGCCCGCCGCCGTGCGCCAGCAGCACGGGCGGATCGGCAGGGTTGCCCACGGCATCGCCGACGAGGCGGATGCCGTCGCGCCCGAGGAGCTCGATGGTCTGGGTGCTCACCACGCTGGGCACGGTATCCGCAGGTGCCTGCATGGGCAGAGTTCGGCTGTCACACCCCCTCGGCATCATGTCGTTGTGACCTCCATGACCGTTCTCGTCATCGTCCTCGTCGTCCTGCTGGCGGCCGCATCCGCGGCCATCGCCTGGCTGCTCGCCGGCCGTCGGGCCGTTCAAACGGTGCCACTGCCCGGGCCGTCGTTGCCGCCAGCGGCGTCCGGCCCCAGCCTCGACGAGGTGCAGCGCACGGTCGCGGCCGACATCGACCGGCTCAGTTCGCTGGTGCAGCAACTGGGCGAGTCCACGGCACAGCGCTTCGGTCAGGTCGACCGCTCGTTGCAGCATCACGCCCACGCCACCCAGCAGCTGTCGGCCACGGCAGCGGGCCTGCGCGAGGCACTCGCCAGTTCGAACGCCCGTGGGCAGTGGGGCGAGCGCATGGCCGACGACGTGCTGCGCCTCGCCGGTCTCCACGAGGGGGTCAACTACGTGAAGCGCACGGCGCTGGTGGGTGAGGGCACGGGTATCCCCGACATCACGTTCGTCCTGCCTCGGGGTCAGGTGCTGTTCATGGACGTGAAGTTCCCGATGGCGGCGTACCTGCGCTATCTCGAGGCGGGCTCCGATGCCGAGCGGGCACAGCACCGTGTCGCCTTCCTCCGCGACGTTCGGGGGCGCATCCGCGAGTTGGCCCGGCGCGAGTACGCAGCCACCGACCAGCGCCCTGCTGTCGACACGGTGCTGCTGTTCGTGCCCAACGAATCGCTGGCCGGGTTCATCCACGAAAGCGATGCCGGCCTCATCGACGAGGCGTTGCAGAGCAACATCGTGCTGTGCAGCCCGCTCACGCTGTTCGCCTTCCTGGGGGTCATCCGCCAGGCGCACGACCAGTACATGGTCGAGCAGACCAGCAACGAGATCCTGCAGTTGTTGGGGGCGTTCAGCCAGCAGTTCACCAAGTACGGCGATGCGGTCGACAAGGTGAAGCGTCAGTTCGACACCGTTGCCCGGTCGTTCGACGAGTTGGCCACCACCCGTCGCCGAGCGCTCGAACGGCCGTTGCGCCGTATCGACGACCTGCGCGCCGACCGACAGCTCGAGGCCGCACCCGGCTTCGAGCTCGACCCGGCGGCGGATCCGGGCGTCGGTGTCGAGGCCGGCGCGTAAGGTGACGCCACCATGAGCCAGGCAGCGTTCGACCTCGACGGCGATGCCGAACCCACCTACTCGGTGGGCGAACTCGCCGATGCCATCAACGGCGTACTGCGCCGCGGGTTCGGCGACGGCGTGTGGGTGCGCGGCGAGATCCAGGGGTGGCGCGTCGGTGGCCCGCACGCCTACTTCACCCTGGTCGAGCAGACGGCCGAGGGGAAGGCCACGCTGAACGTGCAGTTCTTTGCCCCGGCCCGGGCCCGGCTGAGGCCACTGCTCGAACGCAGCGGGGTGCGCCTGGCCGACGGGTTGCAGGTGCGCATCTTCGGGCAACTCGACTTTTATGCGCCGGGTGGCCGCCTCGGGTTGAAGATGGTCGACATCGACCCGCGGTTCACGCTCGGCGACCTGGCCATGCAGCGCGATGCGGTCATTCGTCGGCTGGTGGCCACCGGGTTGTTCGACGCCAACCGGCGTGTGCCGTGGTCGCCGGCCCCGCTGCGAGTGGGTGTGGTCACCAGCATCGACAGCGCCGCCTGGGCCGACTTCCGCCACGAGATCGAGCGCAGCGGGCTCGGTTTCCACCTGCAGGTCACCGATGTGCGCGTGCAGGGCGACCAGGCCGTCGCGCAGATCACCCGCGCGCTCATGGCGTTCGGTCGCCGCACCGACCTCGACGCAGTGGTGCTCATCCGCGGCGGTGGTGCCCGCAGCGAACTGGCCACGTTCGACGACGAGGCCATCGCGGTGGCCATCGCCCAGTCGGCAGTGCCGGTGCTCACCGGCCTCGGCCACGAGATCGACCGCAGCGTGGCCGATGAGGTGGCCCACGTGGCGCTGAAAACTCCCACCGCCTGCGCTGCGGCGCTCGTCGAGCGGGTCGCCGGCTACTGGGCGTCGGCCGAGCAACAGTGGTCGGCCATCACCGCACATGCCGATCGGGCCGTGCGCGATGCCGAGGTGCGTCTCAACACGGCGGCAGCATCGATCGGTCACGTCACGATTGCGGCAGTCGACCGCAGCACCGACCGGCTTCGCCAGCGCGTCGAGCGGCTCCGACGCGGCGTCGACCGGTCGCTCGAGCGCGCCGACGTCCGCCTGGTTCAGGCAGCGTCAGGGGTGCGCCGTGCCCCGGCTCGCCTCGAACCCGAGGTGCGTCATCTCGATGGCATCGCCGCCCGGGTGCGCCTGCTCGACCCGGTCAACACCATGGCGCGCGGCTGGAGCATCACCCGCACCGCCACCGGCGACACCGTACGCGACGCCGACCAACTCGTGCCCGGCACCGAACTCATCACCACCTTCGCTCGCGGCAGCGCCCGCAGCACCGTCGAGGAGACCCTGCCATGACCACCCCCGATTCACCCGTTCCGTCGGGCTACGCCGAGGCACTCGCCGAGCTCGAGGCCATTCTCGTGCGGCTCGAGCGGGCCGATGTCGACGTCGACGTGCTGGCCACCGAGGTGCAGCGCGCCGCCGCCCTCATCGCCGTGTGCCGCGACCGCATCGGCAACGCCCGCCTGCAGATCGACCAGGTGGTCGCCGACCTCGGCGACGCCTGACCCCTGGCCGGGTGGCGGGCCAACGGTCACCGTTCACGGGAACGCATGGCCGCTGGATAGGTCGTAGCCTGCCGTCGTGCCTGTTGCGTCGCCTCCACCCCCCTCGCTCGCCCACATCGCGGCCGGCGTCGATGCCCGGCTGCGCGAGTTGATCGACGCCGAGTACACGCGCTGGACGGCCTTCGACCCCGACCTCGCCGCACCGCTGGCCGAGGTGGGTCGGCTCGTGCTGTCGGGTGGGAAGCGCCTCCGTCCCGCGTTCACCTACTGGGGGTTCGTCGGCGCCGGTGGCGACCCCGACGACCCGATGGTGGTGAACGCCGGCGGTGCCTTCGAGTTGATGCACGCCTTCGCGCTGTTCCACGACGACGTGATGGACGATGCCGCCAGCCGCCGCGGTGCTCCCACCACTCACACCGTGTTCGCCCAGCAGCACCAGGCGGGTGGTTGGGCGGGCGAGGCCCGTCGCTTCGGTGAGGGCGTCGCCATCCTGGTGGGCGATCTCGCCTTCGTCTACGCCGACCAACTGCTGGTGGGCGCCTCGCCGCATGCCTGGTCGATCTGGAACGAACTGCGCATCGAGCTGAACATCGGCCAGGTGCTCGACATCATGGGCGGTGTCCAGAACGACCGCCGCCGCGACAAGGCCGAGCGCATCTGCCGCTACAAGAGCGGTAAGTACACCATCGAACGGCCGCTTCACCTCGGGGCCGCGCTCGCAGCGCCCGGCCGCACCGACCTGCTCGATCAACTCAGCGCCTACGGTCTGCCGTTGGGCGATGCGTTCCAGATGCGCGACGACGTGCTCGGTGCGTTCGGCGAGGAAGCCGTGACGGGCAAGCCGGTCGGCGGCGACCTGCGCGAGGGCAAACCCACGCCGCTGCTCGCCCGGGCGGTTGACGCCGCCACGACCGCGCAGCGCGACGTGCTCGACCGGGTGGGTCGCCCCGGCCTCACCGACGCCGAGGTGGCCGAGATCCAGCAGGTCATCGTCGACACCGGTGCTCTGGCCGATCTCGAGTCGTCCATCACGGCACTCACCGACGAGGCGATCGCGGCGGCCCGTGCCGCCGACATCACGGCCGAGGCTCGCGACGAATTGATCGCGCTGGCCCACTACGTGAGCTGGCGGCAGGTATGAGCCGGCCGCTCGACGTCGTGGTGATCGGTGCGGGCCTCGGTGGCCTGGCCGCTGCCGCGCACCTCACCAAGGCCGGTCACACGGTCACCCTCGTGGAGCGTGAACCCATCCCGGGTGGCCGCGCCGGGATGATCACCGAGGCGGGGTTCCGTCTCGACAACGGGCCCACGGTGCTCACCATGCCGAACCTGTTGGCCGATGCGTTCGCCGCGGCGGGCGCCGACATGACCGATTTCGTCACCATCAAACCCGTCGACCCGATGTATCGGGCCTGCTACGCCGACGGCAGCACCCTGCACGTGCGCCACGGTCGCGAGGCGATGACCGACGAGATCCGCCAGTTCGCCAACGCCCGCGAGGCCGAGGCATTCGGCCGTTTCTGCGACTGGCTCGAGCGGCTGTACCGGGTGGAGATGGCGCACTTCATCGACGCCAACTTCGACTCGGTGCTCGACCTGGTGAAGCCGTGGCGGGCGGGGCTCGAACTGGTGCGCCTCGGCGGGTTCGGCAAGCTCGGCCGCAAGGTGGCCAGCTTCTTCGACGACGAACGGCTGCAGCGCATCTTCAGCTTCCAGTCGATGTACGCCGGCCTGGCCCCCTACGAGGCACTCTCGCTCTACGCCGTCATCACCTACATGGACTCGGTCGAGGGCGTCTTCGTTCCCGAGGGCGGTATGCACGCCATGGCCACCGGCCTGGCCGCCGCAGTCGAGAAGGCAGGCGTGACCATCCGCTACAACAGCCCGGTCACGCGCATCTTGCGCACGGGCAGCGGTGCCGTCAGCGGGGTCGAGATCGGGGGCAGCGAACGCATCGCCGCCGATGTCGTGGTGTGCAACCCCGACCTGCCCGTTGCGTACCGCACACTGCTGGGTGGTGTCGACGCACCCCGGGTGGCCCGTCGCGGTAAGTACTCGCCGAGCTGCCTGCTGTGGGTGGCCGGTGTGAAGGGTCTGCCGCCTGCCGAGGCCGCCCACCACAACATCCACTTCGGCCACGACTGGGATGCGTCGTTCAAGGCGCTCATCCACGACGGGGTGCGCATGCCCGATCCGTCGATCCTGGTCACCCTGCACTCGCTCGACGACCCGTCGCTGGCACCCGATGGGTGCAGCAGCATCTACGTGCTCGAGCCCACCCCCAACCTCGACGGCCGCATCGACTGGAGCCGCGAGCGCGACCGCATCACCGAGTCGCTGCGTAGCAAGGTGGCCGGCCTCGGGTATCCCACCGACGTCGTGGTCGAGCGCATCTACGACCCGCTCGACTGGGAGGCGATGGGCATGGAACGCGGCACACCGTTCGCGCTCGCCCACACGTTCCGCCAGACCGGGCCGTTCCGCCCGAACAACGTCGACAAGCGGGTGCCGGGGCTGGTGTTCACCGGCTAGAGCACCCTGCCGGGCGTGGGCGTGCAGATGGTGCTGGTGTCTGGCAAGTTGGCCGCTGAACGGGTGCAGCAGTTCGCCGGACGGCAGCGGTG
>JBEIIG010000093.1:0-12635 GCA_040380855.1 Acidimicrobiaceae bacterium | reverse complement strand
GCACATCGCCCGCCTGGCCGAGGCGTTCGAGGCGCACGAATCGTTCCGGTCGCTGAACGCAAGGCTCGGCGGGCCGTGGGGCCTGCCCGACGAGATGAACACCACGCCGCAGTTCGCGCCGTGGCGACCCGAGTGGGGGCCATCGGAGGCGGGCCTGCCCGACATCGACATCCCCGTGCTCGAGATCACCGGGCCCTACGACCTCGCCGTGCGCGGTGCGGTCGAGCACCACCGGCGCTACTGCCGGGCACGGCCTGCCGCGCAGCGCCAGCACCACCATCTGGTCCTCGGGCCGTGGGAGCACGGTGCCGCCTTCGACGGCCGCCCGCAGGCAGGCGATCTCGAGTTCGGTCCTGCGGCGCACGTCGACATGATGCAGATGGCAATCGACTGGTACCGCTGGGTGATGTGCGGCGGCGACAAGCCGGGCTTCCTCACCGAGCCGGTGCACTACTACGTCACCGGAGCCGAGGAGTGGAGGTCGGCAGCGAGTCTCGAGGCGGCCACGGCCGGCACGATGCCGTGGTACCTGGTCGGTCACGACGGCCGGCACAGTGCCGCGCACCCCGGCTGGTTGCAGCCCGAGCCCGTCGACTCGCCGACGTTCCGCTTCGTGTGCGACCCCGACGAGCGCACCACCATGTTGCTCGAGCAGCAGCCCAACCCGGTCGGCCAGTCGCACAACCCGCTGATGGAGCTGCCACCCAGCTACCACGACCTCGGCGCCCACCTGATGGGCATCGACCCCACCTCGGGGGTGTTCGTGGCGTCGGTCGACGGCTTCGGTGCGGTGTACACCTCGGCCCGCCTCGCTGAACCGCTCGAGCTGGCCGGCGAGCCCCGGCTCGATGCCTGGGTGCTGATCGACCAGCCCGACGCCGACCTGTGCGCCCTGCTGTACGAGCTGCGCGTCGATGGGTCGCGCGTGTTGCTGTCGCCTGCTGTGCAGCGCCTGCGCCACCGCGACCCCGACAAGGGTGTGCAGTTGATGGTGCCGGGTGAGCCCACCCTGGTGCGGTTCCGCAACTTCCACTGGTTCGCCCGCCGCCTGGCTGCCGGATCCCGCCTGCAGTTGACCGTGCGCCACACCGGCTCGCTGCGCATGGACCGCAACCATCACACCGGCCGCCCCGACGGGTTCGAGACGCCCGAGGACGTGCGCGTGGCGACGGTCGAACTGCTGCACGCCGGTGAGCACCGCTCGGTGCTGCATCTCCCGCTCGCATCGGCGGTCACCTCATGACCGGGCGCACGGTCACCATCGTCACCGGGGCCGCCTCCGGTATCGGCGCGGCGTGTGTGCGGCGTCTCGTCGACCGCGGCGACACCGTGGTGGGCGTCGACCGCTCGCCCTCGGTCGACGAGCAGGTGCGCGCCCTTGGCGGAAGTCTCGGGGTGGTGGCCGATGTGTCGTCGTCGGCGGCGTGCGACGCCGCGGTGGCAACGGCAGTGGCGCAATTCGGACGCGTCGACCATCTCGTCGTCGCAGCAGGCATCGAACTCACCGGGCCGGCGCACGAGATGGACGACGACACGTGGTCGCGCGTGCAGCGGGTGAACGTCGACGGGTCGTTCTTCATGGCCCGCGCCGTCGGGCGCCACCTCATCGACACCGGTCGACCCGGCAGCATCGTGCTGTTCGGTTCGATCAACTCGATGATGGCGATGCCCGGACAGGTGGCGTACGTGGCGTCGAAGGGTGCCGTGCTGCAACTCGGTCGCGGCCTCGCCGTCGACTGGGGCCCGCACGGCATCCGCGTGAACGTGGTGGGCCCGGGCGTCATCGACACACCGATGAACGCACAGAGCTTCGCCGACCCGGTGCGCATCGCCTACTACGCGGGGCGCGCCCTCCTCGGCCGCCACGGGCAGGCCGACGAGGTGGCCGCACTGGTCGCCTTCCTCACGTCGCCCGACGCGTCGTACATCACGGGCGCCTTCGTCGCCGTCGACGGCGGCTGGCTGGCGGGCGAACGCCCGCCCTCACGACCGAGCTCACGAACGGAGTCATGAATGCTGAAGGTGATGTGGTTCTTGAAGCGCGCCGAGGGAATCACCCTCGAGCAGTTCGACACATGGTGGCGTGAACACCTGCACATGATCGCCGACCGCCAGCGCCCGCAACTGCTGCGCTACACGGTGAACATCCGCACCAGCGACACCGACACCCTGGCGGGTCATCCGGGTGCCGACTGCGAGTGGGACGGCGTGGCCGAGCAGTGGTTCGCCGACGAGGCCGCGTTCGAGCAGGTGTACGGACGACCGTCGGCGGCCGAGACCCGCGCCGACACCCTGGCCCACGTGTCGCGGTTCGAGCGGTTGTTCGTGCACGAGATCCCGGTGATCGAGTGATCGAACACGCCGGCGGACGAGTGGTGTTCGCTGCGGCCGACGAGGTGCCCTGGACCGACACCGCCGACGTGGTGGTGGTGGGAAGCGGTGCCGCCGGATGGGCGGCCGCGCTGGCGGCGCGTTCGGCCGGTGCCGATGTGGTGGTGCTCGAGAAGTTCGGCCAGTTGGGCGGCACCACGGCCAAGGCCGGTGGCGAGGCGGGCGGCACGCCACCGGGAGCGCTGCCCGAGCGGGCCGGCACGTGGCTGTGGATCTGCAACCACCCGTGGCTCGCCGACCTCGGCCACACCGATCCGCGCCCCGAGGCGCTGCAGTACCTGGCGCGCCTGGCCCGGCCCACGATGTACGACCCGGCGTCGCCCACACTGGGCCTGCCCGCCGACGAGTTCGCCTTGCTCGAGGCGTTCTACGACCACGGTGCGCGGGTGGTGGCGGCGCTCGATGCCCTCGACGCACCGACGCTGCGGCCGCTGGCAGGAGTCTGGGACTACTGGGCCGACCTGCCCGAGAACCAGACACCTCGCGGGCGCGCGCTGTACATGCCGCTGCCCGACGGACGCGAGGCCACCGGGGCCGAGATCATCGAGAAGATGGCGGCTGCCGGCGAGCGGCTCGGTGTGCGGGTGCGCACCTCGAGCCCGGTGCACGGGCTGGTGGTCGACGCCGAACACGGCCGGGTGATCGGGGTGCAGGCGGGTGCCAGCGCGGCCACGGCATCGCTGGTGCGGGCGCGGGGCGGGGTGGTGTTCGCGACGGGTGGCTTCACCCACTCGGCCGAGTTGCGTCGGGCCCATCTGCCGGCCGCCATCACCGGGGGGCTCGCCGCGTCGGGCAGCACGGGCGACCTGGTGCACCTGGCCTCGGCGCTCGGTGCCCGGCTGGCCAACATGAACGAGGCGTGGATGACGCCGATGGTGCTCGACCACGGTGAGGCACCGGCCAGCGGTGCCTTCCGGTTGCCGGGCGACTCGATGGTGCTGCTCGACCGGCTGGGCCATCGCGTGGTGAACGAGAAGGTCACCTACAACGAGATGACGCGGGCCATGCTGCGCTGGGACGAGGCCCGTGGTGAGTACCCGGCCCGGGTGCTGGTGATGGTGTTCGACGAGTCGGTGAGCGAACGCTGCCGGGCGATGCCGGGCGACGCACCCATCGACGAGGGTGGTGGGAATCCGCTGGCCCGCGTGGGCGGTAACGACCACCACGAACTGGTGGGCGACACGCTCGAGGCACTCGCCGCAGCCATCGACGCGCGGCTCGCCCGACACCACGACCGCTTCCCCGGCCTCCGACTGGCCGACGACTGGGTGGAGCAGGCGCGGGCCTCGATCGAGCGGTTCGACGCGTTCGCCCGGTCGGGTGTCGATGCCGACTTCCACCGCGGCGCCACCCGCACCCAACGGGCGCGCAGTGGTGCACCGCGCAGCGACGAGTTCCCCAACCCGACGATGCACCCGTTCGACCACAGCGGTCCGTGGCACGCAGTGCTGTTGGTGGCGGGCACGCTCGACACCAAGGGCGGCCCGATGATCGACCTGCACGCCCGGGTGGTACGCCCCGACGGCAGCCCGATCGACGGTCTCTACGGGGCGGGCAACTGCATCGCCTCCCCGGCCGGGCAGGCGTACTGGGGTGGCGGCACCACCCTCGGCCTGGCCGTCACCTTCGGCTGGCTCGCCGGCGAACACGCGGCGGGGCGGCCGTTAGCCTCCACCGCATGACCGTGACGGCCGACGAGATGTTCGTGTTCGACCACTCGTACGTGCGCGACCTGGAGGGCCTGTACGAGCCGTGGCAGGCGGCCGAGGTGCCGGCCCCCGAACTGCTGGTGCTGAACGACGCGCTCGCCGCCGAGTTGGGGGTCGACGCCGATGCGCTGCGGTCGCCCGCCGGGGTGGGGCTGCTGGTGGGTGCGTCGCTGCCCGAGGGCACCACACCCATCGCCCAGGCCTATGCCGGCCACCAGTTCGGCGGGTATTCACCGCGGCTGGGCGACGGTCGGGCGCTGCTGTTGGGTGAGGTCATCGACGTGCACGGCGCTCGACGCGACCTGCACCTGAAGGGCTCGGGCCGCACACCGTTCGCCCGCGGCGGCGACGGCAAGGCTGCCGTCGGGCCGATGCTGCGCGAGTACGTCATCAGCGAGGCGATGCACGCCCTCGGCATCCCCACCACGCGGTCGCTCGCCGTGGTGGCCACCGGCGAACGCATCGCCCGCGACGGCTTCCTGCCCGGTGCCGTGTTGGCCCGGGTGGCGGCCAGCCACCTGCGCGTCGGCACGTTCCAGTACGCGGCGTCGCTGCGCGACCCGGCCCTGCTGCGGCGCCTCGCCGACTACGCCATCGCCCGGCACCCTCCCGCCGCCGCCGAGGCCCCGCAGCCGTACCTCGCGTTCTACGACGCCGTGGTCGAGGCGCAGGCGTCGCTCATCGCCCGCTGGATGCAGGTGGGATTCATCCACGGTGTGATGAACACCGACAACATGACCATCTCGGGCGAGACCATCGACTACGGCCCGTGCGCCTTCATGGACGCCTTCGACCCGGCCACGGTGTTCAGCTCCATCGACCACGGCGGCCGGTACGCGTACGGCAACCAGCCGAACATCGCCCAGTGGAACCTGGCCCGTCTCGGCGAGGCGCTGCTGCCGCTGTTGGCCGACGACACCGACGCCGCCATCGCCGCCGCCACCGAGGTGTTGCAGTCGTTCCGCGACCGGTTCACCGCCCACTGGACGGTCGGCGGCCGGGCGAAGCTGGGCCTGGCGAGCGAGCACGACGGCGACGAGGCGCTCATCGGCGCGCTGCTCGAACTGCTGGGCGCGCAGCGGGTCGACATGACGTGCCTGTTCCGCGCCCTGTCGGGTGTGGTGCGCGGCGACGCCTCGGCGGCGCGAGCGCGGTTCGCGCAGCCCGAGGCGTTCGACGCGTGGGCCGCGCAGTGGCTCGACCGGCTGGCCACCGAGGGCCGACCGGCCGACGAGGTGGCGGCAGCGATGGATGCCGTCAACCCGGCGTACATCCCCCGCAACCACCTGGTCGAGGCCGCGCTCGAGGCCGCGACGGCGGGCGACCTGGGCCCGGTCACCGAGCTGGTCGACGTGCTGCGCCGGCCGTTCACCGAGCGCCCGGGTCTGGAGGCTTACGCCGAGCCGGCCCCGCCCACGTTCGGCAAGTACGTCACCTTCTGCGGCACCTGAGTTCGGCTGGCGCCTGGGGCGCATGTACGACCATCGGTGGATGTTCTCGGTCACCACGGCTGAGACAATGCCCCCATGAACGACGAGGCGGCAGTCGATCCCGACGCAGCAGCGCCGGCACCCGGGCGCACGTCCCTGCCCACCGGCACGGTCACGTTCCTGCTCACCGATGTGGAGAGTTCCACCCGGCTGTGGGCCGAGCGTGGCCCCGAGATGAGCATGGCGATCCCCCGCCACTATTCGATCCTCGACGACGCCATTGCCGCCCACGGCGGCCGGCGGCCGATGGAACAGGGTGAGGGCGACAGTGTGGTGGCCGTCTTCGAGGAGGCGGGCGACGCCGTTGCCGCGGCGGTGGAGGCGCAACGCGTGCTCGTCGACGAACTGCCGTGGCTGCGGGTGCGCATGGCCATCCACACCGGCACCGCGCAACTGCGCGACGACCAGAACTATGTGGGCACCACCATCATCCGCTGCGCTCGCCTACGGGCGGCCGCCCATGGCGGGCAGGTACTGGTGTCGGAGGCGACGGCAGCGCTGCTCGACCCGGCCGAGGCGCTGACCCGGCTCGGGGTGAACCTCGACGACCTCGGTGTGGTGCGACTGCGCGATCTCACCCGAGCCGAGCGGGTGTGGCAGGTGTGGCACCCCGAACTTCCGGCCGACTTCCCTCCGCTGCGTTCGCTGGCCTCGCCGCCGCACAACGTGCCCGCCGCGCTCACCTCGCTGGTGGGGCGCGACGACGATCTCGAAGCCGTGGCCAAGCTGCTCACCACGAGCCGCCTCGTCACCCTGGCCGGTGCCGGCGGTTGCGGGAAGACCCGTCTCGCCCAGCACGTCGCCGCCGCGCTGCTCGAGAACCATCCGGGTGGTACCTGGTGGATCGAACTGGCCCAGCTCTCGGGCGGCGAGCAGATCGGCGAGCGCATGGTGGTGGCGCTCGGCGTGGCGGTGCCCGCGACGGTCGACCCGCTCGAGGTGGTCGCCCGGCACCTGGGCGCCGACGCGCCGGCGTTGGTACTGCTCGACAACGCCGAACACCTCATCGACGATGTGGCGGCGGTGGCGGAACGCCTGCTCGTCACCTGCCCCCAACTGCGCGTCGTCGTCACCAGCCGCGAGCCGCTCGGCACCGCCAGCGAAACGGTGTGGCGGGTGCCCTCGCTCGCCGTGCCCGACCGACGCGAGGTGGCGACGCTCGACAGCCTCGACAGCTCGCCGGCCGCACGGTTGTTCCTCGAGCGCGCCCGCGCCGCGCGACCCAACCTGGTGCTCGATGCCACCGGTGCCGCAGCAGTGGCAGCCATCTGTCAGCGCCTCGACGGCATCCCGCTGGCGCTCGAACTCGCTGCGGCACGCGCCCGTTCGCTACCGCTCGACCGACTGGCCGCCGGCCTCGACGACGCGTTCCGTCTGCTCACCGGCGGGTCGCGCACCGCGCTCGCCCGCCAGCAGACGCTGCTGGCGTCCATCGCCTGGAGCGTCGAGCTGCTGACGGCCGAGGAACGTGCCGTGTTCCGGCGTCTCGCCGTGTTCCGCTCGGCGTTCACACTCGACGCCGCCGAACAGGTGGCAGCCGATGGCGATCTGGTCGACTCGTACGACGTGCTCGACCGCATCGGCAAACTGGTCGACAAGAGCCTGGTCCAGTTCGACGACCAGACCGGGCGGTACCACCTGCTCGAGACCATCCGGCAGTTCGGCTTCGACAGCCTGCAGCGCGAAGGCGAACTGGCCTCGGTGCGGGCCCGGCACGCGGCGTACTTCGCCTCGTGGTGCGAGGCGATCACCACCCGACCCGAGGGACTCACCACCGGGCCGTCGTGCCCCGAGCTCCCCGATGTGTTCTCGGCGTTCGACTGGGCGAGCGAGGTGGCACCGCGCGAGGCCTATCGCATCACCACCGGGCTGGGGTGGGTCAGAGCGGCGATCGGTCACTACGTCGAGTTCGAACGGCAATGGGAGTTCGTCACGAGCAGAGAAGGCCTCGACGACCCGGCCGAGTGGGCGGTCGGTGCAGCGGGCCTGTCGCTGGGTGCCCTGACGACGGCGCGCACCGAGTACGTCGCCATGTTGCCCCGCATCGTCGCTCGTCTCGACCCCGACGACACCGCACACCGCCGTCTGGCCTCGGCCTGGCCGGTGATGGCGGAGACGATGTCGACATTGCACGGATCACCGGCAATGGCAGCCGCCGACGAAGCGGTGGCTGCCGACGACGACCACGCGGTGCGCTTCCTCTGCGGTGCTGCAGCGTTCGCCGGGCTGTTCGCCGGCGATCCCGACGAGGCCGATCACCGCGCCGGACAGGTGCGCCAGATGCTGGCCCGGCACGGCTTGCCGTTCCAGACCGCGACGGCACATCAGGGTTTCGCGTGGGGCCTCGGCAGCATGATCGAGCGCGGTCGGCTGAGCGAGGTACGCGAACTGCTGCGCTCCAACGACCTCGCCACCGGTGCCAGCCGGGCCCTCACCCTCGGCATGGCCGCCTACCTTGCTGCGGCGACGGGCGACCGCGAGTTGCTGCGGCGGGCGAACGACTTCCATCTCGACGACTTCCCGAACATCTCGCGATCACTGGCCGTGATGGCGCGCGTGTTCCTGGCCGACGAGATGGGCGAACCCGACCCGCCCGGCAAGGTGATGCTGCTGTTCCGCGCCCAGGGGTTCGGGCTGCCCGAGCACGTGCTGTCGTCGTACGCCGACGCATGGATGACGGCGCGCAATGTCGAGCGACTGATCCGTCGTGGCAGGCTCGCCGATGCCGTCGCACTTCGCGACGGCCTGGCGACCTCGCGAAGCGGACTGTCGACCGTCCCGCCGCTCACCGCCAACGCGCTGCATCACTCGGCGGCGCTCATCGCCCTCGCCGAGGACCGCATCGACGACACGGCTGCAGAAGCCGACGCAGCGCTCGAGACCGCTCATGCGAACGGCCTGCTCCTGAGGGCCGTCCTCGCCATCGAACTGGTGGCCGAGTGCGCGTGGAAGCGGGGCAATGCGGCCACCGCCGCCCGGTTGTTCGGGGCGGCCACGGCCGAGCGCGACCGCATCGGGTTCGTGGCCCGCTGGACCCTGCATCCCGAACTGCACGAGGCCGTCATCGCCGAATGCAAGGTCGATCATGCCGATGCTTTCGCCGAAGGCCTCGCCCTCGACTTCGATGCAGCCGTCGAGTTCGCCCGGCGGGCCCGAGGCGAGCGTGGGCGGCCGACGGTGGGCTGGGGCAGCCTCACCCCCACCGAGCAGAAGGTGGCCGAACTGGTGGCCGAGGGCCTCACCAACGAGCAGATCGCCCGTCGGCTGCTGATGAGCCCGGCCACGGTGAAGACCCACCTCACCCGCATCTTCGCCAAGGCGGGCGTGGCGAACCGCACCGAGTTGGCCGTGCGGTGGCCGGGGTCGAACACAGCGGGCGACACCGGGTCGTAGCTGCTGCGCGGCGGGGTCGTACGACCCCCGTCGGCACGACGTCCGACCGACAGCCGATGTTCGGTCGGCCCGATCGGCGCACCGTGTGGGCATGGACACCACACACGACACCAACACGACAACCACCGCTCAGGTCGACCGCTACGACGAGCTCGTCGGTCGCCACCGCACCCGAATGATGGAACGCATGGGCGAGCACCTCGAGCGTGTGCGCTGGGACCGGGCCAGCCTCGAGGCCCACCAGGAGACCCAGCTGCGCCACGTGCTCGCTCGCGCCATCGCCGACTCGCCGTTCCACCGGCGTCGACTGGCCGGTATCGATCCCGCCACCTTCCGCTTGGCCGATCTCGTCGATCTGCCCGTGATGACGAAGGAGGAGATGATGGCCGAGTTCGACGACGTGGTCACCGACCGCCGCGTCACCCGGTCGATCGTCGAAGCACACCTCGCCGCGATGGACAAGCGGCCCGACTACCTGTTCGACGAGTACCTCGCGCTCACCTCCGGAGGTTCCTCGGGTGTGCGCGGTGTGTTCGTGTACGGCTGGGATGCCGCCACCGACGTCATGTGGGCGGCCGTCCGCAACGGGTTGGCCACGCCCACGCCACTGCGCGACGACCGTCGGCCGGGCAGGACGCGGATGACGATGCTGGCTGCTGGGAAGGGCTACCACGCCACCAGGGCGATCTCGGGCACGTTCGTCGCAGCGGTGAACGACCTGCAACCGCTGGCGGCGACGATGCCGATCGACGAGATCGTCGATGCGTTGAACGAGTTCCAGCCCGACCAGGTGAACGGCTATCCCAGCCGCATCGCCTCGCTGATCGCCGAACAGCGTGCCGGTCGCCTCGCGATTGCTCCCGTCCGCGTGGTGTTCTGGGCCGAGCCGTTCGACGACGACCTCGTGCAGGCCGTGCACGAGGTCTGGGGTGCTCAGGTGCTGAACGGGTTCGGCTCGTCGGAGGGTCTGCTCGGGATGAGCGACCCCGATGGCGCCACGATCCGCTTGGCCGAAGACCTGACGATCATCGAACTGGTCGATGCCGACTACCGGCCGGTCGCTCCTGGCACACCGTCGGCGTGCGTGCTGGTGACGAACCTGTTCAACCCGCTGCAGCCGCTCATCCGGTACCGCATCGACGATGTGATGGTGGAGCATCCTGCCGACGATCCCTCCGGCTATCGCCACGTCACCGTGACGGGCCGCAACGACGACCCGTTCACCTATGGCGGCGTGGTGGTGCACCCGCTCAGCTTCGCCACCGTGCTGGGCGCAGTCGCCACGATCACCGAGTACCAGGTGCGCCAGACCACCGATGGAGCCGACATCTCGCTGGTGGTGTGGGGCCCCGTCGACCTGGCGTCGACCACGGCGAAGCTGCAGACGGCGCTGGCCGAACAGGGCATTGCCTCGCCCGTGGTGCGGCTCGAGGTGGTCGACCGGCTCGACCGCAACCCAGCCACCGGCAAGGTGCGCCGGTTCGTGCCCCTGAAGGGCTGAGGGCCGAGCGGTCCGTGAGCCCGGGGCCCGCTCAGCCGGCGGCGAACAGCGGCGACGAGATGAGGTAGTCGGCGGTCGAGCGGTTCGACGCGGTGGGGGTGTTGTAGACCACGGCGATGCGCAGCAGGGCGCGCACATCGGGGTCGTGCGGCTGGGGTTCGAGCGGGTCCCAGAAGAAGACCAGCAGGTCGATCTGCCCTTCGCAGATGAGCGCACCGAGTTGCATGTCGCCGCCCAACGGACCGCTGTGCAGCCGCTTCACGTTCAGGCCCACCTTGTCGCGCAGCAGCGAGCCGGTGGTGCCGGTGGCCACGAGGTCGTGCTCCGACAGCGTGCCCCGGTTGAAGGTGGCCCACTCGATGAGGTCGGCCTTCTTGTTGTCGTGCGCCACCAGCGCGATCCGCCGGCGTACGGGTGTGCTCATCGGTTGCTCCTCGCCCGGTCGTCGCCCGGTCGTCGCCCGGTTCCCGGACGTCACCGCCACCGTACCCGCCCACCCCTCCCTGCGTTTGTGAGCTGCCCCCGGCTTGTCACGGGTCCGCTCACAAACGGTCGGGTGGCCCTGCGGCGTTTGTGAGCGCAACCCCGCTCAACCGGGGCGGCTTCAACTCGTCGTCGCAAGATTGGCTGGAGGGTCTGACGAGACGGGGGTTGTGTGATGGCGAAGCGGAGATGGCGGCGGTTGACGGTTGTTGATCGGCAGGAGATCTACAGGTTCGCGGCGTTGGGGTTGTCGATGAATCAGCTGGGAGAGCGTGTTGATCGTTCAGCGACGTTGTGCAAGTACGTGTTGGAGCCGTTGGGCGGGGTGATTCCTGCTTCGATGTATGAGCAGCGGCCTGGGCACCGGTTGTCTTACGAGGATCGGGTCGAGATCTACGTCGGGTTACGCGAGGCCCGAACCTTCACGTCGATCGCAGCGTCGATCGGGTTCGATGTGTCCACCGTGTCGCGTGAAGTCGGTGGTCGAGCGGGCCGCGACAGCTACAACCCGCACCGGGCGCACGAGGTCGCGTTCAATCAGGCGCGTCGTCCCCAATGCCGCAAGCTTGCCCAGCACGATCGGTTGTGCAAAGCGGTGATCGCTGGTCTGGAAGCCTGGTCATCACCCGAGCAGATCGCCCAGCGGCTACGCGCTGACCACCCCGATGACGAAACGATGCACGTGTCCCACGAAACGATCTACAAGTCGATCTACGTCCAAGGCCGCGGTGAGCTGCGACGCGAGCTCGCCACGTGCTTGCGGACCGGGCGAGCGCAACGTCAGCCACGCAGCCGACTCGAGCGACGCGGTCGCATCCCCGACATGGTCTCGATCTCAGAACGACCCGCCGAGGCCAACGATCGAGCAGTGCCGGGACACTGGGAAGGCGACCTGATCATCGGCGCCGGCAGCCGGTCAGCAATCGGAACCCTGGTCGAGCGATCCACCCGCTACGTGATCTTGTTGCACCTACCAGCACGACACGGCGCGCTCGAAGTCCGCGAGGCCCTCGCCGCAGCGATCTGCAGGCTCCCCGAACACCTCCGCAAAACCATCACCTGGGACCAAGGCATCGAGATGGCCCAACACGTGCAGTTCAGCATCGACTCCGGCGTGGACGTCTACTTCTGCGATCCGCATGCCCCCTGGCAACGGGGCAGCAACGAGAACACCAACGGGCTCTTGCGCCAGTACTTCCCCAAAAGCACAGACCTGTCCGTCCACACCGAACAAGACCTCCAAGCCGCCGCCGACAGCCTCAACGGCCGACCCCGCAAGACCCTAGGGTGGGCAACACCACAAGAAGCCCTTCAACGCCTTCTTGCGATCACGGCTTGAATCCACCCCGCTTCCGCTCACAAACGCAGACGGGGGTGGTGGGGGGTCGGGGTGGGTGTGAGGCGGAGAGGGGGCGTACTCTCGGGGACATGCAGCCGATCCCGCGCACCATCTACGCCGACGAGCACGACCAGTTCCGGGCCGCCTTCCGCGGGTGGCTCGACAGCGAGGTGGTGCCGAACCACGAACAGTGGGAGCACGAGCAGATCACGCCCCGCTCGCTGTGGCTGTCGGCCGGCAAGCAGGGGTTCCTCGGCCTCACCGTGCCCGAGCAGTACGGCGGTGGCGGCACCGACGACTACCGCTTCGCCGCCATCATGGCCGAGGAG
>JBEIIG010000092.1:0-12675 GCA_040380855.1 Acidimicrobiaceae bacterium | reverse complement strand
GTGCATCACCACCGGGTGCATGCCGAAGATCGACAGATGTACGGCCGAGGCCCCGTTCATGCACGCGCCGGAGGCGGCCACCTCCTCGAGTACGGCGGCCGCCATGCCGATGCCCTGCCCACCGCCGCCGTACTGCTCGGGAATGGCCACGCCGATCCACCCGGCCTCGGCCATGGTCCGGTAGAAGTCCCACGGGAAGCGGTGGTCGGCCTCGCACTCGGCCCAATACTCGTCGGGGTAGCGGGCGCACAACTGAGCGACGGCGTCGCGCACGTCGCGGTACTCGCCGGGCTGGCCGCCAAGTCGGTCGTCGGTCATCGTTCCTCCTCGAACAGCACGCCGGGGTTCAACACACCATCGGGGTCGAGCGCGCGCTTGATGGCGCGCATCGTGGCGATCTCGTCGGGGCTGCGGTCGAGGTGCAGCCAGGGCGCCTTCAGCACGCCGATGCCGTGCTCGGCGCTGATGCAGCCGCCCAGCGCGACGACGCGTTCCAGCACGGCGCCCTCGAGCGCGTGCACCTGGGCGGCATCGTCGACGCGGTGCCCGGTGATGTTCACGTGCAGGTTGCCGTCGGCCACGTGGCCGAACAGCCACGTGTGCGCAGCGGGCTCGACGGCGCGAACCACCGAAGGCAGATCGGCCATGAACGGGCTGATGGCGTCGAGCGGCACGGTGACGTCGAGTTTCACCGTCGGCCCGAACCCGCGCAGCGCAAGGGTGTGGTGCTCGCGGTAGCGCCACAGCGCGTCGCGACGTGTTGCGCCGTCGGCCTTGGTGGCCACGGCCATGTCGCCGACTCCGGGCACGTCGGCGAGCGCGGCGGCGAGTTCGTCGGCGGGGTCGTGGTCGGCGGCGGCTTCGAACAGAAGGTACGCCGGCCACGACCGTTCGAGCGGCGATGGCCACCCGAAGCTGCGGCACACCAGTTCGATGCCCTCGGCCAGCACGATCTCGGCCGCTTCCAGCGACTCCACCCGGTCGCGAACTGCAACCACCGCAGCGACCGCTTCGTCGATGCTGCCCAGCCCCACCAGGGCCGTCACACGTTCGGCGTGGCGTGGCACCAGGCGCAGTCGGGCGCGGGTGATCACGCCCAGGGTGCCCTCGCTCCCGCACAGCAGGCTGGGCAGGTGGTAGCCGGTGTTGTCCTTCAGCAGCCCGCCCAGTCGGCTCACCGTGGCGCCGGTGCCGAGCACGGCTTCGATGCCCACCACCTGCTCGCGCGTGCCGCCGAAACGAAGCAGGTTGATGCCGCCGGCGTTCGTGGCGATCGAGCCGCCGACGGTGGCGGTGTCGCGTGCCCCGAAGTCGACGGCGTAGCGCAGCCCGGCAGCAGCGGCGGCGCGCTGGAGGTCGGCCAGGCGCACACCGGCGCCCACCGTCACCTGGCGGGCGGCCACGTCGACCGGCTCGACCGTGTCGAAGCGACGCAGGTCGAGCACCACCTCGCCGTTGCGCGGCACGCTGGCCCCCACCAGGCCCGTGTTGCCGCCCTGGACGACGAGGCCCACCTGATGTGCCCGGCACACGGCGACGACGGCGGCCACCTCGGCAACGCTGCCCGGTCGCACCACGGCGGCGGCCGCACCGTGGAACCGACCGGTCCAGTCGGTCTCGTGCGCGGCCCGCAAGGCCGGGTCGGTGACCACCCGCTCGGCGCCCACGGCGTGCCCGAGCGCACGGAGCAGATCGTCGGCCATCGCCGCACAGATTCGCACACCGGCCTCTTGGCGGCGCCGATCGGCGTAGTAGAACAGGGCGAACACATGGGGGTGTGAGATGACGACGATCGACGATCCGAACACGGTGCCGGCGTTCGACCCGGATGCCCTGCGCGACCGCTACCGCGCCGAGCGCGACAAGCGCCTGCGTGCCGACGGCAACGAGCAGTACGTCGAGATCGCTGGTCGCTTCGCCCACTATCTCGAGGACCCGTACGTGGCGCCCATCGAGCGCGAGCCGCTGTTCGACGAGGTCACCGTCGCCATCGTCGGTGGCGGCTTCGGCGGACAGTTGGCGGGTGCCCGCCTGCGCGAGGCGGGCGTGAACGACCTGCGCATCATCGAAAAGGGCGGCGACTTCGGCGGCACCTGGTACTGGAACCGCTACCCGGGCGCGATGTGCGACATCGAGAGCTACATCTACCTGCCACTGCTGGAAGAGATCGGCTACGTCCCGCGCGAGAAGTACACCCGGGCGCCCGAGATCCTCGCCCACAGCCGGGCCATCGGCGAGCACTTCCGCCTCTACGACAACGCCTGTTTCCAGACCGAGGTCACCGAGGTGCGGTGGGACGACCGGGCGTGCCGGTGGATCATCCACACCAACCGCGGCGATGCGATGCGCGCCCAGTACGTGGTGATGGCCAACGGCCCGTTGCATCGCCCGAAGCTGCCGGGCATCCCGGGTGTCGAGACCTACGCCGGGCACTCGTTCCACACCAGCCGCTGGGACTACGGCTACACCGGCGGCACCTCCGACGGCGGGCTCACCGGGCTGGCGGGCAAGCGGGTGGGCATCATCGGAACCGGTGCCACGGCCGTGCAGTGCATCCCGCACCTCGGCGAGGCAGCGGGGCACCTGTACGTGTTCCAGCGCACCCCGTCGTCGATCGACGTACGCGACAACCGCGCCACCGACCCCGAGTGGGCGCAGTCGCTGCAGGCCGGCTGGCAGAAGCGGCGGATGGAGAACTTCAACAACCTCGTATCGGGTGTGCTCGAACCCGAAGACCTGGTGAGCGACGGCTGGACCGACATCATCGGCAAGTTGCTGGTCATCGCCCGCCGAGGCGACGGCGACTTCACCAGCGCCGACGGCATCGCCAACACGATGGAGTTGGCCGACTTCGAGAAGATGGAGCAGATCCGCGCCCGGGTGGATGCGCTGGTGGCCGACCCGGTCACCGCCGAACTGTTGAAGCCCTACTACCGCCAGTTCTGCAAGCGGCCGTGCTTCCACGACGAGTACCTGCAGACCTACAACCGGCCCAACGTCACCCTGGTCGACACCGACGGCAAGGGCGTCGACCGCATCACCGAACGCGGCGTGGTGGTGGGCGACACCGAGTACGAACTCGACTGCCTCATCTACGCCACCGGGTTCGAGGTGGGCACCGACTACACCCGCCGGGCGGGCTACGAGGTGTACGGACGCAACGGGGTGACGCTCACCGAGAAGTGGAGCGAGGGCGCCTCGACGCTGCACGGCATGCACAGTCGGGGTTTCCCGAACTGCTTCATCTTCAGCCCCACCCAGTCGGGGTTCACGGCCAACTTCCCGCACCTGCTCGACGAGCAGAGCCGCCACCTCGCCTACATCCTCGGCTACGCCACCGAGCAGGGTGTGGAAGTGATCGAGGCATCGCAGCAGGCCGAGGACGACTGGGTGCAGCGCATCATCGACATGGCCCAGTTCAACATGCGGTTCCTCGAGAACTGCACCCCTGGCTACTACAACAACGAGGGCAAGCCGGCCGAGCGCAGTATCCGCAACTCCAGTTACGGGGCGGGGTCGATCGCGTTCTTCAAGGTGCTCGCCGACTGGCGCGACGAAGGCAGCCTCGCCGGCCTCGAGCTGAGTTAGGGCGAACGCTCGCCAGCGCCCCGGCTCAGCCGGCTCGGAGGGGTGCGATGACCTGTTCGGCGAACCGCAGCACGGGTTCGGTGCTGCGCGGGTTGCCGAAGTCCATCAGCACGTGTTGCACACCACGGCCGGCCTTGTGGGCGATCTCGTCGAGCAGCTTCGCCGAGTCGGCATCGCTCTCGGGGAGCGGCCGTTCCAGCGTGGTGCTCACCTCGATGGCGTCGGGGTCGCATCCGGCGCGTTCGGCCGAGGCGCGCACGATGCCCAGTTTGCGGGCGAACTCGTCGTCGCTGCGGTACCAGCCGTTCCAGCGGTCGGCGAGCCGGCCCACCAACGGCAGGCCGATCTGTTCGCCCGAGGCGCCGATGCACACCGGCGGCACCCGGCCGGGCCTGGGTGGCGCGGCCGCGCCGTCGATGTGGAAGTACCGGCCGGTGAACGACGGCTCGTCCTCGGTCCACATCAGGCGGCAGATGGTGATCACTTCCTCGAGTTGCTCGAAGCGCACCTTGGTGGACGGGAAGTCGTAGCCGTAGGCGCGGTACTCGTCGTCGCGCCAACCGGCACCGATGCCCAGCACGAACCGCCCGCCCGACAGCACCTGCAAGGTGGCGGCCATCTTCGCGGTGAGGGCGGGTGGGCGGTAGCCGTGGCCGAGCACGTGGTGGCACAACTCGACGTCGGGGTGACGGGCGGCGAGCCAGGTGAGGGTGGTGAAGGCCTCGAGGAACGGATCGGTCTTGGCATCGAAGCCGTAGAAGTGGTCGGCCACCCACAGCGAATCGAAGTGGGCCAGCGCCGTCGGCAAGATGTGCTGGTCCTGGTACTGGGCGATGGGTTCGTAGTCGCTCCAGCGGTTGCCGATCACGGGCGAGAGCCAGCCGAACTTGAGGGTGCGGGTCATGGCTCCAGTGTCACAGATCGGGCGGTGAGACCCCGGCACGAGGGACCGCAACGACGGACGGTCAGTGGTGTCGCCTACCGCCGAAAAGAGGCCGACCGTGTCCAGTATCTCGTCATCGTTCAGTACCGGCCTGTCGGGCATCCGCGCCGCCACCAAACGGCTCGACGCCGCGGCCGACAACCTGGCCAACATGGACAACGTCGTGGCCACCTCGCAGCCGGCCTTCCAGCAGCGCACGATCACGACCGCTCCGTTGGCGGGCGATCTTCCCGGAGGGGCCGGCGGTGGCGTGGCGGTGACCGGCGTCGCGCTCGGCAGTGCCCAGGGTCGGTTGGCGTACGCCCCGTCGAACCCGATCGCCGACCGGCAGGGCCTGGTGCGCCAACCCGATGTCGAGGTGGCCGACCAGATGGTGCAGTCGCGACTGTCGGTGCTCGAGGTGAAGGCCAACGTGCGAACCATCCAGGCGGCCCGCGACATCTACGAGTCGGTGCTCGAGATCGGCCGGACCTAGACGCGTCGCCCCAGTTCGGGCGCTGTGCGCGGTCACACGTCACGCACAGTGGCGCGTGCGACAATGGTGCATGGCGAGAATGACGGTGAAGGAGTTGCTGGCGGGCCGCGGAACCCGTCGGCTCACCCAGGTGTACGTGCGCGACGCCGCCGAGGCGCAGGCGTGCGACGAGGCGGGGATCGAGATGATCGTGGCCACCCAGTGGCCCAGTCACGATCCGGGCAAACTGGCGGCCATCCGTGCTGCGGCGCCCAACACGTTCATCACCTTCGGTCTGCCGTTGTACGACGTGGCGGGCCCGGTCGAGATCATGCGTGCGGCGCAGCAGTTGATGCTGGCCGGTGCCGATGCGCTCTACTGCCCGTTCGGGTTCGACACCGTCGAGATGTTGGCGAACGAGATGATCCCGGTGGTGGGCCATGTGGGGCTGATCCCCTATCGCAGCACCTGGTTCGGGGGGATGCGGGCGGTGGGCAAGACGGCCGACGAGGCCCGCGACCTGCTCGATCGGTGCCATCGCTACGCCGCGGCGGGGGCCATCGGCGTGGAGATCGAGGTGGTGCCCCACGAGGTGGTGGCGGCCATCGCCGAGCGGACCGATCTGTTGCTGATCGGCATGGGTGCCGGCACGGCCGCCCATGTGCAGTACCTGTTCAGCACCGACGTGCTGGGCGACAACGAGGGCCATGTGCCGCGCCACGCCAAGGTGTACCGCGACTTCGCTGCCGAGTACGCCCGGTTGCAGGGCGAGCGCGTGGCAGCGTTCCGCGAACTGCGCGACGACGTGGTGACGGGCGCCTACCCCGAGCCGCGCCACGAGGTGGCGATGCCGCCCAGCGAACTCGCTGCCTTCCTCGACGGCCTCGACTGATCGCCGGCGCCGCATGCTGATCGTCGGTCTCACGGGTGGTATCGGGTCGGGGAAGTCCACGGTCGCCGGCCTGCTCGCCCAGCACGGGGCGGAGGTGATCGACGTCGATGCGCTCGGTCGCCTGGTGATCGCTCCGGGTGGGCGGGCCGAGGCCGCGGTGCTGGCCGAGTTCGGCCCCGGTGTGGCCGACGCCGACGGACATGTCGACCGGGCGGCGCTGGCCGGTGCCGTGTTCGGCGATCCCGCCGCGCTGGCTCGGCTCACTGCCATCAGCCACCCGGCCATCAACGCCGAGCTGGTGGAACGGATCGACGCACTGCCCGCAGGGTCGATCGTGGTGCTCGACATGGCGATCCTCGTCGAGAGCACGCTCGGCCGGATCGACCCCGCCCACTCCTACAGCCGGGTCGTGGTGGTGGAAGCACCCGAGGCGCTGCGCGTCGATCGGGCCGTCGCCCGCGGGATGCGTGCCGACGACGTGCGGGCGCGCATCGCCGCGCAGGCCACCGATGCCCAGCGGCGCGCTGTGGCCGATGCCGTGGTGGCCAACGACGCCGATGTGGCAACGCTCACCGAACGGGTCGATCGACTGTGGATGCAGATGCAGGGCTGGGCGAGCGGCTGAGCCCTCGCCGTCCGTTCGCGCCTCAGAGGGCGTGGATGGTGGCCTGCCACGGGGCCAGGGCGAGCACGGTGGAGCCGGGGTCGGCCGGGGTACCGCGATCGTTGTGCAGCAGACAGTCGCCCACCGCCAGGCCATCGGGCAGTGGGTAGTCGCACGGTGTGCTGGCGAAGTTGACCACCACGAGCAACCGTCGGTCGGCGAGCGTTCGCGTGTAGGCGAACACCTGGGGGTGCGCCGGGTCGATGTCGGTGAAGGTGCCGCGCACCAGGGCGGGTTCGCTGCGGCGCAGCGCGATGAGGCGGCGGTGGTGATGGAACACCGAATGGGGGTCGGCACGTTGCGCGTCGGCGTTGATGATGTCGTGGTTCGGGTTCACCGCCAGCCAGGGCGAGCCGGTGGTGAAGCCGGCGTTCGGCGCCGTACTCCACTGCATCGGCGTGCGGGCGTGGTCGCGACCGGTGTGACGCAGGTTGGCCAGCAGTTCGTCGGCCGACACCTTGCCCGGCTCGACGAGGTGCTTCCACAGGCCCTTCACCTCGATGTCGTCGAACTGCTCGACGCGCTCGAACGGGAAGTTGGTCATGCCCAGCTCGTCGCCCTGGTAGACGAACGGCGTGCCCCGCTGGGTGAGGGTGATCGTGGCGAGCGCCTTGGCCGAGGCCTCACGGTGCTCGGGGCTGTCGTCGCCGAAACGCGACACCGGACGCGCGCTGTCGTGGTTGCCGAGGAAGCTGGTGTTCCATCCGTGCGGGCCGCTCGATGCGTCGATGCGGGTGTAGAGCGCCTTCAACTGCGGCACGGTCCAGGGCAGGCGGCGCCAGTGGTCGCGGTCCATGCGCACGATGTCGAACTGGAACAGCATGCTCAGTTGGCCGCGACGCGAGTCGACGAACAGGTGGGTGTCGTCGGCGCTCACGCCGAACGCCTCACCCACCGACACGGCGTCGTAGGGGGCGAGGACCTGTTCGTGCATCTCGTGCAGGAACTCGTGCACGCGCGGTCCGTTGGCGTAGACGAACTGCGGGTTGGCGCGCTGGTCGCCCACCAGGTCGGGCAGGCCGGGTTGCTTGGAGATGAAGGGGATGACGTCCATCCGGAACCCGGCGACGCCCTTGTCGAGCCAGAAGCGCATCAGGTCGTACACCTCGGTGCGGACCGTCGGGTTCTCCCAGTTCAGGTCGGGCTGCTTCACCGCGAAGTAGTGGAGGTACCACTGATCGGTCTGTTCGTCGTGCTCCCAGGCCGAGCCGCTGAAGAACGACGGGTAGTTGTTCGGCGGCCCGCCGTCGCGCCCGTCGCGCCACACGTAGTAGTCGCGGTAGGGGTTGTCGCGGCTCGATCGGCTCTGCACGAACCATTCGTGCTCGTCGCTCGAGTGGTTCACCACGAGGTCGATCACCAGGCGGATACCGCGGGCCTGCATCGCGGCGAGCATCTCGTCGAAATCGGCCATCGTGCCGAACTCGGCCATCACGGCGCGGTAGTCGCGCACGTCGTAGCCGTTGTCGGCGTTGGGGCTGTCGAAGTGGGGGCTGAGCCACACGGTGTCGACACCCAACTCCTGCAGGTGGTCGAGTCGGTCGATGATGCCGCGCAGATCGCCGATCCCGTCGCCGTTCGAATCACTGAACGAGCGAGGGTAGATCTGGTAGACGACGGCGTCCTGCCACCAGGGGTGGCCGGTGCCGGCGCTGCTGCCGGTGCTGGTGCCTGTGCTGGCGTCGGTCGGAGCGTCGGTCATGGCGACGGTCTTTCTGGCCGCGTCGGGCGGCATCGGCGGTGTGGCGCTGAACCGACATGTTGCCATGTCGGCACCCGGCCGACCGGCTCTCACCGAGTTCTCACCCGGTTCCATGGGTGTCCACACCGTGCCGGTCGAGGATGCCGCCCATGCACAGCAGTTCCTGTTCCAGTCGTCCTGCCATACCCGATCGGCAGGAGGTGCTCGCCCGCATCGGCCTCGGCGCGTTGGTGGCCGACGTGGCACGGATGCTGCCGCGCCACCGGGTGCTCGAGCCGCTGGGTCTCGGCGATGCCGGGTCGTGCACCGGCTCGGCGCCTTCCTGCCAGGTGTCGGCCGGGGGTCGCTGTCGATCGGCTACCTGATCAGCGGACGATGTACGACGTCATCGACAGGCCGCCGTACGCGTAGCCGCCCATCAGCACCTCGGCGGGCACACCTGCTGCCTGGGCGAGGCCGGCGATGTAGAGCACCGGTAGAAAGTGGTCGGGCGTCGGCACGGCGAGGTGCCAGTGCGGGCTGGCCGCGAGCTCGCCGATGTCGCCCGGGCGGTCGTGCAGCAGGGTGCGGGCCTCGGCATCGAACGCCTGGGTCCACTCGAATCCGCCTTCGGGCTGTGTCCAGTCGATGCGGCCGAGGTTGTGCACCACGTTGCCGCTGGCCACGACGAGCACGCCTTGTTCGCGCAGCGGCGCCAGTGCGGCACCGAGAGCGACGTGGTCGGCTATCGACTTGGTGGCATCGATCGACAGTTGCACCACCGGGATGTCGGCCGCGGGGAACATGTGCGCGAGCACCGACCAGGTGCCGTGATCGAGACCCCAACTGTCGATGTCGAGCCCCACCCAGGTGGGCTTCACGAGATCGACGATTCGCTCGGCGAGCGCTGGGTCGCCGGGTGCCGGGTACTGGAAGGCGAACAGCTCGGGTGGGAAACCGAAGAAGTCGTGGATGGTCTTCGGGTGGGCCATGGCGGTGACGGCGGCCGCGTTGATGTACCAGTGCGCCGAGATGGCGAGGATGGCGCGAGGCGTGGCGATCGAGCGGCCGAACTGGTGCCAGGCCTCGGTGTAGCGGTTGTGCTCGAGGGTGTTCATCGGGCTGCCGTGCCCGATGAACACCGCTGGTGTCGTTGCCATGGGCCCAGTGTGCCCTGGCGCACGGTGCTCGGGGTGCACAGAATGGGCATGTGACCTCGACCAGCGCCGACCGCGACAGAGCCCGGTCGTGGCTCACCCGCAACCTGATCGTGCTCACCCTGGTCTCGTTCACCCAGGACATGGCGAGCGAGTTCCTGTATCCGCTGTTGCCGCTGTTGCTCACCGGCGTGCTGGCCGCACCGCCGGTGGTGCTGGGCGTGATCGAGGGCGTGGCCGAGGCGACGGCCGGGGTGACGAAATACGTGTCGGGGCGCTGGTCCGACCGTCGCGGACGGCGCCCGTTCATCGGTGCCGGCTACGGCCTCGCCGCAGTGGGCAAGGCGCTGGTGGCGGCGGCGACGGTGTGGCCCGTGGTGCTGCTCGGCCGCGTGGTCGACCGCTTCGGCAAGGGAATGCGCTCGGCGCCGCGCGACGCACTGATCGCGGCGTCGGTTCCCGCTGAGGCCCGCGGCCGGGCGTTCGGGTTCCATCGGGCGGGCGACAGCGCCGGTGCGGTGGTGGGCCCGTTGCTCGGCCTGTGGGCGCTGTGGGCGATGGACAACGACGTGCATGCGGCGCTGTGGTGGGCGGTGGTGCCCGCGGTGGTGTCGGCACTGCTGGTGCTGCTGGTGCGCGAGCCGGCCCGGGCTCGAGCCGCGGCCGAGCCGCCCACCCCCGCCGCGCAGCAGGTCGACGAGGCCATGTCACCGTCACCGCTGCCGCGCCGGTTCTGGTTGGTCACCGGGGTGCTCGTGGCCATCGCTGTCGTCAACTTCTCCGACGCGTTGCTGTTGCTGCGGGTGATGGACCTGGGCTTCGACACCACCGAGGTGGTGCTGGCCTACGTGCTGTTCAACACCGTGTACACCCTCGGGTCGTACCCGGCCGGGGTGCTGGCCGATCGGTGGCCGCGGCCGCTGGTGTACGCCACCGGGTTGGTGGCGTTCGGTGTGGGCTATCTCGGCCTCGGCCTCGTGCACGGCGGTGCCGCGGTGTTCGTGCTGGCCGCCGTGTACGGGCTGTTCCCTGCGTTCACCGACGGCGTGGGCAAGGCGTGGATCGCGTCGTTGGTTCCGGCGCAGCACATCGGCCGGGCGCAGGGTGTGTACCAGGGGCTGATGAGCGGTGCGGTGCTGCTGGCCGGCCTGTGGGCCGGATTGCTGTGGACAGCGGGGCCGGGTAAGGGTGTGGTGCCGTTGGTGGTGAGCGGCGGTGCGGCACTGGTGGCGGCAGCGGCAATGGTGGGGCTGCGCGGCCGGCAGGCGACTCGGTGGGCCAGCGTGTGAGCGACACCGGGGTGGCGCTCGCCGAGGGTCTGTCGTCGGCCGAGGCGGCGCGCCGCCTGGCCACCGAGGGCGTGAACGAACTGCCGACCGCGGCCCCTCGCAATCTGCTGCGCCAGGCGATCGATGTGCTGCGCCAGCCGATGCTGTTGTTGCTGCTCGGTGCCGGGTCGGTGAACTTCCTGCTGTCGGAACCGCTCGACGGGGCGATCCTGCTGTCGTTCGTGCTGGTGGTGATCGGCATTTCGATCTATCAGGAGCACAAGACCGAGAACGCCCTCGCCGCGCTGCGCGACCTGTCGTCGCCGCGGGCATTGGTGGTGCGCGACGGCCAACAGCAGCGCATCGCCGGCCGCGACGTCGTGCGCGGCGATGTGCTGCTGCTGGCCGAGGGCGATCGCGTGCCTGCCGATGCTGTGCTGGCCGAGAGCGCCAACATCAGCGTCGACGAGTCGGCGCTCACGGGCGAGGCGGTGCCGGTGCGCAAGGCGCCGCATCCGAATGGGCTGGGCACAGCGCCGGCCATGGGTCCGCCCGGCGGCGACGCGACCCCGTGGCTGTTCTCGGGCACGCTCGTGGTGAAGGGCCACGGCATCGCCGTGGTGCAGGCCACGGGGGCCAGCACCGAGTTGGGTCGCATCGGCACGGCATTGCGCACCATCGAGACCGAGCGCACCCCGTTGCAGCACGAGATCGATCGCCTCGTGCGGGTGGTGGCGGCGGTCGGCCTGACCGGTGCAGCGTTGGTGGTGGTGGTGTACGGCCTGTCACGCGGCAGTTGGCTCGAGGGTTTTCTGGCCGGTATCGCCACTGCGATGTCGATGCTGCCCGAGGAGTTCCCCGTGGTGCTCACCGTGTTCCTGGCGTTGGGTGCCTGGCGCATGTCGCAGCGGCATGTGCTCACCCGCCGGGCACCGGTCATCGAGGCGCTCGGCGCAGCGACGGTCATCTGTGTCGACAAGACCGGCACGCTCACCCTGAACTCGATGACGGTGCGCGAACTGGTGGTCGACGGGGCGTCGCACGTGCTGGGCGACGAACCGCTGCCCGAGGCGTTCCACACCATCGCCGAGTTCGCCGTGCTCGCCTCGCCGGTCGATCCGTTCGACCCGATGGACAAAGCCTTCCGGGTGCTGGGCGACCGCTCCCTCACCGGCACCGAGCACCTGCACGTCGACTGGCAACTGGTGCGCGAGTACCCGCTGTCGGAGCACCTGCTCGCTCTGTCGCACGTGTGGCGCTCGCCCGACAGCAGTCGGTTCGTGGTTGCGGCCAAGGGAGCACCCGAGGCGATCGCCGACCTGTGCCATCTCGATCCCGGCCGACTGGCTGCGCTGCTGGCCGAGGTGGAGGCGGCGACGGCCGACGGACAGCGGGTGCTGGCCGTGGCCCGAGCCCAGTTCGATGCAGGGCAGCAGCTACCCACCGAGCAGCACGACTTCGAGTTCGAGTTCCTCGGGCTCACCGGCCTGCACGACCCGGTGCGCCCCGGTGTGCCCGAGGCGGTGGCCGAGTGCGCCCGGGCGGGTGTGCGCACGGTGATGATCACCGGCGACTATCCGGGCACGGCGCTGGCGATCGCCCGCGAGATCGGCCTCGACCACGCCGGTGGCTGCATCACGGGCCCCGAGTTGAAGGCGATGGACGACGACGAGTTGGCTCGCCGCATCCGCACCGTCGGGGTGTTCGCCCGCATGGTGCCCGAGCAGAAGTTGCGGCTCATCCGTGCGTTGCAGGCGAACGGCGAGATCGTCGGCATGACGGGCGACGGGGTGAATGACGCGCCGGCACTGCGGGCGGCCGACATCGGCATTGCCATGGGTGCCCGCGGCACCGATGTGGCTCGCGAGTCGGCGGCGCTGGTGATCACCGACGACGACTTCGGCTCCATCGTCGGAGGCATCCGTCAGGGGCGCGGCATCTTCGACAACCTGCGCAAGGCGATGGCCTACATCATCGCCGTGCACGTGCCGATCGTGGGCATGTCGCTGCTACCGCTGCTGGTGGGCG
>JBEIIG010000091.1:0-12853 GCA_040380855.1 Acidimicrobiaceae bacterium | reverse complement strand
GTGTGCTCGGTGCCGCGCAGCACACCGGCGAACTCGACCTGACGGAAGCAGGTCGCCTCGATCGATGCCGTGGGCGCGTCGGTGCGCGGCGGGTCGGCGAACAGCACCTCGGCGGGCGGGCTGGTGGCATAGCTGACCACCAACGGCCTCGGGCCCCTGCCGCTCGACCCGCTGAAGCGCTCGTAGTAGGCGGTGGTCCACGAGTCGACAACCTCGACACCGTTGGCGCGCAGATCGGCCCAGTACTGCTGCCAACCGTCGGCACCGAATGCGGCGACGGTGGCCAGCAGAAAGGCCAGCCCGGGCGACGACGATGCAGGGTTCTGCACCGTAAGGAGGTCGCGGTAGGCGGGCTCGGTGAGGTCGGCGAGGGTGGCGGGCGGCGGGATGGCACGGTCGGCGAACCAGGCGATGTCGTAGTTCAAGCACACGTCGCCACTGTCGACCGGGGTGACCTCGTGCCCGGGCACCAGCGCGGTCAGTGCCGGGTCGATCGCCGCCAACTCCTTCGACTCGTAGGGGTCGAACACCTCGGCTGCGAGTGCCCGCGACAGCAGGGTGTTGTCGACGCCCCACATCACGTCGCCCTCGGGGTTGCCGGCGGTGAGTGCCGCCTTGCTCACCATCGTGCCCGCATCGCCGGCCACGGCAAGGGTGACGGCGATACCGGTCTGCTCGGTGAACTCGGCGAGTGCAGTGTTCAGCGACGTGTCGGCGGTGGGGAACGAGTCGTAGGTGACCAGTGTGAGGGTGACCGGCTCGCTGGGCTCGTCGCTGCCACATGCGGCGAGGCCGGCGGCCAGCAGTGCGCCGGCCGAGGCGACTGCGAGCACGGTTCGACGGGTGTTCACAGGACGACCTCCGGGACGACGACGGTGACGATGCCGTGCGCGACGCTGACCACCACGGGGCCGTCGGCTGCGCGATTGCTGATGCCGCGGGTGCTCGATGCGTGCAGTGACGCGTGGTCGAGCGGCCACCGTGCGCCCTCGACCGACACGCCTTCGCACGGTCCGTGCGCGGCGAGCAGCGAGAACGTGGCCCCCGGTTCCAGGGCGACAGCAACGGAGTGGCCCGGATGCACGACATGCAGTGCGGTGCCGCCCACGTAGGCGGTGACCGAATCGCATGCGGCCAGCGACGGCGAGCCCAGCGCCGCGATGGTGCCCAGCAGGTGGTCGAGGCGATGGCCGGGGGCGGCGCCGCCATCGGTGGCCAGCACGGTGATGTGCCGTCCGCCCAACCCCACCGCACGGTGCAGCGCCAGGTCGGTGTCGGTGTGGTCCTTGTCCGACGGGTGGGTCTCGATGAGCACGCCCCGTTCCCGTGCCCAGGCGAGGCCCGCTTCGCTCACGCTGTCGAGATCGCCCACCAGCATGTCGGGCTCGAGCCCGACGGCACGGGCAGCGTCGAGGCCGCTGTCGGCGGCGATCACGAGGTGCGCCCCACGGGCGGCGGCAACGGCGGGCAAGGCGATCGGTCCGCCTCCGACGACGACGACGATCGATTCAGGTGGTGTCACGAGCATCCCTCCGCTGGCATTACCCAGATCAGGTTCCCGGGTCGGTGACGGATCGGCCACCCTCTCAGCCCGCCGTGCCTGCGAGCTCCCCTGCAGTTGATGAACCGAGCGTAGCGTCAGCCGTCGGCCGGTGTTGCGCCGGCGGCCAGATCGGCTTCCACCCGGGCCGCCTCGCGAGCATCGGCCGCGGCGCCTCGCCGGGTGGTGGTGACCACGGCGACGATGCCACCGAGCACCATGGCCATACCCAGCAACTGGATGGGCAGGATCGTCTGGTCGAGCAGCAGGTAGGCCCACAGCACGGCCAGCGCCGGCTGGGCCACCTGCATGATGCTGATCGTGCCGATGGGCACGGTGCGCTGCGCGAACACGATCATGCCGTGGGCGAGCGTGCCTGTGAGCAGAGCGAGGATGACGATGTAGGGCAGTGAGTGCACGGTGAGTTCGTCGAGGTTGCCCGTGGCGAGCGTGATCGGGAACACCGTCACGGCGGCGATGGGCATGATGGCCGCCATGATCGCCTGCACGCTCATCGTCTCGCGCAGGCGCCGGCTGGTGAGCAGGTAGGCGGCCCACAGGCAGACGGCGGCGACGATGAACAGGTTGCCGGTCCAACTGGCCGAGCCGCGTGGCGGGGCGTTGAACAGCACGATCGTCAGGCCGACGATCGACAGCATGCCGAACCACAGCGCTTTGGTGTTCACCTTCTCGTGGAACAGGATCGCGCCGGCGGGCACGAGGATCAGTGGCGTGAGCGAGCCGATGAACTCGGCGTTGGCCACGCTGGTCTTGGTGACACCCGTGAAGAAGAAGACGATGTTCAGGCCGAACACGACGCCGGGCACCAGTGCCCGGCGCAGTTCGGCCCGTGTGATCGTGCGGTGCTCGGTGAACCACAAGATGGCGGTCCACGACGCGGCGGTGAGCAGCATGCGCCAGAACGCCATCGTCGGGCCGGGGATGCCCGCTTTCTTCACCAACGTCGAGCCGAGACTGAAACACACCACGGCGATACCGAGCGCGAACAGGCCGAGAGGCCGGGTCGGTGCCGCCGAGGCGCCGCCCGGGTGAGTCGGGCCGCTCATGAGGCGTCGATCGGTCGGCGGATATCGGGTTCGATGTAGATCGTCTTGGCCGCGGGCACAGCAGCGCGCATCGCCATCTCGGTGTCGTCGATCGCTTTCGCCAGTTCGGCCACGCTGAGGTGGTGGTCGAACTCGATCTTGGCGCCGACGAGCAACTCGTCGGGACCGAGGTGCTTGGCTCGGAGGTGGATGATGCCCCGCACGCGCGGCGTGGTGGTGATCGCCGCTTCGATCGCCTGCACCGACTCGTCGAGAGGTGCTTCACCGATGAGCAGGCCCTTCATCTCGACCGCGAGCACGATGGCGATGACGACGAGGAGCACGCCGATCGCCATCGAACCGATCGCGTCCCAGCGCGGATCGCCCGTCAGGTCGGCCACGGTGAGCCCTGCCAGTGCGAGGACCAAGCCGATCTCGGCCCCACAGTCCTCGAGGAGCACCACGGGCAACTCGGGTGACTTGGCGTTGCGGATGAACCACCACCAACTCTTGTCCTTCGGCCGCACATGGTTGGCCTCTTTGATCGCGGTGCGCAGCGAGTAGGTCTCGAGCGCGATGGCGAGGATCAAGATGGCGTAGGCGACGCCGATGTTGTCGACCTCGTGCGGGTCGCTGAGTTTGTGGATGCCTTCGTAGAGGGCGAACAGCCCACCCATGCTGAACAGCACCAGGGCGACGACGAACGACCAGAAGTACCGTTCGGCGCCGTAGCCGAACGGGTGGGTGCGGTCGGCGCGCCGGCCGGCACGTTTCGACCCGAACATCAGCAGGCCCTGGTTGCCGGTGTCGGCCAGCGAGTGGCCCGACTCGGCCAGCAGGCCCGCCGACCCGGTGATGAGGAAGCCGACGAACTTCGCCACGGCGATGCCGAGATTGGCGAAGAACGCCGCGATGATCGCCTTCTTGCTGCCGTCCTGCACGCGTCTAGGTTGCCATCTCACAGGTCACTTCACACTGATGGGGGACGAGATGGGCACGATGGACGGTCGGATCGCACTGGTGACGGGCGGTGGACGGGGAATTGGTCGCGGCATCAGCGAACTGCTGGCGGCCGAGGGTGCGGCGGTGGCCGTGAACTACCACCGCGACCGCGAGTCGGCCGACGCCACGGTGGCTGCTATCGAGGCCGCGGGCGGTGTGGCCCGGGCCTATGCCGCGTCGGTGAGCGACCCGGCCGAACAGGCGGCGATGGTCGACGCCGTGGTGAACGACTTCGGAGGCCTCGACACCCTGGTGTGCAACGCCGGCATCGCCTCGCGTGGGCGGGGGGTGGTCGACACCGATCCCGACGAGATGATGCGCGTCGTGGCCGTGCACGCCTTCGGGCCGCACCATGTGGCCCGGGTAGCGCTCCCGCACATCCGTCGTCGCGCTGCCGACATGGGCCGTGGCGATGTGGTGATGATCTCGTCGGTGGCCACCTCGTCGATGGGTGCCAACGGTGCGCCCTACAACATGGGCAAAGCGGCGATGGAGGCCCTGGCGTTCACCTTGGCCAAAGAGGAACGGCCCTTCGGCATCCACGTGAACGTGGTGGCTCCCGGGCTGGTCGAGACCGACATGGGGGTGCGCCTGGCTCGGGCGTTCACCGGAAACCGCGAGATGGACGACCTGCGTGCCCTCGACGCCGGCTCACCGTTCGGCCGGGTGTGTCAGCCGCTCGACGTGGCCAACGTGGTGCTGTGGTTGTGCAGCCCAGGGTCGGGCTACGTGACCGGCCAGCGCATCGAGTGCAACGGTGGCGGCTGAGATGTGCCCGGTAGCCTGCCCAGCGTGACCTCGAGCCCCCTCGTCCCGCCCTCCAGCCCGCTCGCCTCCGAGGCGCCGAGCCAGATCATCACCGTCACGCCCGCGGCGATGACGCAACTGGTCGCCCTGCGCGACGACGACCCCGACGCCGACCGACTCGGCCTGCGCCTCGAGATCATCAGCGCCCCCGGCGAGGCGTTCCGTTACGACCTCAGCTTCGACATCGTCACCACCGCGGCGTTCACCGACGAGGTGCGCACCCACCGCGACGACGAGGGCCGGGCCCTGAAGGTGATCATCCCCGCCAAAGACCTCGAACTGCTCGAGGGGGCCACGCTCGATCACACCGAGTCGCAGGGCTTGGTCATCCGCAACCCGAACAAGCCGGCAGTGCCCATGGTCGAAGGCCTCGTGCGCGACGACGCGCTCAGCGCCGAGGTCGAGGCGGTCATCACCGCCGAGGTGAACCCGGCGCTGGCCGCACACGGCGGGTTCGTCACGTTCGTCGGCCACGACGGCGAAGGCACCGCCTATCTCACGATGGGCGGCGGCTGCCACGGGTGCTCGATGAGCCGCATGACCATGCTCGACGGTGTGCAGACCATGCTGGTCGAGCAGGTTGCCGGTATCGAACGGGTGAAAGACCTCACCGATCACGCCAACGGCGAGAACCCCTACTACCGCTGAGGCGCACCCGGGCAGGCCGCCCGTAGGTCAGATCGACGCGAGCAGGTCGATCACCAGCACCAGGTCGACCGACGGCGGCAGACCCAACTGCGGGTTGCCATCGGGGCCGAAGCCCTCGGCGAACGGGATGGTGATCTGGCGGCGACCGCCCACCTTCATGCCCGCCATGCCCTGCTCGATGCTGGGCATGAGGCCACCGCTGTCGTAGACGAAGTCGAGCGGAGCGCCCGACGTCCACGTCGAGTCGAGTTGCTCGCCGGTGTCGGCGCGGAACGCCAGCAGGTGGATGTACACCTGCTGGCCGCTGGCGATCTCGGTGCCCTCGCCTGTCACGAGGTCGACGGTGGCGATGGCGTCGACGTTGGGGCCGCCCGTCACCGTGACCGTGGGGGCCTGCGAGGCATCGGGCAGCGACACCACGGCCACTGCGTCGACCACGAAGGTGAGTGCATCGCCCGGCTGGATGATGTCGCCCTGCGGGGTGTCGCCGTAGGCGAGGTCGGCGGGGATGTCGAGTTGGCGGCGGCCGCCCTGCTTGATGCCCACGAGGCCTTCGTCCCACCCCTTGATCACCATGCCGGCGCCGAGGGTGACGCTGAACGGTTGGCCGCGGTCGTAGCTGTTGTCGAACTCGGTGCCGTCGGCCGAGCGGACACCGACATAGTTCACCAGCACCACGTCGCCCGCCTTCGCGGCCGGGCCGGTGCCTTCGACGAGGTCGGTGACCACCAATTCGGTGGGCAGGTTGGCGGGAATCTCGACCTTCGGCTTGTCGGGGTTCGGTGCCGCCGTGGTGGGTGCATCGGTTGCGGGTGCCGCACTGGTGGCGACCGCATCGGTAGCGACCGGAAGCGACCCGGCCACGCTCGTCTCGACGGTGGTGTCGGCGTCGGTTCCCTCGGCGCTGCCGCAAGCGGCGAGGAGGGACAGAGCGGCAATGGTGCTCGCGACGAGCCGGGCGGTACGCATGGGGTGCGACGCTAACGGGCTGCGGTGATGTTTCGGTGTCGGGTCAGCCAGGGCTGTTCGAGTTGGGCGAGCGGTGTGCTGGGCGGGCCCTGCACGAACGGCCACAGTTCCTCGGCGATGCGCCGGTAGTTGCCGCTGGCGCGAAGTTCGCCCAACAACGCGTAGAGGCCGAGGTTGATGCGCTGGATGAACACGAACGCCTTCGGCACCGTGGCGTACTGCGAGATGGGGCTCGACCGGTCGAAGGTGTGGCGCACGATGCGGCTCGAGTACTCACCCGACCACGTGACCGGCGTGTCGGTGCGCACGCTGTCGTAGAAGTGGCTGAAGTAGTCGCCGATCTCGTCGTCGCTGGCGGGGCAGCCCTCGCGCAACATGCCGGCCTGCTCGATGATCCGCCGGAAGGCGACGCCGTCGTGATCGAACGCAGCCGACTTCACCATGGCGATGAAGGTGGTCATCTCGTCGTCGGTGAAGTGCTTCACGAGCCCGAAGTCGAGGAACGTCACCCGGCCGTCGCCGTGGAACAGGTAGTTGCCCGGATGCGGGTCGCCGTTGAACAGGTGCATGCCGTACAGGCTGCGGAACACGAAGCGGAACAACGTCTCGCCGACGAGGTCGCGCTGCTCCTGCGACCAGGTGAGCACCTCGGCCCAGGTGTGGCCGTTCACGAGTTCGGTGGTGAGCACCCGCGAGGTGCAGAACGCCGGCAGCACCTCGGGCACATGGATGAACGGGTGGCCGCGGTAGTGCTCGGCGAACACCATCTGGTTGCGTGCTTCGAGCGCATAGTCGAGTTCGTCGGTGATGCGCTCTTTGATCTCGGCCACCATGTCGTCGGGGTTCAGGCCTCCGAACCCCTGCTTCAGCAGTGCGCCGAGCAGATCGGCATTGCTGAGGTCGGCTGCGATCGAATCGCCCACGCCCGGGTACTGCACCTTCACGGCGACCGCCCGCTCCTGATTGGTGACCGGGTCGAGCACGACGGCGCGGTGCACCTGGCCGATGCTGGCCGACGCCAGCGGCACCGGATCCCATTCGACGAACAGCCGCTCGGGCGGTGCGCCGAGTTCGCGTTCGATCACCTCGGCGGCGAGAGCGGCGCTCATCGGGGGCGCGTTGTTCTGCAGTTGGGCGAGCGCTTCGCGCAAGGGGCCGGGCAGGCCTTCGTCGATGTAGCTGGCCATCTGGCCCAACTTCATCAACGCGCCCTTCATGTTCCCGAGGCGTTCGGTGATGGCATCGGCGGTCTTCAGTTCGCGCTCGCGGTCGAGTTCGATGCGCCGTTCGGCGCCGGCGAACACCTTGCGCGCAGCGGTGCTTGCGTAGGTGGTTCCCACCTTCGCGCCGAGGCGGGCGACATCGAGGTTGCGGCGCAGGCGCACGTTGTGGCGGTGGCGCGCCGCCAGCGCCACGGAGGCAGCGCCGAGGGCGAGCATGACGAGTCGGGTTGGTTTCATGAGGCAGTGGCGACGCTTCGCTCGACGACGCTGTGGATGGCTCGCAGCAGCGTGGGCACGAAGCGCTCGGCATTGGCCACCACGGCATCGTGATCGCCGTCGACCCGGAAGGCCTCGGCGGCGCGGATCGATTCGAACAGTCGCACCTGGCGGCGAACAGGCACCACACGGTCGCGCATCGTGATGAGCACCGAGGTGGGTGCGCTGATCTCGCCCAGCCAGTCGCGCGACGAGAACGACCCGATCGCCCGGCCGGCCTCGAGTACGGCGCGCCAGTCGTGCAGGCTGGCCTCGTGGATGGCCCACGGCTCCCACTCGGTGGTCTTGCGCTGCAGGTAGAACTGCTCGGTGAGCCAGCTACGGGCCTGGCCGGGCGTGAGCCGGGCGAGCGCAGCGAGGCCCGAGATGCCGAGGAAGCTCAGTCGTTCCTCGCGTGATGTGGCGAAGTAGCCCGCGGTGGCGCACAGCACCAGTCCGGCCACCCGCTCGCGGTGGCGGTGCCACATCAGTTGCGCCACCGGGCCGCCCATCGAATACCCGACGGGGATGAACTGCTCGATGCCCAGTACGTCGCACACGGCCACGGCGTCGTCGGCGCAGTCCTCGAGGCGGAACGTCTTCTTCGAGCGGATCCCCTTGCCGTGGCCGCGGTGGTCGAGGGCGAGCACGCGGTAGTGGGCGCCGAGCGGTTCGTAGCAGCGGAACCAGTTCAGGTCGGCCGACGCGGTCCATCCGTGCAGCAGCACCAGGGTGGGCGCGCCCGGAGGACCGGGCAACGAGCGGACGAAGGTGGTGCCGCGACCGGGCAGTTCCATCGCTGCCCCGGGCGGCAGGTCGGGGGTGGGTACCCCGTCGCGTCCATCACGCAGTGCCACTAGGCGTTCTCCACCTCGAGCACTTTCACTCGCATCGGGCCGCGGGGCGCCTGGTACTCGACCCAGTCGCCCTCGGCCTTGCCCAGCAGCGCCGACCCGAGCGGCGACTGCGGGCTCATCACCTCGAGGCCCTCGGTCTGTTCTTCGGGGTGGCCCACCAGATAGCGCTCGGCTTCGTCGTCGTCGTCGCCTTCGTAGACGATGGTGACGATCGAGCCGGGCCCGATCGAGCCGTCGCCGTTCGGTTCGATGATCACGTGGTTGTCGGCGTCGAGCAGGTGCTCGAGATGGCGGATGCGGCCTTCCATGTGGCCCTGCTCGTCCTTGGCCGCGTGGTAGTCGCCGTTCTCGGACAGGTCGCCCAGCAGGCGAGCGGCTTCGATCTTCTGGGCCACCTCGATGCGGCCGCGGGTGGTGAGATCGTGGTGCTCGGCCTGCAGACGCTCGAACGCAGCGCGGGACAGATGGTGCTTCGCCATAGGCCGCTCAGCCTACCGACGCCTCCTGCGTGTCGACTTCCGGCCACGCACCGGCCCGAACCCGACGCGGGCCCGGTGGACGGGTGAGTGGATGGGTGGGTGGATGAGCGGTTGGGCACGGTGAGGGGGTGACGGGGTACCGTGGCACCCCTATGGCGCATCGAATTGCAGTGATCGGCGGCGACGGCATCGGCCCCGAGGTGACCACCGAGGCCCTCAAGGTGGTGCGAGCCGCAGGCGTGGCGATCGACACCACCGAGTTCGATCTCGGCGGGGCGCGCTATCTGCGCGACGGCGAGATCCTGTCGGATGCGACCTTGCAGCAGCTGAGCGACTTCGACGCCATCCTGCTCGGCGCCGTCGGCACGCCCGATGTGCCGCCCGGGGTGATCGAGCGGGGCCTGCTGCTGAAGATGCGCTTCGAGCTCGACCTCTACGTGAACCAGCGTCCGTTCATCGGCACCGCACCCGGGCACACCCGGCCGCACGACTTCGTGGTGATCCGCGAGAACACCGAGGGCCCCTACGTGGGTGAAGGCGGTGTGCTGCGCAAGGGCACCCCGCACGAGGTGGCCACACAGGGTTCGGTGAACACCCGCATGGGTGCCGAGCGCGCCATCCGGTATGCGTTCGAACTGGCCCGCACCCGCAACGGCGCGAAGCACGTCACCCTCGTGCACAAGACGAACGTGCTCACGTTCGCCGGCGACCTGTGGCAGCGGGCCTTCAACGCAGTGGCCGCCGAGTACCCCGGCATCGCCACGGCCTACAACCATGTCGACGCGGCGTGCATCTACTTCGTGCAAGACCCGCACCGCTACGACGTGATCGTCACCGACAACCTGTTCGGCGACATCCTCACCGATCTCGGTGGAGCCGTCAGCGGTGGTATCGGCCTGGCCAGCAGCGCCAACCTCAACCCGGCGCGCACCGGCCCCAGCATGTTCGAACCGGTGCACGGCTCGGCCCCCGACATCGTGGGTACGGGCAAGGCCAATCCGACGGCCGCCATCCTCAGTGCCGCGCTGATGCTCGACTTCCTGGGCGAGTCGGCGGCTGCCGATCGCATCCGCGCGGCATGTGCACAGGCGGGTAGTGGTAGCACCAGCGAGATCGGTTCACAGATCGCCGCCTTCGTGGCAGGCTGACCGAACACATCGACCGACCACATCGACCGAACACATCGACCGACCACATCGACCAACAGGGGGCAGCGGTGCCGATCCAAACCACGCCGAAGATCTGGATGAACGGCGAACTCGTCGACTGGGACAAGGCCCAGGTGCACGTGCTCACGCACACCCTGCACTACGGCACCGGTGTGTTCGAAGGGATCCGTGCCTACGCCACCGACGACGGCCCGGCCGTGTTCCGCCTCACCGATCACATCGAGCGGCTGTTCCGCAGCGCGCACATCCTCGGGATGGACATCCCCTACACCGTCGACGAGTTGGTGGCCGCCACCAAGGCCACCGTCATGTCGACCGGGCTGCCGGGCTGCTACGTGCGACCGATCGCCTACTACGGCTACGGCGAGATGGGCCTGAACACGCTGCCCTGCAAGGTCGACGTGGCCATCGCCTGCTGGCCGTGGGGTGCCTATCTCGGCGACGATGCCGTCGAGAAGGGCGTGCGGATGAAGATCTCGTCGTGGACCCGCCACGATCACAACACGATGCCGCCCGCGTCGAAGACGATCGGCAACTACGTGAACAGTTCGCTCGCCAAGGTCGAGGCGCTGAAGGCCGGCTACGACGAGGCGATCATGCTCGCTCCCAACGGCCTGATCGCCGAGTGCACCGGCGAGAACATCTTCGCCGTCCGCAACGGCATCATCCTCACCCCGCCGCTGTCGGCCGGTGCGCTCGAGGGCATCACCCAGAACTCGGTGTCGGTGATCGCCCGCGATCTCGGCTTCGACCTGCGCGTCGACAACATCGCTCGCAGCGACCTCTACATCGCTGAGGAGATCTTCGTGTGCGGCACCGCCGCCGAGATCAGCTCGGTCAATTCGGTCGACGACCGTTCGGTGCCGTGCCCCGGGCCGAAGACCCGGGCGATCGCCGAGACCTACGCGAAGGCCGTGCGCCGCCGGGACTCGCGCTACCTCGGCTGGTGCGAGCTCGCCTCGAGCTGATCGGGTCGGTCGCCGCTCGGGGCCCACAACGTGAAGGGCCCCGAGTGGTGCTGCCCGCCGAGGCAGGCGCTCCACTCGGGGCCACTTCGAGTCGGGATGATCCACCATCGTTCGATCGCCCGGCGTTAGCCTTCGTCTCGACGATTGTCATCGCCCGTCGGAGTGTGCGCTCCGGCGGGCGATTCCCATTGTGGTCGACTTCATCGTCGCCGGTTGCCCGACTCGGAATCCCCCCGACCGTGGTGGTTCACCCCCACCGAACCCGCTTGTCGCCTCGTCGACCCCGGTGGGCATCCGGCTCCTCCGAAAGCTCCTGTGCGAGAGCTTCCCTCGGTTCCGGCCCCGTCCCCAGGGCCCCGGTCGGCGTGCGCTGTCCGGTGTGATCGGTACTCTGCACCCTGCATCACCGCAGGTCAAGGGGTATTTTCGAATTCACAGGGTTGTCCACCGACTTTCCCCGTCGTCCCCAGAAAATCCTGTTTCGTCCACCTCGCGCCCACAGGGTTGTCCACAACTTCGAGCGGTCGACGGCGCCGGATCGGTCGCGCCGCGTTGACGATCGGACCGTATCGGGGCACAATCTCACCTGTGATCCGCTCTTCGTCGCCCCGCTTCGCTGCGATCATCATTATTCGTTAGCGCACGTGGCCTTCCACGTGCGCCTGCAGCCGCCCCTTCGGGCGGCTGTTTCGTTTCTCCGCACCGGTTCTTTCACGAGGAGTTGAGATGAGCACCCATCCGATGATCGAAGTCTTCGACACCACCTTGCGCGACGGTTTGCAGGTGGAGGGCGTCTCGGCCACGGTCGACGACAAGCTGCGCATCGCCGAGCAGCTCGACTACCTCGGAGTGCACTTCATCGAGGGCGGCTGGCCCGGCGCCAATCCGAAAGACATCGAGTTCTTCGCCCGTGCCGCCACCGAGTTGCGTCTCACCACCTCCACCATGGTGGCGTTCGGCAGCACCCGCCGCCCGCGGGGCAAGGTCGACGACGACACCACCCTGCGCAACCTGCTCGACGCCAACACCGCGGCGGTGTGCATCGTGGCCAAGAGCTGGGACTACCACGTGCTCGAGGCGCTGCAGACCACGCTCGACGAAGGCGAAGCGATGATCGCCGACTCGGTTGCCTTCCTCGCCGCCAACGGCCGCCGGGTGATGGTCGACATGGAGCACTTCTTCGACGGCTTCAAACGCAACCCCGAGTTCAGCCTGCGTGCCCTCGAAGCCGCAGTGGTGAAGGGCGCATCGCATGTGGTGCTGTGCGACACCAACGGTGGCTCGCTGCCCCACGAGGTCGAGCACATCGTCGCCGAGGTGCAGCGCCACGTGGGCAACGACGTGATCATCGGCATCCACTGCCACGACGACACCGGCTGCGCCGTGGCCAACTCGATGGCGGCCGTGCGCGCCGGGGCCCGCCACGTACAGGGCACGCTGAACGGTCTTGGCGAGCGCACCGGCAACTGCAACCTCACCACCGTCATCCCCAACTTGCAGCTGAAGCTGGGCGTACCGTGCCTGCCCGAGGGTCGCCTCGAGCGCCTCACCGCGGTGAGCAAGCACGTGGCCGAGGTGTTGAACCGCCCGCTCAACCCGCAGGCGCCGTACGTCGGCTCGTCGGCGTTCGCGCACAAGGCCGGCCTGCACGTCAGCGCCATCGCCCGGGCCAAGGACGCCTACGAGCACGTCGATCCCGATCTGGTGGGCAATGGCACCCGCTTCGTGGTCAGCGAGATGGCCGGCCGCGCCACCATCCAGATGAAGGCCGACGAGATCGGCCTGCCGATGGACGGCCCGGCAGTGAACCAGGTGATCGACGACCTGAAGCGCCTCGAGCACGAGGGCTACCACTTCGAGGCCGCCGACGCGTCGCTCGAGTTGCTCATG
>JBEIIG010000090.1:0-12930 GCA_040380855.1 Acidimicrobiaceae bacterium | reverse complement strand
GGCTTGGCCTGGCTGCTCGCCGGGCCTGCCCGAAGAGGTCGGGCTTGACCTTCCTGTGCTTCCTGTGCGCTTCTGGGCGCTTCCAGCCGGCCTTTTGGAGCCCCATTGAGGCAAATAATTAGGCAAATTTGGGGCACTTCCCAGTCGTGCCAATGGGCTCCGACGATTTCCTAAGCCGGAGGTCGTGGGTTCGAGTCCCGCCAGCCCCCGACATCGGTATCGCCATGGGCGCCCGCGGCACCGACGTGGCCCGCGAGTCGGCGGCGCTGGTGATCACCGACGACGACTTCGGCTCCATCGTGGGTGGCATCCGCCAGGGGCGCGGCATCTTCGACAACCTGCGCAAGGCGATGGCCTACATCATCGCCGTGCACGTGCCGATCGTGGGGATGTCGCTGCTGCCGCTGCTGGTGGGCGACTGGCCGCTGGTGCTGCTGCCGGTGCAGATCGCCTTCCTCGAGCTGATCATCGACCCGGCCTGTTCGGTGGTGTTCGAGGCCGAACAGGTCGACCCACGCATCATGGACCTGCCGCCGAGGCGGGTGGGGGCGCCGTTGTTCGATCGCCGCGTGCTCACCCTGTCGGCGTTGCAGGGGCTCTCGGTGTTGGCCGCAGTGGCGGCGGTGTTCCTGTGGGCGGTGCTCGGCGACCGCGACGACGCAACCGTGCGGTCGATCACGTTTGCCACGCTCGTGTTGTCGAACCTGCTGCTCATCGTCGTGAACCGCTCGTGGCGGCTGCCGGTGTGGCGACTGGTGGTCGAGCGGCGCAACCCCACGCTGAAGTGGATCGTCGCCCTGGGCGTGGGTCTGCTCGCGCTGCTGCTCGGTGTGCCCGGGTTGCGGCACGTGTTCGGCCTCGGGCCGATCCGGCTGCTCGACCTGGCGGTGGCGGTAGCGGCGGCGGTGCTCGGCGTGCTGTGGTTCGAGGCCTACAAGGCGCGCGGGAACCGTTCGTCGGGACCTTTGTCCCGATCCGGGTGATTTCCCACAAGTCGGCCGCTGACCGTTGCCCCGCAGGGTGCCGCGCTGGACGGTCGTCACCATGCCGGACCCGACATGTCTGCCGGGCGCCCGCCGACCTCGACGACAGGTCCGCGGCCGGCGCCCTGCGGTCAGCGTGCTGCTGGTGGCGCTGATCGGTCTGGCCTGCACCTACATCTCGTTCGGTGACGCCCCCACGGTGCGTGCTGCCACCCTCGACGTCAGCACCACGCCGGTGAAGTTCGTTTACAGCGCCACCGACCCGCTGACCGGACTGGCCAACCCGAACGGCAAGAGCAACGGCGACCGGGTGATCTACCGCAACGTCACCTCTGTCGGCGGCCTCGCCGTCGACGCTGTCGTCACGACCACCCTGTCCGGGGCGAGCCTGACGTCGTACGACCCCGACAGCGGTGGCGCCGTCGGCCAGGCGGCGATTGCGGGCACCGTCGAGCCGGAAGCGTTCCAGGCCAACATCAGTACGAGCGCTGCCAACGGGGCGACGTGGTTCCAGTTCGACTTCTACGAGGCAGGTTCGTACACCGCAGTCGGTTCCGGCATCCCGGTGGTGCTGCGCAACGTCACCGTCGCGTCCCTCGACCTCGACACCAACCAGTTCAGCGAGCTGGCCAGCTTCCAGACCAACACCGTCACCTCGTCGCCGGCCACCACGCTCTCGAGCAGCCAGTCCTCGCCCGGTGTGGCGCGCTTCGTGGGATCGGTCAGTGGCAACAACGAGGCCCACAGTCGTGTCGTGGCCACCTACGACTCGCTCAGCACCTTCCGGGTGTCGTTCGGCGTCACCCAGTCGGGGAAGACGGGCCTGTTCGGTGTGCTCTTCCTCCCGGATCCGTGGGCGGGGTGCTCGTGCACCAAGGTGACCGCGAACAACCCCTACAACCGGGCACCCACCTCCACCGACGACTCGCGCAACGTCGTCGCCGGCGTGCCGACCGCACTCGAGGTGGCCGACTTCGGCACGTTCGCCGATGCCGACAGCAACCCCTTCCACGCCGTGCGAGTGGTCACCCTTCCTGCGGCGGGTTCGCTGGAGCGCTTCGTCAGCGGTGCGTGGCAGCCCGTCACCGTTGGTGAGTTGATCCCGACCGCGCAGATCGACACCGGCATGCTGCGCTACACGGCGACGACGCCGTCGTCGTTCACGTTCCGGGTGAACGACTTCCTCGTCGACAGCACCGCCGCGTACACGCTGTCGTTCGCCGTGTCGACGCAGAGCCAGACGATCAGTTTTGCCAGTCCTGGAGCGAAGGCGCCAGGCGTCACCTTCGCATCGGGTGCCACGGCATCGTCGGGGCTGACGGTCACCCTGACCACGCTGACGCCAGGCATCTGCACCGTGAGCGGGCTGTCGATCACCACCGTCGCTGCCGGTTCGTGCACGATCGAGGCGAACCAGGTCGGCGACGGCATGTATGGCGCCGCTGCCCCGGTGAGTCAGACCTTCGCGGTGTCGACCAAGACGTCGCAGACGATCACCTTCCCCGACCCCGGGCCACAGACCTACAGCGGGTCGTCGTTCAGTCTGGCCAGCAACGCCACGGCGAGTTCGGGCCTGACGGTGTCGCTGGCGTCGCTCACCGTCGACACGTGCACCGTGAGCGGGTTGTCGATCACCGTCATCGCCACCGGCTCGTGCAGCGTGCGCGCCAGTCAGGCCGGCGACGCCACCTATGCCGCTGCCTCGCCCGTGGAGCAGACCTTCCTCGTGAGCGCCCCCGCCCCGCCCACGACGACGACCACGACCACGACGACTACTACGACGACGGTCGCACCTACGACGACGGCTGCGCTGACGACGACGGTTGCGCCGACGACGACGGTTGCGCCCCCCACGACGACTGTTCCGGACACGACCACCACCACAACGGAGTCGCCCACGACGACCGTGCCCGACACGACCACTACCACCACGACGGTCGCACCAACGACGACGACGACGACGGTCGCACCCACGACTACGACAACAACGACGGTCGCACCGACGACGACGGTCGCGCCGATGACGACGGTTCCGGCGCCCACCACAACGGTTCCCGCCCCGCCCGCTGGCGGCACCTCGGGCGCGTTGTCGGGCACGGTGTGGTTCGACGCCGACGGTGATGGCCAGGCCGATGTCGACGAGCCCGCCCTGCCGGGGATGCTCCTGACAGTGGTGGCGGTTGGCGTCAGCGCCGCTCCTGCCAGCGCCGAGCCGGGTGTCGGGCGCGCTGCCGGCATCGTGCCGATCGTGCGCACGGCGGTGACCGACCAACGTGGTCGATTCGAGTTCCCAGGGCTTGGCTCGGGTCGGTACGAGGTCGAGTTGTCCGCTCCGGCCGGCTCGGCGGCCGATCCGTCGTGGATCGCCCCGGGCAGCAGGTGGCGTACGTCGGTCGACGTGGTGCCGGCCATGGTGGCTACGGTCGACTTTGCTGCTGGCGGGTCGGGGTCGACGACGGGCATCGTGGTCGACGGTGCCGGTGGGCTCGTGCCTCAGGCCGAGGTCACTTGTACCTGGGTGGGTCTCGATCAGCGTTTCGGAACCGATGACGATGTGCCGTTCGAGACGGCGGCCGATGGTGAAGGAGCCTTCCGGTTCGAAGCTGTGCCGGTGGGTGAGATGGCGTGCTGGGCGGTCGACAGTCGTTCCGGCGGTTCGACGTCGAGCGTCGTGACGGTTGCAGCGCCGAGCACCGATGAGCCGACCTGGGTGGTGCTGCAGTTCGGCGGGCAGAGTACGGCGGGCGCGTCGCCCACGCTGCCTGCCACCGGTGGAGCGGTCCTGCCCCTCATGCGCGTGGCACTGGTGATGGTGATCGTCGGCTCGCTCACCCTGCTCGTGACGCGCCGTCGACCCGCACTGGCCTGATCGGCCCTGCACTGGCCCGATTGGGTCTGGCCCGGTTCGGGTTTGCCGGAGCGGCGGCAGCTGTCAGGCAGGCGGCAGGAATCGGCGGACGAGTCGCACGCGGCGCGCGGTTCGGCCGGTGGCGTCTTCGTGGCGGTCGGCGCTGCCGAGCACCTGCACGATGCTGCGCGACGCCATCCACCGGAGTGGCTCGGGCTCCCATTGCCGCGAGCGGTGATCCACCCACGGCAGCGTGGTGAGGTCGGTCGAGCGCCCCAGTACCAGGTCGGCCATCTTGCGGCCGGCGATGTTCGCGGCCACGACCCCGTGCCCGCTGTAGCCACCCGCTGTACCCACTCGTGTGCCGGGGTCGAAGTGGATGCTCATGCTCCAGTCGCGTGGCACGGCGAGGAAGCCACCCCAGTGGTGGGTGATCGCCGCGTCGGCGGCGGCCGGGAAGTGCGTGCGCACCACGTTGATCAGCCGCTGGCGCACGGCCTCGTGTTGTTCACGGCTCGGGTCCATGGCGTGCTGCAGCGGATAGGGCGCGCCGCGCCCACCGATCGCGATGCGGCCGTCGGGGGTGCGCTGGGCGTAGAAGAACAGGTGGCGCTTGTCCTTGATGGTCAACCCGGTGCGCCACCCGAGTGCATCCCACGCTTCGGTCGGCAGTGGCTCGGTGGCGATCATCAGCGAGGTGAGTGGCAGGTAGTCGCGACGGTGACCGGGCAGTTGCACCGTGTAGCTCTCGGTCGAGCGCACCACGGTGCCGGCCCTCACCGCGCCGCGGTCGGTGCGTACCAGACCGGGCTGGATGTCGAGCACCGCGGTCTGCTCGACGATGCGCACCCCGCGCCGCTCGCAGGCCTCGGCCAGTCCGCGCACCAGACGGGCCGGATCGAGGGCTGCGGCATGCGGAGTGAAGTACCCACCCAGCGTGCCGGGGATGCGGGCGTGTTCGGCCACCTCGCCCGGTGTGAGCAGGCCGTCGCCCTCGCTGTGTGTTCCGAGACGCTCGGCTGATGCCGCGAGGGCGCGCAGGCGAGCCCACTGCGGTTCGCTCGTGGCAGCGGTGAGGGTGCCCTGTTTGGTGAACCCGCAGTCGATGCCCTCGGCTACCACCACACGCCCGATCTCGTCGACCGCCTCGTTCGTCGTGCGGGTGGCGCGGATCACACCGTCGCGGCCGTGGCGGCGGGCATAGCGGGTGGCGCTGCCGGCGATGCCAGCGCTGGCCCATCCGCCGTTACGGCCCGAGGCGCCGAACCCGGCGATGTCGCGTTCGATGACGACGATCGACAGGTCGGGCCGCGCCGCAGCGAGGTGGTAGGCGGTCCACAGGCCGGTCAGCCCGGCGCCCACGATGGCGACGTCGGCCTCGGTGTCGCCTGCCAGCGCGGGCCGGGGTGCGAGCGACCCGGGCAGCAGGTCGAGCCACAGACTGCGGCTGCGATACTGGCTGTCACCGGCGTTGGCGGTGCGGTCATGGTCCGGGACAGACATGGTGCCGCCCATCTTCCCAGGCCCTGCCGGGCCGGATGTCAGTGGGCGATGTGCTGGTCGGGTCGCACGACCACGTGGGCATCGGGGCCCAGGCGCATCGTGGCACCCCACCAGTCGTGTGGGTCGTCGAAGTCGCGGCCGACGCGCAGGTGTGGCTCGGCCATCGCGCTGGTGGGCCCGGCGATGACCACAGGGGCGTCGAGTGGCACGAGGTCGAGTGTCGAGATGGTGGTGCCGTGGACGGTCACCCAGCCGTGCGGCAGACGGCTGCCCGGTTCGCTCGACGGGGTGTAGGTGCGCACCTCGGCCTCGGTGGGCGGCGTGGTGGGGATCGGTTCGGCCGCACCGTCGGCGGGGTAGCGGTAGCCGAGCTGCAGGCCGAGCATGTCGAAGTGCGGGGCCTGGCGGGCGATCGCCTCGGCGAGGCCGGTGTGCTCGGGGTCGGCGAGCGCCTGGAACACTTCGATCATGCGGAACGCGTTGTCGAGGCTGGCGAGCGCGTTGCGTTGGGCGACCGGTCGCCGTTCGATGCCGTAGGTGTCGAGCACCGCCTCGTCGAGGGTGCCGCGCAGCACACCCGACAGCTTCCAGCCGAGGGTGTGCACGTCTTGCACACCAGTGTTCAGGCCCATCCCGCCCGACGGTGGGAAGCGGTGCGCGGCGTCGCCTGCCAGCAGCACCCGGCCGTGCCGGTAGTGCTGGGCCAGTTGCGACGTCATCGTCCAGCGGCTGATGCGCAGGACCTCGATCGGCCCGTCGAAGTCGACGAGCGCTCGGCGCGCCGAGGCCGCTGCTGCGTCGTCGTCGGCCGGCGTCGGGTTGCGGTCGTCGATCGACGACATGTACACCCACTCGTCGTGGCCGTGGCGGATGAGGGTGCCGCCGGCCGACGGGTCGCAGATCCAGTAGAGGACACCTCGGTCGTCGCCCACCAGCTGGTCGAGCGAGGCGCGGAAGTGCACCATCGCGAACCGCTGCAGGTTGTCGGGGCCGTCCATGGCGATACCGCACGCGGCGCGCACCGCGCTGCCGGCACCGTCGCAGGCGAGCAACCATGCCGAGGTGACGTACTCGGCTGCTGCGTCGTCGTCGGCCGCCGCTGCGAGGTGCGATTCGACGTGCGAGGCGTGGTCGGTGTGCGACTGCCAGGTCGTGCCGTACTCCACATCGATGCCACGGCTGTGCAGTTCCGCCAGCAGCAGCGGCTCGAGGTGGTGCTGCGAGAGGTTGCGCAGCGGGGTGGGGGTGATGGCGAGTTGGTCGTCGCCCTGCTGTTCGTAGGGCAGCGATCCGTACACCTCGCCGCCGAGGCGATCCACCCAGTACACCCGGCGGGCGTCGGCGGGTGACTGTGCGGCGGCACGGATGGCCTCGACATCGATGCCGATCTGGCGCCACACCTCGAACGTGCGGGCGTTCAGCACATGCGCGGCCGGGGCGCGCTGCGGCCCGGGGCGGCGGTCGACGATGCGCACCGTGTGGCCGAGTTCGGTGAACAGCAGCGCCGCGGTCAGGCCCGCCGGGCCGGCGCCGACGATCAGCACGTCGATGGTCGGCGCGTCGGCCGTGCTCGGCTCGGCGGTCATCAGAAGATGCCGGCGAACGAACCGCCGTCGAGGTGGATGCTCTGGCCCGAGATGTAGCCCGCCTGCGCCGAGCAGAGGTAGGCGCACAGGTCGCCCGCTTCCTCGGGGCGGCCGAGTCGCTTGGCGGCGATCGACGCGGCCATCTGCTCGTACGCCTCGTCGACGGTGATACCGCGGTGCTTCGCCGTGAGGTTGGCCATCATCTGCTGGCGTTCGGTGTCGATGCGCTCGGGGAGGATGTTGTTGATGGTGACGTTGGCGGGGGCCACGTCGCGCGACAGGCCCTTCACCGCCGAGGTGAGTCCGGTGCGGGCCGCCGACGACAGGCCCATCGGGCTGAGCGGCGTCTTCACCATCGCCGATGTGATGTTGACGATGCGGCCGAATCGTCGCTCGACCATGCCATCGATGACGGCGCGGATGAGCAGGACGGGAGCCAGCATGTTGGCGTCGAGGGCGGCGATCCACGCGTCGCGGTCCCAGTCCTGGAAACGTCCGGGTGCCGGGCCGCCGTTGTTGGTGACGACGATGTCGGGCTGTGGGCAGGCGGCCAGCAGCGCGTCGCGGGTGTCGTCGAGGGCGATGTCGCCGACGACGGTGGTGATGTCGGTGGTCGCCACCTGGCGCACCGACTCGGCGGCGGCGGCCAGGCGCTCGGCGTTGCGGCCGTTCAGCGTGACGGCCACGCCCTCACGGGCGAGCGAACGGGCGCAGGCCAGGCCGAGGCCCGAACTGCTGGCGGCGACGATGGCCCGTCGCCCGGCGATCCCCAGATCCATCAGTGCGTCCTGCCCGTCAGAAGTCGAGGTCGGCCGGGGGGTTGGGGCCCCACTGGTTGATACCGGCGAAGATCGAGTGCGCGGCCGGCGGGGTGGAGGCGGTGAGCAGGTCGCTGTCGGTCCAGTGCTCGACGGTGAAGCCGAGCGGATCCTTCCAGTAGGCGAACACCGGGCCTCCGAGGATGTGGCGCCCCACACCCCAGTAGTGGCGTGCGCCGTGGCGGGTGAGCACCTCGCGCCCGGCCATCAGGTCGTCGAAGTCGGCCACCTCCCAGGCGCAGTGGCCGAGGCGCACCTCACCGGTTTCGAGGACGAGCAACGAGTGGTGGTCGGCGCCCTCGTCGCCACGGTCGCAGCGCATGAACCGACCCATCGGTGCCTCGGGCGACTCGACGTACATGTCGTCCGACACCAGCAGGCCGAGTGTGTCGGCGTACCACCCGGCGAGGGTGCCGAGTGAGGTGGTCTTGATGGCCGAGTGCCCGAACCGCTTCACCTGACTGGGCCCGGCGGCCACGCGTTGCAGCGTGTCGACCCGGGTGCGCTCGGCACCGGTGTTCAGCGCGGCGTGCTGACGCAGCGGCAGAGGTTCGAGCGTGGCGATGCCGGCGACGACGTCGACGATGCGCCCATCGGGGTCGGTGAGGTGCACCACCTGGCCGCCGCCCGGCTCGTCGAGGTCGGTCACCGGCACTCCCGTGGCCGCCGACAGCGTGTGCAGGTCGGCGAGGGTGGACTGGAAGGCGAGACCCAGGAACGCCGGCTCGCCGCGGTGGGTCACATGCACGTGGTGCGCCGGGTCGGTGCCGCGCATGTACAGCGCCTCATCGGTGCGGGCGGAACGCACCATGCCGAAGGCCTCGAGGAACTGTTCCATCACGTCGAGGTCGGGTGCCTGGAAGCGTGGAAAGGCGACGTCGCGGACACGGATGATCGGGGTCGACATGGTGAGATGGTACGACATCGAACTATTCGACGTCAAAGGACATGACGGTGTTCCGCCAGGTACGGTTGGGGGTGTGAGCACGCCGAACATCGTCGACGCCACCGTCGACACCTGGGCCGCGGAACGTCCCGACATCGACTTCCGGTCGATGCACACGGTGCTGCGTCTCGGTGCCGTGGCGAAGGCGGTGCTGACCCGACTCGAGGACCGACTCGCGCCACTGGGTCTGGCCGTGGGCGAGTTCGACGTGTTGGCCACGCTGCGACGCAATGGCCGAACCGCACGGGTCACCCCCACCGAGATCGCCGCGGTCACGATGATCTCGCCCAGCGGGCTCACCAATCGGCTGCTCCGTCTGGAGAAGATGGGGTTCATCGCCCGCGAAGCCGACCCGGCCGACCGGCGCAGTTCGCTGGTGCACCTCACCCCGGCAGGCCGCCGCCTGGTCGATCAGGCCATCGAGGTGGTGGCGGCGGCCGACGACGAGATGATCGGGTCGATCAGCGACCGCGATCGTGCCGCGCTCGACCGCAGCCTTTCCCGCTTGCTCGAGGCCCTCGGCTCCGGCTGAGGCGGCGTGGTCACACTCGCTGCTCGCCCGGCTCTCACCGGGCTCTTACCTGCCGCCGGTACGGTGCCCTTCGTGAGGTCGAGTCACGGCCACACACGTCTCCGATCCGACCGAACCCTGTACGAGGACTGCACCATGAACCGACCCATCTCCTTCGCTGCGACGACGGCAATCTGCCTGGTGGGCCTGGCGGCGTGCTCGTCCGACGCAGCCGACCCGGTCGCCACGATGGAGTCGGTCGTCACGACGGCACCGGTCGTCACGACGGTGGTCGCCACGACGGCGGTCGCCGCGACGGAGCCGGTCGCCGTGACGGAGCCGGCCGCCACGACGGTGGTCGGCGCCACCAGCACGTTCACCGCCGAGGTGTGGGCCGACAACTGGTTCTCGCTGTACGTGAACGGCGAGTTGGTGGGAGAGGACTCGGTGTCTATCACCACCGAGCGCTCGTTCAACGCCGACACGTTCACGTTCGAGGCCGCGTATCCGCTCACCATCGCGATGGTCACCAAGGATTTCAAGGAGACCGACAGCGGCCTGGAGTACATCGGTGAGTCGAACCAGCAGATGGGCGACGGCGGGTTCATCGCCCAATTCACCGATACCGCAACGGGTGCGGTGGTCGCCGTCACCGGTGCCGACTGGCGGGGCCTCGTGGTGCACCGGGCGCCGCTGAACACCGACTGCGCCGGCTCGGCCGACCCCGACACCGACTGCCAGTTCGAGGTGATCGCCGAACCCGACGGCTGGACCGCGGCCGACTTTGACGACTCCACCTGGCAGACGGCCTCGGTGTACACACCCGAGGAGGTTGGCGCGAAGGACGGTTACGACACCATCTCGTGGGACTCGTCGGCTGCGCTCATCTGGGGTAGCGACCTGAAGGTCGACAACACCGTCCTGTGGCGCACCGTGATCCCGGCGTGATGACGGGGCCCCTGCGATAACGGTGCCCTGCGATAACGGTGCCCTGCGATGACGGCCACCCTGCGATGATGGGGCCATGCGTGCCGAGTATGTGGTGGTGGGTGGCGGTTCGGGCGGATGTGCGGTCGCCGGGCGACTTGCCGAGGCGGGCTGCGACGTGCTGCTCGTCGAGGCCGGGCCCGACTACGGCGCCGTCGACTCCGGCCGTTGGCCCGAGGAGTTCCTCGACGCGCGGATGATGCCGGTCGAGTCGCACGACTGGGGCTATGCCTCGGGTCGGTGGCGGTTCGAGCGGGCTCGCATCATCGGCGGGTGCAGTGCCCACAACGGGGCCATCGCCGCCGTGGGGCAACGCCAGGAGTACAGCGACTGGGGCCTGCCCGGTTGGACCGGCGACGAGGTGGCCCCGGTGTTCGACCGGGTGGTGCGGCGGATGCGGGTACGCGCCTACGAACGACACGAGGCCGGCCCGTTCCACGAGCGCTGCCTGTTGGCGGCCGAGGCGTTGGGTTGGCCGATCGCCAGCGACTTGTGCGATCTCGACGCCGGGCCGTCGTTCGGGCTCGAGACGGTGAACGTGGTGGGGACGACCCGCTGGAGCGCGGCCTTTGCCTATCTCGACCCGGTGCGCGACCGGGTGCGGGTGCTCGACGAGGCGATCGTCGACCGCCTGGAGTCGGGTGCCGACGGGGTTCGCTTGCACGTGATCCGTCACGGTGAGCTGCTCACGATCGAGGCGGGCGCCCTGGTGCTGGCTGCCGGTGCCTACGGCTCGCCCGGTGTGCTCGAGCGTTCCGGGGTGGGCGACCCCGCCGTGCTGCGAGCCGCTGGTATCGAGCCGGTGCATGCGCTGCCTGGCGTGGGGGCGAACCTGCACGACCATCCGATGGTGCACGCCGACCGTGCTGTGGGCGCGCAGCTGCAGCAGTGGCTCGACGAGGCGTCGGCCGCCGGGTACCTGCCCGAGGAGCAGACCCTCGGCAAGTTCGTGTCGAGCCACTCGGCCGACGGTCGCTACGACCTGCACGTGTTCCCGGTGTGCGCCAGCAACCAGACCAGCGTGCTCTACGGCCGCGTGCACATCGAGGTGTCGTGCGTGAACCCGCGCAGTCGTGGTGTGGTGCACATCACCTCGCCTGATCCCGAGGCGCATCCGTTCCTCGACCACCGCTATCTCAGCGACCCCGAGGGTCACGATCTCGCCGTGATGCGCGACGGTGTGGCGCTGGCCGAGCAGTTGTTCGCGCATCCGCAGTTGGCGTCGGTGCTCGGCGAGCGGGTCACGGACATGAGCGACGACGCGGCGTTCCACGACACCGTCGCGCACTACTACCACCCGGCGGGAAGTTGCGCGATGGGCGAGGGGCCGCTGGCCGTGGTCGATGCGCGAGGCCGGCTGCACGGCATGCCGAACGTGCGGGTGGCCGATGCGTCGATCATGCCCAGCATCTCGCGGGCGAACACGAACCTGCCCACGGTGATGATCGGCGAGCGGATCGCCGACTTCATCCTGGCGGGCGACTAGCTCGGGGTCTCGTTCGGAGTCGTTGCTTCGGGGAAGCCGCTGAAGGCGCGGAGCATCTTCGCATCGGTGGTGCGCTCACCCTGCTCGTCGCGCAGGGTGAGCACGTGGTCGGTTCGGCTCCCGCCGCGGGTGGCGTGCCGCAGGGCCCACACGCTGAACAGCGGAGGACGGTGTTCACGGGGGATCACGACATACCGGGCGCACACGGCCAGCCCCTCGGCATCGGCTGCCGCGTGCAGGCGTGGCTCGGCATCGGCATCGCCGCACACCACCAGCCACCCGTCGTCGGCCAGCTGTCGGGCACCGGTCTCGATGTAGGCCTCGATCCCGCCCCGGGTCTCCACGCGGGCACGGGTGCGCTGCTCGTCGTCGGCATGGCTGGCGGTGCCGGGGGGGAAGTAGGGCGGGGTGCCCGTCACGAGGGGGAACGGGCCGTCGGCCTGCAGGAGCTGCTGCAGCGCCGGATCGCGGAAGTCGCCGTGGTGGATGGCCACCCGCTCGCCGAGCCCGTTGTGGGCGACGTTGCGTTGCAGCAGGGCGAACGAGACGTCCTGCACCTCCACGCCCACCAGCGTCGCCGCCGGTACCGACCAGGCCAGGTGCAGCAGCACCGAGCCGAGCCCGCAACCGAGGTCGAGCACCCGCTCCGGGGTGGGACACACCTGCATCGACGCCCACGCCGTGATCACGTCGTCGGACGAGAAGCGGTGCCCCTTCTTGCGCTGGAACACCGACACGTCCGCCGTCAGCCGGTCGAGGCTCAGCTCGTCGGGGCTCAGCTCGTCGGGGCTCAGGTCGGCGGGGTGGGCGGGGTGGGCGGGGTCGGCGGGGTCGGCGGGGTCGGCGTAATGGTCAGCGGCCGGGGTCATGGCGCTCGCACCGTACCGCCGCCCGCCTCCCGAGGCCGGAGTCCGGTCACGTCATTCCGATTTCGATTTCGATTTCGGTTTCGATCCCGATCCCGATCCCGATCCCGATCCCGATCCCGATCCCGATCCCGACTTCGGCTCCGACTTCGGCTCTGGCTCCGACTCCGACTCCGACCTTGTGAACCGGCCGCTCTTTTGCATCAGGTCCGGGTTGGTGTTGGGGTTTGCTGATGGCTCCGGGTTCGAGCGTAGTAGTCGTGCTCGAACTCGGCGGGTGGGATGTCGCCGAGCTCGCTGTGGAGGCGGCGGTTGTTGCCCCAGGCGACCCACGCAAGCGTTGCCAGTTCGACGTGCTCGACGTTGCGCCACGGGCCCTGGCGGCGGATGAGTTCG
>JBEIIG010000089.1:0-13071 GCA_040380855.1 Acidimicrobiaceae bacterium | reverse complement strand
TGACCACACCGTGTTCGATGGCGGCGCGGGCTGCCTTCTCGGCGGCCATCTGCGCAGCGAACGGGGTGCTCTTGCGCGACCCCTTGAAGCCGACCCCACCGGACGACGCCCACGAGATGACGTTGCCCTCGGTGTCGGTGATCGAGACGATCGTGTTGTTGAACGAGCTCTTGATGTGGACGACACCCGTGGTGACGTTCTTGCGCTCGCGCTTGCGGGGGCGACGACCGCCCGGCTTCGGCTTGGCCATTACTTCCTCACAGCCTTCTTCTTGTTGGCGACGGTCTTCTTCGGGCCCTTACGGGTGCGAGCGTTGGTGCGGGTGCGCTGGCCGCGCACGGGCAGGCCCTTGCGGTGCCGAACGCCCTGCAGGCAGCCGATCTCGATCTTGCGCTTGATGTCCTGGGCCACGTTGCGGCGCAGGTCGCCTTCGACGGTGATGTTGGCCTCGACCCAGGCGCGGATGCGGTTGATCTCGTCCTCGGTGAGATTGCGCACGCGCTCGTTGGGGTTCAGACCGGTGTCGGCGCAGATCCGCTGTGCGGTCGGCTTGCCGATGCCGAAGATGTAGGTGAGCGCGATCTCGAGCCGCTTCTCGCGGGGGATGTCGACGCCGGAAATACGTGCCATGTACTGCTTCCTCAGCCTTGCCGCTGCTTGTGGCGCGGGTTCTCGCAGATCACCATGACGCGGCCGTGCCGGCGGATGACCTTGCACTTGTCGCAGATTTTCTTCACGCTGGGACGGACCTTCATGGTGACAGAACTTTCTTTCGAACTACGTGGGACTACTTGTATCGGTAAGTGATCCGACCCCGGGTGAGGTCGTAGGGGGTGAGCTCCACCTGCACCTTGTCGCCCGGCAGGATGCGGATGTAGTTCATCCGCATCTTCCCCGAGATATGCGCCAACACCTGGTGGTTGTTGTCGAGTTCGACCCGGAACATCGCGTTCGGGAGGGACTCGAGAATCGTGCCTTCGAGCACGATGGCGTCGTCTTTCGGCTTGGGCAGGGGACTCTCCTCGGATGAAACGGTTCGGCGACGTCAGCGAGGGCTGACGGCCCGGCGGCGAAGCACGGGCGTGCAGGCGCACGCGTGACCCCGACAGGGCCGAGGGGCCATGCTATCGGGCGCGTTCGGCAACGCCAAGCCCAACATCGCGTTCATCGCGGGCCGTCGCCGGCCCGCGGGGCTCACCCTACATACCGCATGGTCTCGGTGTGGAGGATCCTCGCCACCTCGGCCGGGTCGAGTCGGTCGAGATCGTCGTCGATCACCTCGACGCTGATCGGCGCATCGGCTGGCAGCAGCGCCAGTAGCCCGCGCAGGTCGAACTCGCCGTCGCCGGGCACCTCACGGTGGTGCAGGCAGTCCTGCACGTAGTCGTCGAGCACGGGGTCGAGGGGGCCGTCGTCGAACTGGATCACGGTCACCAGATCGGGGTCGAGGCCCACCAACGACAGCAATCCGTCGCCGCGGAACACGTGCCAGGCATCGACGCACAGCCCGATGTTCGCCCGGCCGGCACGGTCGACCAGTTCGGCGGCGTCGGCGGCAGTGGCGATCGGTGTGAACGGCAGGAACTCGATGGCGACGGTGGTGTCGAAGGGCGCCACCCGGTCGGCCAGCGCGGCCAACCACAGGGCCGCTTCGGCGCGGTCGACGTCGCCTCGGAACGGTGGCACCACCTGCACGCGCTCGGGCCGGAACGTGGCGACGAGGTGGACGAAGGTGTCGAGCGGCTCGACGACGAAGAAGGGCAGCGCCTCGACTTCGACGACCCTGGTGCCGTGCTCGGCGATCATGGCGAGCAGATCGGCATCGCTGCGACCGGCCGCTCGTTGTCGCGAGTACTCGCCGAGATAGAGGCCGAACCCGTCGAAGCCGGCCCCGGCGACCGCCGCGCAGCGTTGCTCGAACGAGGTGTCGCGGATGCTGAAGTGGGCGAGCACGAGTTGGCGGGTCGCAGCCGGTGTGGTCACCCGCCCATTCTGGCCGATCCGCCGCGCCCCGATCGACCAGACCGCAGGGCGCGTGCACACACGGCGATGGGCTGGTTACGCTTCGTGAGGTGCGGACAGGGAACGAGCGGACACAACTGGACGAGACGCGGAACGGGCCGGCACGGCGCGAGCAAGCAGCAGGGCGGGCGGCCCGGCGGCCGACGTGGCGACGACGGATGGCCATCGTCGGATGCAGCGCGATCGCCGGCAGCACGCTGGTCGTGAGCGCGCTGGGTGCCGACGTCGTCGGGGCTGCTCCGGCCGACACGACGGCCTTCGTCGCCCTCGCCACTCCGCAGCGCCTGCTCGACACCCGTTCGACAGGAGCAGTTCCTGCGGGTGGTGTCGTCACCGTGCAGGTCGCCGGCGAGGCACCGCTGCCCGACGTGGCGGTCACCCGCGCCGCGGTCGTCAACCTGACGGTGGTGGGCCCGGCAGCAGTGGGGTTCTGGACCGTGTTCCCGCACGGTTCACCCATTCCCGTCGCCTCGAACCTCAACATCGACGAACGGGCGAGTGCGCTCGGGAACGCCACCGCCGTGGCCAACCTGGTCACCGTGCCAGTGGGCGCCGACGGCAGCATCGACATCTACAGCCGCTCCGGTGGCCACGTGCTCGTCGATCTCGTCGGCACCTACGCCCTCAGCGGACCCACGGCGGCCGGCCGCTTCGTCCCGCTCGCCAGCCCGAGCCGCATCGTCGACACGCGTACCTTCTTACCGGTCGGCCCCGATTCGACCCACGAGTTCCGCGTGCCCGGCAGTGGTGGTGCAGCAGCCGCCGTGCTGAACGTCACGACGATCGCCACGGGTGCGGGGTACTGGGTCGTGTACCCCGCGGCAGCCGCCGAGCGGCCGAACACCACCAACCTCAACTCACTGTTCCCGTGGCACGTCGTCTCCAACCAGGTGATCGTGCCCCTCGACGCCGAGGGCGACTTCGACGTGTACTCGCAGTCGGGTGGGCACGTCGTGGTCGACCTCGTCGGTCTGGTGACGGGTGCCGACGCAGCCGCGTCGGGCGACGGTCTGTTCGTCCCGCTCGCCACTCCCACCCGCTTCCTCGACACGCGCGACCCGGCACTGAACCCGATGCGGCGCGCTGCCATGGCGCTGCCCACCTGGAACCTCGAGGTGCCGGTTGCCTCGAACCCGGCCATCGGGCGCCCCGACGTGGCCGCCGTGGTGGCCAACCTCACGGTCACCGACACCCTCGCCGCGGGCTATCTGTCGCTCAGCCCGGCGGGGGCCAACAACCCGGCCAACAAGGCCCGTTCGTCGTCGACGCTCAACGTGATGCGCGCCGCACAGACCCTGCCGAACCATGCCACGGTGGCGGTCTCGAGCCGTGGCTTCGACGTGTTCACCCAGTCGGGTGCGAACATCGTGATCGACGTCGCCGGCTTCTACACCGGCGCCCCGGTACCGGCCCCGTTCGGCCCTCCGAGCAACACCGACCCGACCCCGTTCGCCTGCCCGGGGCATCCCACCACGCCGGTGGCCGAGGTCGTGGCCGGGACCAGTCGGGCAACGGTGGCCCGCGGCCAGCAACGCCTTCTCGACCTCGGGTTCTGGTTGCAGTCGGCCGACGGCAGTTACGGCCTCACCACTCGCCAGGCGGTGATGGCGTTCCAGAAGTGGTCGCGGTTGCCGGCCAGCGGATCGCTCGACGAGGCGACGGCCGCAGCGCTCAACCGCACGCTGTGCCGTCCGGCGCCGGGCATCACCGGCACGGCCTTCGAGGTCGACAAGGGCCAGCAGTTGGGGTTCATCGTGCGCGACGGCCGAGCCGTGTGGGTACTCAACGTCTCGACCGGCACAGGCAAGGAATACACCGAACGCAACCAGCGCACCGGGCAGATGGAGTCGGGCGTCTCGATCACCCCGAACGGAACGTGGAAGGTCTACTTCGAACGCCCCGAGGGCTGGTGGGACGGCGACCTCGGCAGCATCTACCGACCGAAGTACTTCCGCGGTGGCGTCGCCGTGCACGGTTCGTCGAGCATCCCCAACTACCCGGCCTCGCACGGGTGCGTGCGGGTCTCGGTGCCTGCGATGGACATGATCTGGGCCACCAACGCAATGCCCAAGGGGTCGACCGTCATCGTCCACGACTGACAGGGCCGGTCGCGCCCTCGGATAGCATCGCCCTCGTGTGAAACGGGTCCCGTGAGGCCCGAACACGAAGGAGACAGCGTGGGAACCCGAGTGGTCATGTCGGCCGACGACGTCCGGCGGGCGATCACCCGCATCGGCCACGAGATCGTCGAACGCAACCACGGCCTCGACGGTGTGGTGCTGGTCGGCCTGCAGCGCGGTGGGGTCTGGATCGCCGACCAGTTGGCCGACGCGCTCCGTCGGATCGAGGGCGCGGGCGAGGTGCTCGTCGGATCGATCGACGTCAGCTTCTACCGCGACGATGTAGGCCTGCGGCCGATCGTGCCCGCCCACGTCACCGACCTGCCGCCCCTCGACGGCACCTGCGTGGTGCTGGTCGACGATGTGCTCTTCACCGGCCGAACGGTGCGTGCCGCGCTCGACGCGCTCCACGACCACGGCCGACCGCGGGCCGTGCAGCTGGCAGTGATCGTCGACCGCGGGCACCGCGAACTGCCCATACGGCCCGACTACGTCGGCAAGAACCTGCCCACCGCACGGAGCGAGAACGTGACGGTGAGCGACGCCGGGGTGGTGATCGAGTGAAGCACCTGCTCGGCATCTCCGATCTCGACGCCGCGACCATCATCCGCTTGCTCGACCTCACCGACCACATGGTCGAGATCAACCAGCGGCCGATGCCGAAGGTGCCGGCGCTGCGCGGACGCACCGTGGTGAACCTCTTCTTCGAGGACTCGACCCGAACCCGAACCAGCTTCGACACCGCCGCCCGTCGGCTGAGTGCCGACGTGATGAACTTCGCCGTGTCGTCGAGCAGCGTCAACAAGGGCGAGAGCCTGCGCGACACGATCGAGACGATCACCGCGATGGGTGTCGACGCCTTCGTCGTGCGCCACAAGTCGAGCGGTGCACCGCATCTCATCACCGGTTGGACCAACGCCTCGGTGGTGAACGCCGGCGATGGCTGGCACCAGCACCCCACCCAGGCCCTGCTCGACTGCTACACGATCCGCACCCGCCTCGGCCGGCGCACCACGTTCGACGGCCTGCGCATCGCCATCGTCGGCGACATCCGCCACAGCCGGGTGGCACGCAGCGATGTGGAGGCCTTCACCACGCTGGGAGCACAGGTGGTCCTGGTGGCGCCACCCACCCTGCTGCCGCCGGCGGTGCACGACTGGCCGGTCGAGGTGTCGCACGACCTCGACGGCACGCTGCCAACCATCGACGTGCTGTACCTGCTGCGCATGCAGCGCGAACGGATGACCGATGCGCTGGTGCCGTCGCTGCGCGAGTACACGTCGCTCTACGGTCTCACGGCCGACCGAGCGGCGCGCCTTGCCGAACACACGCTGGTGATGCATCCCGGCCCGATGAACCGCGGCGTCGAGATCGCCGTCGACCCTGCCGACCTGCCCGGTGCCACCATCCTCGAACAGGTCACCAATGGCATCGCCGTGCGCATGGCCGTGTTGTTCGATCTGTTGGGCAGCGGCACCGACGCCGGCAACGAGTCCCTGGGAGGCGCCTCATGAACCGCGTGATCATCCGCAACGGCACTGTGCTCGACTCCACCGGCGAGCGACGGGCCGATGTGGCGATCGTCGACGGCCGGGTCTCGGCTGTGGGCGCCTCGCTGTCCGCCGATCTCGACGACGGCGCGACGGTGCTCGACGCGAGCGGGTGTTTCGTCACACCCGGCCTGGTCGACCTGCACGTGCACCTGCGCGAGCCCGGCAAGGAGGAAGCCGAGACCATCGAGACAGGCAGCCGTGCCGCAGCGCTCGGCGGATTCACCGCGGTCGTAGCGATGCCCAACACCGACCCAGCGCAGGACTCGTTGCCCACCATCGAGTTCGTGCGCGCCCAGGGTCGACGGGCCGGCCTGTGCGATGTGGTTCCCGCCGGGTGCATCACCGTCGGCCGGGCAGGCGAACACCTCGCCCCACTCGGCGAGCTGGCGGCCGCTGGTGTGCGGTTGTTCACCGACGACGGCAATGGTGTGCAGGACCCCGGTCTGATGCGGCGTGCACTCGAGTACGCCCGGCCGCTCGGTATCACCCTCGCCCAGCACTGCGAGGTGTCGAGCCTCACCCGTGGCGCGGTGATGCACGAGGGCTCGTGCTGCAGCCGCCTCGGCCTACCCGGCTGGCCGGCCCTCGCCGAGGAGCTGATGGTGCACCGCGACATCGAACTGGTGCGCCTCACCGGCAGCCCTGTCCACTTCTTGCACCTGTCGACAGCACGCAGCGTCGACCTGGTGCGCGCAGCAAAGGCCGACGGGCTGCCCGTCACCGCCGAGGCCACGCCGCACCACTTCACCCTCACCGACGAACTGCTCGCCTCGTTCGATGCCGTCTACAAGGTGAACCCTCCGCTGCGCACACGGGCCGATATCGCCGCCATCAAGGCGGGCCTCGCCGACGGCACCATCGACGCCATCGCCACCGATCACGCGCCACACGCACCCGAGACGAAGGAGGCGCCGCTCGACCAGGCACCTCCGGGCATGCTCGGGCTGCAGACAGCATTGGCGCTCGCGATCACCGAACTCGCCATGCCCCTCGCCGATGTCGTGGCTGCACTCAGCTGGAAGCCCGCCGCCATCGCCGGGCTCTTTCCCCGCCACGGCGGCCCGATCGTCGAGGGAGCGGCAGCCAACATCGCGGTGTTCGACCCGGCCGCCAGCTGGACGGTGCAGCCCGATCGTCTGGCGAGCAAGAGCCGCAACACCCCCTACGCCGGGCGCACCCTGCGCGACATGGTGCGCCACACCGTGTTCGACGGCACCCCGGTGGTGATCGACGGAGTCGCCCAGCGCTGACCGCTGCGCAGCCGGCTCGACCTAGAGACGGGTCAGGATCTCGGGTCCGCGCTCGGTGACGAGCACCGTGTGCTCGACATGCGCCGCCAACGAGCCGTCGGCCGTCACCACCGTCCACCCGTCGTCGAGTTCGGCGACGTCGTCGCGTCCACCGGCGATGAGCATCGGCTCGATCGCCAGTACCACACCGGGTTCGAGTGCGGGACCCTTGCCGCGGCGCCCACGGTTGGGCACATCGGGCTCTTCGTGCATCGCCCGCCCGATCCCGTGTCCGCAGTAGTCGCGCGGTGACCCGTACCCGGCAGCCGACACGATCGAGTCGATCACGGCACCGATGTCGCCCAGGTGGCCACCGGGACGCATCGCTTCGACCGCAGCGGCGAGCGCTCGTTCAGCAGTGGCGATCAGCGCCACGGCATCGGGCGTGGCCGTACCGATGACCATGCTGAACGCGGCGTCGCCGTGCCATCCGTCGACGATCGCCCCGCAGTCGACCGACAGCAGGTCGCCGTCGTGCAGCACCCGCTCGCCGGGGATGCCGTGGATCACCTCGTCGTTCACCGATGCGCAGATCGTGGCCGGGAACCCGTGGTAGCCGAGGAAATTGCTGCGCGCATGATGGTCGGCGAGCACCTGCCGGGCCACCGCGTCGAGATCGGCGGTGGTGACACCGGGTCGTGCGGCGGCGCGGAGAGCGGCGTGCATCTCGGCCACCACCCTGCCCGCCCGACGCAGGGCGGCAATGTCGTCGGGTCGTCGACGGGGCAGGCGACGCATCGCGGTGGACTCAGCTCGGCCGGCGGGCAGCCTCGACCGCGCCGGTGAGTCGCCGGAACACCTCGTCGGGTGTACCGACACCGTCGATCACCGCGAGCCGACCATTGCGGCCGTAGAACTCGATCAGCGGGGCGGTCTGCTCTTCGTAGAGGTCGAGCCGACGGTTGATCGCCTCGGGCGTATCGTCGTCGCGCTGCACCACTTCGCCGCCGCACACCTCACAGATCGGACCACCACGCTCGATCTGGGCGACCACGAAGTTGGTGCCGCAGTCGCGGCAGACACGCCGCGACGAGATGCGCTCGAGCACCAGTTCGCGCGGCACATCGAGGTCGAGCACCACGTCGATCGGTTTGGCCTCGGTGATGCGGTCGAGTTCGACCGCCTGGCCCACCGTGCGCGGGAAACCGTCGAGAATGTAGCCACGGGTGCGGGTGTCGTCGTGACCGAGGCGTTCCTCGACGATGCCCACCATGATCTCGTCGCCGACGAGGCCACCGGCGTCCATCACCTGCTTGGCCATCTTGCCCAGTTCGGTGCCTTCGCGCACCGCGGCGCGCAGCATGTCGCCAGTGGAGATGTGGGGCACGACGAAATGGCGCGACAGACGCACGCATTGCGTGCCCTTTCCGGCGCCTTGGCGACCGAGCAGGATGAGCCGAGCGCCGGGAATCATGCGCTGCTCAGGCTCGTCCGTACTCGACCTGAGGGTCGTGCCCGACGTGAGGGCCGTACTCGACGCCGACGACGGTCACTTCAAGAACCCCTCGTAGTTGCGCAACATCAACTGGCTGTCGATCTGACGCATCAACTCGAGGGCGACGCCCACGGCGATCAGCACGGTCGTACCGGCGAACGGGAAGCTCTGCACATCGCCGGCCCACAGCAGCAGGTACGGCAGGATGGCGATGACCGCCACGAACACTGCGCCCGGCAAGGTGATGCGGTTGACGGCCTTGGCGAGGTACCGCTCGGTCTGGGGCCCCGGACGGATACCGGGGATGAAGCCACCCTGGCGGCGCAGCTGATCGGCCTGGCGGATCGGGTCGAAGGCGATCGAGTTGTAGAAGTAGGCGAAGGCGACGATCATCAAGGCGAAGATCGTGATGTAGACGATGTTCTGGCTGTTGACGATGTACTTGTCGACGTTGCGCTGGATCCAGGCACGCCAGCCGGTGCCATCGGTTGCGCCCAACATGTTCGACAACAGCACGGGCAGCAACAGCACCGAACTGGCGAAGATGATCGGTACGACACCACTCTGGTTCACCTTCAGCGGGATGTAGGTGTTCTGGCCGCCGAACATCCGTCGGCCCACCACCCGTTTCGCGAACTGCACAGGGATACGGCGTTGAGCCAGTTCGACGCGCACCACGGCGATGACGATGCCGATGCTGAGTGCCACGAGCAGGGCGAAGACGAACCACTTCTTGCTCTGCAGGATCGAGTAGTAGCTGTAGGGCAGCCCGCTCACCACCGAGGCGAAGATGATCATGCTCATGCCGTTGCCGATACCGCGCTGGCCGATCAACTCGCCGAGCCACATCAGCAGCGCCGTTCCCGCCACCAACGTCACGATGACGAGATAGCCGCGGGGCCACATGCCGTCGGGCAACAACTTCACGTTCGGCACACGCTCGGCCGCACCGAAGAAGGCACTGCCCCGTCCCTGGCCGAAGATGAACGTGAGACCGGTCGCCTGCAACAGTGCGATGCCCATGGCCATGTAGCGCGTGTACTGGGTGATCTTGCGCTGGCCGGCGGCACCCTCTTGCTGCAACTTCTCGAGTTTCGGGATGACCACGCCGAGCACCTGCATGATGATGCTCGCCGTGATGTACGGCATGATGCCGAGGGCGAAGATCGAGAAGCTGCCGAAGGCGCCGCCCGAGAACAGGTCGAGGAAGCCGAGGGCTCCCTGGGTGCGCACGCCCTCTTCGAACTGCTTCACGGCATCGGCGTCGATACCTGGCACGCGGATGGCGACGCCGAATCGGTACAGCGCAACCATCGCCAAGGTGAAGAGCACCTTGTTGCGCAGATCGGCAACCTTGAAGACGTTCTTCAGGTTCGACAACACAACGGACTCCTCAGAAACGATTCGGGTGGGGAACGAGGCTCGATGCTACGAGGTGGGCAGCACCGCACGGCGCCAGGCCGACCTCAGCGGTTGGTGAACTGGTTGCCCTTGGCGGGCGGGCGCACTGCGAACGGCAGCGGGATGATGGTGACCGAGCCGCCCGCGGCCTCGATGGCCGACTGAGCCGTCTTCGACACGGCGTGTGCGCTCACCGACACCGCAGCGGTGATCTCGCCGCGGCCGAGGATCTTCACGAACGAGTCCTTGCGCACCAGGCCGGCGGCGAGCAACTCGTCGGGGCCCACCGTTGCGGCGTCGAGCGCTGCGAGCTGGTCGAGGTTGACGGGCGAGTACTCGACGCGGAACGGGTTGTTGAACCCCTTCAACTTCGGCACACGCTGCTTCAGGCCGGTCTGGCCACCTTCGAATCCACGGTTCACCTTGCCACGGCCACGCGAGTGCTGGCCCTTGGTACCGGCGCCGGCGGTCTTGCCGCCCTTGCCGCCGATACCGCGGCCGACGCGCTTCTTGGCTTTGTTCGACCCGGGTGCGGGTGCGAGATCGTCGACGCGCATGTCAGCTCTCCGTTCCTTCGGTGACCGTCACGAGGTGCGGCACGCGAGCGAGCATGCCGCGGATCTCGGCGCGGTCGGGCAGGGTGTTCGACTGGCCGATACGGCCCAGGCCGAGCGCCCGCAGTGTGCCGACGGTCTTCGGCTTGTTGCCGATGGCCGAGCGGACCTGGGTGACGACGAGGGTCTTTTCGCCCTCATAGGTGTTCTTCTGGCGACCAGGCATCAGTGGTGTTCTCCTGCTGCGAGTTGCTTCTTGCGCTCGTTGTACGAACGCAACACACCCTTGGGCACGAACTCGTCGGCCGACAGGCCACGACGAGCAGCCACCACGTCGGGGCGCTGCAGCGCCTTCAAGCCGTTGATCGTGGCACGGGCGACGTTGATCGAGTTCGACGAGCCGAGCGACTTGCACAGCACGTCGTGCACGCCCGCCTCTTCGAGGATGACGCGGGCAGCGCCACCGGCGATCACGCCGGTACCGGGGGCGGCGGGCTTCATCAGCACGCGGCCCGCCGAGTTGATGCCGATCACCGGGTGGGTGATGGTGCTGCCGGCCAGCGGCACGTCGAACAGGTTGCGCTTGGCTTCCTCGGTGCCCTTCTGGATGGCCAGGGGCACTTCTTTGGCCTTGCCGTAGCCGAGGCCGACCCGACCGTTGCCGTCGCCGACGACCACGAGTGCGGTGAACGAGAACCGACGACCACCCTTGACCACCTTGGCCACGCGGTTGATCGTGATGACACGCGACTCGCGCAGGCCGTTGGGGTCCGGGGCAGGGGCTTCGCCGCCGCGCGGGTTGCCTTGGTTGCGTTGATCGGCCATCAGAACTCCAAACCTGCGTCACGGGCCGCTGCGGCGACCGCTGCTACACGACCGTGGTAGAGGAACCCACCGCGGTCGAACACGACTTTGTCGATCCCGGCGGCCTTGGCACGCTCGGCGATGAGCGTGCCCACACGGGTTGCTGCATCGACGGTGGCACCGCTGCCCTGGGTGCGCTGGCCGGCCTCGGTGGTGGAGGCGGCGACGATGGTGCGGCCGGCTTCGTCGTCGATCACCTGCAGCACGATGTGCTTGTTCGAGCGGAACACGGCCAGGCGCGGGCGCTCGGCGGTGCCGTGGATCTTCTTGCGCACACGGGCGTGCCGGATGGTCCGGCCCTCGTGACGCTTCTGGGCAACCTTGCTCATGAGCGGACCCTCACTTCTTCCCGGTCTTGCCGGCCTTGCGCAAGACCTTCTCGCCGAGGTAGCGGACACCCTTGCCCTTGTACGGCTCGGGCTTGCGGATGGAACGGATGTTGGCAGCGACCTGGCCGACGAGCTCTTTGTCGATGCCGCGCACGATGATGCGGGTCTGCACCGGCACCTCGAAGGTGATGCCCTCCGGGGCTTGCATCAGCACCGGGTGGCTGAAGCCGAGTGCCAGGCGCAGCGAGGTGGGGCTGGTGGCCTCGGCGCGATACCCGACGCCGATGATCTCGAGTTCCTTGGCGAAGCCGGTGGTGACACCGGTGACCATGTTGCTCACTAGGGTGCGGCTGAGGCCGTGGAGCGAGCGGTTCTCGCGCTCGTCGTTCGGGCGCTCGACGAGGAGGTTGCCCTCGTCGTGACGCACGGTGATGGCGCCGGGCAGTTCGCGGCTGAGCGTGCCCTTGGGGCCGGTGACGGTGACCGACTGGCCGCTGATGTCGACCGTGACGCCGCCGGGGACGGCGATGGGGGCCTTACCGATACGTGACATGGGTTCGGGTCTCCTCGGTCACCACACGTAGCAGAGGACTTCGCCGCCGACGTTGCGCTTACGCGCCTCGCGGTCGGTCATCAGCCCCTGGCTGGTGGACAGGACAGCGACACCCAGCCCGCCGAGCACGCGAGGAATCGCGTTGCCCTTGCGGTACACCCGCAGGCCGGGGGTCGAGATACGACGCACGCCGTTGATCGTGCGCTGACGATCGTTGGAGTACTTCAGGGCGATCGTGAGGACGTCGCCGGGGCCGTGGGTGGCGGGCGCCACGGTGTAGCCCTCGATGTATCCCTCTTTCTGCAGCACGGTGGCGAGCGCCACTTTCTGCTTCGAGCAGGGCATCGACACGTGGTCGTGCATCGCCGTGTTGGCGTTGCGCAGACGGGTGAGCATGTCGGCAATGGGATCGGTCAGCATGGTGGCCTCCTCACCAACTCGCCTTGGTCAGGCCGGGGATCTCGCCTGCGTGCGCCATCTCGCGCAAGCAGATGCGGCAGAGCCCGAACTGGCGGTACACCGAGCGGGCACGACCGCACCGACGGCAGCGGGTGTATCCGCGCACCTTGAACTTCGGCGTGGCGTTGCTCTTGTTGATCTGGGACTTCTTTGCCATCTCGATGCCCTTCCTTACTTCTTCTTCTTCGCAGCAGCAGGCTTGGCCGGGGACTTGGAACCACGGACCGGACCGCGCCGCTTGGGCTTCTTCTTCGGGACCGGACCAGCGTCGGCGCCGCGCTTGAACGGGAACCCGAACGCATCGAGCAGGGCCTTGCCGTGCTCGTTGGTGGCGGCAGTCGTGACGATGGTGATGTCCATGCCACGGGGTGCGTCGACCTTGTCGAAGTCGATCTCGGGGAAGACCGACTGCTCGTTGAGGCCGAAGGTGTAGTTGCCACGGCCGTCCCAGCTGTGGGCCGGCAGGCCGCGGAAGTCGCGGATACGCGGGAT
>JBEIIG010000088.1:0-13126 GCA_040380855.1 Acidimicrobiaceae bacterium | reverse complement strand
CGGCGTAGGTGTAGTGCTCGTCCTCGTACACCACGTACGGCTTGTCGCCGTGGAACGCAGTCATCTCCCACAGCACCCGCATGCTCGGCGGAGCCGTCTTGAAGGTCTTGACCGGGATGCCCCGGACCTCGATCTCGGTGACCTCGAACGGGCCTCCGGGGCCGGTGAGTTCCTGACGGGCAGCTGCGTAGTGGTGAAGCACGTCGGCCATCTTGGTCGGGCCGATCGGCCCGACGCTACGTGGACCGTCGCGGGCCGGACGCGAAACGACCCGCGCCCAGGGGGACGCGGGTCGTCGAGCGGGCCGGCGAGGCCGGTTCAGGTCACGTGTTCGGCTGGGGCAGCACCCGCAGGTACGGCTTGACCGTGGTCCAGCCCTGGGGGAACAGCTGCTTGGCCTCGTCGTCGCTGACGGCCGAGCCGATGATGACGTCGTTGCCGTCGGTCCAGTTGGCCGGTGTGGCCACCTTGTACTTGGCCGTCAGCTGCAGGCTGTCGATCACGCGCAGGATCTCGTCGAAGTTGCGGCCGGTGCTGGCCGGGTAGGTGAGGGTGAGCTTCACCTTCTTGTCGGGGCCGACGATGAACACCGAGCGCACCGTCAGGGTGTCGTTGGCGTTGGGGTGGATCATGTCGTAGAGGTCGGCCACCTTGCGCTCGGGGTCGCCGATCATCGGGAAGTTCACGGCGGTGCCCTGGGTCTCGGCGATGTCCTCCTCCCACTTCACGTGGCTGTCGACCGGATCGACCGACAGGCCGATCACCTTCACGTTGCGCTTGTCGAACTCGGGCTTGATGCGGGCCACGTAGCCCAGCTCGGTGGTGCACACCGGGGTGAAGTCCTTGGGGTGGCTGAACAGCACGCCCCACGAGTCGCCGAGCCACTCGTGGAAGTGGATCTCGCCCTGGGTGGTGGGGGCGGTGAAGTCGGGGGCGATGTCGCCGAGGCGGACGGCCATGGTGTGCTCCTTGGTGGCGGTGAACAGGTGTGTTGACGAGGGACGTAACGCTACCCAATATCCGACTATTCCAGTCAAGATTCGTTCGGCCCTGTCGTGGGGTACCTTCCGGGCATGAGCGATGTCGAGATCGGGCCGCGCGAACACCGGCACCTGGCCATCACCGCAAACAACTCCACGTGGGAGATGGTCGAGGCCGAGCGCACCCCCGCCAACGACGAAGAGATGCTGCGGCGGGCCTACGCAGCCGCCTACCACTGGCAGCGCGCCGAGGGCTACGGCCCGGCGAACGAGGCCCGCGCAGTGTGGCTGCTGGCGAAGGTGCAGCTGCTCGCCGGCCATCCCGACGCATCGCTGCGCTACGCCGAGGCGTGCATGGGGCAGTGCCGCGACCACGGCCTGGTCGACTTCGACCTCGCCTACGCGTACGAGTCGCGTGCGCGGGCGCTGGCGGCACTCGGCCGGCTCGACGAGGCTGCCGCCGACTGGGCTGCGGCCAAGGCCGTGCCCATCGCCGACGCCGACGACCGCGCCCTGGTGGAATCCGACCTCGCCGTCGGTCCCTGAGCCGATCGGCGCGTAGTGTTCGCCCCATGACGATCGATCGCGCTGCCGCCGACAAACTCCTCACCACCACCCGCTCGGTGCGCAAGCGCCTCGACCTCACCCGACCCGTGCCGTCGCACCTCATCGACGAGTGCATCGAGGTGGCGATGCAGGCACCCACTGGCACCAACGCGCAGAACTGGGCGTTCGTGGTGGTCACCGACCAGGCCAAGAAGACGGCGCTCGCCGACCTCTACCGGCAGGGCATGGAGGTGATGGCCGGTTCGGGCTATCCGCCGCCGCTGCCCGAGGGCGACCCGCGCGAGCACGTGATGCCGAAGGTGATGGACAGCGCGATGTACCTCACCGAGATCCTCGACCAGGTGCCGGTGTTCGTCATCCCGTGCGTGCAGGGCCGCATGGAGAAGGTGCCGATGATCGCGGCACAGGCTTCGACCTACGGCTCCATCCTCCCCGCTGCGTGGAGCTTCATGCTCGCCGCCCGCGCCCGTGGCCTGGGCACCGCCTGGACCACCATCCACCTGTTCTTCCACGACCAGGCGAGCGAGTTGCTGGGCATCCCGCCGGAGTGGACCCAGACGGCGCTGTTCCCCGTGGCGTACTACACCGGCGACGACTTCAAGCCCGCACACCGTCTGCCCGCGGGCGGGATGATCCACCGGGAGTCGTGGGGCGCGCACTGATGCCGGACGACGTCGAGGGCATGTGGCTCGGCGCCACGCTGCTCGACGTCGTCGCCGCGGTGCGGGCCGACACCGAGCGGCCGTTCCTGCTCGACGCCGACGGCGCCTTGCTGCTCACCTACGGCGACGCGGCACGGCGGTCGGCGCAGGTGGCGCATGCGCTGCGGGCACAGGGCCTGCAGCCCGGCGACCGACTGGCGATGCAGGTGGAGAAGCGGGTCGACGCGCTGCTGGTGTACCTGGCGTGCATTCGCTCGGGGGTGGCGCTGCTGCCGATGAACACGGGCTACACGGCCGCCGAGGTGGCCCAGCTGGTGGCCGACGCCGAGCCCGGCCTGGTGCTGCACGACGCCGAACTCGACGATCTGATGGTCGCTGCGTCGGGGTTCGCCACCGAGTTCGAGAACCACCCCAGCGGGCCCGACGACCTGGCCGCCGTGCTGTACACCAGCGGCACCACGGGCAAGCCGAAGGGGGCGATGCTGAGCCACCGCAACCTGGCGGCCAACTGCCTCACGCTGGCCGGGCTGTGGGGGTTCACGGGCGACGACGTGCTGCTGCACGCGCTGCCCGTCTTCCACACCCACGGGCTGTTCGTCGCCACCAACTGCGCCCTCATCGCCGGCGCGCCGATGGTGTTCCTCACGAAGTTCGAGCCCGACGCCGTGCTGCGTGCCCTACCGCGCTGCACGGTGATGATGGGCGTGCCCACCTTCTACACACGCCTGCTCGCCGAGCCCCGCTTCGACCGCGCTGTGTGCGGGTCGATGCGGCTGTTCATCAGCGGGTCGGCACCGCTGCTGGCAAGCGTGCACGACGAGTTCCGTGCCCGGACGGGCCACGCCATCCTCGAACGCTACGGGATGACCGAGACCACGATGCTCACCTCGAACCCGCTCGACGGCGAACGTCGCGCCGGCACGGTGGGCATGCCGCTGCCCGCGGTGGACGTGCGCGTAGTGGGCGATGTGGGCGCCGTGCCGGTGGGCGACGTGGGCGACATCGAGGTGCGCGGCCCCAACGTGTTCGCCGGCTACTGGCGACGCCCCGACCTGGCGGCCACCGAGTTCACGGCCGACGGCTTCTTCCGCACCGGCGACGTGGGCCGGTTCGACGACGACGGCTACCTGCACATCGTCGGACGCTCGAAGGACCTCGTCATCACCGGTGGCCTGAACGTGTACCCGGTGGAGGTGGAGGCCGTGCTCGACGAGCTACCCGGGGTGCTCGAGACCGCCGTCATCGGCGTGCCCGACGCCGACTTCGGTGAGGCCGTGGTGGCAGTGGTGGTGCCGAAGCCCGGTGTGTCGCTGGACCCGGTGGCACTGCGCGGCGCAGCCCGCGAGCACCTCGCCGGGTTCAAGGTGCCCAAGCAGGTGCACGTGGTCGAGGCCCTGCCGCGCAATGCGATGGGCAAGGTGGAGAAGGCGGTGCTGCGGCGCACCTTTGGCACGATCGAGGGCCGATGAGCGACGAGTTGTGGCAGCGCCGCGCCGTCGACCTCGCGGCGATGCTGGCGGCGGGTGAGGTGTCGGCGCGCGAGGTGCTCGATGCGCACATCGCCCGGATCGACGCGGTGAATCCGGCGGTGAACGCCATCGTCACGTTGGCGCTCGAACGTGCCCGTGCCGACGCAGCCCGTGCCGACGCAGCGCACGCCCGCGGCGAATCGCTCGGTGCGCTGCACGGCCTGCCCATTGCGCACAAGGACCTGGCCGCCACCGCGGGCATCCGCACCACGAAGGGTTCGCCGCTGCTGGCCGATCACGTGCCCGACACCGACGACCTCGTGGTGGCTCGCCTGCGGGCAGCGGGATGCGTGACCATGGGCAAGACCAACACCCCCGAGTTCGGTGCCGGGTCGCACACGTTCAACCCGGTGTTCGGCGCCACCCGCAACCCCTACCACCTCGGTCGGTCGGCCGGTGGCAGCAGTGGGGGCGCGGCGGCCGCGCTGGCGGCCGGCATGGTGCCGCTGGCCGACGGCAGCGACCTCGGCGGGTCGCTGCGCAACCCGGCGTCGTTCTGCAATGTCGTGGGCCTGCGCCCGTCGCCCGGCACCGTGCCCGACTGGCCCAGCCTCGACCCATGGGAGTCGCTGTCGACCGAGGGGCCGATGGGGCGCTGTGCCGCCGACGTGGCGTTGCTGCTGGGGGCGATGGCGGGGGCACACCCGCACGTGCCGCTGCGCAGTGTGAGTGGCCCGTTCGCTCCCCTCGACCGCTCGCTGCGGGGGCTGCGGGTGGGATTCAGCGCAACGGGTGGTGGCCTGCCGGTCGCCGCTGCGGTGCAGCGGGTGCTCGCCGACGTGCCCCGGCGACTGGGTGCGCACGGCATGACGGTGGCCGACGAGTTCCCCGACCTCGGTGGTGCGAGCGAGATCTTCCAGACGCTGCGGGCGGTGCTGTTCGAGGCCAACCTGGGCGAGTTGTACGACCGGCTCGGCGACGGTCGCGACGGCTTGCTGAAAGACACGGTGCGCTGGAACGTCGAGCTGGCCCGACGCCTGTCGGCGGCCGATGTGGGCCGTTCGCTGCGCGGACGTGGCGCGCTGCAAGAGCGGGTCCGGCTGTTCTTCGAGCGGTTCGACCTCATCGCCCTGCCCACCGTGCAGGTGCTGCCCTTCCCGGTGGAACTCGACTGGGTGCACGAGATCGACGGTGTGCCGATGAGCAACTACCTCGAGTGGATGCGCAGTTGCACCGACATCACCGTCACCGGGTGCCCGGCCATCTCGGTGCCGTTCGGGTTCGCCGTGCTCGGCGACGTGGCCGACGAGTCCGCCGAACTGCCGGTGGGGCTGCAACTGGTCGCTGCGCCGGGCTGCGAGCTGTTGTTGCTGCAGGTGGCCCACGCCCTCGACGGCGATGGGTGGCTGGCCCGGCGTACCCCGGTCGATACGGTGTCGCCATGAGCATCGCCGTGCCGCTCGACGAGTTGGGCGACGCCCTGGCCGAACGCCCATGGGGTTATCTGCTCACGGTGCGCGACGACGGCCGCGCTCAGACCTTGGCGGTACCCACGGTGTGGCGCGACGGTGTGCTGGTGGCCGAGGTCGGTCGCAGCACAGCGGCGAATGTGGTCGCCCGGCCCAACGTCACCTGGGTGTTCCCGGGCACAACAGGTGGAGAGTTCAGCCTGATCGTCGACGGCGACGCGACGATGGCTGGCGAATCGGTCGAGGTGCGGCCCACGTGGGCGGTGTTGCACCGCCCGGCGATCCGACCCGCCTGAGCGGTCATCGGGTCACAGGTTCAGCGGGTCAGAGGGCGCGGAGGTCGATGCCGAACCTGGCGGCGAAGTCGTCGTAGTACGCGTCGTCGTCGGTGTGGGCGCCGAGCGACACCCAGTCGGCGTCGGTCATGGCCGCGCGACCGGCCACGATCTCGGGCCCGCCCCAACTCACTGCGTAGCGCAGCTGCGGCGCATCGGTGGTGACGGCGTGGTGAATGAGTGCAGCCACCTCCATCGGGTCGGTGGCGTGGGCGAGACCGGCCGCGTAGAACTGGAAGAGCCGTCGATACGCGGCGTCGTAGGCGCCGCTCTGGTTCGGGGCGTCGATGTTCTTGGCGAAGATCGCGCTCTTCGTCACCCCGGGTTCGATGATCGCCACCCGGATGCCGAACGGCGCCAACTCTTGGGCCAGGCCCTCACTGAGGCCTTCGAACGCCCACTTCGACGCCACGTACGGCGACTGGGCGATGGCTGCGATGCGACCCGCGACCGAGGTGATGTTCACGATCGCGCCGCTCCGCCGGGCGCGCATGCCGGGCAGCACCTGTTGCAGGCAGCGCACCGCACCGCACAGGTTCACGTTCATCACGTCGAGGTAGAGCGATGTGGGGCACTCCTCGGCCACGGCGTTGCCGCCCACGCCGGCGTTGTTCACCAGCACGTCGACCACTCCGTCGGTGTCGGCGAGGATGTGCGCGAACCCGGCCTGCACCGATTCGTCGTCGGCGATGTCGAGTTCGACCAGTTCGACGGCCACGCCCAGGTCGGCCGCCATCGCCTGGAGCTTCCCCGCCTTGTCGATACTGCGCACGGTGCCGAACACGCGGTGGCCCTGTGCGGCGAGATGGAGGGCGGTGGCGCGGCCGATACCGCTGTTGGCACCAGTGACGACGGAGATGACCGGGTTGCTCATGGCTGGCCATCGTAGGTGTCGATCTAGGCGGCCTCGAACGGTTCGTGCCAGATCGGGTCGGGATCGCAGGCGAGCGCCAGGCTCTGCACCGCGTGGCCGTCGGTGAGCAGCACGTCGAGCAGCGCCAGCCCCTGCAGTCCGTGCATGCGTCGGAGGGCCAGATAGCCGGTGCGGTGCCGGTGGTCGGGTCGCCCGGCGATGACCTCGGGTACGAGCACGACCGAGAGGGTGTGGGTGAACGGCACGTCGAGCCCGGGCACCTCGGTCTGGCCGATCCACGCCCCGAGCGGCGGCGGTGGGTCGAGGAGCATCGCCGTCACCTGCCGGTACTCGTCGAGGAGGACCAGCAGTTCGCGTTCGACGGGGAGGTCGGCCACCTCGAACGCGAGTGAGACGGCATCGGCGAACGAAGCGACGACGATGGGCTCGGCGGGGTGCGGCAGCCACAGCCGGAAGTCGTGACTGCCGCCTCCGATCGCGACCTCGTCGAGCGACGACCGTGCCACGGTGTGTTCGATGCGATGTGCGGGCGCGGCATGCGCGCCCGGGCCCGACAGACCCCGGCGACGGAGCGCGCGCGACACGTGCTGACGGTGTGCAGACATGGTTCCTCCTGAACGGATGAGGACGGCTGAGTTCAGGGGAAGATGTGGGGAAGTGGGATGACCGGGAGGGTCAGAGCAACTCGGCCACGTGAGCGGCGATCTGCTCGGGGGTGGTCGGCGGAGCGAACCGAGCCACCACCGTTCCCTGCCGATCGACCAGGAACTTCTCGAAGTTCCACGTGATGGCGTCGGCGCCGCTGGTGCCGGGCTGCTCGGTGCGCAGCCAGCGGTACAGCTCGCACGCCCCGTCGCCGTTCACCTCGATCTTCGAGAACATCGGGAACGTTGCGTCGTACTTCGACGTGGCGAACTCGAGGATCTCGGCGTCGGTGCCCGGCTCTTGGGCGCCGAACTGGTTGCAGGGGAAGGCCAGCACACTGAACCCCTGTTCCTTCATGTCTTCATGGAGCGTACGCAGACCTGCGTACTGGCCGGTGAGGCCTCAATAACTGGCGACGTTGACGATCAGGAGCACCTGACCGCGGTAGCTGCCGAAGTCGACCGATTCACCGGTGATCGACGGCATCGAGATGTCGTACAGGTGTGACATGGCGCAACCATACCGCTGGGGTGTGCCGACCGCACGCGCCGGTCGGCTGGTCCGGTCAGCGGGTGCGGGCGATGCGGATCTGCTCGGCCACTCGGCTGCCCAGCACCAGCAGCGGATAGGCGAGCGCGACGAAGGCTGCGGCCAGCCCGTACGCCCAGGCTTTGGTCACCGGGAGTTCGAACAGGTCGCGTGTCCACGGGGTGAGGAACGCAGCGGCGAAGCCGGTCACCATCGCGGCCACGAGCACCTTGCGCAGCAGGCTGAGCGGGCGGGCGACGCGAGCGAGGTTCAGCAACGCCACTGAACCGGCCACCAGCACGGCCACCGTGCGGGCGTGATCGGCATCGATCGAGGCGTCGAGTTGCACCAACTGGAACACCGCCATCGTCGCCAGCGCGATCACCACGCCCGCCGGGACGGCGCGGCCCAGAACACGGCTGAGGAACCCCGGGTTCACGCGGTCGGCGTTCGGTTCGAGGGCCATGAAGAACGCCGGGATCCCGATGGTGAGCCACGACAGGATCGTCAGGTGGATCGGCCGCAGCGGGTAGGCGAGGGCGAACACGCCGGTGAGCAACGAGAGGATCACCGAGTAGACGGTCTTGGCCAGGAACAGGCTGGCGACCCGCTCGATGTTGTTGATCACACGTCGGCCCTCGGCCACCACGGGCGGCAGCGCCGAGAAGTTCGAGTCGAGCAGCACGAGTTGCGCCACGCCGCGGGTGGCTTCGCTGCCGCTCGCCATCGCGATGCCGCAGTTGGCGTCTTTCAGCGCGAGTACGTCGTTCACCCCGTCGCCGGTCATCGCCACGGTGTGGCCGCGTGCCTGCAGGGCGCGCACCATCGCCCGCTTCTGGTGCGGGGTGACCCGCCCGAACACGGTGCTCTGTTCGATGGCGTCGGCGAACTCGGGGCTGTCGACATCGGCCGGCAGGGTGGCGGCGTTCACGTTGTCGGCCCAGCCCGCCAGCCCGGCGCGCCGGGCCACGGCGCCGACGGTGACGTTGTTGTCGCCGGAGATCACCTTCAGGGTCACTCCCTGCTCGGCGAAGTACGCCAGCGTGGCGGGGGCATCGTGGCGGACGACGTCTTCGAGCAGCACCAGCGCAGCGGGTGCCAGTTCGGGCAGTTCGGCCTCGGCGGCGTCGGGCATGTCGACCGCCGCCTTGGCCAGCACCAGCACGCGCCGTCCGTCGGACGCCTGTTGTTCGACCAGCCGTCGCACGGTACCGGCGTACTGGGCGGCGAGCACGTTCTCGGGCGCGCCGAGCACCCAACTGCCCTGCTGGTCGAACGTCATCGCGCTCCACTTGCGGGCCGACGAGAACGGCACCCGTCCGGTGGTGCGCCAATCGGTGGGCAGGTCGAAGTGCTGGCGCACGGCGAGAAGGGTGCCGTTGGGGTCGGGGTCGAGCTGGCCGATCGCGGCGAGCGCGGCGTGGATGGTGGCTCGCTCGACCGGCGAGTCGGGCAGGACGAGCACCTCGGCCAACTCCATCGTGCCCTCGGTGATCGTGCCCGTCTTGTCGGCGCACAGCACGTCGACCCGGGCGAGCACCTCGATCGCCGGTAGTTCCTGCACGAGGCAGCGGCGTTGGGCGAGGCGCACCACGCCGACGGCGAACGCGACACTGGTGAGGAGGACGAGCCCTTCGGGCACCATGCCCACCAGGCCGGCCACGGTGCTGATGACGGCGTCTTGCCAGCGTTCGTCGCGACGGAAGAACTGGCTGCTGGCGAGCAGGATGCCCACCGGGATGATGAGGATGCCGACCCATGAGACGATGCGGTTGATGTCGTTGCGCAGCGGCGAGTCGACCAGCGTGAAGCGCCGTGCCTCTTCGGCGAGTTTGGCGGCGTAGTTCTCGGCGCCGACCTTCACCACCTGCACCCGGCCGGTGCCGGCCACCACGGCACTGCCCGACAGCACCTCGTCGCCGTCCGACTTCACGATCGCATCGGCCTCGCCCGTGAGCAGCGATTCGTCGATCTCGAGGTTGTCGTGGGCGAGCACCACCGCGTCGGCCACCACCTGCGCACCGGCGCGCAACTCGACCACGTCGTCGAGCACCAGTTCGTGCACGGCGATGTCGTGCACGACGCCGTCGCGCACCACGTGGGCCTTCGGTGCGTTCACCACGCTCAGCGAGTCGAGCACCTTCTTGGCGCGCAGCTCCTGCACGATGCCGATGAGGCTGTTGAACACGATGACGCCGGCGAACAGCGCGTTCTTCGGTGAGCCCGCGAACAGCACCAGCGCCGCCAGGACGGCCACCACCAGGTTGATCGGGGTGAGCACGTTGGCCCGCACGATCTGGCTGACGGTTCGTGTGGGTGCGGCCGGCACGGCGTTGACCAGCCCGCGGTTCACACGGTCGGCCACCTCCGCACTCGACAGCCCGACGGAGGGGTCGATCGTGGTCACGGCACTCGACGGTAGTCGCTGCACCCCGGTACTAGCCTCGCCACATGGCCGCTATCGGTGCCCACGACGCGTTGACGGCCGAGACGGTCGAGTTGCTGCAGGCCATGATCCGCAACCGGTGCGTGAACGACGGCACGGCCGCGTCGGGGCACGAGACCCGCAACGCCGAGCTGCTGCGATCGTTCCTCGGCCACGCAGGCCTCGACGTGCAGCAGTACGAGGCGGCACCGGGTCGCGGCACGTTGGTGGCGCGCATCGAGGGCAGCGACCCCGGCGCACCGAGCCTGTGCCTGATGGGCCACACCGACGTGGTGCCGGTGAACGAGAACGGGTGGAGCCGCGATCCGTTCGGTGGCGAGTTGGTGAACGGCGAGGTGTGGGGTCGGGGCGCGGTCGACATGCTCAACCTGACCGCATCGATGGCGGTGGCGTTCCGTCAGCTCGCTACCACCGGCTTCCGGCCCCGCGGCGACCTCGTGTTCGTCGCCGTGGCCGACGAGGAGTCGGGCAGTCGCTACGGCATGCAGTGGATGGCCGATCATGCCGCCGACGCCGTCCGCGCCGACTACGTGCTCACCGAGAACGGCGGACTGCACTCGGGGTCGGCTGAAGCGCCCTACATCGGCATCAACGTGGGCGAAAAGGGTGTTGCCTGGCGACGGCTGCGGGTGCGGGGTGTTCCCGGCCACGGCTCGATGCCGTTCCGTTCCGACAATGCGCTGGTGAAGGCCGCGCGGGTGGTGCAACGCCTCGCCGACTACCGGCCTGCGCCGCGCCTGCACGAGTTGTGGCGCGAGCGGGTGAGCACACTCGGTGTCGACGACGAGACGCAGCGCCTGCTGCTCGATCCGGCCGCCCTCGACGAGGTGCTCGACTCGATGCCCGCTCGTAGCGCGGCGCCGCATCTGCACGCCTGTACGCACACGACGTTCTCGTGCAACGTGGTGCAGGGCTCGGCCACGACGCCGATGAAGACCAACGTCATCCCCGACCTGGTCGAGATCGAGGTGGATGTGCGCACCCTGCCGGGTGAGACGGCCGACGACGTACAGGCCCACCTCGTGGCGGCCCTCGGCGATCTGGCGGCCGAGGTGGAGGTAGAGGTGCTGATGAACGACCCGGCCACGATCAGCCCCATCGGCACACCGCTGTGGGACAGCCTGCAGCGCGCAGTGGCTCGGCCGTTCCCCACCTCGCGGCTCACGCCCCAACTGGTGGTCGGCTTCACCGATGCGCGCATCTACCGCCAGATGGGTGCGGTGGCCTACGGCGCGGGACTGTTCAGCCCCACGCTGAACGCCGGCGACTTCTCGAGCCGGTTCCACGGCAACGACGAGCGCATCGATGTCGAGTCGCTCGCCCTCACCACCCATCTGTGGCTCGACGTCACCCGCGATCTGCTCGACCGACACGGCAGCCTGGGGCGTTGACCCGCCGGTAGCGTGCCGGCCATGAGCACGCCCGACATCGCTTCGCACCGCTACGTGTCCATCACCACCCGCAAGCGCGACGGATCCACGGTGTCGTCGCCGGTGTGGATCGCCCCGTTGGGCGACGGCACCGCCGGGTTCACCACGGGCAGCGACTCGGGCAAGGTGAAGCGCATCCGCAACTTCCCCGATGTCACCTTGCGTCCGTGCGATGCGCGTGGCCGCGTGGCTGCCGGGGCGCCCGAGGTGCGGGCCACGGCCAGTGTGGTCGACGCCGCCGATGCTGCCCCGGTGAAGGCAGCGGTGAAGCAGAAGTACGGCTGGCAGTTCACCCTTGTCGAGGTGAGCGGCACCGTGCGCGGCTGGTTCTCGAAGGCGTCGACGGGCGACAGCGCCATCGTCCTCCGCATCGACACCACCCCCACCCCCTGACCCACCCCGCACCACCCCGCACCCCGCCGCGCCCCGTCCCACCCCGCACCCCGTCCCACCCCGCACCCCGTCCCACCCCGCACCCCGTCCCACCCCGCACCCCGTCCGTCTGCGCGCCCCGTCCGTGAGCCGGGGCCACCTCCCGCGGGGTCTGCGCTCACGGAGCCCGGGGCTTCGTGAGCAGTGGCCACCCCTGCGGTGGTCCAGGCTCACGGACCCCCGGGGCGCGGAGGGCGAGCGGGGCGGGGTGAGTGGGCTGGGGTGAGTGGGCTGGGGCGAGTGGGCTGGGGTGTGCGGGGTGGGGTGAGTGGGCTAGTGCGAGTGGGCTAGTGCGAGCGGGGGAGGCCGAGGACGTGCTCGGCCACGTAGGCGAGGACGAGTTCCTGGCTGATGGGGGCGATGCGCGGAAGCCGTGCCTCACGGAAGTAGCGCTCGACGTGGTACTCGGTGGCGTAGCCGAAGCCGCCGTGCGTCTGCACCGCCCGGTCGGCGGCGAAGAACCCGGCCTCGGCGGCGAGGTACTTGGCGAGGTTGGCCTCTTCGCCGCAGGGCAGTCCGGCGTCGATGAGGCGGGCGGCCTCGCGCACCATCAGCTCGGCGGCGCGCAGCCGGGCGTGGGCCTCGGCCAACGGGAAGGCGATGCCCTGGTTCTTGCCGATGGGGCGACCGAACACGACCCGCTCGTTCGCGTACTGCACGGCACGGCGCAGCGCGGCGCGGCCGATGCCGATGGCTTCGGCGGCGATGAGGATGCGTTCGGCGTTCAACCCGCCGAGCAGGTAGTGGAAGCCGCGACCCTCGTCGCCCACCCGGTCGGCCGACGGCACGATCACGTCGTCGTAGGTGGTCTCGCAACTCGCCACAGCGTTGCGGCCCATCTTCGGAATGGCGGCCGCGTGCACACCGGGGGCGTGGCGGTCGATGAGGAACAGGGTCATCCCGTCGGTGGGCCTGGCACAGTCGGCGAGCGGGGTGGTGCGGGTGAGCAGCAGGATGCGGTCGCACTCGAGGGCCTTGGTGGTCCACACCTTGCGGCCGGTGATCACGTACTGGTCGCCGTCGCGCACGGCCCGGGTGGTGATGCGCGTCGTGTCGGTGCCGGCGTCGGGTTCGGTGACACCGAACGCGACGTGCAGCGTGCCGTCGGCCACCTTCGGCAGGAAGCGCTGCTTCATCTCCTCGCTGCCGTGCATCACCACCGGGTGCATGCCGAAGATCGACAGATGTACGGCCGAGGCCCCGTTCATGCACGCGCCGGAGGCGGCCACCTCCTCGAGTACGGCGGCCGCCATGCCGATGCCCTGCCCACCGCCGCCGTACTGCTCGGG
>JBEIIG010000087.1:0-13166 GCA_040380855.1 Acidimicrobiaceae bacterium | reverse complement strand
GGGTACGTCGAAGAACCCGTCGATCTCGCCGCTGCTCAGGGCCAGACGAGCCGTGTCGGGGTCGCCGAGCACCTTGAACTCGAGTTGCTTCACCTTCGACTTGCCCGCCCAGTAGCTGGCGTTACGGGTGAAGACGGCGCCGTCGGCCGACGAGTACGACGTGATGCTGAAGGGGCCGGTACCCATGCCGGGCTTGTCGGACCCGCCGATCGCCTCACCGGCAGCCTCGTCGTACTTCTGCTGGCGCACCTGGGCCCAGATCGACAACTTCGCCGGCAAGGCAGGATCCGGAGCCGCCAATGTGATCGTCACGGTCGACGCGTCGGTGGCCTCGACCGACGACACCGAGGCGAAGAGCGGCGCCTGCATCGACGCGCTGTCGGGGCCCGTGTGGCGGGCGATGGAGTAGACGACGTCGTCGATCGTCATCGGTGTGCCGTCCCAGAACTTCACGTCGTCGCGGATGGTGAGCACCACCTTCAACGGGTCGCTCGTGTCGAACTTGCTGGCGATCCACGGCTGCACGACGCCCTTGTTGTCGATGGACAGCACCCGGTCGAACACGGCGGACTGGGCACGCAGGCTGGGGATGTCGGCCATGATGGCCGGATCCATCGACTGGATGGGCGACTGGATGGCCCACACCATCTTGTCGACCTCGACGCCGGCACCGCCACCGCCGCCCGAACTGTCGTCGTCGCCACCGCATGCAGCCACGCCCAGCGCCGCTACCAGCGCAAGCGCAATAGCCGACCGTCTCGTGATCCCCCGCATCGCTCTCCCCTTCGTTCCGCTCCCGGAGGAGCCCTTGCGTAAGTAAACTACGCTGCTGCGAGGAGGTGCAAGGGTCTCGCTCTCGCACACAGCGCCTGGGGAGCCGCGAATGCATCAGATCGACATGCGTCCGTTCATCGGCGGCCACCACATCGCGTCGCACAGCGATGCCATCATCACCTCGATCGATCCGTCGACGGAGGCAGTGCTGTGGAGTCTCCCCGCCGGTCACCCCGGCGACGTCGACCTGGCCGTCACCGCTGCGCGGCAGGCGTTCGACACCGGTGGCTGGTCGCGTGATGCGGCACTGCGTACCGACAGCCTGCTGCGCCTCGCAGATCTGATCGAGCAGCACGCGGCCGAACTGGCTGCACTCGACACGACCGAGGTGGGGGTGCCCATTGGCATCACCACGGGTGATGCCGCCTTCGCCGCGTCGATCGTGCGGTCGGTCGTCGGCCTGCTGCCCGACCTCTCCGCCGACACCGAACCGCCCGCACGGCGTGTGCCGCGAGGTGTGGTGGGCGTGCTCGGCCCGTGGAACTTCCCCTTCTTCGTGGCACTCACCAAGGCGCTACCCGCCCTGGCGGCAGGAAATTGCGTGGTGCTGAAACCCACCGAACTCGCCAGTGCCAGTGCGCTGCGACTGGGCGAACTCACCCACGAGGCCGGCCTGCCCGCCGGTGTGTTCGGTGTGGTGCCGGGCCGCGGCGACATCGTGGGTGACGCCCTGGTACGCCATCCAGGGGTCGACCAGGTGAACCTCACCGGTTCCACCACCACCGGGCGCCACGTGCTGACGGCCGCCGCTGCGAGCAACCTCACCCCCGTGCTCACCGAGCTGGGCGGCAAGTCGGCGCAGGTGGTGGGCGAGCACGCACCCGACCTCGAGGTGGTGGCCGATGCCGTGGCCCAGAGCATCTTCTGGGCGAGCGGCCAGGTGTGCGTGGCGGGCTCGCGGCTCATCGTGCACGAACGCCACCACGATGCGTTGATGGATCTGCTGCTCGAGCGCGCCACACGGTGGCAGCCCGGCGACCCGCACGACCCCGAGGTGCAGGCCGGGCCGCTGGGCAGCGAGGCCCATCTGGGTCATGTGATCGAGTGCGTCGAGCGCGCCCGCGCCGAGGGCGGCCGAGTGGTCGCCGGCGGGGCACGACTCGACCGGCGCGGCTGGTACTACCCGCCCACCATCGTCGACAACGTCGGCCCCGGGCACCACCTGTTCACCACCGAGGTGTTCGGCCCGGTGCTGGCCGTCACCACGTTCACCACGATCGACGAGGGCATCACCCTCGCCAACGCCACCCCGTTCGGCCTGTCGGGCACCGGTTGGAGCGACGACCCGGCCGAGGCCACCGCGCTGGCCGACGGCATCCGCGCCGCGTGGGTGAGCGTGAACCCCCACCTGGCCGGGCCTCCCGACATGCGCCTCGGCGCCGAGTCGATCGGCTGGTCGGGGTCGGGGGTGGAGGGCGGCCTGCCCGGCATGCGTGCCACCACCCGCCTCACCGTCGTCCAACAGGGTCGGCCCGACACGGCCGCAGCAAGCAACTAGGAGCCAGGAATGCCCGTCGCCAGCAACCTCGAGAGCACCTCACCCGAATCGAGCAAGGTGATCGCCACCGTCGGCGTCCGTGTGCCCATGCGCGACGGCGCGACCCTGCACGCCACCATCTGGCGACCGCGCCATGCCGAGGCGCCGGTGCCGGTGGTGATGGAACTGACGCCCTACGGCGTCGACCACCTCCATCCCGATGGTGTGTTCTGGGCCACCAACGGCTTCGCCTACGCAGCACTCGACGTGCGCGGCCGAGGCAACAGCGACGACGAGTTCGACGACCTCGCCGACGACGCCATCGACGGGTACGACGCCGTCGAATGGCTGGCGGCGCAACCCTGGAGCGACGGCCGTGTGGTGCTGCACGGCGGCTCGTACACCGGCATCAACCAGTACCTCATCATGGCGGCCGGCCCGCCCTCGCTGCGGGCCATGACGCCCGACTCGACGAGCGGCCACGGCATCGACCTGCCCCGCGGAGGCGTGCCGATGCTCTACCACTTCGGGTGGCGACGCCTCATCAGCAACCGGGCCACCCAGTTCACCATCTCCGGCGACCTCGCCAACTGGCACGCACAGCTCTTCGCCGCCCTCGAGGCCGGCACCAGCCAGGTGGAGGCAGCGGTTGCCGCGGGCGCGCCGCTCGACGACGACGTGCTGCGATTCGTCGACCACCCCGAGCCCGGGCCGGGTTGGGAGCGTTTCCTCGCCCAGCCCGCCGACTTCGCTGCGCACGCCGTGCCGGTGCTGTCGATCACCGGCATGTACGACGACAGCAGCGGCGGCACCCTGCGCAACTGGCGTCGGTTCGCGGCGAACGCACCGGCCGACACGATCGCCTCCAGCCATCTCGTGGTGGGTCCGTGGGACCACATGGGCACCCACTTCGGCCCGGGCCGGGTGGGCGAGTTGGTGTTCGGCCCCGATGCCACGGTCGACCTGCCGGCGCTGCGGCGCGACTGGTTCCGCCACGTGCTCGACGGTGCGCCGCTGCCCGAGCTGCTGCGCGACCGGGTGATGCTCTACGTCACCGGCAGCGAGCGGTGGGTGGGCGCCGCCTCGCTCGAGGCCGCCAGCACCGGCTCGACCGACCGCTGGCTGCGTTCGGTCGACGGCCCGATGGACGTGCTCCACTCGGGCTTCGTCGACGACGTCGCCGGAGACGGGCCGACGGCCACGTTCACCTGCGATCCGCACGACCTGCGCACGGCACGACTGGAACTGCTGCCCCGCCCGGCCGGCAGCGGACCGGAATCGCCGTTCCACGGCCAGCCGATGAACAGCTTCATGTCCACGCTGGCGGGCAACGACCCCACCAACTCGCGCTTCGTGCTCGAGATCGACGGCCAGGGCCTGGTGTACACCTCGCAGCCACTCGCCGACGACCTCGTCGTGGTGGGGCATCCCGAGCTGCACCTGCACCTCGTGTGCGATCAACCCGATGCCGATCTGGCGGTGCTCGTGCACGAGATCACCCCCGACGGCGCGTCGATCTTCCTGACCAGCGACCTGCTGCGACTGAGTTGCCGGCACCTCGACGGCAGCCACGACTGGCTGGTGCCCGGCGAGCCCACCGCTGTCGCGTTCCGCGAGACCAAGTGGTGCCAGCGTCGGGTGCGGGCAGGCAGTCGCCTGCGGGTCGCAGTGCGCCACGCGTCGTCGATCCAACTGAACGCCTACCCGCACGGCCGCCCCGCCGATGCGCCGGCCGCCCGGGTGCAGGTGCTGCACGACGCCGCCCGTGCCCCCCGGCTCGTGCTGCCGCTCGGCGACAGCTGATACTCGAGAGCACACGAACGGAACCCCCCAATGACTGATTCGGTCACGGCGCAGTGGCTCGCCCACCCCTACCCGGTGCACGCCGACGTCGCCCCCGACGGCTCGTGCGTGGCCGTCACCACCACGCGCATCCCGCTCGGCTCGACCGAGGAACTGCAGCAGATCGAGCTGCTCGACCCGGCCGGAGGCAAACCGCGTCCGTTGCCCGCGGCGCAACCGGGCGACCACACCGCCACCTGGTCGCCCGATGGCCGACGGATCGCGTTCATCACCGAGCGCACCGGTTCGCCACAGGTTGCCGTCGCCGACGTCGATGCCACCGAGCCGGTGTTCGTCACCACCCTTCCCGGCGCCGCAGCCGGGCCGGTTTCGTGGTCGCCCGACAGCACCCGCCTCGCGCTCACTGCGGGCCGCGGTCGCACCGTCGACCGGACGCTGCCCTGGCGCACCACGCGCGGCGTGTACTGGTTCGACGGCATCGGCCATCTCGACGACGGGCCTCAGGTGTGGCGGTGCGACGTGGCCACCGGCGAGTGCACCATGCTCACCGACGACGAGTGGTGGTGGTCGCAGCCACGATGGTCGCCCGACGGCGCCCGCCTCGCCGCAGTCGCCGGCTTCGACCCCGACGAGCAGGCGGTCGGCCAGTACCTGCGCATCATCGAGCCCGACGGCACGGTCACGTCTCCCGCAGTTCCCGACTGCAGGATGCTGGTCACCACCTGGGCGCCCGACAACAGCCTGCTGGTGCTGGTCGGCCACCCCGACGGGCCGCTGCCCGACGCCGACGAGCAACTCCACCGCCTGTTCCCCGACGGCAGCGTGCAGCAGTTGACGACGCCGCTCCAGGTGGGCGGCAGCGTGTACGGCGACTCGCCGGCGCTCATCGGCGAAGCCTTCGAGACGGCCATGGCGATGCACGGCACCGATCTGTACGTCCGCACGCATCAGGGCGGTCGGATGGGTGTGGCCCGGCACTCGCTGGCCGACGGCTCGTGGAACGAGATACTCACCGGTGCACGGTGCATCTCACCGTTGGCCATGACTGCGCACGGGCTCGTGGTGGCCGAGCAGTCGGCCGACACGCCGTGCCGGATCGCCGTGATCGCGCTCGGCACCGACCCGTCGGTGGCCGGCACCCCGCTGCTCCTTCCCGACCCTGTCCCCGTGCCCACTGCGGCCGAGGTGCACCGCTACACGGTGCCGTCACCCCACGACGGCGCACCGCTCGAGGCCTGGCACCTGCGGCCGCCCGGCGTCGAGGGCCCGCTGCCCACCGTGCTGCTCATCCACGGCGGCCCCGGTGCGGCGTTCGGCGAGATGCTGAACATCGACGCCCAGGCGCTGTGCGCCGCCGGGTTCGGCGTGGTGTACACCAACCCCCACGGCTCCACCGGCTATGGCGAGGCATTCGCCGCCGCCAACATCGACAACTGGGGCGACCTCCCCAGCACCGACGTGCTCGCCGTGGTCGACGAGGCAGTCGCCCGCGGTTGGGCCGACCCCGAGCGGCTCGGTGTGGCCGGCCTGTCGTACGGCGGCTACCTCACCTGCTGGCTGGCGTGCACCACCGACCGGTTCCGTGCCGCCGTGGCCGAGAACCCGGTGACCAACCTGGTCAGCATGTTCGGCACCAGCGATGTCGGCCGAGAATTGCTGCCCCGCAGCCTCGGAGCCGACCTGCTCGACGACATCGGCCCCTACCTGCGCCAGTCGCCGCTGTTCCACGCTGCTCGGTGCCACACGCCGCTGCTGTTCGTGGTGGGCGAGCGCGACCACCGCTGCCCGCCCACCCAGTCGTTCGAGCTGCACTCGGTGCTACGCGGACTGGGCCGCACCAGCGAACTGCTGATGCTGCCGGGTTCGTTCCACGCCGGGTCGATGCTCGGCGCACCCGCTGTGCGCCTGGCCCAGGACGAGGCCCTCGTGCAGTGGATGGAGCAGTGGCTGCGTAGTGTGGAGGACGAGCGCGAACGGGGGTGAGCGATGTCGGTGTGGGTGGATCCAGCGACCGGGTTGAAGCGGTTCGCCACGCGTGCCGCCGCGGCGCCCGTCCGCATCGACGCCACCGGCTATGCCGTCGAGACCGACGAGTCGCGCACCGTCTTGCCCCCGCTACCAGCAGGCGCCGTGTTCGACGACGAGGCACAGGCCCGCTACCGCGAGTTCAGCGACGCCCGTCGCGGTGCCGCCGACTTCATGCCGATGGACGGCCAGTTCGCCCGCTACCTCACCGACGTCTACTCCGCCCCGCCCGTCCCGCGCGAGGCACTCTCCGACGAGTGCGACGTGCTGGTGGTGGGTGCCGGGTTCGCCGGGCTGCTGCTGTGGCACCGCCTGCGCGACGCCGGGTTCACCGACGTGCGCTTCTGCGAGAAGGCCGGCGACGTGGGCGGCACCTGGTACTGGAACCGCTACCCGGGCGTGGCGTGCGATGTCGAGGCCTACAGCTACCTGCCGCTGCTCGACGAGACCGGCTACATCCCGTCGATGAAGTTCGCCTCGGGCTTCGAGATCTTCGAGTACTGCCAGATGCTGGCCGAGCGCAGCGGCTTCTACGACCACTGCCTGTTCCACACCGCCGTCGAGGGCATGCACTGGGACGAGCCGACGCGCCGGTGGACGGTGCGTACCGACCGCGGCGACGCGATGCGGGCACGGTTCGTGGTGCTGGCCAACGGCATCCTCACCACGCCGCAACTGGCGCGCATCGACGGTATGGAGACGTTCGCCGGTGAGTCGTTCCACACGTCGCGCTGGCGCTACGACATCGACCTCACCGGCAAGCGGGTGGGCATCATCGGCACCGGGGCAACGGCCGTGCAGGTCATCCCCGAGATCGCCAAGGTGGCGGGCGAACTGTTCGTGTTCCAACGCACACCGTCCACGATCGACGTGCGCGACCAGCGGGCCACCACCGCCGACGAGGCCGAGGCATGGTCGCACCAGCCCGGCTGGGCGCGAGCCCGGCGGCAGCGCTTCGCGCGCATCGCCGCCGGCCGCACCGCCATGCAGGCCAACGACGACTACCTGTCGGGCAAGGTCGACACCTACAAGGAGGTGAAGCAGCACGAGCGGCCGCTCACCGTCGACGAGATGGTCGAGGCCCAACTGCGCACCAACTTCCGCATCATGGAGCAGATCCGCGCCCGGGTCGACGCCATCGTGCACGATCCCGTCACCGCCGCCGCGCTGAAGCCCTACTACCCCTACGGCTGTAAGCGCCCGACATTCCACGACCAGTACCTGCCTACGTTCAACCTGCCGCACGTGCACCTGGTCGACACCGCCCCGGTGGGGGTGCAGCGCATCGACGAGCAGGGCGTGGTGCACGACGGCCGGTCGTACCCGCTCGACGTGCTCATCTACGCCACGGGGTTCCGCTGGATGGCGGCGGCGACGTTCGACATGGTGGTGGGCGCCGACGGCCGCAGCCTGCGCCAGAAGTGGACCGAGGGCGGCACCCGCACGTTCCTCGGCGTGCACAGCAACGGCTTCCCGAACCTGTTCGTCATCACCGGCCCGCAGGGCGGCGGAGGCAGTTTCAACTTCACCGACTCGATCGAGTTGCACGCCGAATACGTCACGTGGATGCTCGAGCAACTGCGCGCCGGCGGTCACGACCGGGTCGACGTCAGCCACGAGGCCGAGGACGCCTACGCCCAGCACTGCCGCGAGGTCGACCTCGCCACGGCGCCGCTGCGCAACTGCCTCACGTACTACAACGGCTACGGCGACGCCGAGCCAGGCAGCCTGGCCTACTACGGCGGCGGCATGTGGAACCGCTGGCGCACCCGCGCCCAGGAATCGCTCGAGCCCTACCTGTTCGACTGACCTGGCGGCCGCCCGCGCGGACCGTAGTCCGCCTGTAGACAGAGGTCACACCTCTGTCTACAGTGGCGAGCATGTCAGCCCGCCTCACCCACGAACAGCGCCTCGCCGAGTCGTCGATCGAACTTCCGGCGGCCCTGCCGGCATTCGGCCAGTACGTGCCCGCCGTGCGCCACGGCAACCAGCTGTGGGTTGGTGGTCACTTCGGTACCGGCCCCGACGGGTCGCTGATGATGGGCCGGTGCGGGCACGACGTCGATGTGCCCACCGCCCGCGACGCAGCCCGCTCGGCCGCCATCAACCTGCTGGCCACCGTGCGCGACACCCTCGGTTCGCTCGATCACGTCGAACAGGTGGTGCAGGTGTACGGCGTGGTGAACGCCACCCCCGACTTCATCCAGCACACCGGCGTCATCGACGCGGCCTCCGACGTGCTGGTGGAGGTGTTCGGCGATGCCGGCCGCCACACCCGACTGGCAGTCGGCGTGTCGTCGCTGCCGGCCAACATGGTGCTCGAGATCCAAGCCCTCCTCGTCGTCGCATCCTGATGGTGACCAACCACACAGAAGCGCAGCAGGTGCCCGACTTCGCCTTCGGCGGTCGGCTGTCGCTCGACCTCACCTGGACGCTGCGCTACCGCGCTGTCTGGCCCACCGAGCTGCTGGCTACGCCCGACCACCTGTGCCGGTGGCTCGCAGCCGTCGGACTCCCCCCACCCGCAGCCGCGTCAGGGCGCGACCTCGTCAAGGCCCGGGCGCTGCGCGAAGCGATCCACCAAGCAGTTGCACAGGTCGTCGACGGCCGTCCGATCGAACCGGCCGACCTGGCCGCCATCAACCGCTGTGCTGCCCAGCCGACACCCCACCCGGTCCTCGCTGACGACGGCACGAGCCATCTCGTTGCACCGCCCGGCCGTGAAGTCGCCGCCGGCCTCGCGGTGATCGCCCGCGACGCAATCGATCTGCTCGGCGCCGACGACGGCCGCCTGCGCCGTTGCGAGGGCCCGCTGTGCAGCCTCGTCTTCCACGACGCCTCCCGCCCCGGTACACGCCGGTGGTGCCAGGCGACAGGCTGCGGCAACAAGGTGAACACCAAGGCCTACCGCCAGCGCCATCGCGCCGACTGAGCAGGGATCAGGGTGTCGCAGTGAGAGCGGTGATGCGGGACTGAACGAAATGGACGAGTTCGCTCTCGCTGAGGTTGGTGCCCGCGGTGGCCGCCCTGCTGAAGCCGTCATCACCGAGTAAACGACGGATCTCGTCGACAGCCGTGGCGACATCGTGGGCATCGTTGGGCTCGAACGGCAGAGCGGAGGCGGCCCCGCTCGCTTCGAGGGCCCCGTGCAGCAGCGCTGCAGCCCGGTGATCGTGGGCCCGCACGAGGAGGCCGAACACCCGGCGGAGCGAGAGCCGGAGGTTCGCCCAGTCACCACCACGGTGCCATGTGTCGATCACAACGCCCGAGCCGCGAAGGGCGGTGCGTACGTCGCCGTTGCGGGCCTCGAGCCACCACACCTCGGTGTCGGCAAACGCTTCGATCCACCGGTTGCGGGCCGACGCGGCGAGGCGTGCCGACTCACGCAGCAACTCCAGGCTCTCGGCGGGGTCGGTGCCCTCGAGCGCGAGACCCAGCGCATACGACGCCTGGGCGAGCGCTGTCGGTGAGCCACTTGCCCGCGCGGTGGCACTCGCTTCGCCCGCCATGATGGCGCCCTGCACCGTGCGCCCCGCGCTGGTCTCGGAGACCGAGCGCATGTACAGGGCATGCGCCAGCCTCGCCGGAGAGCCGGTGCGGGCCGACGCGACCATGCGATCGCCCCAGTGGAGGGCCTCGTCGACGTGGCCGAGGAAGAACCAGGCATTGACGAGGGTGCGTTCCGCGAGTCCGCTCACATCGATACCCATCTCGGTGGCGCTGGCGACCGATCGCTCGGCCACCTCGATGCTCTCGCGCAGGTTGCCGCGCACGAAATGGCCGTAGGCGACGACAGCCAGCACGATCGGGTAGCGCGGATGGCGTTCCGCTTCGGGCAGCCCGGTTGCAGTAGCGGCCCAGGCAGTGAGCTCGTACCGGATCGCTCGGAACGAGTACTCCCGCAGAGCGGCGGTGAGTCGGAGTGCTCCATCCACGTCGCCGCTAGCCACCGCCTTGCCGAACGCCAGTCGGAGGTTGTCGAAGTCGGATTCGATGCGCTGCGCCCAAGCCGGCTCTGCGGCCCCAGCGAGGCCGATGCTCGCCCGCTCTGCGAAGTCGACGAACCAGCGGAGGTGCAACTGCTCGGTCACCTCGACCGAACCCTGCTCGACCAGCCGTTCGTGCGCGTACTCGCGAAGCGTCTGGAGCAACTGGTAGCGCCCACTCTGATGACCGACGCTCTGCACCATCGACTTGTCGACGAGAGCCGCCAGCACCTCGACGGCGTCGATCGCCCTCGCGCCGTCCGCCGGGACATCCAAACCTGCGCACCCCGCCTCGACGGCCTCGAGATCGAAACTGCCGGCGAATGCAGAGAGACGCGAATAGACGGCCTGCTCGCGTGCGCTCAACAGTTCGAACGACCAGGCGATGGTGTCGCGGAGTGTGCGGTGCCGGGGTTCGGACGACCGCATGCTGGTGTCGAGCACCGCCGAGGGCGTCGTCATGCGGCCGAGAATCGTGTCGGGCGTCAGTGAACGGAATCGCGCTGCCGCCAGTTCGAGAGCAAGTGGCAGCCCATCGAGGCGACGGCAGATCTCGGCGATCGTCGAGGCGTTCACATCGGTGAGCTCGAACCCAGGAACGGCGGCGCACACCCGGTCGAGCAGCAACTCCACCGCTGGCGTGCCGGCGATGGAAGCCGTGTCTGCCACGGCGGAGTCGCCGACACCGAGCGGCGCGATCGGGAGCACTCTCTCACCGGGGACACCCAGCGTCTCGCGAGACGTGGTGAGCACATGCACGTGCGGGCACCGTTGCCTGACGCGATCGATGAAGGGTGCGAGGGCGTCGAGGAGATGCTCGCAGTTGTCGAACACGATGAGGCGATGGTGTTCCGCGAGCACCGAGAGAAGCGTGTCCTCCATCGACAGGCGTTGATGGGGCTGGACATCGAGCGTCGTCGCCACAGCACCGAACAGCGAGTTGGCATCGGTCACCGCCGCGAGTTCGACGAAGGCGACACCGTCGGCGAACCCGGTCGTCTCGGCGGCGCTGCGCCGAGCAAGCCGGGTCTTGCCGACCCCGCCGGGGCCGAGGAGTGTGACCAATCTCGCGTCGGCAATGGCGCCCGCGATCACGGCGAGGTCGCCAGACCGGCCGACGAGTCGTGATGTGTCGTCGAAGGTGGGTGCGCCATGGCCCACGGGCAGAACAGCGGGGGCGGCGAGCAGCGCCGCATCGTCCGCGAGCACCTGCGCCTCGATCGCGACGAGCGCCTTCGACGGCTCGACGCCGAGGTCGTCGCGCACGATCCGGCGGAACTCGTTGGCGCAACGCAATGCCTCTGCATGCCGACCACTGCGGTACAACGCCACCATCGCCTGGCGGACGAACCGCTCGCGGTACGGGGTGGTCCGTGTGGCGCTCTCGAGGTCGCTGATCAGCGATGGATCGCCACCGGCCCGAAGTCGGCACTCGAACCAGCGTTCCAATGTCGACAGCCGCAACTCGTCGAGCCGCGCTGCCTCGGGGCGGATCCACTCCCGATCGGCCAACTCGCCGAAGGCGGGGCCGCGCCAGAGCTCCAACGCCGCCCCCAACAGCGCTGCGGCGGCGACCGGGTCTGCGTCGTCGGAGGCCCGATCGGCAAGGTCGACGAACTGATCGACGTCGATCGCCCCATCGGGCAGGTTCAACACATACCCGCCATCGCGCACGACGAGTCGACCGTCCGGGCCCAGCAACCGGCGCAGCCGCGACATGTGACTCTGCAGCGTGGCCGATGCAGCAGTCGGCTGTTCGACCCCCCAGAGCGCGTCGCACAGCCGGTCGGCAGAGACGACCTCACCACGATGGGCGATCAGCACCGCCAGCACCAGCCGCAACTTCGGGCTGAGCGCAGCAGCGTCGCCGCCGATCGACACCGGCCCGAGGACGCGAACGGTCATCGACATGGATCGATTCTGACCCATCGCGGTTGCAGGCCACGACAGTGTCGCTGCAAATCCGCTGCAACGGCCATGCCAGGGAGTCTGCGGTCGCCCGCAAGGGCGAGCGCAGACGCTGTCGTCGACCGGTCGCCCGACCGGCACGAACCCACAAGGACATCATCGCCATGACCACCACCGACCCGACCCCTCCAGCAGTCACCAACCCCAACAAGGCACTCTGGGAGAAGGGCGACTTCACCCGGATCGCCGCCACGATGCGCACCAGTGGCGACGCGCTCGTCGACACCCTGGGTGTCACCGCCGACATGCAGGTCCTCGACCTCGGCTGCGGCGATGGCACGACCGCTGTCCCCACTGCCAAGCGTGGCGCCACGGTCCTCGGCGTCGACATCGCCAGCAACCTGGTGGCTGCCGGCAACGAGCGCGCCTTCGCACTCGGGCTCACGAACCTCACGTTCCAGGAGGGCGACGCCTCGAACCTGGCCACGCTCGGCGACGACTCGTTCGACCTCGTCGTCACCATCTTCGGCGCGATGTTCGCCCCTCGCCCCTTCGATGTCGCTCAGGAGATGACCCGGGTCACCAAGCCGGGCGGCCGCATCGTGATGGGGAACTGGATCCCCGGGGATCCGACGCTCGTCGCCCAACTGCTGAAGATCAGCGGCTCGTACTCGCCGCCGCCGCCGGAAGGATTCATCAGCCCGATCACCTGGGGTGTCGAGAGCAACGTCGTCGAGCGGTTCACGTCCGCAGGTGTGCCGGAGTCGCAGATCTCCTGCGAGCGGGCGCACTACACCTTCGAGTTGGCCGGCCCGGCGTCGGAACTGCTGGCGATCTTCCGCGACTACTACGGCCCGACGATGAACGCCTTCGCCGCTGCCACAGCCGACGGTCGCCGTGACGACCTCGAACGTGAACTCGTCGAACTGTTCGAGTCGCAGAACTCGGCCACCACCCCGGGCACCACATCCATCACGGCAACGTTCCTCAAGGTGACGGTCACCGTCTGATCCGGCCGGCTCCTCCAAGGAGTCGCTCGAATCCCGAGCCGGCGCTCGGTGGGCCCCCCCCGCGCAGCGGCGGGGGCGGCCCCGCACCCGCGGCAGGGGCTCCACGGCGACCCGCAAGACCCG
>JBEIIG010000086.1:0-14278 GCA_040380855.1 Acidimicrobiaceae bacterium | reverse complement strand
CCGTAGGCCATGGTGTACTGCTCGGCACCCTCCCACTGCTTCCAGTCCTTCAACAACCCTGCCGACTCACCCGGGAAGTCGAGGGCGGTCTTCTCACCCAACCCGAAGGCCCGCAGGTACGAATGGAGCTTCTGCTTGGTGCTGCGCAGCTCGGGCGACAACCGCAGCATCACCTCGATCGTGCCGATGTTCGACGACTCGGTGAGGATCTGACCGACGTTCCACACCCCGTCGGGGTGCTGCTCGGCATCGTGCAGCATCGTGTCGCTGAACTGCTTGCGCCACGGCACCTCGAACGTGGTCTCCGGCGTGACGGCACCTTCGTTGAGCGCCGCCGCGAGTGTGGCGGCCTTCACCACCGAGCCGGGTTCGGCAGCGTCGACCGCAGCAAGGTTGCCGCTGCTCAGGCGGTACTCGCCGGTGGTCTCGTCGCGCCGAGCGCTGGCCATGGCGATCACATCGCCGGTCTTGGTCGACAACACCACGGCCGTCCCGCCCCGCGCCTGGAGCGTGCGCACCTGGGCGAGCAACTCCTGCTCGACGGTGTACTGCACCGATCGGTCGATGGTGAGCACGACGTCGTTGCCCGGGATCGGCTCGACCGAGGTGGTCTCGGTGCCGGCGATCGAACGCCCTTTGCGGTCGTGTTCGCGGATCAACTCGCCGTTCACCCCGGTGAGCAGCGTGTCGAGTTGCTTCTCGATACCCGCTGCGCCAGCGCCGAACGGATCGGTGCGGCCGATGACGCTCCGTCCCACCTCGCCGCTCGGCATGATGCGCCGATCGTCGGCGATCGAGCCGATGCCGTTCAGGTCGAGATCGGAGATGACGGCGGCTTGCTCGTCGGTCACCTGGTGGGCGACGTAGACGAACCCCTTCTCCTTGGTCGTGAACGCCTCGAGCAACGACTGCTGCTTCTCGGGCGTCAGCTGCAGCACCTGGGCCAGCGTGGCGACGGTGGCGGCAGGGTCGCCCACGAGCTTGGGATTGGCAATGATCGTGCGTGCCGGCACCGACATGGCCAACTCGTCGCCGTTGCGGTCGAAGATCACGCCCCGGCGGGCCAACAGCACTGCTTCGGTGGTGCGCTGTTCACGCCCGGCTGCGCGCAACTCGTCGGCGCTCGTGAGCTGCAGGTACACCACGCGTCCGACGACCATCGAGAACAGCAGGAACGTGAGCACGAACACGGCCAACAACCGTCGACGCGACCTGCCGGGCTTGAACACATGGCGTGCCGGCCGGGGCGCGTCGATGACGCGCCGTTGCAGGGTGCGTTGCGGCGGCAGCGGACGGCCGCCGCGCTGCGCACGCGCAACCGGCTGCGGGGTCGATGTCCGAGGAGCGGTGCGATGGCGCGGTGGTGTCGCGGCCCGCGAGCCGGTGCCGCTGCGGGTGGTCGACGATGCGGTGTGCCCTGCGCGTCGCTGGCGCGGATCGGCCGTCACCGTGCCCGACGAACGCCGTTCGGTGCTGCGACGATGGGCCCGTCGTGCGCTGCTCATCCCTGCACCTCGCGCAGCGCCTTCACGGCACGGAACTGCTCGAGCAGCTCGGCCTCGTCGTCGAAGGTGCGATCGAGATCGCCGGTTGCCTGGTGCACCAGCACCAGCACCTCGGGCGACAGCGAGATGAACGAGGTCTTCTCGGCCGGCAGCATTCCCCGCTCGGCCACCACAGCGGTGAGCCGACCCGGCGAGCGCAGCTCGGCGCGTTGTTGGCGCAGCGCCTCGTACTGCGCTGCGGTCGAGGCCATCTCGCGGTCGAGCCGATCGAGTTCGAGCTGCCCTTTGGCGAGGTAGGTCTGGAAGGCGGCGGCGCCGAGCATGGCGGCCACCACCACCGAGCCGACGGCAACCGCCCAACGGGCTGCACGGCGGCGCCGCGGAACGAGTTCGAGCTGCACGCGTGCATCGGTGCGAGCACGCGCCGCGGCCACCACCTCGGGCGCGACCGCAGCTCGGGTGTGCCGTCGTTCGAGCGGGACGCGGGCCGGCTGTGCCACGATCAACGACCGCCGCGGCGGGTGGGTGCGATGCGCTCGACAACACGCAGACGCGCCGAGCGCGACCGCGGATTGGCCTGCTGCTCGGCGGCGCCTGGGCGGCGGGCGGTGCCGCGCACGGCGCGCACCGTCTGCACTGCGTCGCAGACGCACGGCAGCTCGGGCGGGCAGGCGCAGCCACCGGTCTCGGCGAGGCGGAACCGCTCTTTCACGATGCGGTCCTCGCCCGAGTGATACGACAGCACTGCGATGCGTCCCCCGACCGACGTCGCGTCGATCGCCGCGTCGAGCGCAGTGGGCAGCACCTCGAGTTCCTGGTTCAGTTCGATCCGGATCGCCTGGAACGTGCGCTTCGCCGGATGGCCACCGGTGCGTCGTGCGGGTGCGGGAATGGCGGCCACCACCACTTCGGCCAACTGGGTGGTGGTCTCGATCGGTCGGGCGGCGACGATGGCCTTGGCGATACGCCGGGCGAACCGCTCGTCGCCGTGCCGTTCGATCACGCTGGCGAGGGTGGCCTCGTCGTAGCCGTTCACGATGTCGGTGGCCGACCAGGTCTGGCTGCGGTCCATCCGCATGTCGAGCGGCGCGTCGTGGCGGTACGAGAACCCGCGCTCGACACGATCGAGCTGCGGTGAACTGACCCCGAGGTCGAACAGGGCTCCGGAGAGGGTGGCGATGTCGAGTGCTTCCATGGCATCGGTGAGGTGGTCGAAACGCAGATGGGCGGTGGCCACCCGATCGCCGAACCGTGCCAGCCGCTGGCGGGCCACCGCGAGGGCATCGGCATCGCGGTCGAGGCCGAGCACCTTCAGGTGCGGATGGGCCTCGAGCAGCAGTGCTGCGTGCCCCGCCCCACCGAGCGTCGCATCGAGGACCCAGCCCGGCGGAACCGGGGCGAAGACCTCGACGATCTCGGTGGCCATCACCGGCTGGTGCTCGAACGAGTCGCTCATCGGCGGATCGGTTCGGGACAGGGTGCCGGGGCGGTCCCCGGCTCGTCTGCAGTTCGCCGGTCGGCGGGTGTCGCCGGGATGTCTCCCCGGTCGACGAGACGGCAAGCGGGCGGAGTGAAGCTGACCATCTTGCCGGCCGACGAACTGCAGACGAGCCAGGAGGCTGTCGGGTGATTCGTATCGATCATGTGTGTCATCGCCGGGGCTGCGCCGTCGGCTGTGATCCTCGGCCCTCCTTCGGGTTCGACGGACGAATGGAACTCATCGCACGACCTGCCCGGCCAGATCGGAGGTACCGGCCTCGTTCACCTGGGCGAAGCGCTCGGGCGACCAGAGCTCGATCACGCGGAAGTTGCCCGACACCACGACTCGCTGTTCGGTGGCGAGGCCCGCATAGGCGCGCAGCTTCTCGTCGATGCTCACGCGGCCCTGCTTGTCGACGGTGACCAGCGTGGCGCTCGACGACACGGCGCGCTGGCGTTGCAGCGACACCTCACCGCGCTCGACCCGGGCCATCAGCTGCTCGGCCATCTGCTCGAACGTTGCCGCAGGCACCACGTTGACGCACTGGTCGTCGCCGAACACCAGATAGCAGTGCTCGCCGAGATGCGCCCGGAACGGGGCCGGCAGCGCCAGGCGCCCCTTGTCGTCGAGCTGGCGCTCATGGGTGCCGACGAAGAGCACTCAGCACCATCCCATCGAGATCGGCCCAGCTCCCCGCATGTCCCCATTCTGCCCCCACCAGTCCCCATTTGTCAACTCTTTTCCCCACTTCTCCCCCTTTCGCGCCCCAACCTCCCCCACCGGACCCCACCACGGGCGCGCCGAAGGTGCTCCGGACGCGCCGGCGGAGGGCCGCATTCGCCCGATCAGCGCCGGTGCGAGCGCCGGTCAGTCGAGGGTCGAGAGCGCGCCGGTCACGGCGTCGACGAGGCGGGCCAACTCGGCGACCTCGTACACGGGTTGCAGCTCGCTCGGTGTCGGCACCGGCGGGCGCAGCAGGCCGAGCAGCATCTCGGGCCGCCATCGGCCGTACACCGCGGCCTGCAGGCGCGCCCACTCGCGGGTACGTCGCTGGCTGATACCCACCGCCTTGCAGCCCGACACCACCACCTCACCGGGCCCGAGGCCGTCGAAGCACACGAGGCGCGACCAGGCACTCGAGCGCATCGCACCACGGTGCACCTCGGCGCCGGCCTCTCCGACCGATCGCAGCGCCTCTGCCCACACCTCGCCGAACCAGTGCATCGACCGGCCCACGTCGTCGACCCACAGCGGGTCGCCGGCGGGCACCACCACGTCGAGCCAGACCACCTCGCCGGGAACCAACAGCACGGCTCCCCCGCCGCTGCGGCGACGCACGACCTCGACACCGGCGGCCGCACACGCGACCTCGTCGACCACCTCGAGCCGTTGCGACGAGCCGAGCACCAGCGCAGGCGCGGCCACATCGAACCAGCGGGCGATGCGGCCGGCACCGGCCGGAGGTTCCCAACCGTGGAATGCCGACGCCGAACCCGACGAACGGTCGAACGTCCAACGATGCTGCATGAGGGGCGACGCCGACAGGCGCTCAGCTCGCCTTGGCGAGATACGGCTTCCAGGCCTCGGGCACCCGGGGCACCGCCACGGTGACCCAGGCCAGTTCGCGCGGCGCCCGCGCGGGACGGGCCAAGCGCATGCCTGCTTCATCGGGCGTGCGGTCGCGTTTGGTGAGATTGCAGGGCCGACAGGCAGCGGCGACGTTCTCCCAGCAGTGCCCGCCACCGCGCGAGCGGGGCATGATGTGGTCGATCGAGTCGGCCACGCCGCCGCAGTACTGGCAGCGATGCTCGTCGCGGGCGAACACCGCGCGGCGCGACAGTGCGGTGCGGCGATGGAACGGCACGCGCACCATGTAGCGCAGCCTGATCACCGACGGACTGGGAACGGCGAGCGTGGCGGCGTGCAGGAACGATCCGTCCGACTCGACGATCTCGGCCTTGTCGGCGATCACCAGACAGGCGGCACGGCGAGCGGGCACCACCGAGAGCGGCTCGTACGAAGCATTCAGTACCAGCGCGCTCGCCATAGGGGGACCCTACCGAGGCGTCCTGCCGCGGACGGCGGGGTTTTCGGCGCCGACGGGTGGTCGGCGCGTCATGGGCGGACTCGTTTGCACCATGAGAGGTAGTTCACCACATCGTCGGGCGTCGGTGGATGATCCCCGTCGCCGTACTGGGTGACCAACCGGAACTCGAGATACGCGCCCCCGGGAACCGGCAGGAACGGAGCCCGGCGCCACCAACCACGCGGCGCCATGCGCACCATCTGGGCGAGGGCCGTACCCCACAGGCCTGGCCGTGCCAGCACGGCGCGCGCCACGGCCCACCAGTGCCGCAGGCCGACGCGCCGACGGCTCAGCGCGGCTCCTTCGGCAGGCCGAGCACCATCTCACCGATGATGTTGCGCTGGATCTGCGACGAACCGGCGTAGATGGTGCCGGCCCGAGCGTTCAGGAACGTCCCCACCCAGCTCCACGTGCTGTTGGGTGCACCGGCGTCGTCGGCCTGGAACGCACTCGACGGCCGCCGGCCCTCGGGGGCCAGCGCCGCTGCACCGAGGATGTCGATCGACAACTCGGTGATCTCCTTGTGGTACTCGCTCCAGTACAGCTTCGAAGTGGCGCCATCGGGGCCGGGGTGATGACCGGCCAGGAAGCGGGTGAGCACCCGCATGCCGTTGAACCGCATGATCTGCACCTTCGCGTAGCACTGCGCCAACCGCTGACGGATACGAGGATCGTCGGCGACGCCGTACTGCTTGGCGAGCAGGAACAACCGGTCGAGTTCGGCCTGGAACCGGATCGGCAACGTGGCCGCCGCCTCACCACGCTCGTAGCCGAGCAGGGTCATCGCCACCGCCCAACCGTTGTTCACACCACCGACCACTTCGTGCTTGGGCGTGACCGCATCGGTGTAGAACACCTCGTTGAACTCGCTCTCACCCGAGATCATCCGGATCGGACGCACCTCGACCCCGGGCTGGCGCATGTCGACGAGCAGGAACGAGATCCCCTTGTGGCGCGGCGCATCGGGATCGGTGCGGGCGAGGGTGAAGATGTGGTCGGCCAGATGGCCCGCCGACGTCCAGATCTTCTGACCGTTGAGGATCCACTGATCGCCGTCGAGTTGGGCGCGCAGGCCGAGGTTCGACAGGTCGCTGCCCGCGTTGGGCTCGGAGTAGCCCTGGCACCACGTGTCGGCGCCCGACAAGATACGCGGCAGATAGTGCTGCTTCTGCTCGTCGGTGCCCCACTGCAGCAGGGTGTTGCCCAGCATCTGGATGCCGAACACGTCGTTCGGGCCGCCCGTGGGCACGCCCGCCTTGGCGAACTCCTCGCCGATGATGACCTGCTCGAGCGCCGACAGCCCGGCGCCGCCGAACTCGACGGGCCACCCCGGGGCGAGATAGCCGCCCTCGAAGAGCGTCTGGCGCCACTCGGTGACGAAGTGCTCGAGGTCGGTCCCCTCCAACTGGCCGATCCCCCGCCAGTTCGACGGCAGTTTCTCGGCGAGGAAGGCCTGCACCTTCTCTCGGTAGGCCTCGGCTTCAGCGGTGTAGGTGGGGCGCATGGGCCCGATGCTACCCGCGGGTAGCCGGACCGGAGGCAAACCGCGCCAGGGCTGCCGCGCCCACGAGCGGTGCCTCGGCGCCGAGCGCCGCGGGCACCACCCGGAAGCCCGTGGTGAACGACAACCGGGCACGCGCGTCGAGTTCGGCCTGGGCGGCATCGAAGAACGCCGGCCCGAAACCCAGCGCCACCGAACCACCGACCACCGCCAGTTTCAGGTCGACGAGGGCACCCACCGACGCGAGCGCCCGCCCGACCAGCGTGCCCGTCCGGGTCTGGATGACCGACGACGCACGCTGCGGCGACCGACCGGTCTCGGCCTCGATCGCCACCCCGCTGCAGTACGCCTCGAGGCAGCCGAACCCGCCGCATCGGCACGGTCGCCCATCGGGCTCGACCACGATGTGGCCGATGTGACCGGCGTTGCCGAGCCGACCCTGCAGCAAGCGACCCCTGCTGACGATGCCACCACCCACGCCGGTGCCCACGACCACGCCGATGAAGTCGTTCACCCCCATGGCCGCACCCCGCCACGCTTCGGCAAGGGCGAGCGCTTTGGCATCGTTGTCGACCACCACGGGCAACCCCGTCAGTTGCTCGGCGTACTCGCGCAGCGCGAACCGCCGCCACGACGGGATGTGCAACGGCGACACGGTGCCATCGACCGGCGTCATCGGCCCGCCGCACCCGATCCCGCAGGCCACCGGCGGCTCCGGCGAGGCCGCCAGCACCCGCTTCACCAACCGCGCCACCGCGGCCCACACGTCGCGAGCCGGGGTGGGCACCCGGTCGCGCACCACCACGGTGCCGCTCGCGTCGACGATGCCCGCCGCCAGTTTCGTGCCACCGATGTCGATCGCCAGCGAGAGATCTCCCACGCCCCGACAGTAGCGGCGACCTCCTGCCGTCTACGCTTCACCGCCATGACGGCTCCGCACGCTGCAGTGCCCGGCGCCGTGACTCCGCCGGCGGGCAGCGTCACGACTGCCTCCTTCGCGTCGCTGTTCGACGCCATCAGCGCCAACATCGCCCTCGTGGTCCACGGCAAGCGCGATGTCGTCGACATGGCGCTGATGTGCCTGCTGGCCGACGGCCACCTGCTCATCGAAGACGTACCCGGCGTGGGCAAGACCAGCCTCGCCAAGGCACTGGCGGCATCGATCGACTGCACCTGGAAGCGCGTGCAGTTCACCCCCGACCTGTTGCCCACCGACGTGATCGGGGTGAGCATCCTGCAGCGCTCCACCGAGACATTCGTGTTCCAGCCGGGGCCGCTGTTCGCCAACATCGTGCTGGCCGACGAGATCAACCGGGCCTCACCGAAGACCCAGTCGGCGCTGCTGGAGGCGATGGAGGAACGTCAGGTGAGTGCCGAGGGGCGCACCTACCGCCTGCCCAACCCGTTCATGGTGGTCGCCACCCAGAACCCGGTCGAGCAGGAGGGCACCTACCGGCTGCCCGAGAGCCAACTCGACCGGTTCCTGATGCGCCTGTCGCTCGGCTACCCGAGCCGCGAGGCCGAGTTGCAGATCCTCGACACGTTCGGCGCCAACGAGGTGCTGGCCGGGCTGCACCCCGTCGTCACCACCGCCGAGATCGTGGCGATGACCCAGGTGGTGCGAGCCGTGCACCTGGCCGGCCCGCTGAAGGCCTACCTCGTGGCACTCGCCGAGGCCAGCCGAGCCCATCCGGGTCTCGTGCTCGGTCTGTCGCCACGCGCCACGCTGCAGCTCGCCCGCGCCACGCGGGCACGGGCAGCGGCCAACGGACGCGAGTACGCGATCCCCGACGACGTGAAGGTGGTCGCCCAGGCGGTGCTCGCCCACCGTGTGGTGGTGCGTCCCGATGCCGCTGCCCGCGGACTCACGCCCGAGGCGGCGGTGCAGGAGGTGCTCGACAGCGTCGCGGTGCCGGCCGGACGCTGATGCTCACCCGCTCGGGATGGGGCGCCCTGGTGGTGGCAGCGGCAGCGATCGCTGCCGGTCGCCTGTTCGGCATCATCGAGCTCTACGTGCTCGGCGCGGGCATCGTCGCCGCCGTACTGTGGGCGCTGCTCTCCATCGCCCGGGCGATGCCCCGACCCACGGTGAGGCGTCGCATCTCGCCCACCGCCGTGATGGCGGGCGATGCAGCCCGGGTCGACCTGGTGCTGAGCAACGACACGCTCCGGCGGACACCGATCCTGCGGCTGTGGGAGCCGGTGGGCGACGGCGGAGCGGTGATGCACCTGGCACAACTCCGACCCGGCGAACACGCCGCGGTGGCCTACCGGATGCCCACTGCGCGCCGCGGCCTCGTCGTGGTGGGGCCCCTGTCGGTGCGTCGCACCGATGTGCTGGGACTCGCCGCACGGCGCGCCGTGCTGGCCGGTACCGCCGAACTGCTGGTCACCCCCCGGCACGACCCGGCTCCGTTCGCGAGCACCAGCGCGGCCGGCCCACTGGGCGACGTGCTGCGCCTGAAGGCGCTCGGCCAGACCGGGAGCGAGTTCCATGCGCTGCGCCCCTACGCCGCGGGCGACGACCCGCGGCGGATCAACTGGAAGGCGACGGCACGTTCGATCGACGTGATCGTCACCGACACCGCCCCCGAAGGGTTGCGCCGGTGCACCGTGGTGCTCGACGTCGACATCGACTCCTACGCCGGCCTCGGCCCCGACGGCGACGCAGAGGCATTCGAACGGGCGGTGTCGGCAGCGGCGTCGATCGTGACAGGCGCTGCCGCCGCAGGGCTGCTCACCCGCCTGCTGGCCACCGACATCGACCTGCGCGGGCCCGACATCGTCTCGAACGCGCTGCGGTGGATGGCGGCAGCCGAACCTCGACGAGCATCGATCGCCCTGCCGGCGCTGCAGACCGCCGAGGGCCTCGGCCTGATCGCCATCGTCACCGGGCGCAGCGACACCCGTCTGGTCGCCGATGTGCGCAGCGCCGCCGGGCCCGACGAGGTGATCGTCACCGTCGTCACCTCTTCCCTCGGCTCGAACGACGACCGATTCGTCGTCGATGCCACCGACACCGAGGCCTTCGCCGCCGCCTGGAACGCCACCGTGGGCGGCGGTGCAGGCAGCGACCGTCGGCTTCCCGCCGCCTATCGGGCCGGCCGATGAGCCGCGCGCAGCGACTGGGCCTCGACAACCTGCTGGCCACCGCCTTGCTGATGTTGCTCAGCATCGCCACCGCGCTCGGCCTGTCGCGCGTGTTCAGCGACTGGGACTACCTGCGGCCGGTGCTCGCCGTCGCCGTCGCCATGCACCTCGTGTGCCTGTTGCTGCGTCGACTGCCCCTCCCCTCGCCGATCGCACTGCTCCTCGCCGTCGTGCTCCTCGCCGAGGTGACCGCCCTCGTCTACTACCGCGACACCCTGCGGTTCGGGTTCCCGACCGACACCACCTGGCAATACCTCCGCGCCGACCTGCGCCTCGTGTGGGCCCAGTTCCCCACGGCCGTCGCCCCGGTTCCGAGTTCGAGCGCCTTCGGTGTGGTGGCGGGGGCAGCGCTCGGCGCCGTCGCACTGCTGGCCGACAGCTTCGCCTTCCGCGCCCTCGGACGCACCGAGGCACTCGTGCCGTCGGCCGTGGTGTTCGTCTTCACCGCCGCGCTCGGCGTCGACCGGCACCGCATCGCCCTCACTGCGCTCTGGCTCGCGGCTGCGCTGGCGGTGGTGGCGGTGCTGCGCGTGGTGCACGGCGCGAGCAGCGACGGCTGGATCGGCCGGCGGGCGTCGTCGCCCTCGGCACTGCCTGCTGCAGCGGCCTGCGCAGCCGTGTGTGCGCTCGGAGCAGCCCTCGTCGGCCCGCTGCTCCCCGGCGCCGGCCGGACCGCCATCATCGAGACCCGCCAGACCGCCACCGACGACGGTGCCGTGCTGAGCCCGCTCGTCGACATCCGTGCCCGGTTGGTGAACCGGTCGAACGTCGAGATGTTCACCGTCAGCGCCGCTGCCGGCCGCTACTGGCGCATCAGCGGACTCGACGACTTCGACGGCACCACGTGGACCCTCACGGCCGACGAACTCGTCGCCGCCGACGGCGTGTTCGACCCACCGAGCACCGCCGCCGAGATCATGGTGCAGTCCCTCACGATCGGACGTCTCGGTGGCCGGTTCATCCCCTCGGCCTATCGACCCGTGCAGATCTCGCAGCCCGGCATCGGATGGCAGCAGTCGACGAACAGCCTGCTCCGACTCGACAGCCCGCTCGCTTCGGGGCAGGTGTACAACATCGCCGCCGATATCGCCGTGCCCAGCCCGGCCGTACTCGACCAGGCCACCGTCGACGCACCGCCCGACGCGAACCTGCTGCGCCTCCCCGACGACTTCCCGGAGGAAGTGGTCGACCTGGCCGAGGAAGTGGTGAAGGGCACGACGACGCCCTACGCCGAGGCGTTGGCCCTGCAGTCGTTCTTCCGGCAGAGCTTCGAGTACGACCTCGACGTGCAGCGCGGCCACAACGACGACGCCCTCGTCAGCTTCCTGCGCGAACGCCGCGGTTACTGCGAGCAGTTCTCGGCGGCGTTCGCGGCGATGGGCCGAGCCGTCGGCCTGCCTACTCGGGTGGCAGTCGGCTTCACGCAGGGCGAACTGCGCAGCGACGGCTTCTTCCACGTGCTCGGCCGACATGCCCATGCCTGGCCCGAGGTGTGGTTCGACGGTGTGGGGTGGGTGTTGTTCGAACCCACCCCGGGCCGCGGTGCTCCGGGGAGCGAGAGCGTCACCGGCGTGCCCGCAGCGCAGGACACGGGCACGGCCGCCGACGCCGAGCAACCGAACGCCTCGACCACGCTCGCTCCCACCACCACCCGCCCCACGGCCACCACCCTGCCGACCCGGCCGACGGCCACCACCACCCCACCGACCCTGCCGCCGCTGAGTGCCGGTGGCGGCAGTTCGCGGCCCGGCCCGTTCGGCATCGCCGTGCTCGCGGCCGCAGCCTTGGCGCTGTGGGCGATTGCGATGCCCAGCCTGGTGCGCCGGTTCACCCGTGTCGGCGACACCCCGGCAGCCCAGGTCGTTTCGGCCTGGCACGGTGCCGTCGCAGCTGCCGAGTGGGCCGGTGCCTCCTCGCCACGCGGGGCCACGCCCCTCGAGTACGCCCGCCGGGTCGAGCACGAACTCGGCATCGACGGCCGCCCCATCACCGAACTGGCGCGGTTCGTCACCCGCGCCGTCTACGCCCCGAGCGGGGTGGCCGAGCCGACGGCGCTGCGCGCCGCCGTGCTGCGCACGCAGGTGATCGAGGCCACCGACGAGGTGATGCCGCGGTGGCGCCGCTGGCGGTGCCGGCTCGACCCGCGGGCCGTGCGTCAGCGCCTGGTGGGCCGCCAGCGGGTGGCGGGCCGCCGCAGGGTCAGCGGGGCGAGCCGCTCCCGGGGCGCTGGCGGCGCAGCGCCGACACCTGCTTGATCGCTTCCTCGCTGAGGCTGCGCACATGCCGTTCGGCGCGCACCACACCGAACATCGCCAGCACGAACGCCACGAACGCCAGGTACGGGCTGACGGCCAGCAGCAACACGCACACGGCGACCGCAACGACGGTTCCTGCTGCGGCGACGAACAACGACCGACGCGAACCGCGATGTTCGGGTGCCAGGTCGCGAGCGAAATTCGGGTCGCGCTGCAACTGCTCTTCGATCTGGCGAAGGATGCGCTGTTCGTCTTCCGAGAGCGGCATGAGATCTCCTGAGCTGGCGGCCTCGGCCATTGTTTCACGTTCCGCCCACCCTGACAACGCGACACGGCGAACAGGGCCGAGTCGGCAGCACGGATGAGCCGAACGGCTCACTCGGTGGGCGAGTCGCCCCGGTCGACAGGTGGAGCCTGATCGGGGCCCCACTGCTGAGCCCCGGCCCGCACGATCCGCAGCCCGTTGCGCGACACCGTGCTGGCCGGACCGATCGCACCCGTCCCGAACCGCTCGCGAATGGCATCGATCGCCCCCGACGCCGTCACCCAGTCGGAGCGGTCGGTCTCGGCGCGGCCCGCGGTCAGATCGCCGCCGAGGTCGTCGAGCGAGAGCTGCTCGACCACCGGGCCCAACCCACTCGCGCTGATGCCGAACAACCGCACCCCCACCCCGACGTCGATCGCCGTCAGCAGCGCATCGGCGATCTCGACGATCGCCTTGGCCGTGGTGATGGGCGACGCGACGCTGCGCGAACGGGTGATCGTGACGAAGTCGGAGAAGCGCACCTTGATCGTGATCGTGCGCGCGCCCGTGCCTGCGCTGCGCAGGCGGGTGCTCACCGCGTCGGCCAGCCGCACCGCCTCGCGGTGCAGTTCGTCGTGGGTGAAGCGGTCGCGGCTGAACGTCTCTTCGTGCCCGATCGACTTCGCTTCACGGTTGGGCTCGACCGGCCGCGAGTCGCGCGCCCACGCCAATTCGTGCAGATGCCGGCCCTGTGCCGCACCGAGCGCGGCGATCAGTGCCGACGGGTCGAGACGGGCGAGGTCGCCGACGGTGCGCACCCCGAAGCGTTCGAGTCGCTGCAGCGTGGCCGGCCCCACACCCCACAGCGCCTTCACCGGCAGCGGGTGCAAGAACTCGAGCTCGGTACCGGGGGCGACCAGCAGCACACCGGGTCCGGGATCGACCCGCTGCGGCGACACCCGCGGCTTGGCGCCCTTCGACGCCAGCTTGGCCAGGAACTTGTTGGTGGCCCCGCCGACCGAACAGGGCAGGGCCAGCTCGTCGGCAACCCGCGCCCGCACATGGTCGGCGATCGCCCGCGCCGAGCCGAACAGGCGGATCGCGCCCGTGACGTCGAGGAACGCTTCGTCGAGCGCCAGCGGTTCGACGAATGGTGTGACGCTGTGGAAGATCGCGTGCACATCGCGGCTCACCTGGGCGTACAGCTCGTGATCGCCGGGCAGGAACACCGCATCGGGACAGCGGCGGCGCGCCACCACCGACGACATCGCCGAATACACACCGAACCGTCGTGCCTCGTACGAGGCGGCCGCCACCACGCCGCGCTGACCGGTGCCGCCCACCACCACCGGCCGACCGCGTAGTTCGGGCCGTCGGCGCAGCTCGACGCTCACGTAGAACGCGTCCATGTCGACGTGCAGCACCGCTCGCGTGCCGTCGCTACCGAGCTCGGGCGGAGCGGCCGACACCGTGGTCAGCCGCCCATCGCGCGCCGACGCCGCCGCCCGCCGAAGTCGGCCACCCACAACCGCAGCACCAGGCCGAACGCCTCGCGGATGATCGACCCGGAGAACTTCGATTCGCCTGCCGTGCGATCGCGGAAGGTGATCGGGAACTCGACGATGCGACCGCCCAGACGTACGAGCCGGTAGGTCATCTCGATCTGGAAGCCGTAACCCTCGGCCCGGACCGAGTCGAACTGCATCCGCTCCAGAGCCGTCGCCCGATAGGCGCGATAGCCAGCGGTCACATCGTTCACGGCCAGACCGAGCACCCCGGCCGCGTACCGGTTGCCCCACCGCGACACCATGCGTCGCCGCCGCGGCCAGTTGAGGGTGATCCCACCGGGTACATAGCGACTGCCGATCGCCAGATCGGCGCCGTGCTCGACCACCGCCACGAGTGCTGGCAGTGCCGCCGGATCGTGCGACAGGTCGGCGTCCATCTGCACGCAGATCTCGGCTCCTTGCTCGATGGCATGGCGGAGACCGAACCGATACGCGGCACCGAGGCCGTCTTTGCTGGTGCGCCGCACCACTTCGACGTTGCCCATCGTG
>JBEIIG010000085.1:0-14310 GCA_040380855.1 Acidimicrobiaceae bacterium | reverse complement strand
TCGGTCGCGAACGAGGTCGGCGATCTCGTTCGCCATCGCCGTGCACTCGCCATCCACGAAGCCGTTGGTGCTCACATGGTTCAGGCCGTGGGCGATGCGGATGTGGTCGATGGTGGGTAGATGCTGCGCGAGGTGCTCGCCGCCGACGTAGTCGAACAGGGTGACCGGACCATCGGCGAACACCAGCAGATACCGCGCCGGGATGCACAGATTGAACACGGTCATGTTCGTGGCACCCGTGATGTACAGCACGTTGAGCGGATCGCGCACCAGCATGACGGGCACGTCCTGCTCGATCATGAACCGTCTGGTGTTCGCCAGCCGCTGCAGGTAGAGCTGCTCCTTGGTCTGCCTACTGTCGAGATCGAGGACGACGTCGAGGGTCATGAGCCGACTGTAGTGAGCGCTGCAGGAGGCATCGCGAGCCCTCAGCCGGCCCGAACCCCGACCTTGCGATGATTCGCGTCGCATCCGACGCGAATCGTCGCAGGATCGACCGGAGGGCGAGCGTTACGCTCGACGCGTGTACGTGCCCCGCCATTTCGAGATGTCGGCCGACGATGCCACTGCGCTGGCGGGCACGGTGGGTGTAGGCCACCTCGTCACGTCCACCGATGCCGGCCTCGACAGCAGCTTCGTGCCGTTTCTCGTCGACCGAGTGAACGGCGACCTGGTCGTGCGCGCCCACATCGCTGCCGCAAACCCGCAGCGGCACGCCGTCGCGGCCAGCACCGAGGCGCTGCTGATCGTGCAGGGCCCCGACGCCTACGTGTCGCCGAGCCTGTACCCGAGCAAGGCCGAACACGGCCGCGTGGTGCCCACCTGGAACTACGCCATCGTGCACCTGCACGGCCACCTGCAACTCGTCGACGACCACGACCGCCTGCTCGACCTGGTGACGCGCCTCACCGAGCTGCACGAGGGCCGCCGCGAGACGCCCTGGGCGGTGAGCGACGCCCCGGCCGAGTTCATCGACGGACAGTTGAAGGCGATCGTCGGCATCGAGATGACCGTCGAGCGGATCGAGGGCAAGGCGAAGCTCAGCCAGAACCGTGGCGAACCCGACCGGGTCGCCGTGCGCGCCGCGTTCCTCGACGGCGACGAACGCCGTCGGCGCGTCGGTGAGATGATGCGCTGATGCTGCGTTTCCACCTCGCCACCCTCGTCGTCGACGACTACGACGACGCCATCGCCTTCTACGTCGGCACACTCGGCTTCGTACTCACCGAAGACACCGACCTCGGCGACGGCAAGCGCTGGGTGGTGGTGCGGCCCGATCCCTCCGGCACCGGCATCCTGCTGGCCCAGCCCGACGGCGACCGCCAGGCTGCAGCGGTGGGCATGCAGGCCGGCGGCCGCGTGTCGTTCTTCCTGTATACCGACGACGTCGAGCGCGATGTCGCCGCCTGGACCGCTCGCGGCGTCCGCTTCATCGACCCGATACGAGCCGAGGAGTACGGCAAGGTGACGGTGTTCCTCGACCTCTACGGCAACCCCTGGGACCTCATCGAACCGCCCACCGGCCTGGGCGGCTGAGCCGCTGCGACCACCCGAACCCGAACTCGTTCGAGTTTCCGTCGTCTACGACCGAAACTCGAACAAGTTCGCACCGTCGCCACCCGCTCAGCGCCTCGGGAAGACGGTGAGCGACCGCACCGACTCAGGGCTCGCCCCGAACGCATTCACCGCTGCGACCGAGAACGAGTAGCCGACACCGGGCTTGAGCCCCGTGATCGACACTACGGTCGACGACGGCGAGATGTTGAACACGGCGATCTGCCTTGCACCGACGTAGACGAACAGCAGTTGCTGCGTCAGCGGCGACCCGCCGTTCGAGGCCTGCTGCCAGGCGATCACCGCCGACCGGCTCCCTGCCCTTGCCAGCACCGATGTCGGAGCCGACGGGGCCTTGGCCACCGGAGTCGTCGTGGGAGGTGCGGGAACCGTGGTCGGCGGAGTGGGAACCGTCGTCGCCGGAGTGGGAACCGTCGTCACCGGAGCGGGAACCGTCGGTGGCACGGGAACCGTCGTCGGCGGAACCGGAACCGTCGTCACCGGAGCAGGAACCGTCGTCGGTGGCACGGGAACCGTCGTCGGCGGCACGGTCGTCGGTGGCACGGTCGTCGGCGGCGTGGGCGGGTTCGATGCGGTGGCAGGAACCAGCAGCATCCGGTTCGGCGACGAGGCGCCAGCAGCACCGACCACACCCGTGGTGGCCGAGGTGATCACCTGGGCCGACACCTGCGCCGGCGTCCAGGTGGGGTTCTGCCCGGCGATCAACGCTGCTGCACCGGCCACGTGCGGAGCAGCCATCGAGGTACCCGACAGCGTCGCCGTCGCGGTCGACGAGGTGTTCCAACTCGAGACGATGCCCGAACCGGGGGCGAACAGATCGAGGCACGACCCGACGTTCGAGTACGACGCACGGCTGTCGCTGGTCGTGGTGGCACCGACGGTGAGGGCCGCCGGGGTGCGGCCGGGCGAGGCCGAGCACGCATCGGAGTTCGAGTTCCCTGCGGCCGCCACGACGGTGACGCCATCGTCGACCACGCGATTCACGGCGAGATCGAGCATCGCGCTGGCACCGCCGCCGAGGCTGAGGTTCGCCACGGCCGGTCCGGTCGTGTGGTTCTCGACGATCCAGTCGAGCCCTGCGATCACTCCCGACAGCGAGCCGGAACCGTTGCAGTCGAGCACGCGCACCGGCACCACCGTCGCCTTCTTCGCGACACCGAAGGAGCTGCCCGCCGCCGTTCCGGCCACGTGGGTGCCGTGCCCGTCGCAGTCGCCCGTCCCGATTCCGTCGTTGATGATCGAGAATCCAGGCGCCACCCGACCTGCGAACTCGACATGATCGGATCGGAGGCCGGTGTCGACGACGTAGATCACCACACCCGCGCCAGCGGAACCCGGATACGTGAAGCTGCCGTTGAGCGGCAGCGTCGCCTGGTCGATCCGGTCGAGGCCCCATGCCGGCGGCGACTGCTGCGTATCGAACGCCCGCACAGGCGTGTCCTCGACGATGCTGGCCACCCGTGGGTTGGCCTTCAGCATCGCCAGTTCCCTCGAGGTGAGGTCGACCGCCACACCGGCCATCACGTTGGTGTATGTGTACTCCACGTCGCCGCCCATGCGGCGCACCAGAGCAGCCTCGGCCTGGGCGTTCGAGCCGGCTACGAAGCTGACGATGTACGGCCGAGTGCCCGCAGCGGGGCTCGCCACGGCGCCTGTGGTGGGGCGCAGCGCTGCGGCATCCTGCGCCGGCGCAGCTCCAGCACTGGTGGCAGTTCCAGCCAGTGCGGTACCGACGACGGCCAGTGCGCTGAACAGGCCGAGCCTGAACTGGTGATTCATCAGAGACTCCTTCGATCCGATTGCCCGGGCGGGCGAGGTCGAACTGCCTACGGAGCCGATCGTCGATCGGATGATCGGCGCATCGGGGTTATTCGCACGGCGTGCTCAGCGAGTCGGAGTCCATCACTTGCACCCGTCGTCACCCGTACGATTCGACACCATGGCGAACCGAACGGACTCGGGCGACGAGGCCGAGGGCGGGACGTGGGCCGACGACGTGGTGCGGCGCACGGTCGACGCCTTCGCCGGTCACGGCGACGCAGATCGGGCGGAGGGCGCCGAGCGGTACATGAAGCACGTCGCCCCGTTCCTGGGGATCGCCACACCCGAACGGCGACAACTGCTCCGCACCGCCTGGCAGGGCCTGCCCACGCCGACGAGCGACGACCTGGGCCGCGCCGCTACCGCGTTGATGGCCCGCCGCGAGCGCGAGTACCACTACGCCGCCTACGACCTGCTCGCCCGGTTCATCGACGCGGCCGACGAACAGTTCCTTCGGCGGTGGGTGACGCAGTTGCTCACGACGACACCGTGGTGGGACACCGTCGACGGCATCGGCACGGCAGCAGTGAGCCCACTCTGTCGCCGCTTCGACTCGGCCGCCACGATCGACGAGTGGTCGGAGTCGGGCGATCGATGGTTGGTTCGCGCCGCGATCCAGCATCAGCGCGGCTGGCGCCGATCGACCGACGTCGAACGTGTGCTTGCGTTGTGCCATCGGCACTGGGGCGAGCGCGAGTTCTTCATCGCCAAGGCGATCGGCTGGGCGCTGCGCGACCTGTCTGCGATCGACCCGGACGCGGTGCGCCGCTTCCTCGTCGACCACCGCGGCAACTCCGTTGCCGAGCGTGAAGCAACACGGGGCCTCACCCGCGCTGCTCGAGGTAGGGCGGGTACTCCCGAGCGTCGGCCTCAGAGGCGGTGACGGCTGAACCAGGTCGTTGCGAAATCGACCAGGTCGCGCATGCGCATCACCTTGGCGGTCGCACTGCCGAACCTGCCGATACCGACCGCGTTCGTCGCCTCGAACGCTGCGCCGACAGCTGGGAAGTCGTCGGAGACGTAGTCGGTCTGGTCGTACACGACCCACTGCGACTCTCCGTCGACGAGCACCCGCGAACCCTGTTGCACCCGACGCTTCGAAGGCCACGCACCTCTCACCTCGGCGAGATGAAGGGAGGTGTTGTTCGCATGGTCGACCCCGAGCAGCACCACGGTGGCGTCCAGCTCGTAGAGCCGACCGAGCGGCGACTCGTCACCGAACCCTTCGTCGAGGTCGTGCGGCGCGATGACGTAGTGCGCCTCTGGCCCGTTCGCCATGTGCGACAGCTGCGGATGGGCGCTGCGCAACGTGTCGCGCCGCAGCAGGAGGGCTGTTGCCAACGCGCCCATCTGCTGTGGCGGCGTGCCGTACGGATCGAACGGGGGCATGTGGTCGCGGATGGTCGGCCACCAGTGCTCGGGCACGGGTGGCGCCACCCACTCCGCCGGGTCGGACCGATCGGCGGTGTGCGCCGGCATGGTGATCGTTCCGGTGGGGCCCACCGCGACACGGAGCGCGTCGATCACTGCCTCCGGGCCGCCGGCCACGAAGCCGATCGAGCGCAACGAGGTGTGCACCACCAGCACCTTGCCCGGCTCGATGCCGAGCCGCCGTACGTCGGCGACAAGATCGGCGGTGGTCCACGGTCGCTCCTGCTCGACGGTCATCGTCGTGACGATAGGTCGCGCCCAACCCCTTGGTGACCGATCCTCACGATGCGACTACCGTCGAAGGCCATGCCGACCGACCCGGGTGACCGCACCCGCCACTTCGCAGCGATCGAGCGCAAACACGGCCTGCCCGCCAGCCACTGGCTCGGCCTGCTGGCCGAGCTGGGTGAGGCGAAGTATCCCGAGCAGATGGCGCTGCTGCAGGAGGGCCACGGGTTCAGCCGCGGCCACGCCAACGCGCTCGTGATGTACCACCGCGGCTCGCCCACCTCGCGCCGCTACGCGACCCACGACGAATGGTTCGCGGCACAGGCGCCGGAGGCCGCCGACACGGCGCGAGCGATCTTCGCCGCCATCGGCTCGCGAATCGACGGGCTCGAGTCCGTCATCGCCTGGAACCAACCGATGCTGCGCAACACCAAGGGGTACGTGATCGGCTGCTCGGCGGCGAGCAAGCACGTGAGCCTGAACCCCTTCAGCATGGTCGTGATGGACCGGTTCCGCGATCGACTGGGTGCGATCGCTGGTGGCAACGTCACCTCGCATCTGTTCTCGGTGCCACTCGGCTGGACGGTCGACACCGACCTGCTCGCCGACCTGGTGTCGGCTCGACTCACCGAACTCGACGCGAGCTGACGCTGCGGCCGGGCAACTGCGGCCCGACGAACCGGCGTCAGCGGGAACCGAGCGACACCGCCACCGTGATCTGGTCGTCGAGTTCGATCCCTTCGGCGCGGCGGACAGCGTCCTTCAACGGTAGGTAGTACGCGTCGCCCTTGGGCCACAGCGAGGTGATGAACGACGTCGTCCCGATCGTGCACGACACGGGCACCATTCCCCAGCCATAGGTGACGGCGGCCGCCTGTTCGCGGATCTCGTCGGCGGTTTCGCCCGTGATCGCCAGGAAGTGGAACGGGGCCGGCCCTCTCCACTCGAAAACCGGGCCGCTGATGACGAGCGCGTCACTCACGGCATCCCGACTGGCGCCGTGCCTGCGCCTCACGACTGGTTGATCATCCACCGGATCCCGAAGCGATCCTCGAAGCTTCCCCAATACGCACCCCACGGCATGTCGACCATGCCGGGCGCGAATGCCGAGCCGACCGACAACCCTGCGTACAGACGGTCGGCCTCCTCCCGCGAGTCGGGGTGGAGGTTGATCGAGAAGTTGTTGCCCACCTGCAACTGGTGCCCGAGCGACTCCAGCATGTCGGTGCCCTCCAGCACGTGGCCGGCGAGGATCGGCAACTCGATGTGCAGCACGCAGTTCAGTTCGGCGTCGGAGAGGGTGGGCGCGTTCGGCCCCATGTCCATGTCGCGGAACCGCCTCAGGTCGGTGAACTCGCCGCCGAACACCGATCGATAGAACTCGAACGCCTCTTCGGTCCGGCCGGGCGTGTTGATGTACGTGGAGACATGAGCCATTGCCCCACCCTATGCCGTGTCGGCGCTCCGCCCGAAGGAAGCGAGGCGCTGCTCAGAGCCCGCTCTCGGCACGGAAGTGGGAGAACCACTCCTGCACCAGCGGCACTGCGTGGTACACCACCGACGCATGGTCGAACTCACCGACGGCCACCGCTTCGACGTTCCCGCCGCGCTGGCTCATCGCACGTGCTCCGAGCAGCGCATCGTCGGGGTGCACGTCGACATCGGCGTCTCCGTAGTACAGGCGCAACGGGGCGCGCGGTGCCCACTCGACTGCTTCGTTCTCCTCCAACGCACTGCGGAACCACGAGGAACCACCGGCGAGATAGTCCTGCACCCACTCGTCGCGGAACATCTGTCGCGGGGTCGAGGGAAGCCGTGCGACGATGTCATCCGCCGTGTGCAGCCCGTCGAAGAGTTCCGTCACCAACGCGGCTGCGTCGTCGGTGAGCAACGACTCGAGGGGTTGGCCATAGGCGTGGGCATACGAGTGCGCTATGTAGGCCAGGTACGTGCTGTGGCTCGGCGCACGACCCTCCAGCGCCCAGGGCAACGTGACGTTCGCGAGGTCCAGCGGCGGAGCGATGCTCGCCACGGCGAGCACCTCGGCCTCGTCGATCGGATCTGCCTCGAGCGCTCGCTGTAGAGCAACCACCCCATGTGCCCCCTGCGAGTAGCCCACCAACATCATCGAGGGGCACCACCCGATCCCCTCCCGCTCGCAGTGGGTAGCGACGGCGCGAACGAAGTCGGTCGAGGCATCGACGGTGGACGCCGTGTGCATGTAGGGGTGATACACGTCGGATGTGCCGAGGCCGATGTAGTCGGGCGCCAGCAGCAGGTGACCACTGCCTGCAAAGACGGCACCGACCAACAAGCCGACGAGGCCGCCGGCCGACGGAGCCTCGGATCGTGTCGGATTGGTGCCGTTCAACCACATCACCGACGTACGCGCCTGATGGCGCTTCGGGACTCCGAGCAGACCCGTCGCCAACTGCGGCTGCCCGCCGAGTTCGGTCCAGTACGTGACCCGGTGGAGCACGACTCCGTGGCGCACCGGGAACCGTTTCGGGATGCGGGCAGCCCGCTGGGCGATGCGCAGCTTCAACGCCGAGTGAGCCCCCAGCCGTTCGACCGAGACGAGGGCTCCGCGAGCTCGGTCGTCGGTCGCCATCCTGCGACCCTAGCGGTGCGCACGCGCCTCGGATCCGGTTCAGGAACTGGTCCGGTAGGCGCTCGATCACGTCGTTCGTCGAGCCGATCGTTCGAGCAACTCGGCCAACTCAGGTCGGATCGGCATCGGTCTCGTGGCCGGGATGCGGGCTCGGCCGGTGTTCCCCACCGGATATCTCCCCAACGCTGATGCCGGCCCACCGACCAGGAGGCGCAGGATCTGACCGGCCACCTCGACCACATCTCGCGCCTGAATGCCCGAGGCCAACATGGCGGCGTGAACCCGAACGTGGGGCCATGCCCACGGCTGGCTGAGGACGTGCGCATCTTCGAGGAGCTGCCAGCAGCGGTCCCAGTCACTCCGACGTCGGGCCGCCTTCGCCTCGAGAAGATCTCGGGCGATCCGGTCTTTGATCTCGTCGTTCACCTTCGTCACGTCGCCAACCCCTTTGCCAGCGCCCGCCAACGACGTTGCCGCATCCGATAGAACCACCGCGCGTAGACGGCGACGAGCGGGGTGAAGAGCCCGGCGTCGATCTCGATGCGATCCCGGTAGGTGCACTGCGCGTCGTCGATGTGCGTCACCACGATGTCGTGGTTCCACGACCTGAGCAGCCCGCCGTGCTCGCGGCTGCTCAGCGTCCGCGTCGACTCGTCGATCGCTGCGATCTGGAGGTGATGACGCGAGAACGGGACGACACCGAAGAGGAACACCCACCCCACCACCGTCTCGCCCTCTCGCCACTCGTCGGCGCGGCCTTTGATCACCGGCATGACCAACAGCCCACGAGTGACCGTTCGAAACGCTGCCGGGGTCTTCACTGCTGCCCACACTGCATCGGCCGATGCCTCGAGCCGAGTGGAACGATCGACGATCACCATGCCCATAGAATGCGAGCATTCCTCAGTGTTTTCAACTCGCATTCCACGAACGGCGATCCATGCCACCGACATCCGCCTCGCCCCGCAAAGCCCCTCGTCAGGAGCGATCGCGCCGCACCGTCGAGCGCATTCTCGATGCCGCTGCTCACATTTTCCACGAGCAGGGATACACCGCAGCCACCACCAACGACATCGCCGACGAGGCCGAGGTGTCGATCGGCTCGCTCTACCAGTACTTCCCGAACAAGGACGCGTTGCTGGTGGCGCTCACCCGGCGGCACATCGAATCGGCCACCGCAGGACTCGCCGACCTGCTGGGGCGGCTGCGAGCCGACGCCGGATTCGAACGCATCTTTCGGGAGGTCGTGGACTTTCTGGTGGAACAGCACGACCTCGACGACCTACACATCCTCGTGATGCACACGGCGCCTCGAACCCACGAGATCAACCTCGAACTCGACCGAGCCAAGGCCCAGTTGGTCGACCTGACATCAGGGCTGCTGTCGACAGCAGTCGAGGATCGGCACCGCCGATCCCTGGTCGCCCGCATGGTGGTGGCGACGATCGATGCCGCCGTGCACGACGTGATCATTCGTCAGCCCCGCGGTACAAGCCGACGGGCCGCGATCGACCTCACGATCTCCACGGCCATGTCGATCATCGCTGCCGCGGGCGAGACGCGACACCGACCACGATCTCCTACAAGCACCTGGCGCTGATCGACATCACCAGACAGTCGTCGTCGCCGAATCGCCGCGGTCCGACCACAGCGAAGCCGAGCCGTTCGTAGAACCTGATGGCACGCACGTTCGATTGCAGCGGGTCGATCAGAACAACCGATGCACCATGTCGTTCGAAGCAACGACGAACCGCTTGCTGCATCATCGCCGTCCCGAGTCCTCTGGAGCGGTTGGCTGGCGCGCCGATCCAGATGTCGATCGCCCAGGCCCCCGGCTCGACCTCGTCACCCCAGTAGTGGCTCTCCTCCCGACAAGCGTCGATGAGTACCACCATCCCGACCGGCACGCCGTCGTCCTCTGCCAGGAGGAACTCCCGCCACTCGACATCCCGAGCCAGTTCGTGATGCCAGTCGTAGTTGTCGTCGTCGCCTCCTGAGGACTCGACATCCGGGTCGCTGTCCCAGCGCCGAAGGATCGCCTCATCCTGCAACACAGCACGGCGCAACGTCAGTCCCATTGGATTTCGATGCTACGGGCACGCCCCCACCGCGGGCATCTCGGTGCGATCGCAGATGCCGGTCAGCCGGCCGAGAAGCGCCTGGCGCCACGCGCCACGAGCCATGCACCGGTGGTGAGGAACCACAGTTGGACGACGGAGACAGTGACTGTGAGCACCGGGCCGAGATCGACACCGAACAACTCGACGACACTGACAGCCACTGCGACGGCCGCGACCACGCTCGACACGCCGACCCAGCGAGGTATCGCGCGCGAGCGCAGGAGCCCCACGGAGAGCAGGCCGAGAGAGGCGGCTGCGAACAACCCGACGCCGAGCACCTCACCGATCGTTCCGCCGTACGAGTTGAGCGCGTCGTAGACGCGGGCGATCGCGTAGCGCTGCCCCTCGTCGGTTGCGGCGGAATAGCTCGTCGCTAGTTCAGGCATCGGGCCCAGCCACCGGACGATCCCGATACTGCGCGCAACCGCCGAGGCCACTGCGAAACCGATGACCAGTCGTCGAACGCCCGGCACCAGATCACCCTCGACGAGCCGGGCGAGCATCGTGATCGTCACGGCGAAGAGCACCGAGTACAGCAGGTAAACCGCATACCCGAAGCGGGCTGCGCCCTCGTTGTCGGCCAGCCTGGGCAGCGCGATCGACGCCGGATCGGAGAGGCCGGCAGGCCATTCGACAGCGGCGCCGAGCACGATGAGCGGCACGAAGAGCAACAGCCCCTGGGCCAGGGCGGCCCAGCCGGCACCGCGTACCGGCGGGGAGTCGCCCACCACGTGGCCGATGTGGTCGTTCGATGTGGTGGTCATGACGAGCAGTCCTTTCGATCGGGCGAGGGATACAGGTGTTGATCAGCGGCGTACGCCGCCAGCAGACCTCGAGCGGTCCGACCCCGAACCTGACAGTCGTGCGAGTCGAACTTTCGAGAACACTCATCACGTTGCGATGAGTGTTCTCACTTTATCCCATCCGGCCGCCTTTGTGTGAACATTGTTCGCTTTTCTGTGATCGGGTACCGTGACGCGGTATGCAAGGACGTCGAGCCAGCCTCCGGGCGCACCTGTTCGACAGGATCAGGACTGCGGCGCTCGACGAGCTTCGGCGAACCGGCGCTGCCGCGCTGTCCCTGCGCGAGGTCGCACGGGCGGCGGGGATCAGTCCATCCGGCTTGTACCGGTACGTCGACGGGCGCGACGGCCTGCTCGAGCTCCTCATCAGCGACGGGTTCGAGGCATTCGGCAGAGCGATCGAGGAGGCGGTCGACGCAGCCGGCGATGATGTGCTCGCCCGCTTGGAGGCTGTGGCGCTCAGCTACCGACGTTGGGCGCTCGACAACCCCGAGCAGTTCGGGCTCATCCTCGGTACGCCGGTACCAGGGTTCCAGGCCCGGGCAGATGGACCCACCACCGAGAGCGTCCGCCGCTTCGCCGAGCCGATGATCCGCGCGGTCGCCGACGCTTCTGCCGCAGGCCGCTCCGCCAGCTCGGGCGAGGAGGCGGTGGCGACGGATGACCTCTTCCCGTTCGGCCCCGAGCCGGATGCGCTCCCTGCGTCACTGCACAGTGTCCTGGCACGCGGTTGGGCGCGCATCCATGGGCTCGTGTCGCTCGAGACCTTCGGACATCTCGTCTGGAGCGGCGCCGATGTCGACGCTCTGCTGCGAGCCGAGGTGCGCTCGATTCTGGCCGAACTCGGCCATCAGGACGTGGAGCCCGCCACACGCATCAGCCTGTGAGGCTTCCTGCGCGCGATGGCCGAGCTCGATCCTCGACGAATCAGTGCACGGGCTCAGTCGGGGATGACGAGACCGATGCCCACTCCGAGAGTCACGAGGCCGAACAGCACGGCACCGATCGGAACAAGCCGGATGAGCGATGCAGCCGGCCCACCTGCCGTGCGCGGCGCACCGCCGAAGAAGCCTCCCGAGATGAGCAGTGGCGCGACGATCAGGCCGATGCGCATCGTCCACACCAACCCGTCTCCCATTCGCGACTGGTCGAGCACGAGCTGGCCGATGATGCCCAGCGTGACGAGCACTCCGGCGTGGGCATGGCCAGCACGGAAGTAGCTGGCCTGTTCGGCGGTGATCTTCTCGGTCCCGACCCGACGACGCAGGATCGACAACAAGAAGTACCCCCCGAAGGCGATCGTCGGCAGGGAGATGAACGTAATCGCAATCATCCAGCGTGCAGCGTCGGACATGGTCCACTCCTCGATCGTCGGCTGATGGGCCGACAATAGCGACCCCCATGACACAGAGTTGACAGTGTCACGTTCCGAGCCCGCTCATCACGCGCTGGCTGCGATGAACGTACGCGACGACCGCGCGTCAGGTCGGTGCCGGCTCCCTCGCGGGCCTCGACAATCGTGTGAGGCTCGATGAACGCCAACAGATGCGTCTCGTGGCCGAACGGCGGCTCGCTGCCCTTGGTTTGTGAAACCCCCAGCGGCCGGATGACTGCGCCTGCCAGGATCTTCCAATGGAGCCCGTACCCGATGAAGATCCAGTGAGCGTCTCGGTCGCGGCGTACAGTTCCGATCCGGTCGGGTACGAGCAGCGCTATGCGGACCACCTACTCGATCGTCCGGAGCGCTTCTGTACGGTTCTGGCTCCGGATTCTCGGATCCTCGACCTCGGCTGCGGGCCAGGACGCGACCTTCGGCTCTTCGCGGCAGCCGGACACCGACCGATCGGCCTCGAACTGAATCCCTCGTTCGTCGACATGGCGCGGCGCCACGGCGAGGTCATCGAAGGCGACATCCGCGAGGTGGCTCATCTCTTTCAACGCTCGTCGTTCGATGGCGTCTGGGCACAGGCGTCGCTCGTCCATCTCTCGGTCACTGAGACGGAAGGCGTGCTTCGGGACCTATGGTCACTACTGGTTCCGGGCGGCCACTTCTCGACCTGCGTGCCCGCTGCGGGCACGTCGGGTTGGCGTGTCGAACCCGACGGCCGCCGCTGGTACACCGTATGGCCCGAGCGACGCTTCGCCGAGGCCGTTGCGGACGCTGGATTCGAGGTCATCGACATCACCGACGGGACCTACGTCGAGCTCCACGCTCGAAGGCCACGAGCGGTCAGCCGCGCTTCAGGTCGGTGACCAGGCCTCCGCTCGCCTCGACCAGCTTGTGGGGCTCGATGCCGAACACGTCGTGCCAGGTGCCCGCAGCCACCCACGCCTCGGGCCGCTGCACCAGGTCGGGGTCGATGAACACACGCCGGTGCGCCTTCGACCGAGGCGACGCACGCCGCCGTTGGCTTCTGCCACCTGACGGAGCGCACGCCCGGACACCCCGCTGAGACTCCGCCTAACCTGCCGACCGATGACCCACCTCGCCGCCGATCATCTCCCGAGGCTTGCGGTGTATGGCACCCTCGCGCCGGGCCGACCCAATCACGAGCAACTCGCTCACCTCCCCGGCCGCTGGTTCGCCGGGGTCGTCCGCGGGCACCTCTACGACGCCGGATGGGGAGCCGACCTCGGCTTCCCCGGGCTCGTACTCGACGACGATGGGGACGAGGTCGCAGTTCAGATCCTCGAATCGGCGAGCCTCGATGCGGAATGGCTACGCCTCGATGCGTTCGAAGGCCCTGGTTACCGGCGCGTCGCGGTCGACGCGCATACCGCCAACGGGTCGGTCACAGCGCACATCTACGTGCTCGCGACGGATCGGTAGCGCTGCCACCGACCGCTCGCTGCGTTCGGTCCTCAGCGTTCGCGGCCGCAACTCGAGAGCCAGTCGTCGATGTCGCTCGCTCTCGACAGCCTCACGACGTTTGCCTCGGGTGCATGGCGCTCGACATCGGCGAGGATCAATGGCCGATCCGTTCGTCCCCACGTGAACACCCAAACCCAGAAGTCGATTCGTTGCCGACCGCGATGCAATGCCCGCCACACACACCTGGCGAGCGAGGTGTCCATGATGATCACCGTGTCCGCTCTACAGAGACGCGGCTCCCTCACGTCGTACGGGCCGAGGTCACCGTCCAGGATCCAAGCGTCTGCCTGGACAACGCTCGACTGGCGAGTGCTCCATTCCTCGGGTGTCAGCGTGCGCAGATTCTCGTCCCAGTAGATCGTGTCGAGTTCGATCACCGGAAGGCCGGAGATTTCGCCGAGACGACGGGAAATCGTCGACTTGCCCGAACCACCTCGACCGAAGACCACCACCCTCTCCACGGGCTCAGTCTTTCAGGCCTTCTCCCGGTCAGTGACCAGGTCCTCGCTGGCCCCCCACCAGCGTGTGCGGCTCGATGCCGATGGGCGACACGTCACCGATGGCTTGCTCAACCCAACTGATCTCGCAGTGATTCGAGATAGGGCAGTGAGCGCTGATCCTTCGGTCGATTCGCTGCGGTCTTGGAAGCGATGATGTCATCGAGGTCTGCAACTGCGACGACGAGACCTTCTCGAAGCTGCGCCCGCTGGGAGCGTTCGAGCCACTGCTCGTAGTTCTTCAGCGTGCCTGCAGGCGTGAACACCAGATCGATGTCGCCACATCGTGTCACCAGGTTCAGCATGTGCGGCATGTTGAGGATGAACGCAGCGTCGATCCTCGTCTCGATCG
>JBEIIG010000084.1:0-14434 GCA_040380855.1 Acidimicrobiaceae bacterium | reverse complement strand
GCCGGTCCCGCCATCCGCACTGCGGGCCGGGGCGAACTGCCCTCCGAGGGCCTGGTCGAGGGCGCCGTGCAGGTACCGCCCGACGGTCGCCCCATCGTGATGCTGGCCGATCATCCGGTCACCGGCGGCTACCCGGTCATCGCCGTCGTCGACCGCGCCGATCTCGAGGTGATCGCCCAGACACCACCGGGCAGTTCTGTCGGTTTCGTGGCAGCACGCTGATCGCCACGTGCGACTGGGGTGCCGCGGAGCCGGGCGAGGCTAGGTTGTCGGCCATGGAGCGGCGCATCTTCGGACTCGAGAACGAGTACGGCGTCACCTGTACCCTGCGCGGCCAGCGCCGCCTCAGCCCCGACGAGGTGGCTCGCTACCTGTTCCGCCGGGTGGTCAGTTGGGGTCGCAGCAGCAATGTGTTCCTGCAGAACGGCGCGCGGCTGTACCTCGACGTGGGCTCGCATCCCGAGTACGCCACTCCCGAGTGCGACAGCATCTACGACGTCGTCGTGCACGACAAGGCGGGTGAACGCATTCTCGAGAGCCTGCTCGAGAGCGCCGAGCAGCGCCTGCGCGAAGAGGGCATCCGCGGCACGGTGTACCTGTTCAAGAACAACACCGACTCGGCGGGCAACAGCTACGGCTGCCACGAGAACTACCTGACGAGCCGCGACGACGAGTTGGGCCACTACGCCGAGGTGCTCATCCCGTTCCTGGTGAGCCGGCAGATCTACACGGGCTCCGGCAAGGTGCTGCAGACCGCCCGTGGGCCGCTCTACTCGATCGCCCAGCGCGCCGAGCACATCTGGGAGGGTGTGTCGAGCGCCACCACCCGCAGTCGGCCGATCATCAACACACGCGACGAACCCCACGCCGACGCCGAGCGCTATCGCCGTCTGCACGTCATCGTCGGCGACTCGAACATGAGCGAGTACACCACGTTCGTGAAGGTGGGGGCGGCGGCCTGCATGCTGCGCATGCTCGAGGACCCGTCGGTGGTGCTGCGCGACATGACGCTCGAGAACCCGATCCGGGCGATCCGCGACATCAGCCACGACATGACCTGTCGCCGCCGGGTGCGGTTGGCCAACGGCCGCGAGGTGAGTGCGCTCGACATCCAGCGCGAGTATCTCGACCGGGCCCTCCGCTACGCCGACACGAAGGGCTTCCCGCCACTCGAGCAACGCGCACTCGACATGTGGGAACACTGCATCACCACCATCGAGAACGATCCGCTGAAGCTCGACCGCGAGGTCGACTGGGTGATCAAATACCGGTTGATCGAAGCGTTCCGTGCCCGCCACGACCTGTCGCTCGGCGATGCCCGGGTGCAGTTGCTCGACCTGCAGTACCACGACATCAGTCGTGCGCGGAGCCCGTTCTACAAGCTGCAGGACCGCGGTCTGGTCGAGCGGGTGTGCACCGACGCCGATATCGACCTGGCCGTCGACGTGCCGCCGCAGACCACCCGGGCGCGCCTTCGCGGCGAGTTCATCAAGAAGGCCAAGGAGCGCAAGCGCGACTACACCGTCGACTGGGTGCACCTGAAGCTCAACGACCAGGCCCAACGCACCGTGCTGTGCAAGGACCCGTTCAAGAGCCGCGACGAACGCGTCGAGAAGCTGATCGCCTCGCTCTGACGGGCCGCGCCGATGCCCACGTTCCGAACACTTCGCGTCGTCGAGATCATCGCTGAACGCCCCGGCCTGCAACGGGTGGGGCTCGACGACGACAGCCGGGCCTACGCGCTGACGCAGCTCACCGGTTCGGTGGCCGTCGGCGACGAGGTGGTGGTGAACACCACTGCGGTCGACCTCGGGCTGGGCACCGGCGGCTGGCACGTCGTGCACTGGAACCTCTCGCGACGCGACCTCGATCTGCCGGGGCCGGGCCACATCATGAAGATGCGGTACACCAGCCTGCAGGCCGATACCGGCGCAGCCGAAGAGTTCGTGGAGGTCGGTGACCCGGCGACCGAGCAGCAACCGCTGCCCGACCTGGGCGGCGTACCGGTGCTGGTCGCCAGCCTGCACAGCCAGGTCGGCATCGCTGCCGCGGTCGCCCGCGACATGCGGCCCGAGCTGCGCGTGGTCTACGTGATGACCGATGGGGCGGCGTTGCCGTTGGCCCTCAGCGACCTGGTGCACGACCTGCGCGAGCGCGGGTTGCTGTATGCCACGGTCACCGCCGGGCACGCGTTCGGCGGCGACCTCGAAGCGGTGAGCGTGGCCTCGGCGCTGCACCTGGCGATCGAGCGCCTCGGTGCCGATCTGGTGATCTGCGCGATGGGTCCCGGCGTGGTGGGCACCTCCACGGTGCTCGGCACGACCGCCGTGGAGGTGGCATCGATCGCCACCGCGGCGGCACGGCTGGGCGCCCGACCGGTGGTGATGGTGCGGGCCAGCGACGCCGACGGCCGGGCTCGTCACCGGGGCATCAGCCACCACACCGTCACGGCGCTGGCGCTCACGCCGGTTCCCGTCGACGTCGTGATCACCCCCGACTTGATATCGCACTCGGAGGCGTTGATGCCACACAGAGTGGTGGTGAGGGAGGGCTCGGATGTCGCCGACCTGCTCGCCCGCCACGCTGTGCGCGTGACCACGATGGGCCGGGGTCCTGGCGACGATCCGGTGTTCTTCGCCGCCGCGGCGGCTGCCGCGCGTCACGCTGTTGCGCTCGTGAGCAGGCCCGATACGGTGTCGGACGCATGAGCGAGCCCGTCGACACCGACGACATCACCGACCCGGTTGTCGACCCCTCCGACCCCGCCCCACGCCGGGCGATGCACCCGATCGTCGAATGGGTGATCGTGGTCGTGGTGGCGATCGCTTCGGCGCTGCTGGTCCGTGCCTACGTGGTGCAGCAGTTCGCCGTCGAGGGCGAATCGATGATCAGCACACTCCAAGACGGCGACCGTGTGCTCGTCAACCGCCTCAGCTATCGACTGCACGACCCGCGTCGCGGCGACGTCGTGGTGCTGAAGCGGTTCGACGCCCTGAGCGCCGAGCGCGACCTCATCAAGCGGGTGGTGGGCCTGCCCGGCGAGACCATCGAATTCCGCGCCTGCACCGTCTATGTGAACGGTGCACCGCTCACCGAGCCCTACATCGACCCGGTCGTCCAGGCGCGCGACGGCTGTGGGAGCGATCAGTCGGCGCTGGTGGTACCCGACAACTCGGTGTTCGTTCTCGGCGACCACCGCGGCAAGTCGAGCGACAGTCGGGCGTTCGGGCCGGTCGCCGACGGCATGCTCATCGGGCGCGCCTTCGTCATCATCTGGCCGGTGGGCGACTGGGCCTGGCTCTGACGCCGCTCACAGCGGAGGTCGCAGCGCACCCACCTCGGCCCGATATGCGTCGGCGAGGCGGTCGACCCAGTCGCTGTACACGGCGTCGAGGCCCATGCGCAGCGCCGGGCGCAGCACGTCGTCGTGCTGCATGTCCCAGCCGAACGCCACGCGTTCGAACCGGTGGAACAGGGCCACGAGCCCCCCGTTCCAGTCGGTGTGGTGGAGGTTGATCCCGTCGATCCCCTCGTTGGCGAGCACACTGGCCCGGCGCTCGGGCCCCTCGCCGATGCGGGCCAGCCGCGTGGAGTCGATCAGCTTGGCGCCCTGCCCGCGCAGCGGCAGGAGTGTCTCCCAGCGCGGCGAGCACAGCCAGAGCCGTTCGAGCATCTCCGGTGCGGCCTCGCGGGTGACGTCGATCACGGCCTGTCCGGCATCGGGCGACTTGAGGTCGAGCGAGAGGTGAAAGGCGGTGCCGCACTCGACGTACAGCTCGGCGAGCGTGGGGATGTGCTCGGGCAACTCGGCGTGCGTGAGGTCGCCGATCGGTCGCTTGCGGAGTCGGCCGGCCACCACCCCGTCGTGATCGAGTACGGCGACCCCGTCGCGTGTGAGCCACACATCGCTCTCGAGGCCGTTGGCCCCGAGGCGCAGCGCCAGCGAGAACGCGGCCAGGGTGTTCTCGGGCGCGTGGGCGCGGGCGCCACGGTGGGCGAAGGCGATGGGGAGGTCGAGCAGGGAGGGGAGCCGTTGCTGCACCCCGCCAGTGTGCCACTGCCGACCAGCTCGCTGCCGAAGGCGTGGGCGGTTCTCCTAGACTCGCAGCCGTGTTCAACTTCTCCGGCAGCGAGATCGTCTTCCTGCTCCTGCTGGCGCTGATCATCCTCGGCCCCGAGAAGCTTCCCGACGCGATCCGTTCGTTCGGCAAGACCTACAGCGAGTTCAAGAAGATGACCACTGGGTTCCAGAGCGAGTTGAAGAACGCGCTCGACGAGCCGATGCGCGAGATGCGCGAGACCGCCGACGCGTTCAAGCAGGCAGCCTCGTTCGACGTCGCCGCCGACATGCTCGAGGGCAAGAAGCCGTCGGCCACGCCTGATGCCGCGCCTACCAACGGCGCCGAGCCGCCCGTGGCGGCCGCTCCACCGGTAGCCGCTGCGGCCACCCCGGCACCGGCCACCCCGGCACCGGCCACCCCGGCACCGGCCACCCCGGCACTGGGCGACGGGCCCACCGAGGGGCGACGCGAGCAGGACCTGCCGTCGTTCGACAGTGTGGTGATGGGGCGCGACCACACCTATCGTCCACCCGAGCCGGTGCAGCCCGATACCGACGACGGTGAGGCCGAGGCCGAGACCCGATGAAGAACCCGTTCCGGCGCAGTGCCCGCCCACAGGTGAAGACACCCGATGATCGGATGACCCTCACCGATCACCTCGCCGAGCTGCGCACTCGCATCATCCGCGGCCTACTGGCGGTGGTGATCGGCATCGTGGTGGTGCTGGCGTTCTACAACCCGGTGATGGACTTCCTGCTCGAGCCCTATCGCCAGCTGTGCGCCCTCAAGCCGCAGTTCTGCGAGTTGAGCAACGGCAACGTCATCTCCACCGCGCCCCTCGAAGGGTTCAGCACCCGGCTCTCGATCGCCACCTATGGCGGCATCATCCTCGCCCTGCCGGTGCTGATGTGGCAGATCTGGCGCTTCATCGTGCCGGCTCTGCACGCCAAGGAGAAGAAGTACGCCATCCCGTTCATCCTCTGCTCGGTGCTGCTGTTCCTGGCCGGCGGCTACGTGGCCTACTGGACGCTCGAGAAGGCGCTCGACTTCCTCATCTCGTGGGCCGGTGAAGACGTGCAATCGATCTTCCGGGTGAGCGAATACGTCCGCCTGGTCGGCCTGATGGTGGCCGCCTTCGGGATCGCCTTCGAGTTCCCCGTCCTGCTCGTGTTCCTGCAACTCGTCGGCGTGCTCACCCCGCAGACCCTCCTCAAGGGCTGGCGCTACGCGATTCTCACGATCTTCGTCATCGCCGCCGTCATCACGCCGAGCGGCGACCCCTACAGCATGATGGCGCTCGCGCTGCCGATGTCGGTCTTCTTCCTCGTCGCTGTGCTGATCGGCTACGTGTTCCAGAGGCGCAAGCGTGCTGCACAACCGGCAGCGACCTGACACGATGCTGCTGTGCGCGCCGACCGTGCCGAGCTGATCTCGCACTACACGTTCCCGCTCGACGGCTTCCAGGTGCAGGCCTTCGACGCGCTCGATGCCGGAGATTCGGTGCTGGTGGCCGCACCCACGGGCAGCGGCAAGACCGTGGTGGCCGAATACGCCATCGAAGCGGCGCGGCGCGAGGGGCGCCGGGCGTTCTACACGGCGCCGATCAAGGCCCTGTCGAACCAGAAGTACCACGACCTCGTGGCCCGCTACGGGGTCGACGAAGTGGGCCTGCTCACGGGCGACAACGCGATCAACGGCGACGCACCGGTGGTGGTGATGACCACCGAGGTGCTGCGCAACATGATCTACGCGCGCAGCAGCGCGCTCGACCTGCTCGACTTCGTGGTGCTCGACGAGGTGCACTTCCTGCAGGACACCTACCGCGGGCCGGTGTGGGAGGAGGTGATCATCCACCTGCCGTCGACGGTTCGCCTGGTGTGCCTCTCGGCCACGGTGAGCAACGCCCAGGAACTGGCCGACTGGATCTCGACGGTGCGGGGGCCCACCCGGGCGATCATCGAGGAACGGCGGCCGGTCCGTCTCGAGAACCTCTACCTGGTGGGTGACAAGACCCACGACCGGGTGCATCTGCTGCCGGTGCTGGTGGGCGGCCGCCCCAACCACAATGCGCTGCGTATCGACAGCGAAGCATCGCGGGCGCCTCGCGGTGGGCGGCAGCGCAAGGGCACCCAGGGCCGCCGCAAGCTGTACACCCCGTCGCGGCTCGACGTGATCGACGTGCTCGAACACGACGAGATGCTGCCGGCGATCTACTTCATCTTCAGCCGCAACCAGTGCGACGAAGCAGCACGTACAGCACTTGCGGCGGGGCTGCGGCTCACCACCGGCGACGAACGCGACCGCATCCGCGCCATCGTCGATGCGCGCCTCGGCAGTATGGACGCTGCCGATCTGGCCGTGCTCGGGTACGGCCAGTTCCTCGCCCAACTCGAGGCCGGTGTGGCTGCGCACCACGCAGGCATGGTGCCACCGTTCAAAGAAGTGGTCGAAGCCTGCTTCGCCGAGGGTCTGGTGAAGGTGGTGTTCGCCACCGAGACCCTCGCCGTGGGCATCAACATGCCCGCGAAGTGCGTGGTGATCGAGAAGCTCACCAAGTTCACCGGCGATCACCACGCGTTCTTGAGCCCGGGCGAGTACACCCAGCTCACCGGTCGGGCCGGGCGGCGGGGGATCGACGACCTGGGCAACGCGATCGTGCTGTGGAGCCCGTTCGTGCCGTTCGAGCAGATCGCTGCGCTCGTGTCGAGCCGGGTGTTCCACCTCAACTCGGCGTTCCGTCCCACCTACAACATGGCTGCCAACCTGGTGCGCTCGTACACCAGTGAACAGGCCCACCACCTGCTCAACCTGTCGTTCGCCCAGTACCAGGCCGACCGCGACGTGGTGAAGCTCGAGGCCCGCCTCGAACGCCGCCAGCGGCATCTGCGCGAACTCACCGAGAGTTCGGCGAGCCCGTTCGGCGACATCGACGAGTACCGCCGCCTGCTCGAACGACGCAACGAGCTGGCGGCCCAGGCCGGGCCGTCGATCGGTCGCGACGACCCCACCACGTTGGCGCTGTTGAAGTTGCGGCCGGGTGACGTGATCTACGCCGAGAGGGGTCGCTACGCCGGTCGGGTGGCCGTGCTCGCCTCGGCGCACCGCAAGAACGGAGTGCGCATCACCGGTATCACCACCCGCAGCGACCTCGTGCAACTCGACGGCACCGACTTCGACGACGCACCGCGCGCGATCGGCCGCATCGACCTGCCCGCCGAGTTCGCGCCCAACCGGCACGACTACCAACGCACGGTGGCCCGGCTGCTCGAACGTGCCGAGGTGGAGGCCCATCCGCGCCGCCGGCGACGGGTGACCGAGGTGGAAGACGCGCTCGCCGTGCACCCGGTGGAGGACGACCCCGAGTTGGCCGACCGGCTGAAGGCAGCCAACCAGGCGGCACGCGTGGCACGAGAGATCGACGAGCTGCGCCAGCGGGTGCGCGGACGCAGCCAGACCATCTCACGCGATTTCGATCGGGTGCTGCGCATCCTGCAGACCTGGGAGTACGTCGACGGCTGGTCGCTCACCCCGGCGGGCGACATCTTGGCGCGCACCTTCCACGAGTGCGATCTGCTGATCGTCGAATGCCTGCGCCAGGGGCTGTTCGACGGCCTCGAGCCCGCCGTGCTGGCAGCACTGGTGTCGGTGTTCGTCTACGAGCACCGCAGCCAGGAACCACCCCCGCCGCCCTGGTTCCCGTCGCCGCTGGCGCGGCGGCGCTGGCAGCGCATCAACGCCGTCAGCGCCGAGCTGCAGTCGATCGAAGACCAGGCCGGCCTGGCAGAACACCGCTCGCCCGACCCGACGTTCATCGCCGTCGCCTATGCCTGGGCGGCGGGGGAGGGCTTCGCGGAAGTGGTGGAGGCCGAGGAGCTGAGCGGTGGCGACTTCGTGCGCACCACCAAGCAACTCATCGACCTGCTGCGCCAGCTCGCCCTGGTGGCACCCGAGCGCGACACCCGCCGTGCTGCCGACCAGGCCGCGCAGCAGTTGTTCCGGGGTGTCGTGGCCGCATCGAGCGCCGTCGAGATCGAGACCGAACTCGACACGGATGCCGACTCGGTGGCCGACGCGGTGGCTGGCACCGGCGACCCCGCCGGGGCCGTGGCGGAGGACCCCGGTGCCGGTCGGCAAGGGTGAGCCCTGGGGCAGCGTCGGGCCGGTGCCCGACGGGTTGGTGGTCGTCGCCACCGACGCCGACCTGCGCGCCCTGCTCACCGCATGCCGCGAAACAGGGCAGGCACCACCACCTGTGGGCCTGCTCGGGGGTGACCTGATGCGTGCCCTCGGCGGCTCCGGCGACCGCCGCCGCTTCGATGGCGATGTGGCCCGGTTACCGGTCGACGCCGTGCGGGTGGAGGCCGGCGGCCGCACCGCTTGGTTCGTCGCGCATCTGGTGGCCCGTCGGGGGTGGTGGCGCGGCGATCTGGCGGGGGTGATGAACACCCAGTACCGCGGGCTGTGGGACGTGGCACCTCGCGCCCATCCGGGCGACGGCAAGGTCGATGTCGTCGAGGTGTCGGCCACGATGTCGCTCGGCGACCGGTTGCGGGCACGTCGACGGCTGGCGCTGGGCACCCACCTGCCGCATCCGGCCATCGGCGCGAGACAGGCCACCGCGACCGAACTGCACTGGTCGCGCCCGCACACCCTGTGGCTCGACGGCCGACGCTGGGTCGCCGCCGACACCGCGACCATCACGGTCGAACCCGACGCGCTCGTCGTCTGTGTGTGATCTGCGGGCGGCGCTACGGTCTGCCCCATGGACGACGCACAGATCGAACAGTTCAAACAGCGGGCCTGCGCCGAGGTCGACCGCCTCGCCGATCGGCTCGTTCACACGAGCCGCCAGATCCACGCGCACCCCGAGCTGAACTACCACGAGGTGTTCGCCCACGATCTGCTCACGTCGGTGCTGGCCGACGAGCGTCGCGAGCCCACCCGGCACGCCTACGGCGTCGACACGGCCTTCGAGGCGCGGGTGGGGCACAGCGGCCCCGAGATCGCCGTGCTGTGCGAGTACGACGCGCTGCCGGGCGTGGGGCATGCGTGCGGCCACAACGTGATCGCTGCCGCCGGCCTCGGTGCCGGGCTCGCCGCTGCTGCGCTCGCCGACGAGGTGGGTGGACGGGTGCGCATCATGGGCACGCCCGCCGAAGAGGGTGGCGGCGGCAAGATCCGCATGGCCCGCCACGGCGCCTTCGAGGGCCTTGCCGCGGCGATGATGGTGCACCCCGCCGACGCCGACCTCATCCGCATGGACTGCATCGCGGTCGAGCAGATGAGGGTGCAGTACCACGGCCGGGCTGCGCATGCAGCGGCAGCGCCGCACGAGGGCCGCAATGCCCTCGACGCCGCCGTACTGGGCTATGTGAACGTGGCGGCACTGCGCCAGCACATCTTGCCCACCGAGCGCATCCACGGTGTGTTCACCCGCGCCGGCGACGTCGCCAACATCGTGCCCGCCGAGACCGAGATGCTGTGGATGGTGCGGTCGCCGACGATGGCGTCGTTGCAGCCGTTGAAGCAGCGTGTGCTCACTGCCGTCGAGGCATCGGCTGCTGCGGCCGGCTGCAGTTGCACCGCAGCGTGGGAGGGCGAGCCCTACGCCGACATGATCGACAACGCCCCCATGGTGGCGTCGTACGTGGCCAACGCCTCGCGCCTCGGGCGCACCGTCGCCGATCCGCGGGCGATCGGCAAAGCGGTGGTCGGCTCCACCGACATGGGCAACGTCAGCTATCTCGTGCCGTCGATCCACCCGATGATCCAGGTGGCCGAGGCCGGTGTGCCCATCCACACCCTCGAGTTCGCCGCCTTCGCCGGTGGCGAGGCGGGCGACCGGGCCGTGCTCGACGGGGCGAAGGCGATGGCGATGACCGTGATCGACCTGTGGTGCTCGGCGGCGCTGCGCGATCAGGTCGACCAGGCATTCGCGACCCGCCCCACCGGTGTGACCGTCTTGTAGGAGCACCGCCTGGGGTCGCCTATCCCGGCCCGAGGTAGCCGCGCCGCCTAGAGTTCGATGTCGTGACGGTCTACGTCCCCGAAGCCTTCACTGCGAGCGAAGCCGACATCCTGCGGCGCTATTTCACCAACCTCGATGGGCCGGTGTTCGCCCTGGTGAACCTGCCCGAAGTGGTGAAAGGCGCCCTGTTCGCGCGCTACAGCCGCAGTCCGAAGAGCCTGCGCCGCCTGTTCCTCGACGAGTTCGTGGGCGATCTCGACATCAGTGGCGACCAGACCGTCGATGCCACCACCGGCCTCGCCAGGGCCGAGGAACTGTACGAGAAGGTGTTCTTCGAGTACGGCGACGATTCGGTCGCCCAGCTCGGTGGGGTGCACCTGGCCTGCGAGCAGGCGTCGAACCTGCTCACCAAGGTGCTCGAGTGGGGTCGCCTGATGAGCTACCTCGAACAGAGCACCCGCTACATCGCCTACGACGCCCGTCTGGGCGGCCGTTACCGCTACTTCCGCGACCCGGCACTGCTGTCGAGCCGGTTCGGCACCCGCTACGTGGGCGACATGGACCGTATGTTCGACGCGTACAGCCTGCTGCTCACCAAGGTCACCGACCAGGTCCGTGCGTCGATCCCGCAGGGCAACGACTCCGACTTCGTGTTCCGCCAGGCCACACGGGCCAAGGCACTCGACGCCGTGCGCGGTGTGCTGCCTGCTGCGTCGCAGTCGAACGTGGGCATCTACGGGTCGGGGCAGGGGTTCGAGCAGTTGCTGCTGCGGATGCGCGCCCATCCGCTGCCCGAGGCACGGCACTACGCCGACCTGATGCTCACCGAACTGCGCAAGGTGATCCCCAGTTTCCTGCGCCGCGTCGACCTCGCCGACCGCGGTGGTCGCTGGGTCGACTACCTCACCACCACCCGCGAGCGCACCGGCGAACTGGTCGACTCGTTGTTCGGCGAGACCCCGGTCGATCGGGCCGAGTTCGTCGAACTGGTCGACTTCGACCCCGATGCCGAAGACAAGTTGCTGGCGGCGATCTGCTACCCGCACACCAACCTTCCCGAGCACCAGGTGCTCGAGCGGGTGCGACGGATGGGGGCCACCGAGCGCCTGGCACTGATGCGCGCCTATGTGGGCGAGCGCGAGAACCGGCGCCACAAGCCGGGCCGTGCCTTCGAACGGGTCGACTACCGCTTCGACGTGTTGAGCGACTACGGCGCCTTCCGCGATCTGCAGCGCCATCGCATGCTCACCGTCGAGTGGCAGCGCCTCACGCCCAATCATGGCTACGTGCGGCCCGAACTGGTCGACGAGGCCGGGATGGCCGATGTGTTCGACGACGCCATGGCGCGGTCGGCGGCACTCTACGATGCGCTGAAAGACGAGTTCCCCGAGCAGGCGGGCTACGCCGTGTCGATGGCGTACCGCATCCGGTACTCGATGCAGTTCAATGCCCGCGAAGCCATTCACATGCTCGAGCTGCGCTCGTCGCCGCAGGGCCACCCGTCGTACCGACGTGTCGCGCTCGACATGCACCGACTGATCGCCGAGCAGGCCGGCCATCGAGCGGTCGCCGACGCCATGAGTCACATCACCGTCGCCGCCCCCGAACTCGAACGGCTCGAGGCCGAACGGCGGGCCGAGCAGCGCCGCGGCGGCTGACACCGGTCGAAACACCACGTTCTCGGCCCGAACGGCGAGGAACGTGACCTCTGTCACAGATACGATCGCGCACCCGGTGGGGCGGCGCTCGTATCATCCGCGGCCCACAGGGTCGTTCGAAAGGGGTCGCAATGGCAGACGACGACGAGGTCATGGAACCCGACGACGAGATCGAAGAACTCGAAGAGGGTGACGAGCTCGACGTCGACGAGATCGACGTCGACGAGATCGACGTCGACGAACTCGACGAGGACGAACTGGCCGACGACGACGAGTTCGGCGGCCTCTCCGACGAGTTCGAGGCCATCGAAGAAGACGACGAGGAAGAAGCGGCTGCCGCCGCAGGCCCGGTGCGGCGCTCGCTCAGCGGCGACGAGGACGACGACGACGAAGACCTCATCACGCCCGACGATGTCGAGGCCGACCTCGACACGATCCTGAAGGACCGACTCGTCGCGTCCGACGACGAAGGCAACGAAGACGACGAGGAGCCCGAGGACCGCAGCGAGCAGGCCGACCGCCTGCAGCCCAAGCGGGCCGACGAGACCCTCTGCTCGAGTTGCTTCCTGCTGGTCCGCCAGAGCGCCCCCAACTGTCCCGTCGGCGACGACGACTGCCCGCTGTTCAGCTGAACCGACCCGACGTGGCAGACGACCGCCCACCGCTCGAACGGCTGCTCGACCTGGCCGTGTACGCCCCGATCGGGCTCTACACGGCGTTCAAGGACGAGTTGCCCGCGTACTCCCGGCAGGGCCGTCAGGTGGTCGAGAACCGGCTGATGCTGGCCAAGTTCGTCGGCCAGATGGCAGTGCAACAGGCGCGGCGAGAGGTCGACAAGCGGCTCGCTGCACGTCAACCCGCTGCCTCCACCGTGGTGGTCGACACCGTCGCCCACGAGGTGGTCGACCACGGTGCGACCTCGACGGCGTCTGGCGACGAGGTGCCGTCGGCCGACTCGCTGGCCATTCCCGGATACGAGAGCGTGCCGGCCGTGAACGTGGTACAGCGCTTGGCCACGCTGTTGCCCGACGAGATCGAGCAGATCCGTCGATTCGAGGTCGCCAACCGCGGCCGACGCACCATCCTCGCCAAGATCGCATCGTTGCAGGGCGCCTGATGCTGGCGCTCGAGGTCCGCCGGGCCGAAGCGGGCGACCTCGCTGCACTGGCCCTGCTCGAAACCGAGGCCCGGGCTGCGCTGGTCGACGCCCGCGGTGGCGCTGCGCTGCTGGCCGAGCGCACCGCCATCGGCGACTGGAGCACCGCGCTGGCCGATCCGGCCCGCGTGGTGTGGGTGGCCACGATCGACGACGTGGTGCTGGGCTATCTGGAACTGGTGCTGCCCGCCGAGTCAGGCGCCACCGGCCAGGTGCGCCAGGTCTACGTGCATCCCGAGGCACGCGAACTGGGCCTCGGCGACGAACTGCTCGACGTTGCGATCGGGGCCACGGTCGCAGCAGGCGGTGTTGCGATCGAGTCGGTGGCGCTGCCCGGCGACCGCGAGACCAAGAACTTGTTCGAACGCGCCGGTCTGACGGCGCGGCTGATCACCGTCGCCAAACGGCTGAGCTGACCGCTACCGGTCAGGCGTCGGCTGCGGGTGCCCCGTCGACCGGCGCCTCGTCGGTAGGAGCCTCGGCAGAAGGCGCGGGAGCGTCGGCGACCTGCTCTGCCGGCTCCTCGGCGACAGGAGCCTCGGCTGCGGGTGCTTCGGCTGCGGGTGCCTCGACCGCGGGCGCCTCGGCGACCGGTGCCTCGACGACCGGAGCGTCGGCAGTCTGCTCGGCTGGTGCCTCGGCTGCGGGCTTCGCTGCCGGCCGTGCGGGCGGTGCAGCCTTCTTGGCTGGGGCGGCTGGGCGGGTGGGCCGCAACGGCTTGGGAGCGCTGGCACCCTCGGCCACCTCGACACCGAACAGTGCGGCCACCTGGGGCAGCAGCGGTGCGAGCCGCTTCACCGTGGCGAGCAACTCGGCAGCCGGCTGCTCGGGCTTGGCGGTGGGGGCGACCTGACTGCGAACCGGCGAGAACGCTGCGGCCTCGAGCAGAGCCACCCAACGTTCGCTCGCCGAATCGGCCGTGAGCGATGCGGTGGTGGCGTCGGCGAGCCGCTTGTTGAGTTCGGCGGGGAACGGCACACCGGCCTTGGGTGGCTGCGACGACAGCTTCAGCGCACGCACCACACGGCCGACACCGATGGCGGCATCGATGTCGTCGAGCCACAGGCGCAGTTCCTTGTCCTGCTTGGCGACGAGCGCCTGCTTCAGTTCATTGGCGATCGCCCGGGTCGACTCGTCGCGGGCCACCACCGGGTCGTCGCCGGCAGCGACCACGCTGCGCAGGTCGCGCAGATCGAGATCGTCGATCACCGCCATGGCTGCATCGGCACGGTCGAGCCATTCGGCGACGCGCAGCGTGGGCAGTAGTTGCTCGGCCATCGACAGCAGGCCTGCCGCGGGCACCTCGTCGAGACCCTCGGCTCGCAGGCGTGCGTTCTGCTCGGTGATGGCCTGACGCACCGCGGGGATACCGCCCTGCAGCGCGCGCTCGGCCACCGGTCGTTGAGCCTCGGGCAGTTGGGCGAGCACCGCGTTGCGATGGGTGCGACCCGGCTTGAGGCGCTTCGCCTTCGGCCGCTGCGGCAACTCGGGCGGGGGAGTGAAGGCAGGCCGGGGCCGACGCTGCGGGCGGTCGCCAGGCGCGCCACCGGGGCCATCGCCACGGGGCCGGTCGCCGCGCGGCCGATCGCTG
>JBEIIG010000083.1:0-15511 GCA_040380855.1 Acidimicrobiaceae bacterium | reverse complement strand
CGCCGTTGCTGAGGAGCGAGGGCAACACCTTCGACGGCATCGCGGTGGTCTCGGCGATGTCGAGTGTGAGCTTCGGTTGGCCCGTCGCGAGATCGAGGCCGACGATCTGGAACGGCGTGCTGGGTGATGTACGTCGCGTGAAGTACACCATCGCCCGCGACTGGCTGATGGCGAACGACTCGGAGATGTTGGCGGTGTTGTAGACCCACGCGACCTTGCCGCTCGTGAGATCGAGCGCCGCGATCCCTCCCGATGCGTCGGTGGTTGTCAGGATCGTCACCACGTACGGCCGCCCGTTGCTCCCGACGAAGCTTCCCAAGGTGTGCCACGCCTGGGCACCGCGCGGGGCGTTGGGGAAGGCGGTCATGGTGCGCGTGGGTTGGCCGGTGTTCTTGTCGAGGCACACCACACGCTGGCGAGACGAGCTCGTCGCGTTCGCCGGGTGCGACGTCGCGCAGACCCACGCCCCCACGATGATGGGGTTCGAGACCGCCAGGGTGGCGTCGGACGGCTTGGGCACCTTGGTGGCCCAGACGATCGACAACGAACGCGACGCGGGCACGTAGACCAACTTCGTCAGGTAGTTCCGCGACACCTGGTAGAGGTACTGCTTGCCGCCGATCCGCTCGGTGACCGGTCGACTGTTGAAGTTGGTCTCACCGGCCAGCACTGCCGTGCCGGTGCGGTCGGTCATCGTCAGGAAGTCGAGTGTGGCGAGCAGTGGCAGCTTCCCGGTGCTGTCGGGTTCGCTGCCGACGACGAACAGCCACGGATCCATCGTGCCCACCAGCACGGTGTTGTCGATCATCAGGGTGACGGAGTTGAAGTTCGTCGGCCGGTTCGCAGCGGGGATGTTCGTCGCCAGCGGGCCTGATTCGACGGGCGCCTGCAGGCCTGCGCAGAAGCGGATCAGCCTGCCGCCCGACTTCGTGAACCACACTCGGCTGAGCGTGTCGATGGCCCCACCACCGGTCTGTGGATAGGGGGCGCCCAGGTCGGCCTGTGCGTCTACGATCAGCGACCCGGACGGGTCCCTCCTGAATGCCCGAAGGATGCTGCCCGCCGACGGATCGGCCTGGGCGTACAGATACTGCGAGTCAGCGATCGACAGCATCGAGGCGCCCGGTGCTCCGGCACCACTGCCGACGAGTTCGTACCTCGCCGATGAGCCTGGGCCGCGCACGGCCGAGACCTTGGTGGCTGCGTCGTTGGCGTGGATGACCGGCCAACTCGCCTGGGTGTTCACCCCCAGTCGGAAGCCCGGTGGTGCAGTGCACGACATCACGTCGGCCGCATCAGCGGCGGTGGGGAGCGCAAGGAGGAGCAGGCAGAGTGATGCGGCTCTGATTCGCATGAGGGCTTCTTTCCGTCGTGTCGCGGCGGTTGGTCACAAGTCGGGAACTATAACTACAGTGTGTAGGTATAGTTCACAAGGTCGTCGGGTGATCAATGGGTGATTCGTGCAGCGGAGCGAGGGCGCCCGAGACGTGGCCGGCGCTGGGCTACGTTGAGGAGATGCCGGGCATGGGGGTGCTCCGCGATGTCGATCGCACTCGGGCCGTCGCGGCCGCGTCGGTCGTCGTCGTGCTCGTCATCCAGCTCGTCTGGTTCCCGATGCCGGCGGGCAATTGGATCCGCGGCGGTGTCCTCGGTCTGCTCGACGCCATGTTGGCGATGGGCATGGCCCTCGTCTACCGCGCCAACCGGGTGGTCAACTTCGCCCAGGCCGACCTGGGTGCCGTGCCCACCGCCTTCGCCGCGGCGTTCATCCTCTTCTGGGGCTGGCCGTACCTGCTCGGCCTCGGCGCCGGACTGCTGCTCGCCGTGGTGCTCGGCGTGGTGGTCGAGATGGGCATCATCCGCCGTTTCCAGCACGCCCCGCGGCTGGTGCTCACCGTTGCCACGCTCGGCATCACCCAATTGCTGGTGTTCCTCGGCATCCTCGTGCCGCGCTGGTGGGGCCGCAACCTCGCCAGCGAGCGCATCGAGCCGCCGGTCGACTGGAAGCTCACGGTCGGCGGGTTCATCCTCAACGCCAACGATCTCATCGCACTCATCGTCGCCCCGGTGGCGATGGTGGCCGTGGCGGTGTTCCTGTCGCGCAGCCGGCTCGGCCTCGCCGTACGCGCCAGCTCGGAGCGGTCGGATCGGGCGGCGATGCTGGGCGTGCCGGTCAGTCGTATCAACACCGTGGTGTGGGCGCTCGCCGCAGTGCTCGCCTTCCTGGCGCTGTTCCTGAAGAGCGGTATCACCGGTGTGCCGCTCGGCAGCGCAGTGGGACTGCCCACGATGCTGCAGGCGCTGGCCGCGCTGGTGATCGGCCGGTTCGAGCGGCTGCCCACCATCGCCTGTATGGCGTTGGTGCTCGGCATCCTGCGGGCGGGTGTGCTGTGGAACGCCGATACGCCGTTCCTCGCATACCCGATCATGTCGGCGGTGATGTTCGCCGTACTGCTGGTGCAGCGCCCCGGCAGCACGCGGCGCGACAACGACACCACCTCGAGTTGGCGCGGGGCCGAAGAGGTGCGTCCCCTGTCGGCCGCCGCCCGCGCCGACGCCTGGGTGACGACCATCCGCTGGACGCTGCTCGCCCTCGGGGTGATGACGGTGGTGCTGTTCCCGGTGGTGCTCGGCGTCGACTACGTCATCAAGGGCACGGCGCTGATGGTGTTCGCCGTCATCGGGATGTCGCTCGTGGTGCTCACCGGATGGGCCGGCCAGATCTCGCTCGGCCAGATGGGCATCGTGGGCCTGGGCGCTGCGGTGAGCGTCACCTGCACCCTGCGCTGGAACCTCGACCTCACCCTCGGCCTGGCGCTCGGTGGGTTGGTCGGCGCCGTTGCCGCATTCGCCGTAGGCATCCCGGCGCTGCGCCTGCGCGGCCTGTACCTGGCCGTCACCACGTTTGCCTTCGGGCTGAGTGTGGAGTACTGGCTGCTGAGCGACCGGTTCTTCGGGTGGTTCCCCGCCTCCGACGAGCGCTTCGAGCGGCCGCCGCTGTTCGGACGCATCGACGTGAGCACCCCGACCCGCTTCTACACCTACACCGTGGTGGTGCTGGCGCTGGTGTACGCCTCGCTGCGCAGTCTGCGCCGGTCGCGCACTGGCCGGGCCATCGTGGCGATGCGCGAGAACGAGCGGTCGGCGCAGAGTGTGTCGATCACGCCGGTGCGCACCAAGCTCACCGCGTTCGTCATCTCGGGCACGGTCGCCGGCGTGGGCGGGGCGCTCTACACGTATCTGAACCAGTCGTTCGTGGTCACCAGTTACGGCACGGCCGAGAGTTTCTCGGTGTTCACATCGGCCGTCATCGGCGGTCTCGGCTCGCTCGGTGGCGCGGTGCTCGGCGCGCTCTACCTGCGCGGCACACGGTGGTTCATCACGTCGTCGGAGTGGCAACTGCTGTCCACCGGCATCGGGGTGCTGTTCGTGCTGCTGGTGCTGCCCGGTGGCCTGGGCAGCCTGTGGGTGCGGGCCCGCGACCTGGTGGTGCGCAAGCTCGTGCCGGTCGACGAGTCGACGGTGACGGCGGCCGACGGCGATGAGCTGTCATCGGCCGCGCCGCGCACCGACACCGGGGTGGATGCCGCATGAGCACCGAGCAAGCGCCCTGGACACGTCGGGCCTCGGCGGCCGTACGTCATCCGATGCTGTGGTTGCGCGACCTGTGCCAGGGCGAGTCGGCATTCCCGCTCGTGGTGCTCTTCGGGCTCAACGCGGTCGACGAACTCGACCGGGCGGCCTTCGGGGTGCTGCTGCCGAACATCCGCGACGCGTTCGACCTCGACAATAGCGGCGTGCTGACGCTCGTGGCCGCAGTGTCGCTGGTGGCGCTGGCACTGCAGGTGCCCATCGCGCAGTACGCCGACCGGTTCTCGCGGGTGCCGCTGGCCATCGCCGGAGCGGTCGTGTGGGCCTTCTTCAGCGGGATGACCGGGTTCGCGATGGGCATCGTGGTGCTGGGCATCGCCCGCAGCGGTAGCGCGCTCGGCAAGGCAGTGATCGACCCCACCCACAACTCGTTGCTGTCCGACTACTACCCGGTCGAGGCCCGTAGCCGGGTGTACAGCTTCCACCGCGCGGCCAACGCGGTCGGTGCCTTCATCGGTCCGTTGAGTGCCGGTCTGCTCGCCTATGCGTTCGACTGGCGGGTGCCGTTCATCGTGTTCGTGGCACCCACGTTGGTGTTCGTGCTGCTTGCGCTGCGGCTGCAGGAACCGGTGCGGGGCCGCTGGGAGCGGCAGGCGATGGGCATGAGCGACGAGGTGGTGGCCACCGAGGAGACCAAGCCGTCGTTCGCCGAGAGCTGGCGCACGGTGCACAAGGTCGAGAGCCTGAAGCGGTTGTGGTGGAGCCTGCCGTTCCTCGCCACGTCGCTCATCGGGTTCACCACCCTCGCCGCGCTGCTGTACGAGGAGGAGTTCGGCCTCGACGAGCGAGGTCGCGGCATCGCCGCCGCGATCGCTGAACCGTTCGCGCTGGTGGGTCTGATCGTCGGCACCCGTGTGGTCACCCGTCGGTATGCGGGCAACATGCGCGGGGTCAACCAGTTCGGGGCGAAGATCGCGGCGTTCACGTCGGCGCTGTCGGTGCTGTTCGCGTTGGCGCCCAACATCGCCGTGGCGGTGGCCATCAACTGCGTCATCACGGCGGCGCTCGCCATCGTCGGGCCGAGCATCCTGGTGTCGCTGTCGCTCGCGATTCCCGCCCGTGCCCGCGCCACGGGCTTCTCGGTGGCGTCGCTGTGGGTCATCCCCGGTCTGCTCGTACTGCCCTTCATCGGGTGGATCTCCGAGAACCTGGGCATCCGCGTGGGCATGCTGGTGCTCACCCCGCTGTTCCTGGTGGGCGCGTACATGCTGAACGCTGTCGGCAAGGTGATCGACGCCGACATCGCCCAGGTGTGGCAGGCCTCGGCAGCCCGCAGTGAGGCGCTGTACCAGCGTCGACGCGGTGAGGCCGACCTGTTGCTGATCCGTCAGCTCGAGGTGGGCTACGAGCAGCGGCAGGTGTTGTTCGACATCGACCTCGATGTGAAAGAGGGCGAGATCGTCGCCCTGCTCGGCACCAACGGTGCGGGCAAGAGCACGCTGCTGAAGGCGATCAGCGGGGTGGTCGAGGCCGACCGTGGCGCCGTGGTGCTCGACGGTCGCGACATCACTCACGCGCCACCCAACGAGATCGCCGCGCTGGGCGTGAGCCAGATGCCCGGTGGCCAGGGTGTGTTCGGCGGCCTCACGGTTGGCGAGAACCTCGATCTCGCTGGCTGGACCCGTCGGCGCGATCCCGACGGCGTGGCCCAGGCGCGGGCCGAGGTGCTCGAACTCTTCCCTGTCCTCGGCGCGCGGCTCGACACACCCGCCGCCGACCTGTCGGGCGGCCAGCAGCAGATGGTGGCGCTCGGTATGGCGCTCATCGCCCGGCCGAGGGTGTTGCTCATCGACGAACTGTCGCTCGGCCTGGCCCCGGTGGTGGTGGGGCAGTTGCTGCCGGTGGTGCGTCGCCTCGCCGAGGAGGGCGTGGCTGTCATCCTCGTCGAGCAGAGCGTGAACGTGGCGCTGACGGTGGCCCACCGGGCGTACTTCCTCGAGCGGGGTCGAATCCGGTTCAGTGGGCCGACCGACGAGTTGCTCGGGCGCACCGATCTGCTCCGTTCGGTGTTCCTGTCGGACGCGTCGGTCGGTGCCAGCGTCACTGTCGATGCACGGGGCGAGGCAGGGGCCGTTGTACCGGTCGACGCAGGGGTCGACGCAGGGGCCGACACACGGATCGCCGAGACGCCGGCGCCGCTGGAGGTGGTCGATCTCGCCTGCTCGTTCGGTGGCATCCGTGCTGTCGGCGGCGTGTCGTTCCGGGTGGCCGATCGCGAGATCGTGGGGCTCATCGGCCCCAACGGTGCGGGCAAGACCACTCTGTTCGACCTCATCAGCGGCTTCACACCGCTCGTGTCGGGCCGGGTGCTGCTCGGGGGCGCCGACGTGACCGACCTCGATCCCGCCCTCCGCGCCGCAGCCGGCCTGGGGCGCAGCTTCCAGGACGCGAAGCTGTTCCCGGAGATGACGGTGGCCGAGGTGCTGCAGGTGGCCCAGGAGCGGTTCGTCACCAACCGCAGCGCCCTCGCTGCGGCAGTGCGGCTGCCCGCCGTGTTCGACGACGAGGAACGATCGACGCTGCGGGTGGAGGAGCTGCTCGAGTTGATGCACCTCGGGCACTACCGGCGGGCCTTCGTGCGCGAACTCTCCACCGGCACGCGACGCATCGTCGACCTCGCCTGCCTGGTGGCCCATCGACCCACCGTCATCCTGCTCGACGAACCCTCGAGCGGTATCGCCCAGCGCGAGGTCGAGGCACTCGCCCCGCTGCTGCTGCGTCTGCGCGACGAAATGGGCTCGGCCCTCGTGGTGATCGAGCACGACATCCCGCTCGTGTCGTCGATCAGCGACCGGTTGATCGCGCTCGACCAGGGGCGGGTGGTCGCCACCGGTCGGCCTGCCGATGTGCTGGCCGATCCCGCCGTGGTGCAGAGCTACCTCGGCACCGACGCTGCTGCGCTGGGCCGGTCGGGCGCTGCGACGCCAGCGACAACATCTCCGACAACATCTTCGACAACATCTTCGAACGACAGCACGAGCAGGGGGTAACCATGCAACCAGCACAGCCAGCAGGTACCGCCGGTCCCGGTGGATCGGGTGGGAATCGGCAACTCAAGCGATGGGGGCCGATCGTCGGTGTGGCGGCCGTGGTCGCCATCGGTGCCGGCGTGATCCTCGCCACCGGCGGCGGCGACGACGAGGCGAGCGATACGACGGCAGCCGCCACCACGGTGCCGGCCACCGCGGCGCCCGACACCACGGTGCCCGACAACACGGGAGGCACCGAGACCACGACGGGCGGCGGCACCGACACCTCGGCACCCACGGCCGAGTGGACCTACCCGCTCAGCTTCAGCGCCGCGCAGGAGTTGGGCGTCGTCGATCAGATCGACTGGGGCGCTCGATGCGACACCGCCACCGGGCGGGTGGCCGTGCCCGACTTCTTCGCACCCGAGTGCTTCGCCCCGTTCGAGGGCGACAACGGTGGCGCCACCGACGAGGGGGTGACCGCCGACGAGATCGTGGTGGTGAACTACCTGGGCATCCAGGGCGATCCGGTCATCAACTACGTCACCGATGCCGTGGCCGTGAACGACACCAACGAGCAGCAGGGCCAGACGATGCTCGACCTCGTCGACTACTACCAGACCTACTACGAGCTGTACGGCCGGAAGGTGAAGCTGATCAACTTCGAGGGCACCGGCATCGCCACCGACGACGTCGCTGCTCGTGCCGATGCGGCACTGATCGCCGAGGAGTACCAGCCATTCGCCGTGCTGGGCGGCCCCGCCCTCACGAGCGCCTTCGGCGACGAGCTGTCGGCGCGGGGCATCCTCTGCATCGGTTGCACGCCCGGCCAGCCCACCGAGTTCTACGCCGAGCGCGACCCGCTGGTGTGGAGTCTCGGCACCAGCTCGGCGCAGGGTCAGACGCACGTGATCGAGTTCGTCACCAAGCAGTTGGTGGGCCGCAACGCCGAGTACGGGGGCGACGACGTGCGCGACCAGCCGCGGACGTTCGGTTTCCTCTACCTCGACTCGAGCGGTGCATCGAGCGAACTCGCCCAGAACTTCATCGACGCCATGGAGGCGGCCGGCGCACCGTTCGCCGAGGTGGTGGTGTACGCCCTCGACCCTGCCACCATCCAGGCCACGGCATCGCAGGCCATCTCGAAACTGAAGTCGGCCGGGGTGACCACCATCGTGTTCTCGGGCGACCCGGTGGCACCGCGCGACTTCACTCGTGAAGCGACGGCGCAGGAGTACTTCCCCGAGTGGGTGGTGGCCGGCTCGGGCCTGGTCGACACCAACGCCTTCGCCCGCACCTACGACCAGCAGCAGTGGCAGCACGCCTTCGGGGTGACGTTCGGGGCTGTGCGCACCGACACGAAGGTGGTGGGCTCGTACGCCCTCTACAAGTGGTTCGAGGGTGCCGAGCCGCCGGCGCCCGGGCGCCTACCGGTGATGGCCCCGAACCCGGCATTGTTCTTCTCGGTGCTGCAGGGCGTGGGGCCGAACCTCACCCACGAGGCCTGGCGCGATGCGCTGTTCGCCGGAACGGGAACACGCAAGGCGATCAGCCAGCCCTACCTCAGCTGGGGCGACAAGGGCATCTGGCCCTATCAGGACTATCACGGTGTCGACGACGCGACCGTGTTCTGGTGGGACCCGCAGGCCACCGGGCCCGACGAACTCCGCAAGGAGGGTCAGGGCATGTGGCAGTACGTCGACGGCGGAAAGCGCTACCTGCCCGGCGAGTGGCCGAGCGAGCCGACGTTGTTCGATCCCGCCGGTGCCGTGGCCTTCTACACGACGCCGCCGCCGGGGGAGGAACCGCCGTCGTACCCGAGCCCGGCCGGGGGCTGACCACGCTGGTCAGGTGCACTCGGCCGAGCCCGGGTCGACCAGTCCGGGTCAGCTCGCGTTCACCTTCGGCATGATGTCGTTCACCAGGCGCTTCAGGTCGTCGAGGGTCTTCGACACCTCTACGCCCGCGAACGGGGGCCACAGCAGCGGCATGTTCATGCCGGCATCCTTGTAGCGCTTCAGGTTGTCGGTGATCTGATCGGCCGTGCCCACCAACAGGTTGCTGAGCTTGCGGTTCGGCGTCTGGTCGGTGGGCTCGTCGGTGATGGTGAACCAGATCATGCTGCACATGTCGAAACCGTCGTCGAGCGACCGGTCGCTGCCCAGTTCGCCGAGCTCGCGCTGGATCTCGCTCTTCCAGTGGGTGATGTCCTCGGGCGTGTCCTGGATACCGATCCAGCCGGCGAGGCCGTACTTGGCGATGCGCTTGGCCGAGCGCTTCGGGTCCTTCAGACCGCTGAAGTAGATGGGCGGGTGGGGGTGCTGCACGGGCTTGGCGCCGAAGCCGCAACGATCGAAGTCGGCGAACTCGCCGTGGTACTCGAACACGTCGTTGGTCCAGATGCCCTGCATGATCTCGATCGTCTCGCGCACGTGTGCATGACGGCGGGGGAAGATGTGCGCGGCGCTGGCGGCCGCAAACTCCTCGGGCATCCAGCCCGAGCCGATGCCCACGTTCACGCGGCCGCCCGAGAGGTGGTCGACGGTGGCGATCTCGCCGGCCAGCACGCCGGGAGCGCGATAGGGCGTGTCGATGATGCTCATGCCGATGCGGACCTTCTTGGTCTTCGCGGCGAGCCACGGGATGAGCGGCATCCCGTGCAGCCATTCACCGCGGGCCGACACCGGCATCTGGGTGGGGAACTGCTCCATCATGCCGAACGGGTACTGCAGCTCGCCCCGATCGGAGGCCTCGGGGACGACGATGCGGTCGAGTGTCCACACCGAGTCGAAGTCGAGTTCTTCAGCGAGGTCGGTGAGGTCTTCGAGTTCTTTCACGGTGACCTTGTCGCGGAAGTTGGGCAGGTACAGGGCGAGTTTCATGGTGGTGGTGGCCTCCTGGGTCTGCCGGGTGGTGGTTCCGGCTGGTCTGCCGGCTGGTCTGCCGGCTGAACGGGTGTGATTTATATCACGCGTGATATAGTTGTTCAAGTGACCACTGCACGGAAACGTCGACCCGCCTCCGCCTCCGCCTCCGCCTCCGCCTCCGCCTCGGTTGCGGCCGCGGGCGCGAGCCCGGCTTCGACTGCGAACCCGGCTACGACCTCGGCGTCGGGTGCCACTGCCGGCCGCCTCGGCGACCAGTTGTGCTTTGCGCTCTACGCCGCCACCAATGCCGTCACCCGCATGTACCGGCCTCTGCTCGATGCGCTCGGGCTCACCTATCCCCAATACTTGGTGCTGCTCGTGCTGTGGGAGCACCGCTCGCGCCGCCTCGGCGAGATCGCCGACGAACTGCGTCTCGCCACCCACGCCGTGTCACCCATCGTCGATCGGATGGAAGAGGCCGGTCTCGTGCGGCGCGAGAAGGATGCCGTCGACGGTCGGGTGGTGCATGTCGTGCTCACCGATGCCGGCGCTGCGCTCGAGTCGTCGGCTGCAGCCGTGCAGGAGCAGTTGCGCTGCCGCACCATGCTCGAGCCCGCCGAGGTGACCAGGTTGCGTGCTCAGTTGGTGACCCTGGCCGACCGCATGCGCGAACCCTGAGCCGGGTCCAGGTCCCGGTCAACTCGTCCCCGATCAGCTGTTCTCGGCGCGCAGTCGGTCGCGCAGTTCGCGCTTGAGCACCTTGCCGTAGTTGTTGGTGGGCAGCGAGTCGACGAACCGGTACTCCTTCGGCCGCTTGTAGCGGGCGATGCGCTCGAGGCACAGGCGGTCGAGGTCGTCGATCGTCGGCGCGTCGACGCCGCCCTCGACGTCACCCATGCCGCCGACGCCGACGCCGCCATCGACGACGCCGCCCTCGCCGCCGACGACGCCCTCGCCGCCCACGACGCCCTCGACGCCACCGACGGGCACCACGAACGCCACGACGGTCTCGCCCCACTCGGGGTCGGGCCGACCCACCACCGACACGGCCTTCACGCCAGGGTGCAGCAGCAGTGCCTCTTCCACCTCGCGTGGGTAGATGTTCATACCGCCGCTGATGATGAGGTCTTTCGAGCGGTCGCGCAGGGTGAGGTAGCCCTCGTCGTCGAACGAACCCATGTCGCCGGTGTGCAGCCAGCCGCCGCGCAACGTCTCGGCCGTGGCCTCGGGCTGGTTCCAGTAGCCGGCCATCACCACATCGCCACGAACCACGACTTCGCCGATCTCACCGATGGGTAGTTCGCGATCGTCCTCGTCGACGACCCGCACCTCCACATCGGTGCGGGCCGCGCCGACGCTCTGCAGGCGCTCGGTCCACCGCGGGTTGGTGCGGTCGGCGTGATCGGCCTTCGACAGCGCGGTGATGGTCATCGGCGTCTCGCCCTGGCCGTAGATCTGGGCCAGGCGCGGGCCGAACACCGCCAGCGCGTCCTCGAGGTCGGCCAGGTACATCGGCGCGCCGCCGTAGATGATGGTCTTCAGGTGGTCGAGGTTCGCAGCGGCGATGGCCGGGTCGCCGGTGAGGCGCTTCACCATCGTGGGTGCGGCGAAGAAGGTCATGCCCGGCCAGCGATTGAGCAGGGTGGCGATCTCGTCACCGTCGACGCCGCCCGAGTGGGGGATGACGCTCACGGCGCCGCGGGCGATGTGCGGCAGGCCGTACAGGCCCGAGCCGTGTGAGATGGGTGCGGCGTGGAGGATGCAGTCGGTGGGCATCACCTGGTCGATGTCGGCGAAGTAGCTCAGCGACATCATCAGCAGGTTGCGATTGGTGAGCGTGGCGCCCTTCGGTCGGCCGGTGGTACCGCTGGTGTAGAACAGCCAGGCCGCGTCGTCGGGGCGGCGATCGACCAGCGCCGACGGGGCCGCGGCATCGAGGCGGGCCCAGTGCTCGCCGGGTGCCACCACCGCAGCCCGCACCGTGGCGACCGTTCCCACCAGCGACTGCACGTCGTCGGCATGGTCGTCGTCGGTGATCACGCATGCCGATTCGCTGTGTTCGAGGATGTAGGCGATCTCGTCGCGGTGCAGGCGTGCGTTCACCGGCACCGCCACCAGGCCGGCGTGCCAGATGGCGAACAGTGCCTCGAGGTACTCGGGCCGGTTGCGCATCACGATGGCCACCCGGTCGCCGGTGCTGAGGTTGAACTCGCCGCGCAGGCCGGTGGCGATCCGGGCGGTGCGGGCAGCGAACTGCGCCCACGTGGCATGCACGTCGGTGCCATCGGCGAGGGCCGGCTCGTTGGGCCGGAGTCGACCGTGCCGCTCGATCCAGACGGCGAGATTCATGGCGTCACCTGGCGCAGATCGGTGGTGGCGCGGTCGGATGAGAGCTGATCGGGCACGGCGCGAGCGTAGTGTCGGCGCGTGATCGTCTGTCCAGACCGCCCGGCTGTCGCAGGTACTCGATGAGGCTCGACGAAACCGCATCGCATTCGCTGCTGGCGGCGCACGATCACGCGGTTCTGTGCACGCTGCACGCCGAACGTGGCGTCGACGCGGTGCCCGTGGCGTACGTCGTCGACGGCGACGGCTTCGTGGGCGTCCCGGTCGATCTGGTGAAGCCGAAGGCCTCGACCCGACTGCAGCGCGAACGCAACCTCGAAGCCGACCCGCGGGCCACGTTGCTGATCGAGCAGTGGTCAGCCGACGACTGGTCACAGCTGTGGTGGGTGCGCGCCGAACTGCAGTGGCAGGGCGACGACGCCCACCGAGTGGCATCGCTCGCCGCATTGCTGGCCGACAAGTATCCCCAGTACCGCTCCCAACCCTTCGCCCGGGTACTGGTGCTGCGGGTGGTGGCCCTCACCGGCTGGTCGGCCGCCCACACCTGAGCAGGCGCCGGATCGGCTCGGCCGCTCCAGAACCTCCGATCGACCGTGGGGCGCCACGACATGGCACCTGGCGCAGTACGGTCGCAGTGTGGACGAGCCCCGGCCGACCAGCACCCTCCCGTGGATCGCGCTGGCAGCGCTCGCCGGCCTGGCGATCGGGGCGCAGATCTGGAGTCTCATGGTGTGCTTCTCGGGCACACCTGCCAATGCCGACTACTTCCTTCGTCCGATCGAAGGCCTCGTGCAGCAGTGGAGGTTGGTCACCGTGGTGGCCAGCGTCGTCAACCTCGGCGTCATCCTCGGTGTCATCCACATGATGCAGCGCCTGCGCGGGCGCGGCTCCGTCATCGAGCTCGGCATCGTCCTGCCGGTGATGCTGGCCGGTGGCTTCCTCGGTGCGCTGTATGCGACGCTGACCGCTCCCGTGGTGGGGGCGAACATCGGCGCCGGCCTCGCCTTGATGGCGGCACCGTTCGTGCTGGTCGCTCTCGGCGTGTGGTTCGTCGTGTCGCTGCGCAGGCACCGCACCGTCTGAATCCCGACGGCTCGGGTACTCAGTGACCGTGCCCCCGTACCCGACTGCTCAGTCCCCGACGGCTCCGTGCCCGTGGTTCCGTGCCCGTGGTTCCGTGCCCGACGGCTCCGTGCCCGACGGCTCCGTGCCCGGGGCTCGGTGACGGGTTCGAGCAGGACGAGGGGTATTTCGCGCGTCGTCTTCGACTGGTAGCCGGCGTAGTTGCGGTACTTCGCGGTGATCTGCGGCCACAGGGTGGCGCGTTCGTCGGCTGTGGCGATTCGGGCGTGGCGGCGCTGCTTCGCCTTACCGCCGACCGCCATCTCGACGTCGGGATTCGCTTCGAGGTTCAGGTACCAGGCGGGGTGGTGATCGTCGCCGCCGCGTGAGGCGACGATGACGTATGTGTCGCCCAACTGCAACGGCGAGGTGAGCATGCACGAACGCGCCTGACCGCTCTTGCGGCCGGTGGTGGTGAGCTCGAGCACTGGCATGCCGCCTGCGTTCCAACCCACCTTGCCGAACGTGACCGCGAGCAGGCCGCGGTGGATGGCATTCATCGACTTGAGGGCGAGGTCGCTCGGCATGGCATCACGCTACGCCGTCGGTCGTGGTGCCCGTCGACCCTCGCCCCAGACCCATCGGCTCGCCGTCCCGCAGGAGTTCGGCGACCGCTCGGGGATACATTCGACCCATGCGCATTCATCTCGATGCCGAGAAGTGTCAGGGCCACAACCGCTGCTACGCGTTGGCGCCCGAGTTGTTCGACGTCGACGAGTACGGACAATCCCTGTTGCTGGTCGACGGCGATGTGCCCGAGCACCTTCACGGCTCGGCTCGTCTCGCCGCCGCCAATTGCCCCGAGTACGCCATCAAGATCGTTGAGGACTGACGTGACCGACACCCCCGCACGGCCCCGCCCCGGCTACGAGCCGCCCATCTTCGGCACCTCGCCTGAGGGAACCCACGTCTGGCAGCGAGTGCCCTACGACCCGGCCGACTACGGCCCCGTCGCCGACTTCGCCACCGATTTCGACCACGCCGATCCGGCTTACAACCCGCAGGCACCCGAGGTGTGGAAGGCGCTGCGCGAGGGTGGTTGCCCGGTGGCCCACTCCGATCGCTATGGCGGCATGTGGGTGCCGCTCACCCACGACACGGTGCACGAGGTGGCCTACGACACCGAGCACTTCACCAGCCGATCGGTGGTGGTGTCGGTGGGCCGTCCGGGCGACCTGGCGCTGCCTGCGCCCATCGGCGGCGCGCCGCCCATCACGAGCGACCCGCCCTTCCACGCCATGGCCCGCCGACTGCTGCTGCCTGCGTTCGCGCCGAAGCAGATCGAGCCGTGGGAACCCGAGATCCGTCGGCTCTGCCGCGACCTGCTCGACCAGATGGGCGACATCACGCCCGGTGAGACCGTCATCGACGCCGCCGTTCAGTACGCCCAGCACATCCCGGTGAACGTGATCGGCCGCATGCTCGGCTTCCCGGCCGAGGACGAGGCGCTGTTCCGCAAGTTCGTCCACGACGCGCTCGAGCGCATCGCCGAAGAACCGGGCACCCGCGACGGGATGGAAGATCTGGGCATCTACATCTACGACCAGATCCAGGACCACCGGGCCAACCCGCGTGACGACCTCACCAGCTACCTGATGAACATCGAGCTCGACGGCCAGCCGGTGAACGACGACATCGTCGGCGGCATGGTGATCCTGCTGCTGATCGCCGGTATCGACACCACGTGGTCGGCGATCGGGTCGTCGCTGTGGCACCTCGCCCAACACCCCGAGGATCATCAGCGTCTGCTCGACGACCCCGAGGTGATGCAGTTCGCGCTCGAGGAGTTCCTCCGCGCCTATGCCCCGGTGACGATGGCCCGCATGGTGGCCAAGGACCACGACTTCCACGGCTGTCCGATGGCCAAGGACGACTGGGTGCTGCTGCCGTTCCCCGCCGCCAACCGCGACCCGTTGAAGTTCGAAGACGCCGACTCGTTCATCGTCGACCGCCAGGAGAACCGGCACGCAGCCTTCGGCCTCGGTATCCACCGGTGCATCGGCTCGAACCTGGCCCGCCTGGAACTGAAGGTGGCGATCGAGGAGTTCATCGCTCGCTTCACTCGCTTCGAACTCGCCGGCGACACCCGTTGGAGCATCGGCCAGATCCGCGGCCCGCGCGAACTGCCGGTGCGCATCCTGGCCGTCGCCGACTGAGCAGCCGTCGCCGCCTGAGCAGCCATCGCCGACTGAGCAGCCGTCGGAGCCTGAGCCCCGGTCGCTGATCGGGCGCCAGCCGCCGATCGAAAACCAGTCGTCCGGTGGGCGCGAGCTTTGGGCCATGTCACTCCCACTGCTCTTGCGGCGGTCCGGTGCTCATGAGCAGGGTTCCGTCTCGTGCGCGCACGGTGATGGATCGGTCGGGTGCGAGCGTGAGGTGCCAGCCCTCTTGGTGGAGTCGGTCGTGGTGGTGTCGGCAGAGTGGGAGCAGGTTGGTGAGGTTGGTGTTGCCGCCGTGTTCCCAGTGGTGGATGTGGTGTGCTTCGGTGATCGACATGTGTCGTGTGCAGCCGGGGATTGCGCAGGTTCGGTACATGGCGCGTAGTGCGCGTCGTTG